>NZ_JASFXA010000029.1:0-79614 GCF_030766805.1 Nocardia sp. CC213A
CCTCGCCGCCACCCGCCTGGATGCCGGATGCGCCTGCGTGGTGGGCCTGAATATCCGCGGCACCCTCGACCAACTGCGAAAGCTGGCCGCCCACAGCGATATCCGCGCGATCGAGGCCCTCCCCGCCGATGCGGGCGGCGGCACCTACGCCCTCGTCCCGCTGCTCCCGCGACACCGGGACCACGTCGTCCCCGGCCCCGATGACGGTCCGGTCCCCGAGAACTGACCGGTCGGCCACGAGACCGCGCCGTCACCGGCATCGCGCGGTGGTGACCGTTGCGCGCGCAGCCTCGCCGATCCGTCCGACCATGTGGGCTCGGCGCGCCTCCGCCGTTCGGGCGCTGGCCAAGGGCGGTGCGCGCCCCGAGGTCTCAGGGGCGTACGCGCCTCGAGGCCTCAGGGGTGGCGGGCTAGCATCGGCGCGGGAGGTAGCGCATGAGAGCTCAGGGCAACCCGCATCCACCGCCGTGGGTTCCGGTCACGGTGGTGGCGTCCGAACCGATTCGCCTGCGGCACGGGAGCGCGCCGATGCTGGTCGAGTTCGCGCCCGGTCTGCGGTTCGATCTGCGGCCCGGGGAGAATCGGATCATGTTGCCCGTCGGGCGGTTTCGCGCGCGGCTGTGGTCGCGATACGCGTTGTGGTCGGTCGGCCGGGCGGTGCTCGATATCGACACCACGCGTGGTCCGGTGTGGCTCTACTACGCCGCCCCGCGCACGATCTACAGCGACGGGGCCGCCGACTTCCGGGAGTGCGAGCGACCGGGCGCGGGCATGTACGCGGCGATTATCGCCGCCGCCGTGCTGATTCCGCTCACCATCGTCCTGGTCGCGGTGTTGCAGCGCTGACCGGCGGGCACCGGGACGGGGCGGTGTCGGAGTGCTGTGACACAGTGGGGTGGAACTCGGATTCGCCAGTGGAGGTTGGGGTTATGGATTTGACCGCGCGGCAGGCCGATCGGGCGGCGGGGGTGTTGCTGGGGACGGCGGCGGGGGACGCGTTGGGGGCCGGATACGAGTTCACCCATCCGGGGCCGGATGTGGTCGTGCACATGAAGGGCGGCGGGACCTTTCGCTGGGAGCCGGGGGAGTGGACCGACGACACCGCCATGGCGGTCGCGGTGGCCCGGGCGGCGGCCGAGGCGGGGAATCTGCACGAGGAGGCCGGGCTCGACGCGGTGGCGGCCGAATTCGTGGCGTGGTGGGACGCGCGGCCCAAGGACATCGGGAATCAGACGCGGGCGGTGCTCGAATGGCGCGGCGGCACCGCCCGCGACATGCGCGTCCGCGCCCACACCCTGGAAGGGTTGAAGGCGGGCAACGGCTCGCTCATGCGGACCGCGCCGGTGGCGCTGGCCTACCTCGACGATGCCGAGAACTGCGTGCTGGCGGCGCGGATGGTGTCCTCGCTCACCCACTACGACCCGCACGCCATGGACGCGTGCGCGCTGTGGACGCTGGCCATCCGGCACGCGGTGCTGCACGGCACCTACGACGGTGTGCGCGAGGCGCTGTCGGTCGTGGACGCCGACTTCTGGGGGCCGCTGCTGGACAAGGCCGAACACGGCACCCCGGCGGACTTCGCCGAGAACGGCTGGGTGGTGCACGCCCTGCAAACCGCCTGGTGGGCCATTACCCACGACGAAACGCTGCCGGGCGCATTGGAATTGGCGGTGCGCGCGGGTGGTGACACCGATACCACCGCCGCCATCGCGGGCGGTCTGCTGGGCGCCCGCCACGGCGCCGCCGCCATTCCGGAGCACTGGCGCACCGTCCTGCACGGCTATCCGGGCTATACCGCCGCCGATCTGCTGACCCTGACCGAACGCGTCGTCACGCGCTGAACCGACGTCAATCCGGCAGGCGCACGACCCCGTCCAGATAGCGGCGGCACCGACCGGTCAGCTGCACCCGGTCGCCGGTGAGCGTGCAGCCCAGGGTGCCGCCCCGGGGCGAGAGCTGTCGCGCGGTGAGGGCGGTGCGGCCCAGATCGGCACTCCAGATCGGGGTGAGCTGGGCGTGCGCCGACCCGGTGACCGGATCCTCGGGTACGCCGACTCCGGGGGCGAAGAAGCGGGAGACGAAGTCGACCGATTCGCCCGCGGCGGTGACGATCACCCCGCGGTGCAGGCTGGGGAAGGCCGCGAAGTTCGGATGTGCTTCGCGCACTTCGAGTTCCGAGGTGACCATGAGCACGATATCGGTGCCGTCCAGGGCACGGATGGGCCGCACCCCGATGGCCTTGGCCAGTGCGCGCGGGATCTCCGCGGTCAGATCGAGTTCCCGGGACGCGACGGCGGGCAGGTCCATGACGAGACCGCCGTCGGCGGCGCGGTCCACCCGCAGCCACCCGCTGCGGGTGTAGAAGTGCACGCGGTCGGAGCCGGGATGCATATCCTCCAGGATCTGCGCGGCCGTCGCGAGCGTGGCGTGTCCGCACAGGTCCACCTCCACGGCCGGGGTGAACCAGCGCAGGTGGAACGCGGGCGCGTTATCCGGCGCGCCCCCGGCCTCCGGTGGTAGCGCCGAGGTGTAGAAGGCGGTTTCGGCGAGGTTGTTCTCCTCGGCGAGCCGCTGCAGCAGGTCGTCCGGCAGCCACGACAGCAGCGGCATGACCGCGGCCGGATTGCCGGAGAAGGGGGCGTCGACGAACGCGTCGATCTGATGCAGGAGAACCTCCATGCCGCCCAAAGTACCCCGCCGATTCAATGACGACCTGGCACAAGGGCGTTCACGGCGAGCCGAACCATGCGACCAGTTCGTCGGTGCGGCCGCCGCGAATACCGTCCGGCTCAGACCTTCTCACCCGGCGCGGCCGGCAGCAGCGGATGCGCCTCACCGCGCAGCCGCGCGCTGACCCACCAGGCCAGCTCCACCAGCACGATGCCGATCCCGCCGAGGACGAAGGCCGTCGTGGTCAGCGTGACGTTGGAGGGGTCCAGCTTGAAGAACTCTCGAGTGAAGGGCACCGAGAACAGGATGAGGTAGCCGGTGACGGAGCCGCCGATGAGCAGCACCTTCCACCACACCCACGGGCGGGCCACGATGGCCAGCACCCAGACCGCGATGATCAGCAGGGTGATGAGCGCGGTCGTCCCGGCCTGCACCTTCGCCGTCTCGCTCGCGTCCGGTCCCTCGTAGGCGAGCAGATAGGCGATGAAGGTCATGACACCGATCACCACGCCGGACGGAATCGCCAGGCGCATCACGCGTCCCACGAATCCGGTGCGGGCCCGCTCGTTGTTCGGCGCGAGCGACAGGATGAACGCCGGGATGCCGATGGTGAACCAGGCCGCGATCGTGACATGTCGCGGCAGGAAGGGATAGCCGATGGACTCGTAGTCGAAGATCTGCGAGCCCACCCCCGCGATACCGATGAGGAAGGCCAGTACCACCGAGTACACGGTCTTGGTGAGGAACAGATTCGAGACGCGCTCGATATTGCCGATCACCCGGCGGCCCTCACCCACCACGTACGGCAGGGTGGCGAACTTGTTGTCCAGCAGCACGATCTGGGCCACCGCGCGGGTGGCCGGGCTGCCCGCGCCCATGGCCACGCCGATATCGGAATCCTTCAGCGCCAGTACGTCGTTCACGCCGTCACCGGTCATGGCGACGGTATGGCCGCGCGATTGCAGCGCGGAAACCATGGCGCGCTTCTGATCCGGACGCACCCGGCCGAAGGTGGTCTGCTGCTCGAGCACGTCGGCGAGCTGGTCGCGATCCTCGGGCAGCTTGCGGGCGTCCACGGCGTGCTCGCCGCCGGTCAGCCCCAGCGAGGACGCCACCGCGCCCACCGAGACGGCGTTGTCGCCGGAGATCACCTTGATGTCGACGTGCTGGGAGGCGAAGTAGTCCAGGGTGTCCCGGGCGTCGGGGCGCACCTTCTGCTCCAGCACCACCAGCGCCGCCGCGGTCACCGCACCGGGCGCGTCGGCGGCGTCCACCGGCCGGTCGCTGCGCGCCAGCAGCAGCACGCGCAGGCCCTGCGCGCCGATTTCCTGTGCGGTGGCGGCGGTTTCGGATTCCGGGTCGAGCAGTACGTCGGGCGCGCCGAGCAGCCAGTTGCCGTGCTCGCCGTAGGAGAAGCCGCTCCATTTCTTGGCCGAAGAGAACGGGGCGACCCCGGTGGGCCGCCAGCCGGGGGTGTCCGGCAGCGCCTCTTTGATGGCCAGCACGCTGGCATTGGGCCGCGGATCGTCGGCGGCCATGGCGGCCAGCACCCGCTTCAGCTCGTCATCGCCGTTGGCCCCTGTTCCGTTGGCACCAGCGCCGTTGCTCCCCGTGCCGGTGTCCGCACCGACCGGCCGGATCTCGGCCAGGCGCATACCGTTCTCGGTGAGGGTGCCGGTCTTGTCCGCGCACACCACGTCCACGCGGGCCAGGCCTTCGATGGCGGGTAGCTCCTGCACCAGGCATTTGCGCCGTCCCAACCGCACCACGCCCACCGCGAAGGCGATGGAGGTCATCAGCACCAGGCCCTCGGGCACCATGGGCACCAGGGCCGCCACCATGCCGTTGACCGCGGGCCGCCACGACTCCCCGCTGGAGACCAGCTGGTTGTAGATGGACAGCAGACCCGCCGGGATCAGCAGGTAGGTAATGACTTTCAGGATGGTGTTGATGCCGTTGCGCAGTTCGGAGTTCACCAGCGTGAACTTGCTGGCCTCCTCGGCCAGTTTGGCGGCGTAGGCGTCCTTGCCGACCTTGGTGGCCCGGTACGCCCCGCTGCCGGACACCACGAAGCTTCCGGACATGACCGGTGCGCCGATCGCCTTGTCGATCGGGTCGGCCTCACCGGTGAGCAGTGACTCGTCGACCTCGAGCAGTTCGGATTCGACCACCTCGCCGTCCACCACGATCTGGTCGCCGGGCCCGAGTTCGATGATGTCGTCGAGCACCACCTCCTGCGGCGCGATCTCGGCGGCGGCGCCGTCGCGGCGTACCACCGGTTTGGCCTGGCCGACGATGGCCAGATTGTCCAGGGTCTTCTTGGCCCGGACCTCCTGGATGATGCCGACCGCGCTGTTGGCCACGATGAGCAGGCCGAACATGCCGTCGATGATCGAGCCGGTCGCCATCACCAGGATGAACAGCACACCCAGGATGGCGTTGATGCGGGTGAAGACGTTTGCCCGCACGATATCGCGCACCGAACGGCTGGCGCGCTCGGGCACGTCATTGGTCAAACCGTCCCGGCGGCGCTGCTCGACCTCTGCGGAGGTGAGACCCAGCGCGGGCGGGCTCTCGGGAGCCTGCGCGGTGATCGACATGCCGACAAGCCTAGAACGCCCGGGCGAATTTGCCCGTGCGCACGGGTCCGCCAGCGCGTGCACGCGGGAATCGGTGATCGTCTTCCCGCGCTCGCTCACCGACGACGAGTGTGGCGGGCGCCCCCGCACATCCGGCCGCCGTGTGACCCCGGCCGTCCTGGTCCACACCACGCGCTGCTGCCGCGGCGAATCCGCTCGCGTGATCGTCTCGGGGCGGGTGATCGACCTACGAGTGTGCGGTCGCTCCGGCACGTCGCACCACCGCGTGGTCCTCGCTGCGGGTGGTCGCGCCGCGCGGGCCGCGACCGGTCGCCGCGGACGGGCGGTTTCGATCATCCGATGATCCGGGTAATCCAGATGATTCGGGGTCGTTGCTGAGGCTAACGTTGAGCAAGTGGCGAGCGGACAGGTATCGGAACCGGGTTCGGGCGCCGACGCGCTCGGGGCGAACCCCGAGGTGACGTCGGTCGACACGGCTGCCGTGGCGCGCACCGCACGCGGCCGGGATCTCGGCGTCTTCTTCGGCGGTGGCGCCTATCTGTGCTGGGGGTTGTTCCCGGCCTTCTTCGGACTGCTCGCCTTCGCCGGACCGGTGGAGGTGCTTGCCGAGCGGATTCTGTGGACCCTGGTGGTGTCACTCACCCTGCTGGCGGTCGCGGGGCGCCTGCGTGAACTGCGCGCGATCAGTGCGCGCACCTGGCGCATGGCCGCGGCCGCGTCGGCCGCCATCTCCCTCAACTGGGGCGTCTACGTCGGCGGCGTGCTCTCCGGGCACGTGGTGGAATGCGCCCTCGGCTACTTCATCAATCCGCTGGTGACGGTCGCGTTCGGGGTGGTGATCTTCCGGGAGCGGCTGCGGCCCGCGCAGTGGGTGGCGCTCGGGCTCGGCGCGGCGGCCGTGGTGGTGCTGACCGTGGACTACGGGCGGCCGCCCTGGATCGCGCTGGTGCTCGCCTGCTCCTTCGCCACCTACGGACTGGTCAAGAAGGTGATTCGGCTGGAACCGCTGCCGGGACTGGCGGCCGAGGGTCTGGTCGCCGCGCCCTTCGCGGTGACCGCGGTGATCGTGCTCGGGGTGACCGGTCAGGCCGCTATCGGATCGAGCGTCCCGCATACCGCGCTGCTCATGGCCACCGGTCCGGTGACCCTGGTGCCGCTGCTGCTGTTCGCCCTGGCGGCGCAGCGGGTGCCACTGTCCACGATGGGAATCCTGCAGTACATCACGCCGGGCCTCCAGTTGGCCTGGGGCGTATTCGTGGTGCACGAGGACATGCCGCCGTCGCGGTGGGCCGGTTTCGCGCTCATCTGGGTGGCGCTGGCGATCTTCACCGCCGATGCCGTGCGGCGTTCGCGCCGGGGTGCGTGATCACTTGAACGAGCCGATCCCGTTGCGTTAGCTTGGGTCTCGTGGCGGTGCTCCCGTTGGTCGACTTGTACCGGCCCGGGGTCGGGACCGTCACGAGTACAGGAGTAATCCTTTGCCCATCCAATTCGATCACACCATCGTCGGCTGTACCGACAAACGAGTATCCGCGGAATTCTGGGCGGACATTCTGGGTCTGGAGGTGGGTGCCCCGGTCGGGCACTTCATTCCGATCCGGGCCGAGAACGGGGTCACCTTCGACTTCGCCGACGTCCCGCCCGATATCCCCACCGGGATTCAACCGCAGCACTACGCCTTTCTGGTCTCGGAGGCGGAGTTCGACGCCGCTTACGAGAAGCTCGAGCGGTACCGGATCACCTACTGGGCCGATCCGCGCGGTCAGCACGAAGGCGAGATCAATCACAACGACGGTGGTCGCGGCATCTACTTCCAGGATCCGAACGGCCACTATATGGAATTGATCACCGTGCCGTACGGCGGTTGGCCCGACCGGGACTAGTCCGCAACCGCTGTCGATCCGGCGGCCGCACCCGCGCCCGGGTGCGGCCGCCGCACGTCGGGGGCCTGGGCGACGCCGCCGACGCCACGGCAGCCGAAGGACGGGGCTCGCACATTCCGTGCAAACCCGCGAAATGTGCGTTGTGCGCATTGTGCTCGCCACCCGATACGAACCCGCCGGTCTGCCTACACTGGCGCGGTGAGTGTGTTCGGCCGTCGTACCCGACCCTTCGTGGGTGAGGTGCGGCTGCGGACGCAGATCGTATTGCTCCAGGTAGTGGTTGTCACGCTGACCTTGGGTATTGCGTTCGGCATGTTCGCCTACGTCAGCAACGAGCGACTGTCCGGCGAGTACGGGCAGCGTGCGCTGGCGATCGCCCGCACCGTCGCCTCGGAGCCGGCGCTGCGCGATCAGGTGTACCGCTACTCGCTGGCAACCTCACTGCCGGGTGATGAGATGGAGACCGAACTCGCGGCCGGGCCGGTGCAGCGCATCGCCGGGGACGCCCGCGCCCGCACCGGCGCGCTGTTCGTGGTGGTGACCGACGAGGCCGGGATCCGGCTCGCGCATCCGGATTCGACGCGGCTGGGGGAGCGGGTCAGCACCGACCCCTCCGGCGCGCTCGCGGGCCGCGAGGTGGTGATTCAGGAGCACGGCACGCTGGGCGAGTCGGTGCGCGCGAAGGTTCCGGTGCTGCAACCGGGGAGCGCCCACGTCGTCGGGGAGGTGAGCGTCGGCATCTCCACGGCGGCGGTGCACGATCAACTTCTGGGCGACCTGCGCCGGGCCGGACTGCTGGCGGGTGGCGCGCTGCTGGCCGGGGTGCTCGGCTCGATGCTGCTGGCCCGCCGCTGGCACGGACTCACGCTCGGTCTGGAACCGCGCGAGCTGGCCGAACTGGTGCGCGAACAGGATGCGGTGCTGCACGGCATCGGGGAGGGCGTGGTGGCGGCCGATACCGCCTGGCGGGTCACCGTGGTGAATGAGGAAGCGCGGCGACTGCTCGGCATCACCGGCGAAACCGGTTGTGCCGTCGATGAACTCGGCCTCACTCCACGGGTGCTCGAGGTCTTCCGGGCCGCCGACGGGGTACCGGTGCAGGCCATGGTGGGCGATCGCATCGTGGTGGTGACCGCGCGGGTGGTGCGCCGCGACGGGCGCTGCCTCGGCGCGGTGCTGAGCGCGCGCGACCGCACCGATATCGAATCGCTGACCCGCCAACTCGACGCGGTCCGCTCCATGAGCACCGTCCTGCGCGCCCAGCGCCACGAATTCGCCAACCGGCTGCACCTGATCTCGGGGCTGCTGCACACCGATCGGCCCGCGGCGGCGGCGCAGTACATCGACGACCTGCTCGGGTCCGGACCGCTCGGCGCGGCGCTGCCCGGCATGGACGCCGTCCACGACCCCTATCTGCAGGCCTTCCTCGCCGCCAAGGCCGCGCACGCCCGCGAAAGCGGGGTCACCCTGCGCCTGGGCCCCAATACCTGGATAGACGGCAATCTCGCCGTGCCCGTGGACGTCACCACCGTCCTGGGCAACCTGCTCGACAACGCCATCGAGGCGGCGCGCACCGGCGAACCGCCCGCCGTGGTGGAAGTGGAACTGGTCCAAGAGGATTCGACCCTGCACCTCACCGTCGCCGACAGCGGCTCCGGCGTCCCGCCCGCCCTTGCCGACGCCATCTTCACCGAGGGCGTCTCCACCCGCCCCGACTCCGGCCTCCCCGGCGGCCGCGGCATCGGCCTCGCCCTCGCCCGCCAACTGGCCCGCGCCCACGGCGGCGACATCCGCCTCGCCTCCCCCGGCGGCGCTGCCGCGACACCGAGGGCGGAATCCGAACCACTCCCCGACACACCCGCCAGCCACCCCGCCGAACACGGCAAGCCCTCCCGCGGCGATTCCCCACGCCGCGACACTCCGCCCCATGCCGGCACCACCGGCGATGGTGTGGCAGGTGCGCACGTGCCCGGTGCTGCTGCTCCCGTCGGCGCCGATGAGCCGGGAGATCGCGGCACTGCGCTCGGCGCGGGGCTGTCCGGCGGGTTCGAGCGTGGCGACATCGAACCCAGTTCGGGGGCAAGCCCCTTGGCGGAGACCGGAGCGGGGTCCGTGCGCTTCGGGCCACCCGCCGCGGCGGCGGAGGCGCACCATGCGGTGGCTGGCGAAGCGGTGGCTGGTCCGGTCCGGGCCAGTGGCGCGGTGATCGGCGGGGGCGCGGCAGGTGCCGATGAGCCGGGAGATCGCGGCACTGCGCTCGGCGCGGGGCGGTCCGGCGGGTTCGAGCGTGGTGACACCGAATCCGGTTCGGGCGCGAGTCGGTCGACGGAGACCGGAGCGGGGTCCGCGCGCTTCGGGCCGCCCGCCGCGGTGGCGAAGGCGCACCATGCCGTGTCGGGCGATGCCCGGGTCCGCGACGTGGAGCAAGGCGCATCAGCGCGTCGCGGGAGTCGGTGCGTCGATGCCGGAGCGGTTGGTGCCGGGCCGGTTGGTGCCGTGGCCGGTGCCGCCGAGTCGGGTGCCGCTGTATCCGATGTCAGCGCGGCGGGGAGGTTGCGGGGGGCCGAGTTCATCGCCCGGATGCCGGGTGTGCTGGTGAGAGGAGATGTGGCGTGGGCCGAGACGATGTGAATGTGCTCGTCGTGGACGACGACTTCCGGGTGGCGAACCTGCATTCCGGGATCGTCACGGCGCTACCGGGATTCACGGTGGGCGCGACCGCCACCACGCTCGCCGCGGCGCGGGCGGCGATCGCCGCGCACAGCTTCGATCTGGCCCTGGTGGACGTGTACCTGCCGGACGGTTCGGGGATCGACCTGGTGCGCGAGATCCACTTCGACGCCATGGTGCTCACGGCGGCGACCGAGGCCGAGACCGTGCGCGCCGCGCTCAGCGCGGGTGCGCTCGGGTACCTGGTGAAACCGTTCGACCACACCGCCCTGGCCGCCCGCCTGGCCGGTTATGCCCGGTACCGCCGCATCCTCTCCGCCACCGAGGTGACCGCCCGCGAGGTGGACGCCGCCCTCGAGGCGCTGCGTCCGACGCCGCCGACCGCTCCGGCCGCGGCGGCCTCCTCGACCACCCGGGAGCTGGTCCTGGACGCGGTGCGGGTCGCCGCCTCCCCGCTCTCGGCCGCCGAGGTCTCCACCGTCACCGGCGTCTCGCGCGCCACCGCCCAGCGGTACCTGGCCCTGCTCGTCGCCTCCGGTGAGGTCCGCATGCAGTTGCGCTACGGCAGCACCGGCCGCCCGGAACAGGAGTACATCGCCATCCGGGGCGCCACCGCGTAGCACGACGGAGGAGACCGCACTGCCGCGCGCGGACTATCACCACGCCGCGCTGGACCTCGCGATCGTCGCCGCGAGTCGCTCGGGCTCCGGGGCGTGCTCTCCGCCCGCCGCGATCGCCCCGCCGGAGTCGGCGACAACGGGTACCCTGCTCCGAAACTTTTGTATTTCAATAGTTGGGAATCACGCTCATGCGCAACCGCTTCCGCATCGCCGCCCTGACCTTCGCCCTGGCCGCCGCCTCCTTCGCCACCATCGCCCCGGCCACAGCCGTCCCCCTGACCCCCGCCGAGCCGACACTCCCGGTGGCCCCGCACACCGCCGAACCGGTCGGCTTCGCCTGCATCCTCATCTACCCCACCCCGCCCGAATGCGCACTGGCCTCCCTCTCCGCGGGCCTGTCCGCACAGTGACGGGCTCGTCGCCCCGACCATTCCTGCCCTGCCCACCCGCGCGTACCCCCCGGTCCGCGGGCTCAGCGCCGTCATCGGGCGCGGCCGCGCTCAGTTCGACACAGCCACGCCCAGCGACAGCGCGCCGTAGGGCCGGGGCGCTCCCTCCTGATAGAAGCGGTCCACCTCGCGGAGTTCGAATCCGGCCGTGGTCAACAGTTCCGCGATATCGCGGTTGAGATGGCACCCGCCCGCCACTGTCTTCTGGATCGGGTTGAGGCGATGCTGCCAGGTCTGGACGCCGGGATCGGGAGCCAGTCCGTGTTCGACGAAGTGCAGCGTGCCGCCGGGCAGCAGCACCCGCCGCACCTCGGCCAGCGCCGCCAGCACATCCGGGATGGTGCACAGCGTCCACGTGGACAGCGCGGAGTCGAAGGTGTTGTCGGCGAAGGGAAGCCGCTGCCCGTCGAGTCCCGAGCGCTCCACCGGGACGGGTGCGGCCGCCACCCGCCCCGCCGCCATCCGCCAGCCCAGATCCGCGGGTTCGACGGCGCTCACCGACTCCACCGCGCTCGGATAGAGCGGCACATTGCGGCCGGAGCCGAACCCGATCTCGACCACCCGCCCGCGCAGGTCGGCGCAGGCCCGCTCGCGCAGCGGATCCAGCGCCCGCATACCGCAGGTGAGGTCGACGAGGCGGGGGAGGATGCGGTCTTCGTAGATACCCACGTCCTCACTCTCCCAAGGTCGGGGCCCGGCCGCCAGTGCCGAAACCGCCGAACCGCGACTCAGCGCGGCGGCATTCGCTCGGTGAGCCAGTTCGACAGATAGTCGAGTACGGCCGGGTCCATGGTGGCCTCGATGGCCGCGTACTCGTCGGGCGTGCCCTTGTCGGCCGGCTGTAGCAGATGGTTGAGCCCGTCGAAGGTGTGGACGGTGGCATCCGGATTGTCCGCCAGCAGATTTCGCATGGGCCCTTCGTTCTGAGCGGCGGGCACCTGGAGATCCTTGCCGCCGTACACGGCCAGGGTCGGCACCCGCAGCGCCGAGAGTGCCGGGGCGGGATCGTAATTCAGCAGCGCCGCCATATACGGGCTCGCCATCTGGGCCGCCGCCTCCTCCGGTGAGCGCTCGTCCTCCGGGAGGCTGTTGTTGTGTTCGATCACGTACCGGCGGGCCGCTTCCAGGTCGCCGGTGCGGACGATGGCGATCAGCCCCGTCACGAAGCCGACCTGCTCGCTGATCTCCTCCGGTGTCGCCCCCTGGGCGGCCATGATGAGCCGGTTCTGCTCCAGCAGCACCTCCGAGCCCGGCACCGCCGGACCGGCCAGCAGGATCGTGAACGCCACCCTGCTGTCGGGGCGTGCCGCGGCCAGGGGCGCGAGGTAGCCGCCCTCGCTGTGGCCGAGCAGTCCGATGCGGTCGGCGTCGATATCGTCGCGGCCGCGCAGGTAGTTCAGCCCGGCGATGATGTCGTCGGTCAGTTCCTGGTAGGTGGCGTGTTCCAGATTGCCGCCGGTTCCGCCGACGCCGCGGTCGTCGGTGCGCAGCACGGCGTATCCGGCGCGGGTGAGGGTATCGGCGAGCAGCAGGAACGGCTTGTGCCCGAGCAGGGTTTCGTCGCGGTCCTGCGGTCCGCTGCCGGTGATCAGCACGACGGTCGGGAACGGTCCGGTGCCCTCGGGCCGGGAGAGCGTCCCGGCGATGGTGATCTCACCGCTGGGGTAGGACACCTCTTCGGTGGCGTACGGGAACGGCGGTTCCGGTTCCTGCGGGCGCGGCGGCCCCTCGACCCGGCCGCGGGTCAGATTCAGCGGAAACTGTTCTCCGCCTTGGCTGAACTTGCCCTCGATGGTGTCGCTGTCGCGGTTGTAGGTCCCCTCGAACTTCGGGTCGCCTGGGACGTCCGGAATGCTGAAGGTGACCTTGTCCGGATCGGCGCTCACCCCGGTCAGCGGTGCCGCGGCCACGCCCTGCTCCGGAATGTCGACGGTGGCCTCGCCGTCGTTGGCGAAGTTCACCCCGATGGCGAGCTGCCGGCCGGGGAGTTCGATACTGCCGTGCCAGTCACCGCTCACCTGTTCGGGTGTCGGTGTGGCGTCATCCTTTCCGCATCCGGCCGCCACCAGGGCGACCACGGCGGACAGGATCAGCAGGAGTGACCGCAGCGTGCGCATACCTCACCCTACGCATGTCCGGAACGCGGCCGCTTCGGTTACGCGCCGATAACCGGTCGGACACCGTGGATAACCACTCGGACGTCCGACATAACAGGGCGGGTTCCGTCGTTGCCGCCGTCGGTCGGGCGTCCGTACCGTGGACGGTGTGAGCAATGTCGCTTCCCTCCCCGGTGCCGCATCCCTTCCCGCTGGTGTCGGCGGTTATGCCGCCGCCGAATTCATCCCTCTGGTACGTACTTTCGCGAGGATCATGGGCGGCAGACCGGGTGCGGGAGGTGGGCTGGCCGTGCACCGGCACGGCGAGCCCCTGGTCGACATCTGGATCGGCGACGGCGAAACCGGCCGTCCGTGGGGTCCGGAGACCGGCAGCATCGTGTTCTCCGCGACCAAGGGCATCGCGGCCACGGTGATCCATCGCCTCGCCGACCGCGGACTCATCGACTACGCCGCACCGGTCGCCGAGTACTGGCCCGAATTCGGGGCCAACGGCAAGGACCGGATCACGGTGCGGCAGCTGCTGTCCCATCGCGCCGGACTGTCCGGGCTGCCCGCCATCGCGCGCGGGCTCGACGAGGTGCTCGACCACCGGCTCATGGAGGAGCGGCTGGCCGCGGCGAAACCCGACCACCTGCTGGGTGTTCCGACCTATCACGCCCTCACCTTCGGCTGGCTGTGCGGCGGGCTGGCCCGCTCCGTCACCGGTCGCGGCATGGCCGAGCTGTTCCGTACCGAGGTCGCCGAGCCGCTCGGCACCGACGGCATCCATCTGGGCCGCCCGGCCCCGGGCTCGGCCACCCGGGTCGCCGCGGTGGCGGGCTCGCGCCTGGAACTGGTCGGCGCGCCCTATGCCGCCATGGCGCTCGGCCGGGCCTACGGCATTCCGGGCGCGGCGGGCGCGGCCGCCCGCGCGCTGTTCCTCCCGGGGCTGGAGGCGCTGCTCGACGGTGACGATCCGCCGATCCTGGCGACCGAACTGGCCGCGGGCAACGGCGTCTGCACCGCGTCCGGGCTGGCCACCCTCTACGGCGCGCTGGCCGACGGCGGCATGGTGAACGGCCGCCGCTATCTCTCCCAGCGGACCGTCAAGGCGCTGTGCAAGGTGGAGAGCTACCGGCTCGACCACGCCCTGTTCTACATCCCGATGCTGTGGCGGATGGGCTATCACTCGCTGCCCATGCCGGGTGCGCGCGCGGGCTTCGGGCATATCGGACTGGGCGGCTCCTTCGGCTGGGCCGACCCGCGCTCGGGCCTCTCGGTCGGCTTCGTGCACAACCGGCTCGGCGTGGGCACCCTCAGCGCCGACCAGCTGGCCTCGGCCTGGGTGCTGCCGCTGGCGGTGCGCGGGGCGCGGGCCGCGGCCCGGCGCGCGATCCCGAGCACCACCCGCCGCGCCGCCTGATCGCGGCGCGCCGGTCCGGACCGGCGACGCCCGCCGCGACCGTTCCGGGACTCGCGATTCCCCCTGCGCCTACGAGTCCCGGAGCCCGCACCCCCCGCGCCCGAACCCGCGGGGGGTGCACATTCTCGGCGGAAATCCATGCGTAGCGGCGGTTTCCGTGATCTCCACCACGACACGCCGCGCGGCACGCCGTATCACCAGTCGCGACGTGTGGCGGAGTCAAAACCTGTCGGAGGGGACGCTTAGTATGTCTGCGTGTCAGCCTCGTCGGGTTCCTTCGTGCATCTCCACAACCACACCGAGTACTCGATGCTCGACGGCGCGGCGAAGATCACGCCACTGTTCAAGGAAGCGCATCGCCTCGGCATGTCCGCTGTCGGCATGACCGACCACGGCAATATGTACGGCGCGTCGGAGTTCTACAACACCGCCGTCAAACAGGGCATCAAGCCGATCATCGGCATCGAGGCGTACATCGCGCCCGAATCCCGCTTCAACACCAAGCGCGTGCAGTGGGGCGATCCGTCGCAGAAGAGCGACGACGTCTCCGGTTCGGGCGCCTACACCCATATGACCATGGTCGCGGAGAACGCGACCGGTCTGCGCAACCTGTTCAAGCTGTCGTCGCTGGCCTCCATCGAGGGCCAGCTCGGCAAGTGGGCGCGCATGGACGCCGAGATCATCGCCGAGCACGCCGCGGGCATCATCGCCACGACCGGGTGCCCCTCCGGCGAGGTGCAGACCCGGCTGCGCCTCGGCCAGGAGCGCGAGGCGCTGGAGGCCGCGGCCAAATGGCAGGAGATCTTCGGCCCGGAGAACTTCTTCCTCGAGATCATGGACCACGGCCTGTCCATCGAGCGCCGGGTGCGCGAGGGCCTGCTCATGGTCGGCGAGAAACTGGGCATTCCGCCGCTGGCCACCAACGACTGCCACTACGTGCACGAGTCCGACTCGGCCAACCACGAGGCGCTGCTGTGCATCCAGACCGGCAAGACGCTCTCGGATCCGACCCGCTTCAAATTCGACGGCTCCGGCTACTACCTCAAGTCGGCCGACGAGATGCGTGCCCTCTGGGATGCCGAAGTGCCCGGGGCCTGCGACAACACGGTGCTCATCGGTGAGCGGGTGCAGTCCTACGAGGAAGTCTGGGCGCACCGCGACCGGATGCCGGTCTTCCCGGTGCCCGAGGGCGAGACACAGGCCAGCTGGCTGCACAAGGAGGTCATGCGCGGCCTGGAGTGGCGCTTCCCGAAGGGGGTGCCGCAGGAGTACGTCGACCGCGCGAAGTTCGAGCTCGACGTCATCATCCAGATGGGCTTCCCGGCCTACTTCCTGGTGGTCGGCGACCTGATCAAGTACGCCCGCTCGGTCGGCATCTACGTCGGCCCGGGTCGTGGTTCGGCGGCGGGCTCGCTGGTCGCCTTCGCCATGGGCATCACCAATATCGACCCCATCCCGCACGGGCTGCTGTTCGAGCGCTTCCTCAATCCCGAGCGCGTGTCCATGCCCGATATCGATATCGACTTCGACGATCGCCGTCGCGGTGAGATGGTCCGCTACGCCACCGAGAAGTGGGGCAGCGACAAGGTCGCCCAGGTGATCACCTTCGGCACCATTAAGACCAAGGCCGCGCTGAAGGACTCCGCGCGCGTCCAGTTCGGCCAGCCCGGCTTCGCCATCGCCGACCAGATCTCCAAGGCGCTGCCGCCGCCGATCATGGCCAAGGACATTCCGCTCGCGGGCATCATGGATCCCGAGCACGAGCGGTACAAGGAGGCCGCCGAGGTCCGGGAGCTCATCAACACCAACCCGGACGTCAACAAGATCTACGAGACCGCGCGCGGCCTCGAGGGCCTGATCCGCAACGCCGGTGTGCACGCCTGCGCGGTCATCATGTCCAGCGAGCCGCTCACCGACGCCATCCCGGTGTGGAAGCGGCCCCAGGACGGGGCCATCATCACCGGCTGGGACTACCCCAGCTGTGAGGCCATCGGCCTGCTGAAGATGGACTTCCTGGGCCTGCGCAACCTCACCGTCATCGGTGACGCCCTGGAGAACATCAAGGCCAACCGCGGGATCGACATCGACCTCGACACCCTGGCGCTGGAGGACACGGCCACCTACGAACTCCTCGCCCGCGGCGACACCCTCGGCGTCTTCCAGCTCGACGGCGGGGCCATGCGCGATCTGCTGCGGCGCATGCAGCCCACCGGCTTCGAGGACATCGTGGCCGTGCTGGCGCTGTACCGTCCCGGCCCCATGGGCATGAACGCCCACAACGACTACGCCGACCGCAAGAACGGGCGGCAAGAGGTCAAACCCATCCATCCGGAGCTCGAGGAGCCCCTGAAGGACATTCTGCGCGACACCTACGGCCTGATCGTGTATCAGGAGCAGATCATGCAGATCGCGCAGAAGGTGGCCGGGTACTCGCTCGGTCGAGCCGATATTCTGCGCCGCGCCATGGGCAAGAAGAAGGCCGAGGTGCTCGAGGCCGAGTTCGAAGGCTTCGAGAAGGGCATGCTGGAGAACGGCTTCAGCAAGCCCGCCATCAAGGCGCTGTGGGACACGATTCTCCCGTTCGCCGGGTACGCGTTCAACAAATCGCACGCCGCGGGCTACGGTCTGGTGTCCTTCTGGACCGCCTACCTCAAGGCCAACTATCCCGCCGAGTACATGGCGGGTCTGCTCACCTCCGTGGGCGACGACAAGGACAAGGCCGCCGTCTACCTCGCCGACTGCCGCCGCCTGGGCATCCAGGTGCTGCCACCGGACGTCAACGAGTCCGAGATGGAATTCGCCTCGGTGGGCAACGACATCCGCTTCGGCCTGGGCGCGGTGCGCAATGTCGGCGCGAACGTGGTGGCCTCGATCATCGCCGCGCGCAAGGAGAAGTCGAAGTTCACCGACTTCTCCGACTACCTCAACAAGATCGACGCCATCGCCTGCACCAAGAAGGTCACCGAATCTCTGATCAAGGCGGGCGCTTTCGATTCGCTGGGGCATCCGCGCAAGGGCCTGCTGGTGGTGCACTCCGATGCCATCGACGCGGTGATGTCCACCAAGAAGGCCGAGGCCATGGGCCAGTTCGACCTCTTCGGCGGACTCGACGACGGCGACGACTCGGTGGCCAGCGTCTTCAATGTGAAGGTGCCCGACGAGGAGTGGGAGACCAAGCACAAACTCGCCCTGGAGCGGGAGATGCTGGGCCTGTACGTGTCCGGGCATCCGCTCAACGGCGTCGAACACGTGCTCGCGGCGCAGTCGGACACCCAGATCCCGGCCATTCTGGAGGGTGAGGTCAAGGACGGCGCACAGGTCACCATCGGCGGCATCTTCGCCAATGTCACCCGCCGCGTGAACAAGAACGGCCTGCCCTGGGCGTCGGCGCAACTGGAGGATCTCACCGGTGGTATCGAGGTGCTGTTCTTCCCGCAGTCCTACTCGGTCTTCGGCATGGATGTCACCGAGGACGCCATCGTGCTGGTGAAGGCGCGCGTCTCCGCCCGCGACGACCGGGTCTCGCTCATTGCCAACGACCTGGTGGTGCCGGATCTGTCGGCCATCGGCGTGGAGAAGCCGCTGTCGGTGACCATTCCGACCCGCCTGTGCACGCCGGAGAAGATCGGCAAGCTCAAGCGCGTGCTGACCAGCCATCCCGGCACCGCCGACGTGCATATCCGCCACGTCGGCTCCCGCGACCGCACCACGGTGCTGAAAGTGGCGGACAATCTGCGGGTTTCGCCGTCCTCGGCACTCATGGGCGATCTCAAGGCGCTGCTGGGTCCGGGCTGCCTGACCGGCTGATCGGCGTATCGGTACGGCCGGTCACAGCCAGGTGGGGTCGCCGAACACCCCGCCGGAGTCGTCCACCAGCGTCGAGGTCACCTGCATGTACGAGTAGCTGCGGATACTGACCGGACCGGTGCAGCTGTTGACGATGATGTGGAAGTCCCGGGTGATGGCCCACGCGGTATCGCCCGGGACGACCTGCTTCTCGGTGAGCTTCACCTCCTTGACCTCGCCGGGGGCGAGGGTCGCGGTGAGCACCGGGGCCACATAGGTCTGAATGCCGGTCTGGCCGTTGAGGTAGGGGATGGGGTTGGTGCCGCCGGTGCCGACATCGGGCAGGACATCGTCGGGGTAGATGCTCGAATTGAGCCCCAGCGCACCGTTGTTCAGATTCACCGCGCAGCCGACGTGGTATCCGGCGACCAGCGTGCCCGTGGCGCCGCCGTCGATGCGGCCGTAGAAGGTATTGCTGACCAATGCCTCACGGGTGGTGCCCACCTGGTTCAGCGGCGGAATCCGATGGACCGACTCGTCCTTGTGTCCGACGGTGAAACTGCCGATCGGTGAGGCGAACACCCGCTCGTGCGGGGGCAGGGCTTCGATATCGGCCCGCGCCACGGGGGCGCCGAGGACCGCGCTGACGGTCAGAGCGAAACAGATGATCCCTGAGCGTGCGACCACCCCACGCAAGGTAGTAGCCGAACGGTATCAAGCCAGGTAGGACACGCTGACCGGGGCGGAATCGTAATCAGCCGCGGGCGCGGCCGACCAGCCAGCGAATGCTCGCGACAGTGGCGGCGGTGAGGACGGCGAGCTGGAGCGATCCGGTGATGAGGGCGAGGACCAGGCCGATCATCAGGGCGGCGGCGAGGGCCTCGAGTTTGTACACCGGCCAGGCCGAGCCCGCGATATCCACGGTCGCGCCGTGGGAGCGCGCCATGCGCGTCGGGTGAACCACTGCCATGTGCTCAGGGTACCCGGCGGTGAAAGTTCGGCCAAGCGAACTTCTTGTCGGGAACATAACAGGACCACCGGCTGTTTGCTCGTGCATGCCACTAACCGGAGAGTACGAACCCAGCACATCCGATTGGGCCCGTGAACAGGCCGAGAAGTATGAGGCATCCAACGGGGCCGAGGGCAACACCATGCAGGGCAAGCCCATCGTCCTGCTGACCACGCGGGGCGCGAAGTCCGGCAAACTCCGCAAGACCCCGCTCATGCGGGTGGAACACAATGGTGAGTACGCGGTCGTCGCCTCGCTCGGCGGCGCGCCGAAGCATCCCGTCTGGTACTGGAACATCAAGGCCGATCCGCACGTCGAATTGCGCGACGGCGCGGTGGTGAAGGATTACGACGCCCGTGAGGTCTTCGGTGACGAGCGGGAACAGTGGTGGCAGCGCGCCGCCGAGGTGTGGCCCGACTACAACGAGTACACCAAGAAGACCGACCGGGTGATCCCGGTCTTCGTGCTGACCCCGCGCTGAGCGAACTCGCACATCCCCCGATTGCCGCCCGGGTACGTGGACTGGACCACGCGCCCGGGCGGTTCGTCGTTTCCAGCGGTGATCGCGCGCGGTTTCCCGGCGGTGATCGCGTGCGCTTGGACCGGTCGCCGAAATCTCGTCGCGACCTGCCCGCTAGCATGGGTCGGGTGTCGAATCCGCTCGAAGTCGCAGAGAAAGTGTCCACGCCGCCGCCCGCATTGACGGCGGACGAGATCGATGCTGCCGCGAAGCGAATTTCCGACATTATCGAGCCGACGCCGTTGCAGCGAATCGCGCGGCTGTCGGCGGCGACGGGCGCCGAGGTCTACCTCAAGCGCGAGGATCTCACGGCGGTGCGCTCCTACAAACTGCGCGGCGCCTACAACCTGATCGTCCAGTTGACCGCCGCCGAACGCCGGGCGGGCGTGGTCACCGCCAGCGCCGGAAATCACGCCCAGGGCGTGGCCTTCGCGTGCCGGGCCATGGGTATCTCGGGTCGCATCTACGTCCCGACCACCACGCCGAAGCAGAAGCGCGACCGCATCCGCGTGCACGGTGGCGAATACGTCGATCTCATCGCCGTCGGCGACACCTACGACGCCGCCGCGGCCGCCGCGGCCGCCGATGTGGAGCGCACCGGCGCGACCATGGTTCCCCCCTTCGACGATCCGCGCACCGCGGCCGGGCAGGGCACCATCGCCGCCGAATTCCTGGAGCAACTGGGCAGCGCCCCCGATCTGGTGATCGTGCCGGTGGGCGGCGGCGGCTGCCTCGCCGGTGTCGGCACCTATCTGCGGGAGCGGTCGCCGAGCACCGCGATCCTGGGGGTGGAACCGTCCGGGGCCGCCTCCATGACCGCCGCCATGGTGGCGGGCGGCCCGGTCACCCTGCCCGAGATCGACCCCTTCGTGGACGGGGCGGCGGTGCGCCGTATCGGCGCGGTGCCGTATCAGGCGGTGTCGCGGTTCGGCGGCCGGGTGCGTTCGCACGCCTCGCTGCCACTGCTCACCACCACCGAATCCCTGCCCGGCGCAGGACATTTCCGCATGATGCAGGTCGACGAGGGCGCCATCTGCACCACCATGCTGGAGCTGTACCAGAACGAGGGCATCGTGGCCGAACCGGCCGGGGCGCTGTCGGTCTCGGCGCTGTCGGTCGTCGACATCGAACCCGGGTCCACGGTGGTGTGCCTGCTCTCGGGCGGCAACAACGACGTGTCGCGCTACGGCGAGGTGATCGAGCGATCGCTGGTGCACCAGGGGCTGAAGCACTATTTCCTGGTGGACTTCCCGCAGGAGCCGGGGGCGCTGCGGCGTTTCCTGGACGAGGTGCTCGGCCCGGAGGACGACATCACCCTGTTCGAATACGTCAAGCGCAACAACCGGGAGACCGGTGCGGCGCTGGTCGGCATCGAACTGGGCGCTCCCGACGCGCTGGGGCCGCTGCTCAAGCGCATGGAGGCATCGCCCATTCAGGGTGAGCGGCTGGAGCCGGGCTCACCCGCCTACCGCTACCTCACCTGAGCCCCACCCGAATTCGAACGTCCAGGCCCCGAGTCGATCACGGCTCGGGGCCGTCTCTTTCCGGTCGGCTCTTTTCCGGTTCGCCGCGCGGCGGGCGGCGGCGTATCGCAGAATGTAGGCCGTCATTCCCGGGGGATTGTCACGGGGTTAACGGGGGTTCGGGGGCGTCGCGATGATTCGAGTAGTCGACTACGCACGAAACCGAACGTCCTGGGCGGGAGGATGCGTTCCATGAAACGGCTCGTAGTGTGCTGTGACGGCACCTGGAAGGCCGAGTCCGACGACACGGTCTCCAATATCGTGAAAATCGCACAGACGGTGCGCATCACCGGCAGCGACCGCAGCGGGAGACCCGTGGGGCAGCGGGTGTTCTACGTCTCCGGTCCCGGTGCCGGGGGATTCACCTCGGATCGGTTGCTGGGCGGGGCGTTCGGACTCGGTCTGGAGGCCAATCTGTGGTCGGCGTACTGGCAGGTGGCGCTGAACTGGAAACCGGGCGACGAGATATTCATCTTCGGGTTCAGCCGCGGCGCGTACACCGCGCGCAGTCTCGCCGGAATGATCACGCGGCTGGGCATTCTCACCGATGAGGCCATGATCTGCGGCAGGTACCGCGATGCTCAGCGCATCTACAAGCAGCGCAAAAAGCATATCGACGATCCGGATCCGCCCGAGTGGGAACGCTTTCGGAGGCGCTACGCGTATCCGGAACGGCCGAAGATCAACTTCCTGGGCGTGTTCGATACCGTTGGGGCCATGGGCATTCCGGGTGTCACCGCCTGGCGGCACCGCTTCCACGATGTGCGGCTGTCCAGTGTGGTGCACTGCGCCCGCCAGGCTCTCGCCATCGACGAACGCCGCCGCGCCTTCGAACCGTGCCTCTGGGAGATCCCGGTCGAACTCGGCGAGAAGTATCGCCGCACGGACCGCGTGAAACAGGTCTGGTTCGAGGGCGTGCACAGCGATATCGGCGGCGGCTACCCCGAATGCGGCCTCTCCGACACCACCCTGCACTGGATGATCCGCGAGGCCGAGGCCGAGGGCCTGGAATTCGACCACGACCGGCTGCGCTCCCTCATGAGCCACTGCGTCCCCGTCGAGCACGACAAACGCCACGACTCCCTGGGCCTGGGCTTCCGCATCCTGAACTATGTCCGCCTGGTCCGGAAATGGCGCACACCCCGCTTCTACTGGGACTCCTGGCGCAAACTCCTGCACCATACCGACCGGAGTGTCTACTTCGCCTCCACGGTCCGCCTCCGCGACGGCTACACCCCCGACAATCTGCGCCGCTGGCTGCTCGAACACGGCGGCGCAGCGAACACGATTCCGGCGGATCTGGTCGAACCCATCGACCTACCGCCCGCCCCGGCGCCGACCTACACCGCGAACGGCGACACCGCCGACCTCGGAGCGGAGAAACTTCCTACACCGGCTTGACTTAGCGATAGCAAGCACCCTGACCGTGCCGTCCGAGGTCGCCGTGCGGTATTCGAACAGTCCCTCGTCCAGTCCCTCGTCGGTCCGGTCCTGTGCATCAGCGCACCAGCAGGGCCACCGGGAGTCGGGCGAACAGTTTCTCCAGGCGGGCGCGGCCGGAGAAGGTGTGGCCGGTGAGGCGGTCGGTCCAGTCGCCCTGCGGGAGGTCGAGAACCGTATCGGTCCAACCGGTTTCGGCCAACGCCACACTGTGGCGGGTGGCGGCGACGATGACCTCGGGAGGTTCGCCGCGGCGGCCGCGGGCGTAGGCGATGAGGCGCTGGGCGTGGTCGCCGGTGGCGAACAGCGGGGTGTAGGTGCCGCCGACGAAGCATTCGGGGCGTTCGCGGCGCAACCACAGGGCGTAGGCGACGATCCACATCTTGGCCGCTCCGGATGGGTCGAGATCCGGTGTGCCGGTGAGGGATTGCAGCAGCAGAATGCGGTGGTTGAAATCGACGGGGCGGCGGTTGTCGGGATCGACGAGGGAATCCTCCCACAATTCGCAGCCCTGGTAGACGTCCGGGATACCCGGGCCGCCGAGTTGCAGCAGCTTTTGTGCCAGCGAGTCCGACCACGCGTGCGGGGCCAGATCGGCAACCAGATCCCCGAGCTCGGCGCCGACCGGGCCGTCGATCACGGTGTCGATCCACTGGTGCACCGCCTGCTCGAACTCGATATCCGGTTCCTCCCACGAGGTTCGGGTACCGGCCTCGCGCATCGCCTTCTCCGCGAACAGGTGCAGCCGATCGCGCAACCCGGGCACGGTGGCGGCCGGGCGGCCGTCGGCGGGCCAGACGCCGAACATGTTCTGTAGCAGGAACAGGGTGGTCGCGCCGTCGGGGCCGGGCGCGATCTCGTCCCAGGCGGTCACCGCCTGCGCCCAGGTGTCGGCCACCTGCGACAGCACCCCGATGCGGGCGCGCACATCCTCACCGCGCTTGGTGTCGTGGGTGGACAGCGCGGTCATGCCGGCGGGCCAGCGCGTCGCGCGCTCGGCGTTGGCGAGGTGGAATTCGATGGGCGAGCAGCCGAAGCGCACCGGATCGGCGCCCATCTCCTGGAGCGACACCAGCCGGGCCGCCCGGTAGAACATGGTGTCCTCCACCGCTTTCGCGGTGATCGCCCCGCCCACCTGATGGAAGCGCGTGGCCGCCTCGCCGCCCACCGCCAGCGCCGTCACCAGCACCTGCAGCGGCGTGGTCAGTTCGCTGTTGCGCCGCGCCACCTCGGCCACCACCGCGCCCACCATCCCGGCCAGCGGCGCGTAGTCGGTGCGGTACACCGGCATGAACGACAGCACCTCGATGGTGGCGTTGGTCAGCGCCATGGTGTCGCAGGTCTCGGCCTTGGCGTCGCGCTTGATCGCCGCCACCAGCCGCCGCATCTCCGGCACCAGCATGGTCTCGGCCACCGCGCGTTTGATGCGGTGCTCCTGCTCGGTGAACCAGGCGCGGTCGCTGCCGTGCCCGGTGAACTGCCTGGACAGTTCGGTCAGCGCCGGCTCGCCGTCCGGATCGAGCAGCACGCCGCCGAGGTCGGCGAGCGCGTCGTAGCCGGTGGTGCCGTCGATGGGCAGGGTGGCGTCCAGCGGTTCGCGATTGGACAGCACCTTCTCCACCAGCAGCAGCCGCTGCGGTCCGATGAGTCGCCGCAGCCGGGCCAGATACTCCGTGGGCCGGGCCAGTCCGTCCGGATGGTCGACCCGCACGCCGTCGATGAGATCGTGTTCGCACCAGGCGGCCAGCTCCCGATGGGTGGCGTCGAAGACGGCGGTCTCCTCCTGCCGCACCGCCGCCAACCCGCCGACGGTGAAGTAGCGCCGATATCCGCACAGCCCGGACTTCCAGGTGACCAGTCGATAGTGCTGCTTGTCGTGCGTGCGCAGCGCGTTCTCGCCGTCGGTGCCGGGCGCGATGGGGAAGCGCAGATCGCGCAGCGCCAGCATGGGTTCGGGCCCGGTGCGGTCCACGCTCAGCGCCGCCACATCGGTCTCCCCGGCCAGTACCGGCAGCGCGATCCGGCCGCCCGCACCATTGCCGGTACTCCAGTCGATATCGAAGTAGTGCGCGTACGGGGACTGCTTGCCGTTGCGCAGCACATCCCACCACCACGGGTTCTGCCGTGGGTCGGCCACGCCCACGTGGTTGGGCACCAGATCCACGATCAGGCCCATGCCGCGTCCGCGCACCTCGTCGGAGAGCGCCTTGAAACCGGCCGGGCCGCCCAGCGCCGCCGAGACCGTGGTGGGGTCGGTGACGTCGTAGCCGTGGGTGGAGCCGGGCATGGCGGTCAGGACGGGGGACAGGTACAGATGCGAGATCCCCAGCTGCTGCAGGTATTCGGCGATGGCGCGGGCGTCGGCGAAGGTGAGCGCGTCCGGTCGCAGCTGCAGCCGGTAGGTGCTGCGCACGGGGGTGCGCCGGGCGATGGCGTCGGTGCTGTGTTCAAGGCTGGTCATGGCTGTATCGATCATGCAGTACGGCGGAGGACGAGCAGGCAGCGCGCGGGGACTTCCACGGGTGTGCCGGCGTGGTATACGCGGTCGGGTGGGGCTCCGGTCGGGGTCGAACAGTCCAGGGCCACAGTCCATTCGGCGCCGTGGTCCGGGTCGGGCAGGGTGCAGGGCAGGGGTTCGTCGTGGGCGTTGAAGCACAGCAGGAACGAATCGTCGGTGATGCGTTCCCCGCGCGGCCCGGGTTCGGCGATGGCGTCGCCGTTGAGGAAGACGGTCAGCGACCGTCCGAAGCCGTTGTCCCAGTCGGCCGCGGTCATCTCGGTGCCCTCGGGGGTGAACCAGCCGATATCGCCGGGATGGGCGTGTTCGGGGGCGGGGCGGCCGTCGAAGAAGCGCCGCCGCCGGAACACCGGATGCGCGGTGCGCAGGGCGACGGCGCGGCGGGTGAAGGCGAGCAGATCGGCATTCGTGCGCATGAGCGACCAATCCATCCAGGACAGCTCGGAATCCTGACAGTAGGCATTGTTGTTGCCGCGCTGGGTGCGACCGAATTCGTCGCCGTGCAGCAGCATCGGCGTGCCCTGGGACAGCAGCAGCGTGGCGAGCAGATTGCGCTGCTGCCGGGCGCGCAGTGCGAGCACGGCGGGATCGTCGGTCTCGCCCTCCACTCCGCAGTTCCAGGAGCGGTTGTAGGTTTCGCCGTCGCGGTTGCCCTCGCCGTTGGCCTCGTTGTGTTTCTCGTTGTAGGACACCAGGTCCGCGAGGGTGAAACCGTCGTGCGCGGTGACGAAGTTGATGGACGCGCCGGGGCGGCGGCCGGTGGTCTCGTACAGGTCCGAGGAGCCGGTCAGCCGGGAGGCGAACTCGCCCAGCGTCGCCGGTTGTCCGCGCCAGTAATCCCGCACGGTGTCACGGTATTTGCCGTTCCATTCGGTCCACAGCACCGGGAAGTTGCCGACCTGATAGCCGCCCTCGCCCACATCCCAGGGTTCGGCGATGAGTTTGACCTGGCTGACCACCGGATCCTGGTGCACCAGGTCGAAGAAGGTGGACAGCCGGTCCACATCGTGCAGTTCGCGCGCCAGGGTGGCGGCCAGGTCGAAGCGGAACCCGTCGACGTGCATGTCGAGCACCCAGTAGCGCAGCGAATCCATGATCAGTTGCAGGGTGTGCGGATGGCGGACGTTGAGGCTGTTCCCGGTGCCCGTGTAATCCATGTAGTGCTGCGGATTGTCGTCCACGAGACGGTAGTAGGCGGCGTTGTCGATGCCGCGAAAGCCGATGGTGGGCCCGAATTCGTTGCCTTCGGCGGTGTGGTTGTAGACCACGTCCAGGATGACCTCGATACCGGCGGCGTGCAGGGCGCGCACCATGGCCTTGAACTCGGTGACGGCCGCGCCCGGGGCCGGGTTGGCGGCGTACTCGTGATGCGGGGCCAGATAGCCGAAGCTGTTGTAGCCCCAGTAGTTCCGCAGGCCGCGATCCAGCAGCACGCGGTCCTGGAGGAACTGGTGCACCGGCATGAGTTCGACGGCGGTGACGCCGAGGCCGCGCAGATGGTCGACGATGGCCGGATGCGCCATCCCGGCGTAGGTGCCGCGCAGTTCCGGCGGCACCTCGGGGTGGGTGACGGTCATGCCCTTGACATGGGCCTCGTAGATGACCGTCTCGTGGTAGGGGCGTTTGGGCGAGCGGTCGTCGGCCCAGTCGAAGTACGGGTTGATCACCACGCCGGTCATGGTGTGGCCGAGGGAGTCCCGGCCCGGCGTGTACGGGGCGGGATGGCTGTCGAATTGCCCGTCGAACGCCTTGCCGTAGGGGTCGAGCAGCAGTTTGCTCGGATCGCAGCGCAGTCCGCGCTCGGGTTCGAACGGCCCGTGCACCCGGAAACCGTAGCGCTGGCCGGGGCCGATGGCGGGCACGTAGCAGTGCCACACGTACCCGTCCACCTCGTCGAGCGGAATCCGCTGCTCGCGGTCGCGGTCGTCGATGAGGCACAGTTCGACCCGCTCGGCCACCTCGGAGAACAGCGAGAAATTGGTGCCCGCGCCGTCGTAGGTCGCGCCCAGGGGGTACGCGGTGCCCGGCCAGACGCCCAGTGGCGTGCGGTCCGGGGTGGCGGAGGACGACGGCATAGCCATGACAGTATCGGCCGTGTCCTCGCCGTTGGTGTGGTGGGCTCCGCTGCCGCGCGGGGGATTGACGTGGCTCGCCGCGCGTTCGGCGCACGACGGGGCGCGGTTGTCCGGCCGCCCCTGTGCGCCGGGTGTTCGCTCGGTGGTGCCCGGCTACTGTGTCGCGGCGGCCGAAGTGCGCAGCCAGCGGCGTTCGTAGCCGAGGGCGCGGGCGAGGCGGGCCAGGCCGCCGAGGACGATGCGCTGGAGTCGCGGCGGGATGCCTCCGAGATAGCCGTCCTGGTAGTCCCACAGCAGCGCGAGGGCCAGTGGGTCGCGGGGTACGCGGCCGGCCACGGTGGTCTTTCCGGCGGCGTCGAGCGCCTGCCAGAGTTCGAACATGGCCCAGTGGTGCAGTGGCGGGCGGATCTCGTGGTCGATCTCGGTGTCGGGGGCCTCGCTCCAGAACTCGTGCACCACCCCGGCGGGTGCGACGGCCGAATCGCCCTGCCGTGCGATCACTTCCGTGCCGTCGATGCGGAAGCGCAGCGCGCCTCGGCGCACCGTCCACCGTTCGGCGAGGGTGGGATGCCAGTGCGGTCCCGCCTGGCGGCCGGGGGTGGGCAGCAGATGGCGCAGCCGCAGATAGGGGCCGTGCTCATCGGTGCCCTCCGCGACGAAGGTGACCCGGTGGCCGTTGCGGAATGTGAGTGTGCACTCATCCATTCCCCAATTACAAAGGTATCCTTCGTAGTATGTCAATGCCCGAACCGTCCGTATCGCCGGAGTCCATCCTGAAACTGCTGGTCCGCACCACCCGTGCCGTCGAAGACGAGCTCAACCGCGCACTGCGCGCCGAACTCCACCCCGACCTGCGTCCCGCCCACTACGCGGTGTTCCGCCACCTCGACTCCGGGGGATCGCGCGTCACGGCCCTCGCCGACGCCGCCGGCATGACCCAGCAGTCCATGGGCGAACTCATCACTCACCTGGAGCGCTGCGGCTACGTCACCCGGACCGTCGACCCCGCCGACCGCCGCGCCCGCCTGGTCGTCCTCACCGCCGCGGGCCACGCCGCCCTCGCCACCGCGGCCCGGCGACTCGCCGAGATCGAAGCGCGCCTGGCCGACGCCCTGGGCGACAGCGGTTTCGCCGAACTCCGCCGCCAACTCGACCGCGCCCGCGCCGCTGTGACGGGGTGACCGCCCTGACGCACAGGCCGCTCGGTGCGCAGGCGGGTTGGTGTGCGCTGACCGGCGGAAATGCCGACGCTTCGGCACTCCGACCGGAGAGTCGACCGACACCCCGGCGCTCTGGCGGATCGGTGCACCGGGCGCGTGCGGAGTCGATGCTCGGGCAGCGCGCGACCGTGGCGAGCGATGCGGTGGTTGTGGCGTACTGCGGGTGTCGAACCCCGGCCGACCCAGCTCTGGGTCGGGTCGTAATCCACCGGCTCGCAGCGTGTGGTGTACGCGGGCGTCACGCGCGTGGGAGGGCGTGCGGGGATGCGGCGTGAGGCCTGGTGCGTGTCCGGCGTCAGTGCGCCAGTGCGCGCCGCCAGGTCTGGCCGACCAGGTCCACGCCGAAGCTGTGGTGCGGATTCGACTCCACCGGTTCGAATCCCGCGCGTTCGTAGATGCGGCGGGCGGCGGTGAGGACGTCGTTGGTCCACAGCACGATCTCGCGATAGCCGGCCGCGCGGGCGAAGGTGAGGCAGGCGTCCACCAGGGCGGTGCCGACACCGAGGCCGCGGGCGCCGGGTTCCACCAGCAGCAGGCGCAGGCGGGCGGTGGTGTCGGAGTCGCGCATGCAGTACACCGCGCCGAGCGGTTCGCCGTCGCGGTCGGCGATCCAGGCCCGTTCCCGCTGCGGGTCATGGGTTTTCAGGTAGTCGGCGACGATGCGGGCGACGAGAGCCTCGTAGTCGGCGTTCCAGCCGTATTCGGCGGCATAGAGCACGGCATTGCGGTGGATGACCCAGCCGTGGTCGCCGGGGCCGGGGGCACGCAGCGTGAACGCCGGTGCGTCCGAGGCGGGTTCGAGGATGCGCTCGATGGTGCGCATGGCCGCGATCAGCCGTTCGCGGTCGGCGGCCGGAACCTCGGCGAGCAGTGCGGCGGTATCGCGGCTGGAGCGATTGTCGAGATCGGCGAAGGTGTCCCAGCCGTGGTCGGTGAGTCGCACCTCCTGGATGCGGCGGTCCCGTTCGGCGCGGCGGCGCTCGACGAGTCGGTCGGCCTCGAAACGGGCCAGGATACGGCTGAGGTAGCCGGGGTCCAGGCCGAGGGACCGGCGCAGCGCCACCACTTCCAGGGGGCCGGAATCGGCCAGTTCGAACAGGATTCGCGCCTCGGTGAGCGAGAAGGGGGTGTCCACGAGGCCCTCGCGCAGCACGCCGATCACCCGGGTGTAGTGGCGGTTGAAGGCGCGGACGGCGGCGATCTGCCGCATATCCGGGGCGGTGTCGGTCGAGGTGCCCATCTCGGCTCCAATCCTTTGACCCAGTCAAAGAGTTCTGTCCAGCAGATTACGCCGGGTGGCCGCGTTCCGAAAGGTGCGGTGGTAACTTGAACGGCGTTCAAGCTCGCGCCCGGTGGATTCCGGGGCGGGGTACGACACCTGGCGAAGGACCGCACCCGTGGCACTGACCTCCGACGAGATCACCGCCGTCGACGCCGCCCATGTCTGGCATCCCTACGGCGGTTTCCCGGCCACCACCGAACCCCTGGTGGTCGAATCCGCCGCGGGCACCCGCCTCACCCTCGCCGACGGCCGGGAACTGGTGGACGGCATGAGCTCGTGGTGGGCCGCGGTGCACGGCTACCGGCATCCGGTGCTCGACGCGGCGCTGCTGGCCCAGTCGCGCCGGATGAGCCACGTCATGTTCGGCGGCCTCACCCACGAACCCGCCGCGCGGTTGACCCAACTGCTGGTCGAGCACACACCCGCGGGGCTGGACAAGGTGTTCCTCTGCGATTCCGGATCCGTCTCGGTCGAGGTCGCGGTGAAGATGTGCCTGCAGTACTGGCGCGCCCGCGGCCGCCCGGGCAAACACCGGCTGCTCACCTGGCGCGGCGGCTACCACGGTGACACCTTCACTCCCATGAGCGTGTGCGATCCCGAGGGCGGCATGCACGCGCTGTGGACCGACGTGCTCACCCCGCAGCACTTCGTCCCGACCCCGCCGCGTACGTACGAACCCGACTACGTCGCCGAACTCGAGCGCGCCCTCGCCGCGCACGCCGACGAACTGGCCGCCGTCATCGTGGAACCCATCGTCCAGGGTGCGGGCGGCATGCGCTTCCACGATCCCCGCTACCTCACCGACCTGCGCCGCCTCTGCGACGAGCACGGCATCCTGCTGATCTTCGACGAGATCGCCACCGGATTCGGCCGCACCGGAACGCTTTTCGCCGCCGACCAGGCGGGCGTGCGCCCGGACGTGCTGTGCGTGGGCAAGGCGCTCACCGGCGGCTACCTGACCCTGGCCGCGGCGCTGTGCACCGCCGAGATCGCCGAAACCCTCAGTGCCGCACACGGTGGGCTCATGCACGGGCCGACCTTCATGGGCAACCCCCTGGCCTGCGCGGTCGCCGTCGCCTCCATCGAACTGCTGCTGTCGCGGGACTGGCGCGGCGAGGTCGGCCGCATCGAGACCGAACTGCGGGCCGGGCTCGCGCCCGCCCGCGACCTCCCCGGGGTCGTGGAGGCGCGGGTGCTCGGCGCGATCGGCGTGATCGAACTCGACCACCCCGTCGACATGCGCAAGGCCACCCACGCCGCCGTGGACGCCGGAGTGTGGTTGCGGCCCTTCCGCAATCTGATCTACTGCATGCCGCCGTTCATCAGCACCACCGAGGACGTGCGCCGGATCACCGCCGCCATGCTGGCCGCGGCCGCCGCCTGAGCGGTGGTCGGCACCTGCCGGTGGTCAGCGCCGGTCGGTGATTCGCGCCGGTCAGTGGTTGGCGCGGCGTTCCCGCAGCCGCTCCTGCTCCTCGCTGTCCGACAGCACCTCCCACACCCGGAACAGACAGTGGAAATCGTCGGACCAGCCGCGGGCGATGAGCATGTAGTTGTCGCCGTCGCGCAGCACGGTGCGACGGCTGACCAGCTTGGGGTGGTCCGGAACGAATTTGCCGACCAGTTCCGACAACTTGGCCACGGCCTGTTCCCGGGTTCCCACCACCTCGGCGAGCACCTTGGGGGACCAGATCCTGTTCTCTCCGAAGCCGGTTGTCTGTTCGACCACTATTGCCCAACGTGGCATACATCTCTCCTACCTCGGTCTCCCAGGATAGCGACGTCGGGCCGCCGGGAGGGCCGATCCGACCCGCTCCACCCCACCCTGAACGCTGTTCAAGTATGCTGCGGAGCTGTGAGTGTCGATCCCTTGCGATGGTTGGACGAACGCGCCGCAGATCGGGTGCGCGCCGGGCTGCGCCGCGAACTGCGGCCGCGCGCGTCCGAGGGCGAGGCCATCGACCTGGCCTCCAACGACTACCTCGGGCTCACCCGGCATCCGGAGGTGATCGAGGGCGCGGTCGCGGCGGTGCGGCGCTGGGGTGCGGGTGCCACGGGTTCGCGGCTGGTCACCGGCACCACCGCCGAACACGAACTGCTGGAAACCGAACTCGCCGAATTCGTCGGCGCGCAGGCGGGATTGGTGTTCGCCTCCGGCTACGCCGCCAATCTGGGCGTGGTCACCGCGCTGGCCGGGCGCGATGCGCTGGTGGTGTCGGATGCGGGCAGCCACGCCTCGCTGGTGGACGCCTGCCGCCTGTCGCGGGCGCGGGTCGAGATCGCCCCGCACCGCGATGTGGACGCCGTGGACCGGCTGCTGGCCCGGCGCGGCGAGGAACGCGCCCTGGTGCTCACCGATTCCGTCTTCAGCGCCGACGGCGATCTCGCGCCGCTGCGGGAGCTGCACCGCGTCACCCGCGCCCGGGGCGCGGTCCTGGTGGTGGACGAGGCGCACGGACTCGGCGTGCGCGGCACGGGCGGTCGCGGACTGGTGCACGAATGCGGGCTGGCGGGCGAACCGGATCTGGTGATCACGGCGACCCTGTCCAAGGCCCTGGGCGCCCAGGGCGGCGCGGTCCTCGCCAGCGAGCGGGTGCGCGCCCACCTCATCGACTCCGCCCGCACCTTCATCTTCGACACCGGACTCGCCCCCGCCGCCGTCGGAGCCGCCCGCGCCGCCCTGGGCATCCTGCGCCGCGACCCCGGCCTGGCCGGTCGGGTGCTCGACCGGGCGGCCGACCTGGCCCGGATCGCCGATGTGACACAACCCGATTCGGCCGTGGTGTCGGTGGTGCTCGGCGAGGCGCGGGTTGCCTACGACGCCGCCGTCGCCTGCCGAGAACGGGGCCTCAGCGTCGGCTGCTTCCGCCCGCCCTCGGTCCCCGAGGGCACCTCACGGTTGCGCCTCACCGCCCGCGCCGACCTCACCCCCGCCGAACTCGACACCATCGCAACGGTTCTCGGCGAGGTGTTGGCGCGGGCGCGCGGGCAGCAGACGGTTCCGGCATGAGCGTTCTCTTCGTAACCGGCACGTCCACCGATGTCGGAAAGACCATGGTCACCGCCGCGCTGGCGGCGACCGCACGGGCGGCCGGGGCGCGGGTGGCGGTGTGCAAGCCCGCCCAAACCGGGGTCGCGCCAGGCGAACCCGGTGACCTGGCCGTCGTCGAACGACTCAGCGGGGTCACCCGCACCCTGGAACTGGCGCGCTATCCCGATCCACTGGCCCCCGATACCGCCGCGCGCCGCTGCGGTCGGCCGCTGCTGACCCTCGCCGATACGGCGGCGGCGGTGGAATCGCTGGCCGACGCCGATCTCACCCTGGTGGAGGGGGCGGGTGGACTGCTGGTGCGGATGGGCGAATTCACCCTGCTCGACCTGGCGCAGCAGCTCGGAGCACCGGTGCTGGTGGTGGCCGCCGCCGGACTGGGCACCCTGAACCACAGCGAATTGACCACGCGCACACTGGCTTCGGCGGGTGTCCCGTGCGCGGGCCTGGTCATCGGCGCTTGGCCGGACGACCCCGACCTCGCCGCCACCTGCAATCGCGCCGACCTGCCCGCCGTCACCGGCGTCGACCTGGTCGGCACCCTCCCCTTCGGCGTCGGCTCCTGGCCCGCCGCCCGCTTCGCCGCCGCCGCCCCCGGCTGGTTCGACGCCGACTGGCGCGCCCGCTACCTGCCCGGCTGAACCGTCGGCATGCGCGGTCCAGGGCCTCGCTCCCGACCGGTCCGCGTCCGGCTGCCGTGTTCGGTCGCGACGCGGGACCCGGAGGGCAGTGGTACCGCACCGGCGATCGAGTCGTCGCCACGCGGATCGCGGAGCGCAGTGGGCGGTATCGCCGCTGCGGCGCGGACGCGAGTGTGCGCCGTGGGGGCCGCCGCCACGGGGATCGCGGTAGCCCACGCGCAGTGGGCGGTATCGCTGACACGGGGACGCGGGCGTGCGCGCGCCGTGGGGCCGCCGTCACGGGGCTGACTGTGGCTCGTGCCCGTGGTGGGGGATCGCTGGTGCGCGGTCGACTGTGGTGTCGTCGCACGTGGGATCGCCGTCGCCCGCGCGTGAATCCGTCGCGTAGTTCGCGCTTCGGAGCCGCGGCGGCGCTCCGGCGGTGTGATCACCGGGCGATCCCTGCCTACAGTGGATCGGTATGTGGGACTATCCACATCCGTCCGGCGCCGCCGAGTACGACGACGAGCGGCGGCGGGCGCGGCTGCGCGAAACCCGATTCGGAACCCGGTGGCGAGAGCGGCGCGGGCTGCGGATCGCGGCCCGGTTCGCGCTGATACCGCTGCTGTTCCTCGCGCTGTTCGCACAATATTGGCGACTCGATGTCGCCCCCGAGCGGGCGCGGCTGGCCCGCACCGCACCCGCCGTCCTGCCCATCGCCGGCCCCTCCGGCGCGGCGGCGGCCGATACGGCGGTCTTCGATCTGGTCGGTCTGGGCTCGCTCGACGCCACCGACACCGCCCGCGCGCTACCGACGTTGAGCCAGCTCGGTTCGGTGTGGGCGGTGCGCTACGACAACACCGGTATCGACACCAAGGTCATCGCCGACCTCATCGTGCGGGTCACCGAGGCCGCGCACATACCGAAGGTCGTGCTGGCCGGCCACAGTATGGGCGGCGTCATCGCCCTGGAGATCGCCCACCACCTGCACACCGCCAGTTCCCGGCAGGTGCTGGCGGTACTGCTGGACTGCACCCCGATCGACCTGCACGCCGTGCGCCGGGAGAGCCGCGACCAGGGGGAGGAGCTCATGCGCTGGGTGGGCTGGTTCCCCGGTGCGCGCGAGAGCAGGCTGTTGCGGCTGACCGCCGAAACCTACTCCCGCCGTGACCGATATCAGGGCGGCCGCTACGGCATCGAACCCGACGACTTCCGCGAGGCGGTGCGGGATTCGTTGCGCGAGAAGATCCTCACCACCGATGTGGCCAGCACCGGTCTGATCGAATCCCAGTTCAGGGCGATCGTGGCCGGGGGCGCGGTGAACCATCTGCGCGCGCTGGCCGAACCCGCCGACGGCAAACCCCGCCCGGCCATCGTGTTCATCCGCCCTCGAAACCCCTACGCCGACTACATAGTCGACGTCGCCTACACCCACCGGGCGCTCATCGACCGGGTGGGTGGCCCGGACGGCACCCTGCTGGTGGTGACCACGCGCACCACCGGTCACGCCAATCCGAAGCAACGCCCGGCCGAGTACAACGCGGTGATCCTCCAACAGGTCGTGCCGTTCGTCCGATTGATCGAACGCACCCCGATGGCATCCGGTTGAGGTCCGGATCCAGCGCCCCTGATCATCGCGGTGCGCGGGAGCGCCCGCGGACCATCTCCCGATCTCCCGGATCAGCGGATGCGGGTGCCCAGCAGATGCCGCACCCCGCTCACGAACAGTTGCAGCCCGAAGTCGAAACGGGCCGTCGCGTCGGGCGTGTCGTACAGCGGCGAATGCTCGTCGGCCAGCGCGCCCACCGAGTCCATCTGCATGCGCGCCTGCTCGTCCACGGTCTGTCCGAGCACGTAGTAGAGCAGGGTGAAGGCCGCGAGATCGGCCTCCTCCCTGGTCATTCCGGCCCGAATGGCCGCACTCGCCATGCGCTCGCGGCCTTTCGAGGTGGTGAGGCGGGAAGCGTAGGTGGCGGAGACCAATTCGGCCCCGTCCCGGTAGGCCAGCAGGCATGAGCGCAGCCGATGGGCCAGTTCGCCGAGCTGCCCGGACCATTCGTCGGCGGTCACGGGTTCGTCCATGGGGGCGAGGATGCGGTCGGCCACCGCGCCCAGCAGCGCCTGCTTGTTGGGGAAGTGCCAGTACAGCGCCCCGGGCTGCACATGCAGCGATCCGGCCAGGCGCCGCATGGTCAGATCGGCCAGACCGTACTGGTCCAGAATGGCGATGGCCCCGTCGACCACATCGGTGCGGTGCAGCTGCACGGATAATCCCGACCCTTCGTGTTTCGGCTCACGTTCGTGACTGCTAGCCTACCCTGAACACCGTTCAAGTTGCTCGGCCACATCGGCCGGACGAAGGGATTTCGCGCTGTGACCCAGGTAGCCGTCAACACCGATATTCTGGCGATCGCCCGCGAGCAGGTGCTCGAACAGGGCATCGGCCTGACCCAGGAGCAGACCCTCGCGGTGCTGCGCCTCGGCGACGACCGGCTCGAGGAACTGCTCGCCCTCGCCCACGACGTGCGCATGAAGTGGTGCGGTCCCGAGGTCGAGGTCGAGGGCATCATCTCGCTCAAGACCGGCGGCTGCCCGGAGGACTGCCACTTCTGCTCACAGTCCGGCCTGTTCCAGTCGCCGGTGCGCGCCGCCTGGCTCGACATCCCCAGCCTGGTCGAGGCCGCCAAGCAGACCGCCAAGACCGGAGCCACCGAATTCTGCATCGTGGCCGCCGTGCGCGGCCCCGACGAGCGCCTCATGGCGCAGGTCGCCGCGGGCGTGGAGGCCATTCGCAACGAGGTCGACATCCAGGTCGCGTGCTCGCTGGGCATGCTGAGCCAAGAGCAGGTCGACCAGCTCGCCGCCATGGGCGTGCACCGCTACAACCACAACCTCGAGACCGCCAAGTCGCACTTCCCGCAGGTGGTCACCACGCACACCTGGGAGGAGCGCTGGGACACCCTGCGCATGGTGCGCGAGGCCGGGATGGAGGTGTGCTGCGGCGGCATCCTCGGCATGGGCGAATCGCTGGAGCAGCGGGCCGAATTCGCCGCGCAGCTGGCCGAACTGGAACCCGACGAGGTGCCGCTGAACTTCCTCAACCCGCGCCCGGGCACCCCGTTCGGTGACCTCGAGGTGCTGCCCGCCGCCGACGCGCTGCGCGCCGTGGCCGCCTTCCGGCTCGCCCTGCCGCGCACCATCCTGCGCTTCGCGGGCGGTCGCGAGATCACCCTCGGCGACCTGGGCGCCAAGCAGGGCATCCTGGGCGGCATCAACGCCGTCATCGTCGGCAACTACCTGACCACCCTGGGCCGCCCCGCCGAGGCCGACCTCGATCTGCTGGGCGAGCTGAAGATGCCGATCAAGGCGCTCAACGAAACCCTGTAGTGCGCATCGCATATCGATTGGGAACCGCATACCGGGAAGTGGGCGCGCACATGGGTAATGTCGTGGACATGGAAACGGACGAGGTCACCGCGCGCGTGGCGCTGTACAACCCGTTCACCGGCAAGCTGATCGAACCCGGCGCGGACGATCCGGTCCCGGCCGCCGCCGCGCTCGGGCTGGAACCGCCGCGCTACTGCGAGCAGTGCGGCCGCCGCATGATCGTGCAGGTGAGTCCGGACGGTTGGTGGGCGAAATGCTCGCGCCACGGGGTGCTGGACTCGAAGAGTCTGGAACACCGGTAGTGGCACCGGGATTCGCTCCACCCGGAGCCGCCGGGACGCGGACCGAGGTGCTGCGGCGGGAACGCCGGGCGGCCGCGCTGGTCGTCGCGGGCGTCACCGCGGTCAGTGCGATGGCGGCGATGGTGTGGGCCTTCCTCGCCCCCGCCGAACGGTTGGTGGTGGTGGAGCCGGACCGTGGTGCGGTGCTGACCGGGGAGAGCGCGCACCAGTTCGACGCGCTGGCCGTCTTCGTTCTCGTCGGCATGGTGACCGGGGTGCTCACCGCCACCGGCACGTGGCGGTGGCGGCGCGTGCGCGGGCCGATACTGCTGGCCGGATTGGTGATCGGCTCGCTGCTGGGCGCGTTCGTCATGCGCCTGGTCGGCGAGGCCGCCGCCGAGGTGCTGTACCCGCGCCCGGAGAATCCACCGGTCGGGTCGATCGTCGAACTCGCGCCCACCGTGCCCGCCTGGCAGGCCCTCATCGCGCAACCGCTGGTGGCGACGCTGCTGGTGCTCATCTGGTCGGCCCTGAGCGTGGCCGACGATCTGGGCAGCGGACAGTTCCAGCCCTTCGGCGGCGAAGCGCCGCGCCGCGGCCTGCTCGCATCCGGACCGTACGGCTCGGCCATCAGCTACGGACCCTACGGCGGTCCGGGAGCGAACGGCGGTTCGGCACCGGGCTTCGGGCCGATGCCGTACGAGGGCGCGGGCCGGGGCAATCCCGACCGCTGATCCCCCGTTCGCGGCGCCGGTCGTTCACGCCGCTGATAGCGTCGCCGTCTGTTCACTCCGCGCCCACGTGGTCCGTTCACGCCCACGTGGTCTGCTCACGTCCACATGGTCTGTTCACGCCCATGCGGTCTATTCAGTCTGCGCCCACGCGGCGACCGGTAGCGACAGGTAGACGCCGAAATCGTCGAGGTCGACCGCCTTCGCGATGGCCGCGTGCAGCCCGTCCACCCGCTCCTGCCGATTCTCCGCGCGGCTCGCGAAGTACTTGGACCGGATTTCGATCACCGCATCGAGTCCGCTGCGGTCGAACGGGCCGAGCGGCCGGAACCGGATCTCCACGTCACCGGGCTGTAGATCGCCGTCGTACGGCTCCTCCGGGCACTCCACCGCCACCGACACCGCGTGCGGCAACACCTCCGCCAGCTCCCGCAGCACGCTGTCGGGAATATCCGGCGAGTAGGTGACGTCTACCAAAGGCATCGGGCCAGTCTATCCAGCCCGCACACCCGGCGCGAAATTCACTGGCCCCGACCCGCTCCCACGCCTACCGTGGGCCGTTGAACACACACCGCATCCGATCGGGAGACCGCCATGGGAACCGCAGCACAGCGCGGCCACGACCCGGCCGCGCCGGAGCGGGCCGAGGTCACCGCGCCGGAGCGGCCCGACCTGACCGCGTGGCGGCAGCGCCACGCCCTGCGCCGCTCCAATGCGGCCCGGCCGATCCCCAGCGGTCGGCGCTACCGCCGCGTGACCAAACACCGTGGGCGCGAACAGCAGTGGTGATCGCTGCCACTGAAGGCGTTCCGGCACTTGTTTTACATTGATTTGAGTCGTCCGACCGTGGTGGTGGTCGTCCGGCCGTAGGGTCACTCGGCATGGAAAGCGCAACGGGCTGGGATGCCATCGACGGTGCACTGCGTCGGCTGTACGGCGAGGCGACGCCGTTCCACCTGGGTACGAAGCAGCCGTGGGCGCTCGGCGGCCCGGATCCGCTCGACGGCATCAGCGTTTTCGGTCGGACGGACCCGATCGCGCATTGGCATTACGTCGGTTACGGCATGTCGGAACTGTACGAGAAGGAGTCCGCCGATCCGCATACCTCGGGCTGGGGATTCGAGTTCACCATGCGCGTGGTCCGGTCGACGGCCGAGTCGCAGCCGCCGCTGTGGCCCGCGCAGCTGCTGCAGACGCTGGGCCGTTACGTATTCCAGAGCGAGAACCGTTTCGAGCCGGGTCACACCATGAAGGCGGGCGGCCCGCTGGCCGGCGACCGCCCCGACAGCGCCATCCGCGCCATGGCCTTCACGGTCGACCCGGAACTCGGCGAGATCGGCACCCCGCACGGCAGTCTGCGCTTCCTCCAGGTGGTGGGCCTGACCCTGGACGAGTACCAGACTGCGCTGGGCGGTAACGCGCCCGCGCTGCTGGCCCGGCTCGCCGCCGACCTGCCGCTCTACGTCACCGACGCCGATCGGCCCTCGCTGCTCGCGCGCGGCTGAGCGCGGCTACTTCAGCGCGTCGCCGATCCCGCACACCTTCCACTCACCGTTCTCCTTGACCAGGTCGTAGGTGAGTGACTGGGTGTTGGTGCGGCCGCCGAAGTTCACCTCGACGTCGACGGTGAAGGTGCCCTCGTCCGCGCCCGAGGGCACGTCGACGCTCTTCAGGGTCGTCTTGGAGTCGACCTTGGGCACATTGGTGACGGTGATGCCGCCGGTGTCGACGCTCTCGATCATCGACAGGTCCGACTGGCAGATGAGGTCCTTGTTCTTCGCGCCGCCGTTGACGAAGTCTTCGGCCACATCGCGCGGGTCGTCCGAGCCGCCGACAATGCCGCCGCCCGAACCCGAGAGCAGGAACACCGCACCGATGCCGAGCACGGCCACCAGCGCGACCCCGCCGATGATCAGCGGCATCTGATTCTTGCCGCCGCTCGGAGGCTGCTGCGGGTAGCCGCCGGGCCCGGGCCCGAACTGCGGCTGCGGTGCACCCGGATGGGGCTGCTGCGGCATGCCGGGCTGCTGGTGCCGGGGCGCGCCGAATTGCTGTGGGGGAGCGCCGTATTGCTGAGGAGCGCCGTGCTGCTGGGGTGCACCGTACTGCTGCGGAGCGCCGTACTGTTGCGGGGCGCCGTACTGCTGGGGCGCGCCGGACATCGGCTGCTGGGGTCCCGGTCCGAACCGCTGCGGTGGTTGCCCGCCCGCCGGATGCGGCGGCCATCCGCCCGGCTGCTGGTAGGGGTTCGGCTGGCGTGGGTCACTCATCTGTCAAATCCTGTACACCTCAGCGGAAAAGAATCGCGGACCGCCGCACCGATGCGCGGCCGATGATCGCACGACGCGTCGAAACGGACGCCGCCGCGATTCAATCACCGCCGTCCACCGCGCCGGTAATGCCCGCGGGTGTTTTTACATCCGTTTGAGATTCGCGAGCCCGCCATTTCGCTGCCGGGCTGCGAGAATTCGGCACCGTGAGTTCTTCGGGTCGGCCGTTACCACGGCCCGCGCGCGGCGCGCAGTTCCGCCAGGGTCATGCCGTGGCGGCGGCGCACCAGGGTGCGCAGGGTGGCGGGGCTGGAGTAGCCGACGTGTGCCGCGATGGAGTCGACGGTCAGCGTGGTGGTGCGCAGCAGGTGCGCGGCCCGCTCCAGACGGATGTCGTTGGCGAACTCGCGGGGTGTCAGGCCGATTTCGGCGCGGGTGGCGCGTTGCAGGGTGCGCGTGGTGGTGCCCAGTTCGCGGGCGGCGGTGGCGATGTGCAGCGGTTCGGACAGATGTGCGCGCACCCAGCGTTCGAAGGCGGCGACCAGCGCGTCGCCGCGGGCGACCACCTCGGGAATGGCGAAGGCGGCCTGGGTGTCCCGATTGCCGAGCGCCAGGTAGCGGGCGGTCAGCTCGGCCAGCGCCGGGGACCGGCCGTGCACCAGCGACAGGGCGAGGTCCATATGGGACAGTGACGCCCCGGCGGTAGTGATCCGGCCGCCCCGGCACAGCAGGCGGCTCTCGTCCAGTGCCACCCGGGGGTAGCGGCGGCGGAAGCTCGGCCCGAGCCACCAGCTCGTCGTCGCGGGCGCACCGTCGAGCACCCCGGCCTCGGCGAGGAAGAAGGTGCCGGTGCAGGCGGCCGCCAGCCGCCCGCCGGCGTGGTGGGTCCGCCGGATGTGGTCGAGCACCGGCCTGCTGTGCGGTGCCGAGACCAGACCGATCAGCGTCTGCGCGTCGAGCACGTTCACCGCCGGCACGATGACGAGATCGACCTCCTCGCGCAGCTCGGCCAGGGGCGTGGTGGTCACGGAGTGTCCGTTGCCGGAACGGACCCGGTGGCCGAAGGAGACGGTGTGCACCCGCCACGGGGGCGGTGGCTGCGGGAGTCGCTCCCGCAATCCGTTCGCCATGCTGAAGGTCTCGATCAGCGCCGCGTAACCGAAGTCGGCGACGCCGTCGACCACGAATACCGCGACGTTCATGTCGCGCATGCTACTGAACCCGTCGCATTCGCTACTGCCCCTACCGGTAAGCCTGTCCTAATCTCTTGGACTCGTGACCGATTCGGGAGGAGATCGGATGAGGACAATGACGGAGAGTGTGGTGACCGACCGAAGTCCGGGGGGACGGGTGCGGTTGCTGCTGATCGAGGACGACGACATATCCGGCGATGCGCTGGTGGATATGTTGACCGAAAGGGGTTTCGACGCCGAACGCAAACGCCGGGGAGCCGATCTGCTGCTCGGCCACCGTGACTACGATGCCGCGCTGCTGGACCTGGAGCTGCCCGACGGCTGTGGCCTGACCACCCTGCGGCGGCTGCGCGAGGTGAGTTCGATACCGGTGGTGCTGCTCAGCGAGGACGACGACGAACGGACCATCGTGCGGGGGCTGCGCGGTGGGGCCGACGACTGTCTGGTCAAACCGCCGCGGATCGGCGAACTGGTGGCACGCATCGAACACGCCATGCGCCGCACCGCGGCGGAGGCGGCGGCCCGGTCCGCGGTGGTGGACACCGGTGACGTGCGCGTCGATCCGGTGGCCCGGGAGGTCACCGTGGCCGGCGCGCCGATCCTGCTCACTCACAAGGAATTCGAGCTGGTGGAGGCATTGGTGGAGCGGCCGGGGCAGGCGGTGAGCCGGGAGATCCTGATGGATCGTATCTGGGGTGACGCCTTTCTCGCCGTCTCCCGCAGCCTGGACGTGCACATCTCGACCCTGCGGGCCAAACTCGACCGGCCCGGACTGATCACCACGGTGCGCGGCTTCGGCTACCGCTGGGCTACCCAGCCCGAGGTGGTCAGCTCGGCGGGCGCAGCGCGGCGAATTCGTCGGTGACGCGGATCTCGGTGTCGGTGAAGCGGTAGAGCGCGGCCGGGCGGCCACCCGTCCGGCCGGGTGAGGCGGTCGCGCCGGTGGGGGTGATGACCCCGCGGCGCGACAGCACCCGTTGCAGATTCGTGGTGTCCACCTCGTATCCGAGTGCCGCGCAGTAGATCTCGCGCAGGGTGGACATGGTGAAGTGCTCCGGGGCCAGACCGAAGGCGATATTGGTGTAGGAGAGCTTCGCCGCCAGCCGGGTGCGGGCGTGCCCCACCACCACGCCGTGGTCGAAGGACATGTCCGGCAGTGCCGACACCGGATGCCAGCGGGTGTCCGGCGGCAGCTTCGGGTCGGCGGTCAGCGGCACCAGACCCAGATAGGCCGAGGCGATGCGACGGTCACCGGGCACCCGGTGTGGATCGCTGAACACCGACAGCTGCTCCAGGTGGGTCAGCTCACGCACATCCACCTTCTCGGCGAGCTGGCGGGCGGCGGAGAAGTCGAGGTCCTCGTCGTCGCGCAGCCGCCCGCCCGGCAGCGACCAGGTGCCCTTGGCCGGATCGAGGGCCCGCTCCCACAGCAGTACGGCCAGTTCGGTGCGTTGGCCGGGCGGGCAGCGGCGATCCAGCGATCGACGCGGTGCCTCGGCCCCCGAACCCTCGGAAACGTCACTACCTGCGGTGATGCCATCGGGGAAGCGGCGAACCTGGAACACCGCGGTGAGCGATTCGTGGATGGTGCTACGATGGGCCACGTTTTCGATTCTAAGTCGAAAACCGGGTGTATGCGAATCGGCGAAGCTGCCGGGCGCATGAGAGTTAGGAGCCGGACCATGGCTGCACTGGGTGCGATGATGCCGCTGACCGAGCGCATCACCGATGGACCGTCGGGTTTCGGGGGAGTCGAGGCCACTCCGGAGTGGGCGCGGGAGATCAAGCGACTGGCGCGCGAGCGCAATGCCACCATCCTCGCGCACAACTACCAGCTGCCCGAGATTCAGGACGTCGCCGACCACGTGGGTGACTCCCTCGCACTGTCCCGGATCGCGGCCGAGGCACCCGAGGACACCATCGTGTTCTGCGGTGTGCACTTCATGGCCGAGACCGCCAAGATCCTGAGCCCGGAGAAGACGGTGCTCATCCCCGATCAGCGCGCGGGCTGCTCACTGGCCGACTCCATCACCGCCGACGAACTGCGCGCGTGGAAGGCCGAACATCCGGGGGCGCTGGTGGTCTCCTACGTCAACACCACCGCCGCGGTGAAGGCCCTCACCGATATCTGCTGCACGTCCTCCAACGCCGTGGACGTGGTCGCCTCCATCGACCCCGACCGCGAGGTGCTGTTCCTGCCGGACCAGTTCCTGGGCGCGCACGTCAAGCGGGTGACCGGACGCGAGAACATGCACATCTGGATGGGCGAATGCCACGTGCACGCCGGAATCAACGGCGACGAGCTGAACGAGCAGGCCCGTACCCATCCGGACGCGGAACTGTTCGTGCACCCCGAATGCGGTTGCGCCACCTCGGCGCTCTACCTCGCGGGCGCGGGCGAGTTCCCGGCCGACCGGGTGCACATCCTGTCCACCGGCGGCATGATCGACGCCGCCAAGGCAGCGGCGGCGCGGAGCTCGCGCAGCGGCGAGTCGGGCACAGCGAGCCAGGTGCTGGTCGCCACCGAGGTCGGCATGCTGCACCAGCTGCGCAAGGCCGCCCCCGGCGTGGACTTCCAGGCCGTCAACGACCGCGCCTCCTGCAAGTACATGAAGATGATCACCCCCGCCGCCCTGCTCCGCTCCCTGGTGGAGAACCGCGACGAGGTCCACGTCGACCCCGAAACCGCCGCCCTGGCCCGCAACTCGGTGCAGCGCATGATCGAGATCGGCAATCCGGGCGGCGGCGAGTGACAGGCGGCCCCCAGCTCCCGACGGCCCACGCGGCCGCCGGGCCGGGGGCGCGCACGGTCGCCGGGCCGGGTAGGCCCGTCGTCGGGCTGGGGATGTGCGCGGTCGCCGAGCAGTCCGCGCGGCTGGCGGTCGAGCCAGGAGTGCGGGTAGCTGTGTTGGGCAGTGCGGGTGCTGGGCCTGGGCGGCGAATGGTTGCCGGGCGCGGAGTGCGGCTGGCGGACGGGCCGGGAGCGCGGGTGGCGGTGCCGGGAGCTTGGACGGTCGATGTGCCGGGTGCGCGGGTAGCGCGGCCCGGTCGGTGCGCGGTCGGCCGGCCGGAAAGGCCGGTCACCGGGGCGAGGACATGCGGTGTCGCCGTGCCACGGATGCTGCCGTACACCGGGTCGGTCCGCCATAGCATGACGGCGGGCTTGTGCACGACCACCGGGAAGGGAGAGATCCGGTGAGTATCACGATCAACTGGGAGGCCGAGGCCGATCTCGTCGTCGTGGGCGGCGGGGTGGCCGGGCTGACCGCCGCGCGTACCGCGTCGCTGCGCGGGCTGCGGGTGCTCACGCTGAGCAAGGGCGGGCCGACCGATACCGCCACGCAGTACGCACAGGGTGGGATCGCCGTGGTGGCCCCGCACGGCGATTCGGTGGAGTCGCATGTCGAGGACACCGTGGTGGCCGGGGCCGGACTGTGTGATGAGGCGGCGGTCCGCTCGATCGTCGAGGGCGGGCGGGATGCCGTCGCCGCGCTCACCGATCTGGGCGCGGTCTTCGATCTCGGACGTGACGGGCAGGTCTCGCGGACCCGCGAGGGCGGACACAGTACGCGGCGCATCATCCACGCCGGGGGCGACGCCACCGGGGCCGAGGTGCAGCGGGCGCTGAACGCGGCGGGCCTGCCGGTGATCTTCGGTGCGGCAGTGGTCGAGATCCTGACCGGGCCGAGCGGCGTGCGCGGTGTACTCGCCCTATCCGACCGGGGTTTCGGTGTGGTGCACGCGCCCGCCGTGCTGCTGGCCACCGGCGGGCTCGGGCAGCTGTACGCGTGCAGCACCAATCCCGCCGGGGCGACCGCCGACGGCGTGGCGCTGGCCTTGCGCGCGGGCGCGGTGGTGGCGGATCTGGAGTTCGTGCAGTTCCATCCGACCGTGCTGTACGCGCGCGGTGGGCTGGGGCGGCGACCGCTCATCAGCGAGGCCGTGCGCGGTGAGGGCGCGATTCTGGTGGACACCGAGGGCAATTCGGTCACCGCCGGCGTGCACCCGCGCGGTGACCTCGCACCGCGCGACGTGGTGTCGCGGGCCATCGCGGCCCGCATGCGCGAACTGGGCACCGAGCACGTCTATCTCGATGCCCGCGCCATCGACGGTTTCGCCCAGCGGTTCCCGACCATCACCGCCTCCTGCCTGGCCGCGGCCATCGACCCGCGCACCGGACTGATCCCGGTCGCCCCCGCCGCCCACTACCAGTGCGGCGGCGTGGTCACCGACACCCACGGCCGCACCACCGTCCCCGGCCTGTACGCCGCGGGCGAGGTCGCGCGCACGGGCCTGCACGGCGCGAACCGGCTCGCCTCCAACAGCCTGCTCGAGGGCCTGGTGGTCGGCGAACGCGCGGGCGCGGCGGCCACCGAACGCCTCGGCGCAGCCGACCCCGTCACCGAAATCGGCCCCCTGCGCCTGCCCCGCGTCGACCGCACCGCCCTGCAACGGCTGATGACCGACCGCGCCGCCGTCGTCCGCGACGGCGACGGCCTGCGCGAGGGCGTGCTGCGCCTGCTCGAACTGCTCGCCGCCAGCGGCACCGGAACCGATTCCGGCGCAATCGATATCGCCGCCCCCGGGCCGGACGGCGGATTCGGTGCGCCACTCGCCTCGCCGCACGGATCGGGGCACGAGTCGCATGCCACACCACGCGACGACGTGGGCGGCATCACCTCGCGCGGACCGAGCGATCACGAGAGCGGTATTGCGTCACGCGGGCCGGGTGGTGCTGCGGGCGGCCTCGCATCGCGCGGGCCGGGCGGCGACAAGGGCGGCAGCGCGCCGGGCGGACTGCCCGGGGGCGGCCGGGGGAGCGCGGCTCGCGGCTACCGTGTCGACGCGGAAGCCGCGCACCACCGTCCGTACGGCGGTGCGGCCGACGAGCACCCGGCCGGGGCGCACCCCATGACGCGCGGGTATCACGGTGGTCCGGATGCCACGGTCGGCGAATCGCGGTGCGGCACCGATACCTCCGCCACGGTGACCGCCGCCGATATCGAGGATGCCGCACTCACCCTCACCGCCCGTGTCCTGCTGGTCGCGGCGGCGGCGCGCACGGAAAGCCGTGGCTGCCACACCCGTTCGGACCATCCGGAGCCCCGCGCGGAGCAGCGCCGCAGTATCGGGGTGCGGCTCGGCGAGGACGGTCGGCCGCAGTTGCTCACCGACGGCTGGGAGGAGCCCATATGGTCGCGCACCGCCGTACCCACCGCCGCGTCATGAGACCGCCCGTGGCCGCGACGGCCGAATCCGCTGCCGCCGAGCGGCATTCGGAATCGCATCGCTCGGCCGGGAAGGGGCCTACCCGCGCCGAGCACACTCGCGCCGCCGCACACGGTTGTGCCGATGCGGCCGAGCACCTTCGTACCCGCGCGGGCGGACACGCGCGGATGTCGGCACCGTTTCCGCTTCCCGGCACCGCTCGTCCGCGGCGCGGTGCTCGATCCATCGATCCAGGAGTGCAGCGATGACCCTCGATACCGGACTCGACCGCGACGAGGTGGTCGCGCTCATTCGCACCGCCCTCGACGAGGATCTGCGCTACGGGCCCGATATCACCACCGTCGCGACGGTGCCCGAGGATGCCGTGGTGAAGGCGGCGGTGGTCTCGCGGCAGGAGGGCACCGTGGCGGGGCTCGATATCGGCCTGATGGTGCTGGACGAGGTGATCGGGGCGGGCGGTTACGAGGTCACCGAGCGGGTGCCGGACGGTACCCGGGTGCGGCCGGGTGACGCCGTGCTCGGCGTCGTCGCTCCCACCCGGGGTCTGCTGACCGCCGAGCGCACCCTGCTCAATATCGTCTGCCACCTCTCCGGAATCGCCACCGCCACCGCCGCCTGGGTGGATGCCGTGGCGGGCACCCACTGCCGCATCCGCGACAGCCGCAAGACACTGCCGGGTCTGCGGTCGCTACAGAAGTACGCGGTCCGCGTCGGCGGCGGGGTGAACCACCGCATGGGGCTCGGCGACGCCGCGCTCATCAAGGACAATCACGTGGTCGCCGCCGGTTCGGTGGTGGCGGCGCTGCGGGCGGTGCGCGCCCTGAACCCCACCATCGCCTGTGAGGTGGAGGTGGACAGCCTGGAGCAGCTCGACGCCGTGCTCGCCGAGGACGTGGAACTCGTGCTGCTGGACAACTTCCCGCTGTGGGCCACCCAAGCCGCCGTGCAGCGTCGCGACGCCCGCTCACCGCACACCGAGCTGGAATCCTCCGGCGGTCTCACCCTGGATGCCGCCGCCGACTACGCCCGCACCGGCGTGGACTATCTGGCCGTCGGCGCGCTCACCCACTCCGTACGTGTGCTGGACCTCGGCCTGGACATGTAGGGGCGGCGCGTCAGTCGGAAAGCCCGAACTCCTCGGGGTCCAGCAGCAGCACCTGGCAGGCCTCCCGGATGGTGGCGGCCTCGTGCTGGTCGAAACCGCCGTCCGCATTGCCGATCATGATGCCCAACTGCACGACGGCGCGCGCCTCGGCCGGTTTGCCGGTGCACTTGGCGACCTGCTGCATGACGTAGGCGCGGCCGAACGCCGGATCCATGGCGATCCGATTGCAGTTGTCCTCGAAGAGATTTCGCAGCTCGTCCACCGGAAACTGGCGCAGCACCGGATCCGCGCCGATGAGCTGCGCCACCCGCATCCGCTCGGCCGGATCGATACTGCCGTCCGCGGCCGCCACCAGGGCGCAGATCCCCATGGTGGCGTCCCGAAAGGAGCCGCCGCGCAACTCGGTGCGCTTGGCCAGCAACTGCTCCCGCCACTTCGGCGCCTGATCGACCAGCTGGCTGATCGTGCGCGCGTTGTAGAGGAAGCGGTTCAGGAAGGCCATGACACTCTCCGAATGGGAAGACCGGGCCAGCGCCCCCCGCGCCCCGGACATGCAGATGTACGTGCAGACCCTAACAGCGGGACCGCCCACCCGACACCCGACGGATTTTGAAGGATTAAACGGAAGATGTAGCGGCCGAACGGAACCCGTGTGCGCCAGCAGGTGTGACCTCCGCGCCGCCTCGGATAGCTCGCCGCAGGTCTTACGTCCTCACGACGGGCGCGACCTGCGGCGGTGGGCCGGTAACGCGGTGTGCGGCCGCTCAGCGGTGAGTTCCCGCTCCAGCGGGGTGCGGAAGCGGGGAATAGGGCGGACCTCGCCGTACCAGTCGGTGAGCCGGGCGGCCTCGACTTCGATGTGCCGCTGCGCCTCGGAGCCGACGTCTTCCAGCAGCCGCCACACGATCTCACCGTCCGCGCGCTGCGCCCAGCCGCCGACGATGCGCCCGTCCCACCACACGGTCGGCCCCACATTGCCATTGCGGTCGAACAGTGCCGGACCGTGCGCGCCCAGATACCAATCGCGCGCCTGCCACCCCATGGGCGTCGGATCGAGGGCGGGCAGCAGCGCCGCCCACGGCTCCGGCGCGGCAACCGGTTCCAGATCGTCGGCGAGCACCAGTCCGGTGCCGCCGTCCAGGTCGACCGCGACGGTGTCCAGTCGTGCGAGGGCCTTCTTCACCTCGGCGACCGTCCACCCGGTCCACCACTTGATATCGCTCACCGGGGCCGGGCCGAACCGGTGCAGCCACTGCCGCACCAACTCCGCGCGCGCCTCGTCCGCGAGCATGGCTGGAATCCCGTCCGGAAGCCAGGATTCGACCGGCGCCCAGGTGTACTGGCTGCTGGACCACGACCCATTGGGCCGCCCCCGCACGATGCGTCCCTCCGCGCCCAGGGTCACCAGCACCCAGGTGGTGATATTCGTCGGCTTCGAATACGGCTTGCCCGGCGCGGTGTCGACCTGTGTCCGCAGCCGCGGCACATCCTTGCTCAACTGCGCTCCGGTCGCCGCCCCCCGCGTCAGCAGCGCCCGATGCGTCTCCGCCTCGACATCGGCCCACCACGCCGACACATCCCCGTCGACGACCCCGGCCTGTTCGATGAAGCGCCCGTAGGTTTTTCGCTGCTTCTCGGCCAATGCGTCGGCGCACGACGCCTGCAGTACCGGCACCGTTTCGATCGGCGCCACGAACATGGTGCGCCGCATGGCCAGCATGCGCAGCAGCGTCCGATCCTCGTACAGCGCCTTCTCCACATGCCCGGGTTCGACCGTCCGACTGCGCGCGGCCACCGAGAGGAACACCGTCGCCGGATCGGTGGCGTGCAGCACCACCATCGCCCGCGCGATCTCGGCGGCATCGTCCACCCGCGCTTCGGGAGCGAGCAGATGCCGAACCGCCAGTCGAGCGCGCCGCTGCGCGGTATCGATCGAACGCATGGGCGAATGGTAGCGGCTGGCTCCGACATCCGCGCGCCTCCGGCCCGGGATGTCACCGGTCAGTCCGCGGCGACCGCGTCCACGATATTCAGCCGGGCCGCGCGCAGGGCGGGCGGAATCGAGCCGAGCAGGCTCAGGGCCAATGCCGCCGCCACGAAGACCGGGAGCAGCGGGCCGGGTCGGGCGGTGATCTCGATGCCGAGCAGGTCGGTGGCGATGGCGGCGTAGAGGAACTGTTCGATCAGCCCGAAGACGAGGCCGAGGGCCGCGCCCACCACACCGATGGCGGCGGCCTCGGTGAGGATCATGCGCAGGGCGAAGCGGCGGGTGGAGCCGACGGCGCGCAGGATGCCGAGTTCGCGGCGGCGTTCCAGCAGCGCCAGCATGAGCGTGTTGAGCAGGGCGGTGGCGGCGATGAGGGCGGTGATCACCAGTATGGCGCGGGCCAGGGCCATGGCCTGGGTCATCGAGGCGCTGATGCCGTCGAGGGCCTCGCGCCCGGAGTAGACGAAGACCCGGGGTCCGGCGGCCGTACGCAGGTCGGAGCGCAGCTGTTCGAGATCGGCGCCCGGGGCCGCGTCGATCTGCAGGGTGGTCGATCCGGGGCGGTCGAACCAGTCCCGCATCAGGTCCAGGCTCATGGCCACGGTGCCCGCCAGCGCCGAGAAATAGGACACGGTGTCGAGCACCTCGGCGCGTTTCTCTCCGCTGGGCGTTCGCAGGGTCACCGCATCCCCGGCGGTCACCCCGAGTCGGCCCGCCAGGGAGCGGGACAGCACCAGGCCCTCACCGGCCAGCAGCCGCTGCCCCACCTCGGCGCGCAGCGCCCGGAACATGGGGTAGTTGCTGCCCGGGGCCACGCCGTACAGCAGCGCCTTGGTGCCACCGAAGGCGGCGAATGCCAACTGCCCCTCCGTCATACGCGCCACCCCCGGCACCGCCGCCACCCGCTCGGCCACCTCCGGCGGCAGCAGGTCGGTGGGCGTCTGATCCTCCGGCGTGGGACTCACCCACAGCTCGCTGTCGCCGAGACTGGCCAGGCTGTCGCGCGCCCCGCGCACGGCGTCGTCATTGGCCCCGGTGATGGTCACGGTCATACCCACGGCGATGGTGACGGTCATGAGGGTGGCCCACACCCGCCGGGGCGCGCGTTCGATATTCACCGCCGCGAGCACCCCGGCTCCGCCGCCGCGCCGCGCCACCGCCGCGGTCGCCGCCACGATCGGCCCGGTGAGCAGGAAGGCCAGCGCGATCTGCGCGCCGAACGCGAAACCCAGTGCGACAGCGGAGAACACGCCCAGCTGCGCACGCACCACCAGCAGTGTCGCCGCCGTCAGCGCCACCACCGCCACCGCGGCGGCGAATCGCGTCCACCCGGATCCGGCATCGGCTCGCGACACCCCGACGGGTGCCAGCGCCTCCACCGGGGCCACCCGGTACACCTGCCGTGCCGCCACCGCCGAGGCGCCGACGCTGGTCAGCACCGCCGCCGTGATCGCCACCGGCACCGCGTAACCCGGCAGGATGTACTCCAGCCGCACCTCCACCAGTTGGGTGACGGCGGGCGGCAGCAGGCCGATGGCCCAGCGCCCAGCGAGTATTCCCAGCAGCCCGCCCACGGCCCCGCCGGCCAGTCCCACCACGGCCGCCTCGGCGAGGGTGTCGCGCACGATGGTGCGCTTGCCGCCGCCGATGGCCCGCAGCATGGAGATCGCCGGACGGCGTTGCGCCAGCGCCATACTCATCGTGTTGTAGACCAGGAACGCCGACACCACGAAGGCGATACCGGCCCCCATGGCGGCCATGAAGCGCAGCATGAGCACGCCGTTGCCGGTATCCGCGGCGCGCGCCATGGGTTCGGCGACGATCGCCCGCCCGGCCACCACCGCAGCCACGGCCGCACGCAGCGCTCCCGCGTCGGCATCCGGTGCCGCCACGATCATGATGGAGTCGAGTTGTCCGGTGCGTCCGGCGATCCGCTGCGCCAGCGGCAGCGGCGCGACCACATAGTGGCCGCCGTTGAACCGCCCCGACTCCGCGTCCGCGAGCACGGCGGCGACCGTGACCCGCACCGAACCCAACTCGAACACATCATTTTTCGCATAGCCGAGGTCCGGACCGACCAGCACGCCGTTCGATACGCCGAGCAGCGACCCGACCACGTCGTCGGCCACGGCTCCGCTCAGTTCGCCGCCCAGTGCCGCGCCCGACCCGTCCATGCCGAGCAGCAGCACCCGCTCGCCGTCGACCGGCAGATTCGCCCGCAGCAGCGGCACCGCCGCCGCCACCCCGGGCGCAGCCGCCACCTCATCGCGCAGCGACTGCGCGAATCCGGCGTCGGTGACTCCGGAGACCTCCAGGTCCGCGGTGCCCGCCAGCCCGGCGGTCAGCCGCTGCATCGAACCGGTCACCGAACCGGAGATGGCGAACACGGCCACCAGGAAGGCCGCCGACACCGCCACCACCGCGACCGTCGCCAGCGTCCGCCCCCAGTGCACGGTGAACTCCCGCACCGTGAACAGCCGTAGTCGATCCCATGGCGCACTCACGACCGCGCCCGGTTCCGCATCGAATCCGTCATGATGCCGCCTCCCCACCGCGCGCCGTCGCGGTCCCAGGCTAAGTCGCCCGGTCACCACTGTCCACGCGATCGTGCCGAGGCGGTGCGGTACCCGCCGTGCCCACGAAATCACCGTCGTGACCGTGCTGCCGGTGGGCTGGCAGGCTGGCGCGGAACATCTTCGGTCCGCACGGTGTTGATCGAATCGATTGCGGCAGTGGACGGAGGAGATATGAGCAGCCCGGTGGACCCGTCATACGGGTGGAACGGCGACGACCTGGATCTGGACGCGTATCTGGCGCGGATCGGGTACACGGGGGAGCGCACGCCGACCCTGGACACCCTGCGCGGGCTGACCTACGCGCACACCACCGGCATTCCGTTCGAGAACCTCGAGGTCATCCTCGGCCGCGATATCCCCCTTGACGTCGAATCGGTGCAGGACAAGCTGATTCGCCGCCGTCGCGGCGGCTACTGCTACGAGCATGTCGGACTGTTCGCCGCCGCGCTGGAGCGGCTCGGATTCGAGTTCACCGGACTGTCCGGCCGGGTCACCATGGGGGCGACCGCGCTGCGGCCCGCCACCCACGCCCTGCTGCGGGTGGTCGTCGACGACCGCGCCTGGCTGACCGACGTCGGCTTCGGCTTCGGCCCCCTGGCCCCCGTCGAGCTCACCGCCGACCGGGGCGAATTCGCCCTCGGCGCCTGGCGTTACCGGCTCGACCGCGCGAGCGGACCCCTCGACGTGGAGCAGTGGACGCTGCACCAGTACGGCCGCGACGGCTGGGTCGACCGCCACACCGTCGCCGTGAGCCCGCAGTACCGCATCGACTACGCGGTCGGAAACCACTTCGTCTCGACCTCGCCGCGTTCCCCGTTCACCACCCGCCCGTTCGTGCAGCGCTTCCTGCCGGAGGTGCACCACGTCCTCGACGGCACCGTCTGGACCACGGAGTATCCGGACGGCAGCGGCGATACGCGCGAACTGGAGCTCACCGAGCTGCCGAAGATCCTCGCCGAGGTCTTCGATATCGAGCTGACCGACGCCGACGCGGCGGAACTGGCGCGCGGGCAGTGGGCGGCGCGTCGGGAATAGTGATCCTCACCGCACACCGACACGCGCGTTTCCGCAGCTGGTAACGCGATAATCACCCGAATGCGATGAGGATCTCAGCGAGATCTCAGTCATATCTCGCGCTGACGTCGGCGCGGCGCGCGCGGCCCGCTACACTCGTGCGGGGAACACGCGGGCAACCGCCCCGGCACAGTCATTCATCGCGGAGAACTTCGGAGTAGTGTCATCGAAACCGGCCAAGTGATCGCAGGGCATTACCGCCTGGTCGAACGGATTGGTAGCGGCGGCACAGGCGTCGTCTGGCGAGCCGTCGACGAGAGGCTGGAACGGTCGGTGGCGATCAAGCAGATCCTCACCCAGCCGACCCTGTCCGAAGCGGATAAGGAAGTAGTGCGTCAGCGCGCGGCCCGAGAGGCCCGCAACGCCGCCCGCTTCCAGCACCCCAATGCCATCGTCGTCTTCGACATCACCGAGCATGAGGGTGACCCGTGCCTGGTCATAGAGTATCTGCCCTCGCAGAGCCTCGCCGTCGTGCTGTCCTCACAGGGCACGCTGCCGCTGCCGCAGGTGGCGCGCATCGGCGAGCAGGTGGCCTCGGCGCTGATCGCCGCCCATCGCGCGGGCATCGTGCACCGGGACGTCAAGCCCGGCAACATCCTGCTCGGTGACAACGGGGCGGTGAAGATCACCGACTTCGGCATCTCCAAGGCCAAGGGCGATGTGACCCTGACCGCCACCGGACTCATCTCCGGTACCGCCGCCTACCTCGCCCCGGAGGTGGCGCGCGGAGCCGAGCCGACCCCCGCCGCCGACGTCTTCGCCCTGGGCGCGACGCTGTTCCACGCGCTGGAGGGGGAACCGCCCTACGGCACCAACCCGAATCCGCTCGCGCTGCTGTACGCGGCCGCCAACGGTCAGCTGAGCGAGCCGCGCAACGCCGGTCCGCTGGAGGATCTGTTGCGTCGCCTGCTGAGCTTCGAGCCGGAGGACCGGCCGAGCATGCACGAGGTGCGCGACCGCATGGCGGACTTCGCCGAGGTCGGCCCGGATGCGGACGCCACCCGCGTGCTGGCCGCCCGCCGCCCCCAGCAGCGGGGACCCGAAGCGCCGCGCCGCCCCGCGCCGCCGCGCCAGCCCACCCGGCCCATCGACCGCCGCCCGTCCGCCAGCGCCGACATCCCCACCGGCGCGGTGAGCGCCGCGACCCTGCTGGAGTCCACTCCGCCGCCCCGGCCCCCGGCCTCCCACGGCCCCGCCACGCACACCGCCATGGAACCGCACCCCGGCGAGCCGGGTAGCCGCAAGTTCGTCTGGATCGCCGTGGTGGGTGTGCTCATCGTGGTCGGCGGCGTGGTCGCCGCCATGCTCAATTCCGGTGGCGGCGAAGGCGGTTCGGGCACCGACGCGGGCGGCCCCACCACCTCGAAGGTGACCGGCACCCCGCAGGCCACCGAGGATTCGGTGGCGCTCGGCTCGGCGCGCAATGTCGGCACCGTCGGCATCGGCCAGGCCGGCAGCGCCATCGAGGACTTCTACAACGCGCTGCTCGCCAAGAACTACGGCTCGGCGTGGGCCATGCTGACCCCTGCCGCGCAGGCGGTGTACGGCGGGCAGAGCGATTTCCGCGAGTACTGGGAAGCCAACCCGATCAACGGTTATCGCGATATCTCCGGCCAGAACGACAGTGCCGGCGCGGCCGATATGCGGCTGGCGAACCTGACCTACGGCGGCAAGTCCAAGCCGTTCGACCTGCGCGTGGTCGATCCCGGCAGCGGTTCGCTACAGATCGACAGCAACACCAAATAGCGGCGACACCGGGTGGCGACAGACCGGCGGCGGGCGACGCGATCACCCGCCGCTCTCGTTGGCCCCGTGTCGTGTTCGGTCCCGCGTCGTGTCAGGTCCCGCACGACCGCTCGATTCTCGGATCTGGCATGCCACTAGATCGGCGACGTGCTGCACCGCACACTCACTGCTGGCATTCACGAACCCCACCGTGAACTCCTACATTCTCGTTGTCCCGCTCGGCTTTTCGTGACGGGTCGGCTTCCGTGAGGGTTTTGTGAGGGATCAGCGTTCTGTGGCCGATCAACGTCTCGTGGTGGCGGCGGGTGCGTCGATGCTGGTGAGCAGCCGCAGCGCCACCTCGCTGGTGGAGCCCCGCTCCACCGTGTGGGCGACCAGCCCCTGATCGGGATCGTCGGGCAGGCGCAGGGTTTCGTAGCCGAGATCGATGCGGCCCACCATCGGGTGGCGGTACACGTAGCGCCCGTGGGTCTTGTCCTTGATGTCGTGACGCCGCCACAGTTCGGCGAATTCCGCACTGTCCCGGCACATGTCGTCGATCAGGGCGGTGACGGCCGGATCGCCGGGATTGCGGGCGGCGTCCAGGCGTAGATAGGCGACCACGTCGGCGGCCTTGGCGGGCCAGTCCTCGTAGAGGTCGCGCATGCCCTCGTCCAGGAACACCAGCCGGGTGAGATTGCGCTCGTGCGGCGGCAGCGCGCCGAAGTCGGTGAGCAGTACGGCGGCCGCGCGATTCCACGCCAGCACCGCCGTACCGCGGCCGACGATGTAGGCGGGCACCTCCGGAGCCGCCTCCAACAGCCGCAGCAGCCCGGGCCGCACCCGCTGCGCACCCGGCGTCTCCGCACCCGCCCAGGGCCGTGCCAGGCGATACAGGTGCTCGTGTTCCACCGGATCCAGCCGCAGCGCGCGGGCGACCGCGTCCAGCACCGATTCCGAGAAGTGCAGGGTGCGGCCCTGTTCCAGCCGCACATAGTGATCCACGCTGACCCCGGCCAGCAGCGCCAACTCCTCGCGCCGCAGACCCGGCACCCGCCGCCGCACCCCGTGGTCGATCAACCCCACCTGGTCCGGTCGCAACCGCGCGCGCCGGGAGCGCAGGAATTCACCGAGTTCCGCCCGTCGATCCAAGACCATGCGTCCAGTATCCGAGCCGCGCGCCGGACCGTCCTGGTCCTGCGGTGCCCAGGCTGGTGCGGCGCTGTTTCGGCGCGGCGTGGCGGACGAGTGTGGCCATCGTGGCCGGAACCGATCCGGCCTCGAACAGGAGAGTCGAATGCACGCCACCCGCCCGCTCGGCGACACCGGCATGGACATCACCCCGCTCGGCCTCGGCACCTGGGTCATCTCGGGAGCCGGTTGGCAGTACTCGTGGGGAGCCACCGATGACGCCGACTCCATCGCCGCCATCACCCACGCGGTGCGCAGCGGCATCAACTGGCTCGATACCGCGCCCGCCTACGGGCTCGGCCATGCGGAGGAACTGGTCGGTCGCGCCCTGACCGAGCTGCCGGAGGCCGACCGCCCCTACCTCTTCACCAAGACCGGCCTCATCTGGGAATCCGGCGACGACCGCACCGGACCACCGCGCCGCATCATGCGCCCCGACACCGTGCGCGCCGAACTCGAGGCGTCACTGCGCCGCCTGCGCGTCGACCACATCGACCTCTACCAGGTGCACTGGCCCGACACCGGCGAGTTGTTCGTCTACCAGGGCGAGGCCGAGGTTTCCGCCGCCGCCACCCCGCTGGCGGAGTACTGGCAGGTCATGGCCGATCTGAAGAAGGAGGGCAAGGTCCGCGCCATCGGACTGTCGAATCACGATGCGGCACAGCTGGACGTCGCCGAATCCATCGCGCACGTGGACGCGATCCAGCCGCCGTTCTCGGCGCTCAATCGCACGGCCGCACCCGAGATCGCCTGGGCGCGAGCACACAACACCGGCGTGATCGTCTACTCGCCGCTCCAGTCCGGCCTGCTGACCGGTGCGTTCCACGCCGACCGGGTGCTCGCGCCCGACGACTGGCGCAGCGGCAGCCCGGATTTCACCACCGACCTGCCCGCCAACCTCGCCCTGGTGGACGCGCTGCGCCCCATCGCGGCCCGCTACGACCTGAGCGTGGCCGAAGTAGCCCTCGCCTGGGCCACCGCCTGGCCGGGCGTCACCGGGGCCATCGTCGGTGCGCGCACCCCGACGCAGATCGACGGCTGGATCGGCGCTCGCGAGCTGGCGCTGACCGCGGCCGACCTCGACGAGATCGCCACCGCCATCACCACCACCGGCGCGGGCACCGGCCCCGCCCGCCCCTGACCCGCAAGGAGACGACATCATGACCCTGCACGTCATCGCCGAATTTCGCGCCCACACCGGTCGGGAGGACCGGCTGCGCACCGCGCTCGAGGGCATGATCGAGCCGTCGTTGGCGGAGTCCGGCTGCCTGGCCTACCGGCCGTTCGTGGACCCCAACGACGCCGCCCACATGGTGCTGGTGGAAGAGTGGACCGGGGCCGCCGCGCTGGACGAGCATTTCGAGACCCCCCACTTCCACCATGTGCGGGACGTACTCGACGACGTCCTGGCCGAGCCGATGGTCATCCGCCGACTCGTGGCCGAGTGAGGTCCGCGCCTACCGGCTCGGTATCCGCTCGAAGCGCAGGGTGGTGATGCCGATATTCAGGACGTCCCCGTGCGACAGCGTGACGTGGTCGGTGATCTGAGCGCCGTTCACGTACACCCCGTTCACCGATCGCAGGTCGTGGATCACCACCCCGGTGCCACGCAGCACCAGGCGGGCGTGGGTGCGGCTGACCCGTGGATCGTCCAGCACCAGATCGTTGTCCCGGGTGCGGCCGATGCGCAGGCCGCACGCGGGCACCAGCAGCACCCGGCCGTCGGAAAGTCGCAGTGCCGCAATCGAATCGGATTCCACACCGACCGGATCGACGGTGGGGCGATGTGGTCGCCGTAGCGGGATGGGCGGACGGTGGTGACGGATGGTGCCGCGCCGGGCATCGGTCTCCGGATCTGTGTTCACTCCAGCTCCTCGGACTATCGTCGGCGCATCGGGTGACAGGCGTCCGGTGCCGTTCGGAGGATCCGGCCGCGTCCACCCTCGGCACCGCGCGCTCGGAGCAGATCGTTCGGCTCGAATCCCGGTCACGCCGCGTAATTCGCGCCACTGTCGATGGTATCGGGCGCACCGGTCCGGTACGCCCGCCTCCGAGCGGCGGAAACACAACGGTGACCCGCGAGAATCGGCCGTGACGGCGGCGTCTCGGCGCGGATGCGCGCGCCGTTCACCCCCATGACCAGCGGGTCGCCCGCGTCGCGCGGCCGCCGGAAACCCGCTGGCGTGGGCCGGATAGGCTGTCAAGTGGACGAATCGGGTGTTCACGCCCCGTTCGGCAACCTCGATCAGCACAGACCGATCAGCACAGACAAGGACTGCACAGCGCTATGACAAGCCGCATCGAGCTCGCCCGCGTGGATCTGCGCGGACGTACGCCCACCGCTGCTGAACTTCGCTCGGCACTGCCGCGCGGGGGAGTGGACGTGGACTCGGTGCTGCATCACGTGCGGCCGGTCGTGGCGGCCATCCGCGATCGGGGCGTCGCGGCGGCGCAGGAGTTCAGCGCGAAGTTCGACGGGGTGACCCCCGACAGCGTGCGGGTACCCGCCGCCGAACTCGACCGGGCCCTGTCCGAACTGGACCCGGCCGTGCGCGCCGCCCTCGAGGTCGCCATCGAGCGCACCCGCGTCGTACACGCCGATCAGCGCCGCACCGACGCGACCACCGAGGTGGTGCCCGGCGGCACCGTCACCGAACGGTGGGTGCCCGTCGAGCGCGTCGGCCTGTACGTGCCGGGCGGCAATGCCGTCTACCCGTCCAGCGTGGTCATGAACGTGGTGCCCGCGCAGGCCGCCGGGGTGGAATCCCTGGTGGTGGCCTCGCCGCCGCAGGCCCGCTGCGGCGGCCTGCCGCACCCGACCATTCTGGCCGCCGCCAAGCTGCTCGGTGTCGAGGAGGTGTGGGCGGTCGGCGGCGCGCAGGCCGTGGCGCTGCTGTCCTACGGCGGCACCGATACCGACGGCGCGCAGCTGGCACCGGTCGACATGATCACCGGACCCGGCAATATCTACGTCACCGCCGCCAAGCGGCTGTGCCGCGGCCTGGTCGGCATCGACGCCGAGGCCGGGCCCACCGAGATCGCCATCCTGGCCGACGCCACCGCCGATCCGGCGCATGTGGCCGCCGACCTCATCTCGCAGGCCGAACACGATGTCCTGGCCGCCAGCGTGCTGGTGACCGACAGCGCGGAACTGGCCGACGCTGTGGACGCGGCGCTGACCGCGCAACTGGCGGTGGTCAAGCACCACGACCGCGTGGTGGAGGCACTGTCGGGCAAGCAGTCCGGCACCGTGCTGGTCGACGATATCGACCAGGGGTTGCGCGTGGTGAACGCCTACGCGGCCGAGCATCTGGAGATCCAGACCGCCGACGCGGCCGCCGTGGCCGCCCGCGTCCGCAGCGCCGGAGCCGTTTTCGTGGGCGCGTGGTCGCCGGTCAGCCTCGGCGACTACTGCGCGGGCTCCAATCACGTGCTGCCCACCGCCGGATGCGCCCGGCACTCCTCGGGTTTGAGCGTGCAGACCTTCCTGCGCGGCATCCACGTGGTCGACTACTCCGAGTCGGCGCTGAAGGACGTCGCCGGACATGTGGTGGCCCTGGCGAACGCCGAGGATCTGCCCGCGCACGGGCAGGCCGTGCAGGTGCGTTTCGGAGCACTGTCGTGAGCGCGCGCACCGAGCCGACCGCGGCCGTTCCCGGTGCTGGCCTCACCCTCGAGGAACTGCCGCTGCGGGACAATCTGCGCGGCAAGAAGCCCTACGGCGCACCGCAGCTCACGGTGCCGGTACAGCTCAACACCAATGAGAACCCGCACCCGCCGAGCCGGGCGCTGGTCGACGACGTCGCCGAATCCATTCGCGCCGCGGCCGTCGACCTGCACCGCTACCCGGACCGCGACGCCGTGGCCCTGCGCGCCGATCTGGCCGCCTACCTGACCCGGCAGACCGGTGTCGCGGTGGACGTGTCGAATGTGTGGGCCGCCAACGGCTCCAACGAGATCCTGCAACAGCTGTTGCAGGCATTCGGCGGACCGGGGCGCAGCGCACTGGGTTTCGTGCCCTCCTACTCGATGCACCCGATCATCTCCGAGGGCATCGACACCGAATGGGTGGAGGCCAAGCGCGGCGGCGACTTCTCCCTCGATATCGACTACGCGGTCGGGGTGATCGCGCAGCGCCGCCCCGACGTGGTGTTCGTGACCAGCCCCAACAATCCGACGGGACACAGCATTCCGCTGGCCGACCTGGAGCGGATCCTCGACGCCGCCCCCGGCATCGTGGTGGTGGACGAGGCATACGGGGAGTTCTCCGCCGCGCCCTCGGCCATCACCCTGATCGACCGGTACCCGGCGAAACTCGTCGTCACCCGCACCATGTCCAAGGCGTTCGCCTTCGCGGGCGGACGGCTGGGCTATCTCGCCGCCGCACCCGCCGTCATCGACGCGCTGCTGCTGGTGCGGCTGCCCTACCACCTGTCGGTGGTGACGCAGGCCGCGGCGCGGGCGGCGCTGCGGCATGCCGACGAAACCCTCGGCAGCGTGGCCGAACTCGCGCGCCAACGCGATCGGGTGACGGCGGAACTGCGCACGATCGGCTTCGACGTCATCGGGTCCGACGCCAACTTCATCCTGTTCGGCTGCTTCGCCGATGCCCCGCGCGCCTGGCAGCGCTACCTCGACGAGGGTGTGCTCATTCGCGATGTCGGCATCCCCGGCTATCTGCGCGCCACCATCGGGCTGGCCGCGGAGAACGACGAATTCTTGCGCGCCAGCGAGAAATTGGCGGCCGAGGAGCTGATCGCCCGATGACCGTGTCCGATTCACCGCAGGAAGCGAGCATGGACCGAATCGCACGGGTGGAACGCACCACCCGGGAATCCAGCATCGTCGTCGAACTCAACCTCGACGGCTCCGGCAAGACCGACATCGCCACCGGCGTGCCGTTCTACGACCACATGCTGACCGCCTTCGGTCAGCACGGCAGCTTCGACCTGACCGTGCACGCCAAGGGCGATATCGAGATCGAGGCCCACCACACGGTGGAGGACACCGCCATCGTCATCGGGCAGGCGCTGCACCAGGCGCTCGGCGACAAGAAGGGCATCCGCCGCTTCGGCGACTGCTACATCCCCATGGACGAAACCCTCGCCCACGCGGTGGTGGACGTCTCCGGCCGCCCCTACTGCGTGCACACCGGGGAGCCGGAACACCTGCTGCACACCGTGATTCCGAGTGTGGGCCCGGGCGCGTCCTATTCGACGATCATCAATCGCCACGTCTTCGAATCCATCGCGCTCAATGCCCGCATCGCCCTGCACGTGCGCGTGCTCTACGGGCGCGACCAGCACCACATCACCGAGGCCGAGTTCAAGGCCGTGGCGCGGGCGTTGCGCGCCGCGGTGGAATACGATCCGCGCGTGAGCGGCATCCCCTCCACGAAGGGGGCGCTGTGAACACGACATCGCGTGGCGATTCCGTGGACGGCGGTGGCCGGGTGACGGGCGGGCGGACGAAGCGACTGGCCCTGCTCGACTACGGTTCGGGCAATCTGCACTCCGCCGAACGCGCCCTGGTGCGCGCCGGGGCCGAGGTCACCGTCACCGCCGATCCCGATATCGCGCTGAATGCCGACGGCCTCGTGGTCCCCGGCGTCGGCGCGTTCGCGGCCTGCATGGCGGGCCTGCGGGAGGTGCGCGGCGAGCGCATCATCGGCAAGCGGCTGGCGGGCGGGCGACCGGTGCTGGGCATCTGCGTGGGCATGCAGATCCTGTTCGAGCGCGGGGTCGAGCACGGCATCGAGACCGCGGGCTGCGCCGAATGGCCCGGCACCGTGGAGCGCCTGGACGCCCCCGTGCTGCCGCACATGGGCTGGAACACCGTCCGGGCTCCCGAGGACAGCGTGCTGTTCGCGGGTATGGACGCCGACACCCGCTTCTACTTCGTGCACTCCTACGCCGCGCAGAAGTGGGAGTGGAACGGCGACGGCACCATCGCTCCGGCCAAACTGACCTGGGCCGAACACGGCGTCCCGTTCCTCGCCGCGGTGGAGAACGGCCCGCTGTCGGCCACCCAGTTCCACCCGGAGAAGTCCGGCGACGCGGGCGCGCAGCTGCTGCGCAACTGGGTGCGCTCACTCTGATTTCTCTCTGAGTTCTCGGCCGCCGACCGCTCCCGGAGCGGTCGGCGGCGTCCGAGCGCGCGGGCGTCAGACCGTGACCGGCTCCTCGACCGGCTTGGATGCGGCGGTGCGCCGGTGCGTGGCGTACAGGGTCAGGCCGACGAAGGTGAGCCCACCCACGAGATTGCCGACGACCGTGGGGATCTCGTTCCACAGCAGATAATCCCCGATGGAGAAGTCGCCGCCCAGCAGCAGGCCCGAGGGGAACAGGAACATATTGACGATCGAGTGTTCGAAGCCCATGTAGAAGAACAGCATGATGGGCATCCACATGGCGATCACCTTGCCCGACACCGACGTCGACATCATGGCGGCCACCACACCCGTGGAGACCATCCAGTTGCACAGCACGCCGCGGATGAACAGGGTGAGCATGCCGGAAGCGCCGTACTCGGCGTAGCCGACGGTGCGGGATTCGCCGATATCACCGAGCTTCTGGCCGACCTCGTTGGGATCGACGGCGAAGCCCATGGTCACGATGATCGCCATCATGACGGCCACGGTGAACGCCCCGGCGAAATTGCCGACGAACACCAGCCCCCAGTTGCGCAGCATGGCCCGCAGATTCACGCCCGGCCGCCGGTCCAGCCAGGCCAGCGGCACCAGCGTGAACACCCCGGTGAGCAGGTCGAAGCCGAGCAGGTAGAGCATGCAGAAGCCGACGGGGAACAACACCGCGCCCAGCAGCGGATTGCCGGTCTGCACGGTGATGGTGACGGCGAACGCGGCGGCGAGCGCGAGGATCGCACCCGCCATGTACGCGCGAATCACGGTGTCGCGGGTGGACATCAGCGCCTTGTCCTGGCCGGCGTCCACCATCTTCGTGACGAACTCGGCGGGTTTCAGATACGACATGTGGGGTGTTCCTTCGATCGGTGGGGATATGCCGATTCTGGGTACCGGTTGTTGCCCAGCCATGACCTCACCGCCGCCCCGATGTTTCCCGAACCTCACACTCCGGTACGGGTTTCCGGCAGGTGACCGGTGCGGTGAACAGTGTGTTTCCAGCGGCGGTCGACCGCTGACGCTGTGGCAGGGTGGCGGAGTTGGCTTCCGACACAGGAGATCTCGATGACCCCGATGATGAGCAAGACCGAGGCCGCCGACCTCGTCACCACGGCCCGCATCCGCGGCGGGCACACGTGGGCGGAGCTGGCGGCCGCCATCGACGCGCCACTGGTGTGGACCACCGCCGCCCTGCTGGGACGGCATCCGCTCACCGGGGAGCAGGCGGCGAAGGTGTGCGGTCTGCTCGGCCTCGATGACGCGGTCGCCGAGGCGCTGGTGCGGCAGCCCGCCCGCACCGCCGATCCGGAGATCATGACCGATCCCACCGTGTACCGCTTCGTGGAAGCCGTCAATGTCTACGGACCGGCGCTCAAGGAACTCATCCACGAGGAGTTCGGCGACGGCATCATGAGCGCCATCAACTTCACCATCGACATCAGCCGCCGCCCGCATCCGGACGGTGACCGCGTGGTGGTCACCTTCGACGGCAAGTTCCTCGACTATCGCTGGTGACCGGCGTCTCCCCGGTGCGGGCCGACGGCGGGCCGCCGACCGGCAACCACTAAGGTGGTTCCGTGAGTCTTGTGCTGCTACCCGCCGTCGATGTCGCCAATGGTGAAGCCGTCCGCCTCGTTCAGGGCGAGGCCGGAAGCGAGACCAGCTACGGTTCGCCGCGCGACGCCGCCCACGCCTGGCAGGAAGCCGGGGCCGAGTGGGTGCATCTGGTGGACCTCGACGCCGCCTTCGGGCGGGGCAGCAACCGCGATCTCATCGCCGAGGTGGTCGGCGAACTCGATGTGCGGGTCGAACTGTCCGGCGGCATCCGCGACGACGATTCGCTGAAGGCGGCGCTGGCCACCGGCTGCGCCCGGGTCAATATCGGCACCGCCGCGCTGGAGAATCCGCAGTGGTGCGCGCGTGTGCTCGGTGAGTACGGCGACCGCATCGCCATCGGCCTGGACGTCAAGCTCATCGACGGCGAGTGGCGGCTGCGCGGGCGCGGCTGGGTCACCGACGGCGGTGATCTGTGGGAGGTGCTCGAACGCCTGGAGCGTGACGGCTGCACCCGCTACGTGGTCACCGACGTGGGCCGCGACGGTACCCTCACCGGCCCCAACCTGGACCTGCTGAGCCAGGTCGCCAATGCCGCCGAGGCGCCGGTCATCGCCTCCGGCGGCGTGTCCACCCTGGACGACCTGCGCGCCATCGCCACCCTGGTGCCCGAGGGGGTGGAGGGCGCGATCATCGGCAAGGCGCTGTACGCGGGCCGGTTCACCCTGCCCGAAGCGCTCGACGCGGTCCGCTAGCGGATGGCCGCCGACCGCACCGCGCTGCTCGCCGTCGCGAGCGAGGTACTCGACGCCGCCGCACCGCGTTTCGTGGAGGGGCTCGGCGCGCCCAGCGCCGTCCAGAAGGGCCGCGGCGATTTCGCCACCGCCCTGGACCTGGAACTGGAACGCCAGATCTCGCGACAGCTGTACGAGCGCACCGGAATTCCGGTGCACGGTGAGGAATTCGGCGGTCCGCAGCTGACCTCGGGCACCGCGTGGGTGCTCGACCCCATCGACGGCACATTCAATTATTCGGCGGGACATCCACTCTCGGGCATGCTGCTGGCACTGGTCGAGGACGGCGTCCCGGTGCTGGGCCTGACCTGGCTGCCGGTGCTCGGCCAGCGTTACGCCGCCGCGGTCGGGGGACCGCTGCTGCTCGACGACGTCCCGCTGCCACCGCTGTCGACGAGCAGGCTCGCCGACGCCATGATCGGCTTCGGCGCGTTCAACCTGGATGGCGAGGGGCGCATCCCGGGGCGCTTCCGCTTCAACCTGCTGGGTGCGCTCAGCCGCCTGTCCGGCCGCATGCGCATGCACGGCTCGACCGGAATCGACCTGGCGTACACGGCATCCGGGATTCTGGGCGGGGCCGTGGTGTTCGGCCATCACGCCTGGGACAACGCCGCCGGGGTGGCGTTGGTGCGGGCCGCGGGCGGGGTGGTCACCGATCTGCTCGGGCGGGACTGGACCATCGAATCGGGTTCGGTGCTGGCGGCCGCGCCCGGTGTGCACGAGGAACTACTGGACATGATCGCCGCCTGTGTCGATCAGGTCCGAGGAGAGGTGAGGCAATGACGTTGGCAGTACGCGTGATTCCCTGTCTGGACGTGGACGCGGGCCGCGTCGTCAAGGGCGTCAACTTCCAGAATCTGCGCGACGCCGGTGATCCGGTCGAACTGGCCGCCACCTACGACGCCCAGGGTGCGGATGAACTCACCTTCCTCGACGTCACTGCCTCCACCGGCGACCGCGGCACCATGATCGACGTGGTGACCCGCACCGCCGAGCAGATCTTCATCCCGCTCACCGTGGGCGGCGGCGTGCGCACCGTCGACGATGTGGACCGGCTGCTGCGCGCGGGCGCGGACAAGGTGTCGGTCAATACCGCCGCCATCGCCAAACCCGACGTACTGCGCGAGATGTCGGAACGGTTCGGCTCCCAGTGCATCGTGCTCTCGGTGGACGCGCGCACGGTGCCGGAGGGGCAGCAGCCCACTCCGTCCGGCTGGGAGGTGACCACGCACGGCGGTAAGCGCGGCACCGGCATCGACGCCGTGGAATGGGCGGTGCGCGGGGCCGAACTCGGCGTCGGCGAGATCCTGCTCAACTCCATGGACGCCGACGGCACCAAGGCCGGATTCGATCTGACCATGATCCGCGCGGTGCGCGCGGCGGTCACCGTGCCGGTCATCGCCAGCGGCGGCGCGGGCAAGGTCGACGACTTCGCCCCCGCCGTGCGGGCCGGTGCCGACGCGGTGCTCGCCGCCAGCGTCTTCCACTTCGGTGATCTGACCATCAAGGATGTGAAGGACGCCATGCGCACCGAGGGCATCACCGTCCGCTGATCAGCCCGCCCGACCGAACACCGGGTAGTGGTCGGAGTAGTCGACGTAACGGTAGGTCTTGCCCCACGAGGTGACCGACCACTCCGGACTCTTCACCCGGCGGGTCTCGTTCACGTACCGCGACGGCACCGCGTAGCCCGCGATGGGCAGCACGTAGTCCAGGTGTTCGGAGGCGTACTCCGCGCCGTACTGGTCCAGGCAGACGCTGTTGTCGCGGCAGTCCCACGAGTGCGGGTGGCCGGTGTGCTCGGGGCGCACCGCACCCAATTCGCTGAGCATCTGCGAATATTCGTCACTGGCCTCGATCACGTTGAGATCGCCCGCCACGTACACCGGCTGGCTCGCCGGGATGTTCCGGGCGGCGAGGAACTGCCGCAGTTCGGCGCGCTGGCGCGAGCGCATGGTGCGCGGCTCCCCGGCCGAGCAGCCGTCGTCTTCGGATTGGGCGTGGGTGCCGATCACGTGCAGCGGCCCGCCGGGCGCGGCCAGTTCCACGTAGACGAACCCCTTGTTGGACCACCAGTCCGCGCCGCAGGCGTCGGCGTAGATGTACTGGATCTTGCGGGTGATGGGCCAGCGGCTCACGATGGCCACGCCGCCGTCCTCTGGGGTGGTGGCGGAGTACGAGCCCTCGGTGGCGTCCCAGCCGCCGCGGGAGCGGCCCATGACCGGGGTCTGGTGCGGATGGGTGGCGGCCAGATTGCTCAGCAGCCGGTCGGAGGCGTCGTTGTCGAACGCCTCCTGGAGGACGACCACGTCCTGGTCGGCGACCACGCCCTGGGCGGTGATGAGGTCCGCGCGGGTGACCTGACCCCAGTTGGGGTAGAGATTGCGCGAGAGCATGAAGACGTTGTAGCTGGCGATGGTGGGGGCCGCGGTGGGTTGGGCGGCGGCCGGGGCGCCGGGCAGGAGAGCGGCGGCGACCACGCACAGCACGGCCATTACTGATCGGTAATGCATGCGCTGAATACTGGGCGGTTGTCCAAAATGGCCGATGATCTTCCCGGCAATGTTTATGACTTCGTTATCTTCGGTGACGGGTGCGCGGCCGCCCCGCATACGGGCGGGGTGGCCGGCCCTGTTATAACCGAGTCATGAGCCTCGAACCCGCCATCGCCGCCCGCCTCAAGCGCAACGAGGCCGGGTTGGTCGCCGCCATCGCCCAGGAGAAGTCCACCGGTGATGTGCTCATGATGGCCTGGATGGACGACGAGGCCCTCGCTCGCACCCTCGCCACCCGCAAGGCCACCTACTACTCGCGCTCGCGCGGGCAGTACTGGGTGAAGGGGGAGACCTCCGGGCACACCCAGTACGTGCACGAGGTGCGCCTGGACTGCGACGGTGACGCCCTCCTGCTCATCGTCGACCAGGAGGGCGCGGCCTGCCACACCGGCACGCACACCTGCTGGGACGGCGACGTGCTGCTGACCGCGACGGCTCGGGCGCTGTGACCCGAGTGCGACGGCTCGGCGCTGTGGCCTGAGTGCGACGGCTCGGCGCTGTGGCCTGAGGGATGCGGCCCGACGCTGCGGCCTGAGTGTTGTGGCATGACCGTGACGGCCCGAGTGATTCTGAGTGATGCGGCCCGAGTGTGCGACCGTGGGCGAATACGCCTGCGGCCGAGCATGCTTCGGTCGTGTCGCGTGGCCCGCGGCGGCTCAGAGATTGCCGAGGGTGTCGCCGTCGGGTGCGGCCGGGGCGATGTGATTGTCGGCGATGTGATTGTCGGGGAGCAGATACTCCCGGCCGTCCGCACTGCCCCCGCCGCGGCCGGATCTCCCTATGCCGCGGCTGATTCCGCGCTCCATCTGCGCCACCAGGAGCTCACCGAGCTCCAGCAGTTCGCGGGTGCGCTCCTCGTCCAAGCCGTCGAATACCAAGCCGCGCACCGTATCCAGATATCCGGGCGCGGCCTCGGTCACCTTCTGGAATCCGGCGTCGGTGAGTACGGCCTGTGCGCCGCGGCGGCCCGCCATGGTGGCGCGCTGTGCCCAGCCGAGCCGCTCCAGCTTCGACACCACATGCGACAGTCGCGATAGCGATGCGTTTGCCTTTCGCGCCAGTTCGCTCAGCTGCAATCGATGGCCCGGCTCCTCGGAGAGCAGGGTCATCACGAAGTACTCGAAATGGGTAATCCCGGATTCGCGTTGCAACTGGGTATCCAGGGCGGCGGGCAGCCGGGTGGTCAGCGCGATGACAGTACGCCAAGCTCGCTGTTCCATTGGATTCAACCACTTGGTCACCGTGTGCCCTCTCGTAGCAGCCAAGTGACTGTCGATCGTCGAAGCGTGTCCGCGACCCTCGGAGCTTCCACGTGCAGTCACCCGCAAGCAAAGTTTGCCACGATTTCGCTCATACGTCACGGGCGTTACTGAATGACGTGACATCACTCACGTGGCGGCGCGTGTCGCGGGGGGTGGCTCGCTCAGTGCTCGCGCGGCTCCGACGGTGCCGGTGCCGGGTCCGGCGCATCGGCGGTGAGTTGCGCTTTTTCCTGCGCGGCCCGCTGCTTGACGGCACGATGCCGACGGAAGCCCCTGCGAGCCAACAGAAATGCGGTGAGAGCGAACAGGATCGCGGCCGCGATGGCGCCCGCCAGGCAGGCGCCGCGGAAGCCCGGGGCGTCCACGTCGAGAATGCGCTCACCGGCGTGGGCGGCGCTGCTGTCGCCCAGCACGATGGTGAGCGTCATGAGGTTCGGCACGGCCACCGCGATGGCGAGAACCACCAGCGCACCGGCGACGAACCGGCCACCCCGTTTCCGCCAGACCATGGTGGAGAAGAGGATGAGGAATAGTGGTACGGCCGTGCAGACCAACCCGAAGACGAGTCCGTACCAGATGCCCTTGGAAAAGCTGGAATGCACCATTTCCGCAATTCGCTGGGCCCACCAGCGCGGGATGAACGCGGCCAGAACGAGATACGCCAGCCACAGCACCAGGGCCAGCACCAGCACCCCGATAATGCGATTGCGCCAGGTGGCGAAGGAACTCCTGCCTTCGGTCGGCTGTTCGATCGGCGTCGTCATGGGCACAGCGTAGGCCCGTACCGCAGGGTTTGCTAGGAGGTCGCTCGGCTGGGCCGCGGTGGGTTTCGCCGCAGTGCTTCGGTGGGCTGGGTCAGCGTCGGGTTCGGGTGGAATCGACCAGGTCGGCGAAGAGTCGGGTGACCCGGTCGCTGAGGTCCGGCACCGTCATTCCCAGCTGCGCGGCCCGATCGGGGAGTTTGCCGTCGAGGGTGAGCGAGGCCAGTCCGTGCGCCAGGCTCCACCAGGTCATGGCGAGGATATCGGCCTCGTCGGTGGGCAGCGCCCCGGCCGCGGCGGCCTCGGCGACGGTGTCGGCCAGTACGGCGAAGGCGGCGTCACCGGCCGCGCTGGTCTCCGGATGCTTGTGCGAGTGCGACAGCTCCGGCCGGAACATGAGGCGAAAGTGGGCGGGCCGCTCGCGGGCGAAGCGCACGTAGGCGTCGGCGAGGGCGGCCAGGCGGGCCATGGGCGTGCCGGCCCGGTCGCGGGCGGTCTGGAGTTCCGCGCGCAGCAGTTCGAACCCCTGGGTGGACAGCGCGGTCATGAGCGCGGCGCGGTCGGCGAAGTGGTGGTAGGGCGCGCCGGGGCTGACCCCGGCCTCGCGGGCCACGCGGCGCAGGCTCACGGCGGCCAGGCCCTCGGATTCGATCAGTTCGAGGGATGCGCGCATGAGCTCCTCCCGGAGCGCGCCGTGATGGTAGCGGGACTTCGTCGACATGGCATGAGCGTAAGGGGTTGACGGCCGGGGCTCCGCCAATCTATACATTGATTAGATTCTGAACAGCGATTAGATTGGAGCTTGGCCATGACGGATCGTGTTCTCGTGACCGGGGTTTCGGGGTATCTCGCCGGGCATGTCGTCGCCGAACTACAGGAGCACGGCTACGCGGTGCGCGGCACCGTCCGCTCGCTCGCCGATGCCGCCGCCACCGCGCACCTGCGCGGCGTGGAGTTGGTGGAGGCGGATCTGAGCAGCGATGTCGGTTGGACCGAGGCGGTGGCGGGCTGCCGGTATGTGCTGCACACCGCCTCGCCCTTCCCGCTGGGCACGCCCGAACACGAGGACGAGTTGGTGCGTCCGGCCGTAGACGGCATGCGGCGGGTGCTGAGCGCCGCGCGGGACGCCGGGGTCGAACGGGTGGTGTACACCTCGTCGATCGCGGCGGTGCGGGTCGGGCACACCGGACTGTGCACCGAGGCGGACTGGTCGGATCCGGCGGTCTGCGACCCCTACGAGAAGAGCAAGACGCTCGCCGAACGCGCGGCCTGGGACTTCGCCCACGCCACACCGGGATTCGAACTCGCCGTGGTCAATCCCGGCATGATCCTGGGGCCGGTGCGGAACGCGCGGGTCGGCACCTCGGTGGAGGGCCTGCGCCTGGTGCTGGCCGGGGAGATGCCCGGCGTGCCGCGGCTGAACTTCTGCACCGTGGACGTGCGGGACGCGGCGGTCGGACACCGCCTGGCCATGGCGGAGCCGGCGGCCGCGGGCAACCGCTACATCCTGGCCGGGGAACAGGTGTCACTCCCGCAGATGGCTCGCATCCTGGCGGGCCGCTACCGGATCACCGCCCGCGCCCTGCCGGACTGGCTGGTCCGCCTGGCCGCCCGCTTCGACGCCACCGCCCGCACCGCCGTCCCCTACCTCGGCCGGGACGAATCCGTCAGCGCCGAGAAGGCGAGCCGCGAACTCGGCTGGACCATGCGCCCCCTCGCCGAAACCCTCCTCGACACCGCCGACAGCCTCATCCGCTTCGACCTGGTCCCCGACCCCGGCCCGGCCCGCCGCCGCCTCCCACGCGGCACCGCCAACCCCCACCCCGCCCCCGCCGCCTGACCGGCCCCGCGATGCTCCTCCTCACCGCGATCCTCACCGTCGTCGGCTTGATCCGCCGAAAACTGAAGTCGCAGAACCGAAATGACCGCCCTCTCCCCGGGGCGCCGACCCCGGGCACCGGCGACCGCCCTCGCCTCAGAGACGCTGCCTGGCTGAGATCGCCGGGCGGTCACCGCATCTGGAACGCCTCACGGCGGCGGCCGCGGACCCGTCTCCGCCCCTGGAATGCCCCACGGCAGCGGCGGCCCGACCGTCAACGCCTCGGATCAGGCCGCCGTGCCCGCACCCCGCGACCAGCGCCGCCCGGGGGTGCCGCACGGCCGCGCTATCTCGAAAGGCGGCTGCTACAACCGGCTTTCGCCGCCGCTACCCTCATCCTCGTCGCCTACGCGGGCAGCGTCGTGGTGCTGTGTTGATCGCCGCTTCGCGCTGAGGCTGGCGGCGCGGGTGAGTGTGCGCACCACTGCCGGTGTGACACGGCGGCGATCGCATCGGCAGGCGGGTGTGCCGATACGTCGCCGTCCCTGGGGCCATAGCGCCGGCCGCCCACTCCGCGACCGGGATCTCTCGGTAGCGCGGCTGCACCACCCCGATGAGGTGCTGTCGCAACCGGCTTTCGCCGCCGCCCTCGCCGTCGCCTGGTCGCGATCGGTGGTTGCTACCGCCGCATGCGGTCGGCGTTAGGTCGCGCGGTTGCGGAGGAACTCCAGGGCGTCGTCGGCGTGGACGTTGGCGCGTAGTTCGCTGTTGATCACGGCCGCGATGGTGCGGTCCGGGTCGATGACGAAGGTGGTGCGTTTGACGGGGGAGAGTTTGCCCAGCAGGCCGCGTTTGACGCCGAATGCGGCGGCTACCGCGCCGTCGTTGTCGGAGAGCAGCGGATAGTCCAGGTTCTGTTTGCCCGCGAAACCGGCCTGGGTCTGCACCGAGTCGGTGCTGATGCCGACCGGGGTCGCGCCCGCGGCGGCGAATTCGGCGGCGAGGTCGCGGAAGTGGCATGCCTCGGCGGTGCACACCGGGGTATTGGCGGCGGGGTAGAAGAACAGCACGACAGGGCCGTCCGCGAGCAGTTCGTCGAGCGAGCGCACGGTGCCGGTCTGATCGGGAAGCTTGAAACTCGGGGCGAGCTGGCCTGCCTTCATGCCGGAGACATTACGGGACGTCGGGCACCGGCGGGCTGCCGCGATCGGTCGGGCGACGAGGGCCGATCGCCGTTCAGCCGGGGCGCACCATCGTCAGCTGATGTACCCGCGCGCCCCGGTACCGCAGTCCTGGCACTTCGGCGGGCACGCCGTGCGTGACGAATCCGGTCCGGGTGAAAAACCGCACGGCCCGGGTGTTCTCGACCAAGGTCTGTAGATGGCACCCGGGAGAGCCGTGCGCGTCGAGCCGCTCGAACCACCGCCGCATGAGCGCCTCGGCCGCGCCGGTGCCGCGCGCTTCGGGGACGAGGCCGATATGCAGATGCGACGGCCATCGCGCATCGGCGAAATCCCCGGCCGTCGGCCGTCGCCGCAGCTTGGCGGCCGCCATGTCCACGGCACTGCGCAGGAAGAACGCCCGTGCCGTCCGCTTCCGGAGCAGGCGATATGTCCGGATGGCCCGCTCGATCCGTTCCTCCTCGCTGGGGAACCGCGTCCCGTCCAGACATCCGGCGAGATACCCCACCAGCCGACCATCCGACTCCGCCAGCAGCAGCGAATCGGGTTCCAGATCCAGGTACGGATCCAGATACACCGCCATCTCCGACTCCGGATCTCCCCACAGCACTCCGGACGGAGATCCAGCTCCGGCCCGCACCGACACCTCGTGCACGGCGTCGCGATCGGCGGCTTGGAACGCGCGAATTCGCATGGCGGCGAGCATAGTCCCGAGCGGAACGGCCCGCTCCGGTCGGATTGGCGTTCCGGGAGCCACGGGGCGCGCCGACATGGCCCGCCGCATCACACGGCACGGCCCGCGCACAGCGGTGTGCGCGGGCCGAATCGCCTGTGCGTACCGGACGCCCGGTGGGGTCAGACGCCGATGAGGGCGGCGACGTCCGGGTTCTTGATCTCCATGACATCGAGGATGCCGTGGGCCCGGAGGAAGGGCTTGAGTTCGCGGATGCGGTCGGCGTGCTCGGCGTACTCGTCCGGGAAGCGGCGCGGATCCAGCGCCTCGAGTGCCTTCACATAGGTGACGAAGGAGGCGAGGGCGCTGGGCTTGGCGGCCGGGTTCATATTCATCATCCGGGGTGGCTGGGTCGGGTGCCCACCCGGGCCGACCTGCGGACTGGCGTGCCGGGGACCCTCCGGTGCGACCGGTTGCGAGGGGTACATCGGTGTTGAACTCCTCTCGATAAGGGATACCGCGTGTGGCGAGTGTAGTGATCACCGCCACTGTTATTCGCGGCCGGTATGGCTCCGGCTGTGCGGGGAGCGGGATTCGATGCCGATCGACCGGCCTGGAATGATGGGGCAATGCGCGGTTCCTCCACTCCCACCACCACCTCCCGCGAACAGTTCCGCCAGCTCGCGGCCGATCATCGGGTCGTTCCGGTGATTCGAAAGGTGTTGGCGGACTCGGAAACTCCCCTCTCGGCCTATCGCAAACTGGCCGCCGACCGGGCGGGAACCTTCCTGCTGGAGTCGGCCGAGAACGGGCGATCGTGGTCGCGCTGGTCGTTCATCGGCGCGGGCAGTCCCACCGCGCTGACCGTCGAGAACGGGCAGGCGACCTGGCTCGGGCAGGTTCCGGCCGACGCCCCCGCCGGGGGTGAGCCCCTGGAGGCGCTGCGGGAGACGCTGCAACTCCTGCGCACCGAACGACTGCCCGGTCTGCCGCCGCTCACCGGCGGCCTGGTCGGCTACCTCGGCTACGACGCGGTACGCCGCATGGAACGCCTGCCCGTCATCGCCGCCGACGACCTCGAACTGCCGGAGTTGGTGCTGCTGCTGGCCACCGACCTGGCGGCCTTCGACCACCACGAGGGGGCCATCACCCTCATCGCCAATGCCGTCAACTGGAACGGCACCGACGAGCGCGTGGACGAGGCGTACGACGACGCGGTGGCCCGCCTGGACCGCATGACCGCCGCCCTGGCCGCCCCCGCCGATTCCACCGTCTCCGTCTTCGAACGCCCCGAGCCCGAATTCCGCCGCCAGCGCACCTCCGAGGAGTTCGGCGCGGGCGTGCGCCGCCTGGTCAAGGAGATCGAGGCGGGTGAGGCGTTCCAGGTGGTGCTGTCGCAGCGCTTCGAGATGGACTACGACGGCAGCCCGCTGGATCTGTACCGCATGCTGCGCGCCTCCAATCCGAGCCCGTACATGTACCTCATGCACATCCCCGACCGGTCCGGCGGCACCGCCTTCTCCATCGTCGGCTCCAGCCCCGAATCGCTGGTCACGGTGAAGGACGGCCTCGCCACCACGCACCCCATCGCGGGCACTCGCTGGCGCGGGGCCACCGAGGAGGACGATCTGCTACTGGAGAAGGGGCTGCTCGCCGACGAGAAGGAGAACGCCGAGCACCTCATGCTCGTCGACCTCGGCCGCAACGATCTGGGCCGAGTCTGCGAACCGGGCACCGTGCGGGTCACCGAATACCGCCACATCGAGCGCTACAGCCACGTCATGCACCTGGTGTCCACGGTCTCGGGTCGCCTGGCCCCCGGCCGCATCGCCCTCGACGCGGTGCGCGCCTGCTTCCCCGCGGGCACCCTCTCCGGCGCGCCGAAGGTCCGCGCCATGGAACTGCTCGAGGAGTTGGAGCCCACCCGCCGCGGCATCTACGGCGGCGTGGTCGGCTACCTGGATTTCGCGGGCGACGCCGATACCGCCATCTGTATCCGCACCGCCCTGCTCAAGGACGGCATCGCCTACGTGCAGGCGGGCGCGGGCGTGGTCGCCGACTCCGATCCGGACTACGAGGACGTCGAATCCCGCAACAAGGCCATGGCCGTCCTCAAGGCCGTCGCCGCCGCCCAGACGGTCCGCGCCTACCGCCCGGACGGACAGGGCGGCACGCTATGAGCGATGCGGCCGACCCGGACCGCGGGCGGGATCCGGAGATCGCTACCGGTACCGACGGACCGCCCGCCGCGCCGAACGCGGCTCCTGACGCCACGTCGGCGACATCCGGGGACGCGCCCACCCGCCCCGCCGCCCCGCGTGGTGGTCCGTCCAGCGCGGCCGATGATGCCGCTGCGTCTGGGAATCCGGCTGCCGCGCAGCCTGATTCGACGGTGATCGGGGAAACTGCCTCCGGCTCCGTCGATCCCGTCATTCGTGCCGAGATCGAGGCCGGGCCCGGCGCGGACTCGCAAGGGGCGCAGCCGGATACGCCGCGCCGGCGCAAACCCGTCGTGGCGGTGCTGCTGCTGGCCGTCGCCGCCGGGGCGCTGTGGGTGTCGTCGCGGATGACGTGGGTGAGCATCGCGGTCAGCAGTGAACTCGGCGCTCCCCGCGATATCGACCTCGACGGCGGTACCTGGTTCGGTGCGCTCACTCCGCTGGCGCTGGCCCTGGTCGCCACCATCGCGGCCGTCTTCGCCACCCGCGGCTGGCCGCGCCGGATGGTCGGCGTGGTGGTCGCGTTGCTCGCCGCCGTGGCCGCGGTGCCGGAGTACGCCCTGCTCAGAGGGGAGGGACAGCTCGCGGAGCGGGCCGGTCGACTGGCCGAACTGCGCGACTGGGAACATGTGGTGAGCACCCAGACCGCGACGGCACCCGCCGTGGTGGCGCTGGTGGGCGCGGTCGCCGCCTTCCTGGCCGGGGTGCTGCTGGTGCGCATGCCGTCGGATACCGGCCGACTGTCCGGCAAATACGACAACCCCGCCGTCCGGCGCTCGGCGGCCGCCGCCGAGGTGGCGCAGCGGCGTGCCGCTCAGACGGGCCAGCGGCGTACCGCTCAGACGGGCCAGCGGCGTACCGCTCAGACGGGCCAGCGGCGTGCCGCTCAGACGGGCCAGCGGCGTGCCGCTCAGACGGACCAGCGGCGTGCCGCTCAGACGGACCAGCGGCGTGCCGCTCAGACGGACCAGTGGCGTGCCGGTGAGACGGACCAGTGGCGTGCCGGTGAGACGGCGCCGCGCCGCGCCGAATCCGCGTCACAGCCCGCCCCCGGTGAACAACTGTCGGGCCGAGTGCTCTGGGATGCCCTCGATGCCGGGGACGACCCCACCGACGAGGCCGCCAATACCTCTGCCGCGCACGATGATCCGGATTCCGGGTCGGCCGGTCGCCCGACTCGCTGAACAGCGGCGGAGACCGGACCAAGCCCCCGTACCGCCCCCGCCGTCAACGACGCGGAGATAGCCATTTACTCTTTATCAGCATCGGTGAGACAGCGCCTGGGGGGATTCTCAGGCAGCAAGTCCGTCTCCCCAGAAAGGATTCGAGCCAGATGACGGTACTCGACTCGATTCTCGACGGGGTCCGCGCGGATGTGGCCGCACGGGAAGCCCTCCTGGATTTCCAGGCCGTCAAGAAGGCTGCCGCGGCCGCGCCCTCGCCCCGCGACGCGAAGGCAGCGCTGCACGAGGACGGGATCGGCGTGATCGCCGAAGTGAAGCGTGCCAGCCCCTCCAAGGGCGCGCTCGCGGATATCGCCAATCCGGCCGACCTGGCCCGGGCCTACGAGGACGGCGGCGCGCGCATCATCAGCGTGCTGACCGAACAGCGCCGCTTCCACGGCTCCCTGGCCGATCTGGACGCCGTGCGCGCCGCGGTGGACATCCCGATCCTGCGCAAGGACTTCATCGTCGGCCCGTACCAGATCCACGAGGCCCGTGCGCACGGCGCGGACGTCATCCTGCTCATCGTGGCGGCCCTGGAGCAGGATGTGCTGTCCTCGCTCATCGACCGCACCGAATCGCTGGGCATGACCGCCCTGGTCGAGGTGCACACCGAGGAGGAGGCCGATCGCGCCCTCACCGCCGGGGCCACCGTGATCGGCGTGAACGCCCGCAACCTGAAGACCCTCGAGGTGGATCGGGACGTGTTCGCCCGCATCGCGCCCGGCCTGCCCAGTGAGGTCATCCGGGTGGCCGAGTCCGGTATCCGCGGCACCGCCGACCTGCTGGCCTACGCCGGTGCGGGCGCGGATGCCGTCCTGGTCGGCGAGGGCCTGGTGACCAGCGGTGATCCCCGCGCCGCCGTGGCCGAGCTGGTGACCGCCGGAACGCATCCGTCCTGCCCGAAGCCGGTGCGCCGGGGCCGGTGAGAGACGAGATGACACCGACGAACGACACCCTGCCCAAGGCCAGCGACGGCGTCGCGAACAAGAGCGCGCACGAACCCGACCTGGGCGGCCATTTCGGCGTCTACGGCGGCCGCCACGTCCCCGAGGCGTTGATGGCGGTGATCGAGGAGGTCACCGCCGAATACGAGAAGGTCCGGCTCGACCCGGACTTCCTCGGTGAACTCGACCGCCTGCAGCGCGACTACACCGGCCGTCCGTCGCCGGTGTTCGAATGCACCAAACTGGCCGAGCACGCCGGTGGCGCGCGCATCCTGCTCAAGCGGGAAGACTTGAACCACACCGGTTCTCACAAAATCAACAATGTGCTGGGCCAGGCGCTGCTGGCCAAGCGCATGGGCAAGACCCGCGTCATCGCCGAGACCGGCGCGGGGCAGCACGGCGTCGCCACCGCCACCGCGTGCGCGCTGCTGGGCTTGGAATGCGTCATCTACATGGGCGCGGTCGACACCGCCCGGCAGGCCCTGAACGTGGCCCGCATGCGGCTGCTGGGTGCGGACGTGGTGTCGGTGACCTCCGGTTCGCAGACCCTCAAGGACGCCATCAACGAGGCGCTGCGCGACTGGGTCACCAATGCCGACCGCACCTACTACTGCTTCGGCACCGCCGCCGGTCCGCATCCGTTCCCGTTGATGGTGCGCGATTTTCAGCGCATCGTCGGTATGGAGGCGCGCGCCCAGGTGCTGGCGCAGACCGGCCGCCTGCCCGACGCGGTCACCGCGTGCGTGGGCGGCGGCTCCAATGCCATCGGCATCTTCCACGCCTTCCTCGACGACGCCGACGTGCGCCTGATCGGCTACGAGGCCGCGGGCGACGGCGTCGACACCGGTCGCCACGCCGCCACCTTCACCGGCGGCACGCCGGGTGCGTTCCAGGGCGCGTACTCGTACCTGCTGCAGGACGAGGACGGCCAGACCATCGAATCCCATTCCATCTCAGCGGGTTTGGACTATCCCGGAGTCGGCCCCGAGCACGCGTACCTCAAGGACATCGGGCGCGCCGAGTACCGGCCGATCACCGATACCGAGGCCATGGACGCGCTGCTGCTGCTCTCGCGCGCCGAGGGCATCATCCCGGCCATCGAATCCGCGCACGCCGTGGCGGGCGCGCTGCAACTGGGCAAGGAGTTGGGTGCGGGTGCGATCATCCTGGTGAACCTGTCCGGTCGCGGCGACAAGGATATGGACACCGCCGCCCGCTGGTTCGGGCTGTTCGACGACCCGGAGGGGCAGCAGTGAGCCAGCAGTCCAATCTCGCCAACACCTTCGCCGCGGCCCGCGAGGAGAACCGCGCGGCGCTCATCGGCTATCTGCCCGCCGGCTACCCGGACCTGCAGGGGTCCATCGACGCCTGCACCGCCATGGTCGAATCCGGTTGCGACGTCATCGAAGTCGGTGTCGCGTACTCCGACCCGGTGATGGACGGCCCCACCATCCAGGCCGCCGCCGAACAGGCGCTGCGCGGCGGCGTGCGGGTGCGCGACGTATTCCGGGTGGTGGAGGCCATCAGCGCGGCGGGCGGCAAGGCCGTCGTCATGACCTACTGGAATCCGGTGCTGAAGTACGGCGTCGACACCTTCGCCCGCGATCTCGCGGCGGCGGGCGGCCTCGGACTCATCACGCCCAATCTGATTCCGGAGGAGGCCGACGATTGGTTCATCGCGTCGGCCACCCACAATCTGGACCGCATCTTCCTGGTCGCGCCGTCCTCCACCGAGGAGCGTCTGGTCAAAACCCTGGAGGCGTCACGCGGTTTCGTCTACGCCGCCTCCACCATGGGTGTGACCGGCGCGCGCGACGCCGTCTCCGATATGGCCCCCGCCCTGTGCGCACGCATCCGCACCCACTCCGATATCCCGATCGGTGTCGGCCTGGGCGTGCGCAACGGAGCCCAGGCCGCCGAGATCGCGGCCTACGCCGACGGCGTCATCGTCGGCTCGGCCCTGGTCAGCGCCGCCGCCCAGGGCTTGGACGCGGTGCGCTCGCTCACGGCCGAACTGGCACAGGGCGTGCGGTCGGCGCGGGTGCCCTCCTAGTCGCGCGATGGTGCGGCGGTCGCCCGGATCGCGTCGGTTCGCTGGAGTGCCGCAGCCCTGGAACCAGCGCTCGACCAGTACCCCGGCACGGCCTCAACGGCCGAACCATAACGATCGCCGACAAGACCGCCACGGCCGCCCGGTGAACCCCGACGCCGCACCACCGCAGCGCGGCGGCCAGCGCGACTGAGGTGCGGCGGCCAGCGCGACTGAGGTGCGGCGGCCAGCG
>NZ_JASFXA010000030.1:0-63327 GCF_030766805.1 Nocardia sp. CC213A
CTCGACGGGACGGCCCTCGCGCCGGGCACCGCCGCGCCGGGTACGGCGGCGGGCGCATCCGTACCCGGTGCGGCGGCATCCGCTCCGGCAGGCGGGGCTCCCGCGAGCGACCCGGCACCGCGTGCCACGGTCGTGGACGTGCCCGGCCCGACGGTGGTCGGCGAATCGATGCCGCTGGGCTACGGCTCAGGTGAGTGAGGTGTCGCCGAGCGATTCGGCGAGGGTGCGCAGCAGCTTCACCAGTTCGTCGCGGTCCTGACCGGACAGGTCGGCGAGCAACCGTTCCTCATTGGCGACGTGCAGCGGTAGTACCTCGTCGACCAGGGCGCGGCCGCGGTCGGTGAGCTGAACCCGGACCGAGCGCCGGTCGACCGGATCGGGCACGCGCACCACCAGCTCCTTGGCGGCGAGTCGGTCGATGCGGTTGGTGATCGCGCCCGAGGTGATCATGGCCGCCCGGTTGAGCGCGCCCGCGGTGAGTCCCTCCGCGCCGCCGGAGCGGTGCAGGGTGGCGAGCACGTCGAACTCCCAGCGCTCGAGCCCGTGACCTTTGAAGAACTCGGTGAGTTCGCGGTCGAACACGCGGGCCAGGCGGGTGATCCGGCCGACCACGGCCATGGGGGAGGCGTCCACGTCGGGGCGCGTCGCCCGCCATGCGGCCAGGATCTGGTCGACTGCGTCGGCCATCGCCACTCCTCTCGAGGGAAATAATCTCAACATTAAGATACTTGACGCTGAAGTACGTAGGTGGTTTTATTTCAACGTTGAGATTATCAGCGTTGAGGTTAGTAATGGGAGTGAAGAGATGACCGCCACCCGCGCCGGAGCCGCCTACACCGGCACCCTCGCCCTGACCGCCCTCGCCCCGCTGGTGTGGGGATCGACCTACATCGTCACCACCGAATTCCTGCCGCCGGACCGCCCACTGTTCACCGCCCTCATGCGCGCCCTGCCCGCCGGACTGCTGCTGCTGGCTGTCACCCGACTCCTGCCGCGCGGCGAATGGGTATGGCGCGCAGGGATTCTGGGCCTGCTGAACATCGGCGCGTTCTTCCCGCTGCTGTTCCTGGCGGCCTACCGGCTGCCCGGCGGCGTGGCGGCCGTACTCGGTTCGGCCCAGCCGCTGTTCGCGCTCGGGCTCGCCGCCCTGCTGCTCGGTGAGAAGCCGACGGCCCGCAAGATCTCCGCCGGGGTGATCGGCCTGGTCGGAGTGGCCCTGGTGGTCCTGAAGGCCACCGCGGTCCTCGACACCGTCGGCGTGCTCGCCGGCCTGCTGGGCGCGGCGTCCATGGGTGCGGGCACCGTGCTCACCAAGCGCTGGGGCCGCCCCGCGGGCGTCGGACCGCTCGCCCTCACCGGCTGGCAGCTCACCGCGGGCGGACTGGCGCTGCTGCCGCTGGCGCTGCTGGTGGAGGGAGCGCCGCCCGCCCTGGACGGGCGTGCCGTCACCGGCTACCTCTACCTGGGCCTGCTCGGCACCGCCGCCGCCTACGCCCTCTGGTTCCGCGGCCTGAGCCGCATGCCCGCCAGCTCGGCCGCCCTGCTCGGGCTGCTCAGCCCGGTCTCGGCCGCCGTCATCGGCTGGATCGCGCTCGGCGAGGCGCTGAGCCCCATTCAGGTGCTCGGCATCGTCATCGCACTCACCGGCACCCTGCTCGGCCAGCTCGGCGCCGCGCCGAAGCCCGCGGTGCGGGCGGAGACACCCGCCGTACCGGCAGTCACGCCGCGCACGCTCAGCCGCACGTAGCGGCCGCCTCCCGGTCCGGCGACCCGGTTCGGCCGACAACGGGAGACCGCCGCATCCGGCGGATCTCACCTGGCGGCCGCTCGCCGGGCTGCCGACGCGGACTACTCGAAATGGCGAACGTGACCGGGCGGCTGCGCATCCCACCGTCCGGCAGCCCGCGTGCTTCCGCCGGTCACTGCCGGAGCCGAAGCCGCCTGTAGCAAGTCCCCCCGAACGCCGGGCGGGAAACCCACAATCCCAACCAATTCCGAAAGGTTCGACAGCTATGCACATCACGGTATTCGGAGCAGCGGGCGGCGTCGGGAGCCGCGTCGTCACCGAGGCACTGGGACGCGGTCACAGCGTGCGCGCGGTGTCGCGCAATCCCGAACGGCTACAGGGACTTCCGGCGGACGTCGAGCGGCGGGCCGGGGACGCCTCCGACCCGGAACAGATCGCGTCCGCCAGCGTCGGCAGCGATATGGTGATCAGCGCGACGCGGCCGGTGCCGGGGCGTGAGCACGAACTCGCCGAGGTCGCGGCGGCCCTGCTGAAGGGCTTGACCGGCACCGGGATTCGGCTGCTGGTGGTGGGCGGCGCGGGCAGCCTCGCCGTCGCGGGCACCGGGAAGACCCTGCGCGAACAGCCGGACTTCCCCGCCGCACTGCAACCGATCGCCACCGCCTGCGATCGGCAGCTGGACGTGTTCCGGGCCGCCGACGGCTCCGTGGACTGGACCTACCTGAGCCCCTCGGCCCTGCTGGAGCCCGGCGCGCGCACCGGCCGGTTCCGCCTGGGCCGCGACGAACTCCTCGTCGACGACGCGGGCGACTCCGGCATCTCCATGGAGGATCTGGCGGTGGCCCTGCTCGACGAGGCCGAGCGCCCGCAGCATTCCCGCACCCGATTCACCGCTGGCTACTGAACGAAAACGTTTGGGGGCGAAGCGAGCTGAGTGCGGACACGAACCGAGCCCGAGACAAGTAGAGCCCTGAACAAGTAGAGCCCTGAAACAAGCTGGAGCCCAGAGACGAGCAGAGCGCCCCTCCGAAGCCGGAGGGGCGCTCGTATCGGCGCGGTGCGGTCAGAACACGCGGAATCCGGCTCCGACGCCGCCGCGGCGATCGACGTCCGCCAGCACCAGGGTGATATTGGTGGACACCTCCGGCCGGTGGATGAAGTCACCCTGGCCCGCGCAGGCGCCCGGATCGATGGACACCGGGCCGATCTGGACTTCGGAGCCGGCCACGATCATGCCGACCAGTCGATCGCCCAGCAGTACCGGACCACCGGAATCGCCCTGGTCGGCGCATACCTGGCTGCGGAAGTAGCCCGGCTTGGTCTCCCACACCACACCGCAGGTGAAGCCGGTGGTGCGCCCGTTCTTGCAGACGTTGTCCCCGATGTTCGGCGGCGCGCCGACACCGTTGATCACCGTCTGCGCCACCTGCCGGGTGGGCGCCACCCGCTCGGGATCGAAGGCGATGACCGCCCAGTCGTTGCCCGCGCTCTTCTCCGCGATCACGCCGATGGTGCCGCTGTCGATGGAGTACTCGGCGGCGATGCGCGCCCCGACCTCGCCGCAGTGCCCGGCGGTCAGGCCGACCAGGCGGTCGTCCCGGTCGAAACCGATGGCGGTGAGCGTACATTCGCCGATCGTGGTGGGGTCGTCGAGCTGTTCGACATAGATCCCGGAGCCACCGCCCAGGACCGCCGCGGGCGCCGCCTCTGCGGCACCGGCGGTGAGCACGGAGCCCCCCAGCGCCATCGCGGCCACGACCGCCCAGCGAAGTATCCGGGCACGGCCGATCGCAATCATGAAGTTTTTCCCTTCCCCCCAAGAACCTGGTGGAGCAGATAGTGCGAAAAGTTCGTGGTCAGGAGCATACTGTAAAGGCTTGACCTTGACGTAGCGTCAACTTGCATCCTGGATTCCGTCGATGCGAAACGAAGGAGAAAGGACGTGACGGCGACAACCGAATGGTCCATCCAGGACCTGGCCAAGGCGGCCGGGACCACCAGCCGGACCCTGCGGCACTACGGCCAACTCGGCCTGCTGCCGCCGAGCCGGGTGGGCGCCAACGGTTACCGCTATTACGACCAGGACTCCCTGGTGCGACTGCAACGCATCCTGCTGCTGCGCGAACTCGGCCTCGGCCTGCCGGTCATCGCCGAAGTTCTCGCGGGAGAACGGGATACGAGCACCGCACTGCGCACGCATCTGGATCTGCTCCGGCAGGAACAGGACCGGATCGCGCGCCAAATCGCCTCGGTGAGAACAACATTGCAGAAAACGGAAGCAGGTGAGCAACTCATGGCAGACGAAGTATTCGACGGCTTCGACCACACGCGGTACAAGGACGAGGTCATCGAGAAGTGGGGCCGGGAGGCCTACGAGAGCGGCGACCGCTGGTGGCGGGGGCTGAGCGAGGCCGACAAGCAGGCCTTCCAGCAGACCCAGCTCGATATCGCCGCCGACTACGGCCGGGCCCACGCGGCCGGGCTGCCGGTCGACAGCGAGGAGGTCCAGGCCATCACCCAGCGGCACTACGAGTGGGTGACCGTGGGCTGGCAGGGCCGCTGCCCCGAGGCCGAGGCGTTCGTCGGTCTCGGCGAAATGTACGTGGCCGACCCGCGTTTCGCCGTGAACTACGACAAGCACGGCGCGGGCACCGCGGCCTACGTGCGCGACGCCATGAAGGCGTACGCCGCCGCCCGGCTGTAACAGCGGAAACGGGATCGCCTCCCGTGCGCGGCCGCAGGTAGAGTGCGCGCCGTGAATCCACGGGAGGGGACCAGGTAGATGCATCCGTCCAGTCCGCGCGCGTACGCGCCGCCGCGAGCGAACCCCTTCACCGGCGTCGCCGGCGGCGTGCTCGCGGCGCTGGGCGGCCTGACACACGGCCTGCTGGCACTCGCCGCCGGATTCGTTCTGCTGGCGGGCTCGGACCTGGTGCCCCCCGATCAGGACCCGGAACTCGCCACCCAGGCTGAGCTGGGCAAGCCCGACGACGCGATGCTGACCGTCGCTCTGCTGATCCTTCCGGTATCGCTCGTGGTGGCAATAGGTTTGATCACCGGAACGGTGCTGCTGTTCAGCCGTCTCGCGGCGGGTCGATACACCATCATCACCATCGCGACCATCGCCCTGCTGCCCTGGCTGGCGGTCATGCTCGCGGGCCAGGCTCTCGGCGCCATCGGCGTCCTGTTCCCCTTGACCACCGTGGTCCTCACCGCCTGGGCCAGCACCGGCCACTGGCTCCGCGAATAGTAATTGCCAAGGAATAGCGGAGATTTCATTTCGCATCCCGCACCGCGGTATTGCCGGCCGGTCGTTCCACCTGGCTGCCGAGGCAAGACCTCGAAGTCTTGGGCAGTTGACCGAAAAGGTGCAATGCGGTGGCTACCATTTCTGTGTGTCGGTCGCATCCACAGGTGGTGTCGATTCTCCGATCTGTGATAGATGTTCTGCCATCGGATTCGATCATGACTCCGATCACCTGGCGGGGGGCGGGAGTTCCCTCCGCGCAGTGGGAGAACGCATTCCAAGGGGAATCTGTATGAAGAAGTTTGCTGCCGCCGGTTTCGCCGCTTTCGCGGCCGCGGGAATCATGATCGCGGGCGCGGGTCTGGCCGCCGCGGACGAGGGTGACGGGGGCACCGGTGGCGGCGCCGGCGGCACCGGTTCCGCGTCGCAGCTCACCGAGGTGATCACCGCGCTGATCACCGGCAGTGCCGGGAGCACCCCGGGTGGCGGCGACGAGTAATTCGGCCGGTCCCGGGCAGGACGACAGGCGGGTGGCGCTCCGTACGGAGCGCCACCCGCCGTCGTCTTTCCGGGCCGTTCACCGGGTCCGTTCGCCATCCCGGGGGACGGAGTGCTCGGCTCCACCCGGCTACCGCGCGCACTTCCGATACGCTGGGCTCCCGTGACCGTCGCATCCCCCTTCGATCTCATCGTCGTCGGCTCCGGCTTCTTCGGGTTGACCATCGCAGAACGCACCGCCAACCTGCTCGGAAAGCGGGTGCTGGTGGTGGAACGCCGCTACCACCTCGGCGGCAACGCGTACTCGGAGGCGGACCCGGAAACCGGCATCGAAATCCACAAGTACGGCGCCCACCTCTTCCACACCTCCAACAAGCGGGTGTGGGATTACGTGAACCAGTTCACCGAGTTCACCGGATACCAGCATCGCGTCTTCGCCATGCACAAGGGCCAGGCGTACCAATTCCCCATGGGCCTCGGACTGCTGTCGCAGTTCTTCGGCCGCTATTTCACCCCGGACGAGGCGCGCAAGCTCATTGCCGAGCAGTCCGCCGAAATCGACACCAAGGACGCGGCCAACCTCGAGGAAAAGGCCATCTCCCTGATCGGCCGCCCGCTCTACGAGGCATTCATCCGCGATTACACCGCCAAGCAGTGGCAGACCGACCCCAAGGAACTGCCCGCGGGCAATATCACCCGCCTGCCGGTGCGCTACACCTTCGACAACCGCTACTTCAACGACACCTACGAGGGCCTCCCCAAGCACGGCTACACGGCGTGGCTGGCCAAGATGGCCGAATCCGATCTCATCGAAGTGCGCGTGGACACCGACTGGTTCGAGGTGCGCGACGAGATCCGCGCCCAGAACCCGGACGCCCCCGTCGTCTACACCGGCCCGCTGGACCGCTACTTCGACTACGCCGAAGGCGAACTCGGCTGGCGCACCATCGATTTCGAGACCGAGCACCTGGACACCGGTGACTTCCAGGGCACCTCGGTGATGAACTACAACGACGCGGACGTGCCCTACACCCGCATCATCGAGCCGCGCCACTTCCACCCCGAGCGCGACTACCCGGCCGACAAGACGGTCATCATGCGCGAATACTCGCGCTTCGCCCAGACCGGCGACGAACCGTACTACCCCATCAACACCCCCGACGACCGGGCCAAGCTGCTGGCCTACCGCGAGCGCGCCAAGGCCGAGACCGCCGCCGCCAAGGTGCTCTTCGGCGGCCGCCTGGGCACCTACCAGTACCTGGACATGCACATGGCCATCGGCAGCGCGCTCAACATGTTCGACAATGTGCTGCGCCCGCACCTGGAGTCCGGCGCGCCGCTGGTGGACACCGCCGAATGACCGCCCACGTGATGTTGGAAGAGATGACCACCGACACCCGCGCGATATCGCTGCTCCAGCGCATCATCCTGCCCCGGCCGGGTGAGCCCCTCGACGTGCGCAAGCTCTACCTCGAGGAGTCCGACACCAACGCCCGGCGCGCGCACGCGCCGACGCGCACCTCGCTGTCCATCGGCGCGGAATCCGAGGTGTCGTTCTGCACCTACTTCAATGCCGTGCCCGCCAGCTACTGGCGGCGCTGGTCGGTGCTGACGTCGATGGTGCTGCGCCTGGACCTCTCCGGCCACGGCCGCGTGGACGTCTACCGCTCCAAGGCGGACGGCTCCCGCATCCACGTGCGCGGCGACGAATTCAGTTCCAGTGGAACCGAATCCACCACCGTGGAGTTCGAGGTGGAGTTGGCCCCGTTCGAGGACGGCGGCTGGATCTGGTTCGACATCACCACCGACACCGCCGTGGACCTGCGCGGCGGCGGCTGGTACGCACCGGTCGAGGCCCCGGGGCAGGGCAGCATCGCCATCGGGATGCCCACCTTCAATCGGCCCGGCGACGCGGTGAAGACCATCGCGGCCCTCGGCTCCGATCCGCTGGTGCTGGAGAAGATCCGGGCCGTCATCATTCCCGACCAGGGCACCCGCAAGGTGGTGGACGAGCCCGGATTCGCCGAGGCCGCAACCGCTCTCGGCGACCGGCTGACCTTCCACGACCAGCCCAACCTGGGCGGCTCCGGCGGCTACAGCCGGGTCATGTACGAGGCGCTGAAGACCACCGACGCCGAGTACATCGTCTACATGGACGACGACATCGAGATCGAGCCGGACTGCATCCTGCGCGCACTGGCCTTCTCGCGCTTCGCCACATCGCCCATCCTCACCGGCGGGCAGATGCTCAACCTGCAGGAGCGCTCGCACCTGCACGTCATGGGCGAGGTGGTGGACCGCTCCATCTTCATGTGGACCGCGGCCCCCAATGTCGAATACGACCACGATTTCGCCAAGCACCCGCTGCGCGACCGCGACAACTCCAAGCTGCTGCACCGCCGTATCGACGTGGACTTCAACGGCTGGTGGACCTGCGTCATCCCGCGCCAGGTGGCCGAGGAGATCGGGCAGCCGCTGCCGCTGTTCCTCAAATGGGACGACGTCGAATACGGCCTGCGGGCCCGCCAGGCCGGATATCCGACCATCACCCTCCCGGGTGCGGCGGTGTGGCATATGGCGTGGAGCGACAAGGACGACGCCATCGACTGGCAGGCGTACTTCCACCTGCGCAACCGCCTCGTGGTGGCCTCGCTGCACCTGCCGAACGACGGCCGTCCCATGGTGGTCAACACCGTCAAGGCCACCCTGAAACACCTGCTGTGCCTGGAATATTCGACGGTCGCCATCCAGAACGAGGCGATCCGCGACTACCTGGCCGGTCCGGAGAAGCTGTTCGATCTGCTGCCGACGGCGCTGGGCAAGGTGCACGCCATGCGCAAGCAGTACTCGGACGCGGTGATCCTGCCGTCCTCCACGGAACTGCCGCTGGCCAGCCACGCCGATGTCGGCGCGGTCGGCGAACCGGCCAACCCGATCGCCAAGGTGGCCCGGCTCGGCAAGGGCGTGCTGCACAACTTCCGCAAGGCCAAGCCGCAGCATCACGAGACCCCGCAGTTGAACGTGCCCACGCTGGACGCCCGCTGGTTCCTGCTCTCGCAGGTCGACGGCGTCACCGTCACCACCGCCGACGGTCGCGGCGTGGTGTACCGCAAGCGTGATCCGCGCCTGGCCCTGGAGCTCCTCAAAGATGCCATGCGGTTGCGCAAGGAGCTGGCCGAGCGCTTCCCCGAGGTGCGCGAGCAGTATCGTCGCGCGCATCCGTGGTTGACCAGCAAGGCCGCATGGGAGAACGTCTTCGGCATCGATACCACGAAGAACGCTGGCACCACGAACAACGCTGGCACCACGAACAACGCTGGCACCGCGAACAACGCAGGGACCACGAAGAACTCAGGAGAGCGCCCGTGACCGCCGCCCCCCAGCCGCCCGGCCCCGACCGTGAGCTGCCCATCTCCGCCGTGGAGTCCGAGCGCGCCGGACTCGCGGTGGCCGAGCCGGACGGCTGCTGCGGCGGTGGCTGCTGCGATCAGCCGCAGCCGCCCGCCGAGGTCGCGATCATCAACGCGGTGCAGAGCCGGATCGGTACCCCGCAGGTGATCAGGGCGGCGCGCGGCATGTCGCATTTCGGCGAGCACGCGCTGGGCTGGATGGCCATCGGTGCGGCCGGTGCGCTGGTCGACCGGAAGCGCCGCCGCCAGTGGGCCGGGGTCGCCGTGGGCGCGTTCGGCTCGCACGCGGCCTCGGTGGTGATCAAGCGGATTGTGCGCCGCCCGCGGCCCAACGATCCGTCGGTGCAGGTCAACGTGTCGACCCCGAGCAAACTGAGCTTCCCGTCCTCGCACGCGACATCCACGACGGCGGCGGCTGTGTTGCTCGGCAGGCTCACCGGGCTACCCTTGCCTGCGGTGCTCGTCCCGCCGATGCTGCTCTCCCGGGTCGTCCTCGGAGTGCACTACCCATCCGACGTGCTCGCCGGTTCCGCGCTGGGCGCCGCATCAGCCGCCGCAGTGCTTGCCGCCGAAAAGAGACTCGCCAAGTGACGACACAGGAAAGAGCCGACGTTGATATGAGCGAAGAGCCGACCAGCACCGACCTGGCCGAGGCGGTCGTCAAGGGTCCGCCGAAGACCTTGGCCGGCGGTCTGATCAAGGCCGCGCGCCCGCGCCAGTGGGTGAAGAACGTGCTGGTCCTGGCCGCGCCGCTGGCCGCGGGCAAGACCGCCGCCGGTGATCTGGTGATCGGCGACTGGACGGTCATCTGGCACGTCGGCGTCGCGTTCGCGGTGTTCTGCCTCGCGGCCTCGGGCATCTACCTGGTCAACGACGCGCTGGACGTGGAGGCCGACCGGGCGCATCCGACCAAGCGCTACCGGCCGATCGCCGCCGGCGTGGTGCCGGTCAATCTGGCCTACGCGCTGTCGGCGGTGCTGCTCGTCGGCTCGATCCTGCTGTCGTTCGTGGCCTCCTGGAATCTGGCCGTGGTGATGGCCGTCTACATCGGCATCCAGCTGGCCTACTGCTTCGGCCTCAAGCATCAGGCCGTGCTCGACATCTGCATCGTCTCCTCCGGCTTCCTGCTGCGCGCGGTGGCCGGCGGCGCGGCGGCGAATATCGCGCTGTCGCAGTGGTTCCTGCTGATCATGGCGTTCGGTTCGCTGTTCATGGCGGCGGGCAAGCGCTACGCCGAACTGAAGATCGCGCTCGACACCGGAGCCAAGATCCGCAAGTCGCTGCAGTACTACACGCCGACCTACCTGCGTTTCGTATGGACCCTCGCCGCCACCGCCGTGGTCGTGTTCTACGGTCTGTGGGCGTTCGAACAGGGTCGTGCCAAGGACACCGAGTGGTTCGCCATCTCGATGATCCCGTTCACCGTCGCGATCATGCGGTACGCGGTAGACGTCGACGGCGGTGAAGCCGGTGAGCCCGAAGAGATCGCCCTGGGGGACAGGGTCCTCCAGTTCCTCGCAATCGCCTGGATCGGAGCGGTAGGTGTCGCTGTCTATCTCACCTGATGTGGTAGCGGGACAAGTGCGGGAAGAAGACGGGGACAACCCGACGCGGGCATTGCCGGTCGGGCGGTCTCGGCATGCCGATCCGTCGGCACGCCGCTTCACGCGACTATCCCGCGCCACATTCGCCGGTGGGATCGTGCTGGCCGCGACGCTGTTCGCGGTCGGCGGCTGGCAGCGGCGCTGGATCGCCGACGACGGCCTCATCGTGTTGCGGACCGTGCGCAACCTGCTCGCGGGCAACGGGCCCGTGTTCAATGCGGGCGAGCGCGTCGAGACCAATACGAGCACGGCCTGGACCTACATCGTCTGGTTCTTCAGCTGGCTCACCCAGATCCGGCTGGAGTACGTGGTGCTCGCGATCGCGCTGACGCTGTCGGTGGGCGCGATCGTGTTCGCCATGCTGGGCGCGGCCCGGCTGTGGGGCGGCGCCGGTTCCGTTCTGCTGCTGCCCGCGGGCGCGTTCGTCTACATCGCGGTGCCCCCGGCCCGCGACTACGCCACCTCCGGTTTGGAGTCCAGCCTGGTCATCTTCTGGCTGGCCTTGCTGTGGTGGTGGATGATCCGCTGGTCGCAGGCCGAGCGGGTGCGGCTGGCCAACTTCTACGGATTGGTGTTCACCGCCGGTCTGGCCCCGCTCATCCGGCCGGAGCTGACGTTGGTCGGCGCGCTGGCGCTGCTCATGATCTTCTGCGCGCCGCTGCCGGAGACCCGGCTGCGGCCCATCGTGTTCCGCGGCCTGATCGTCGCGGTCGCGGGCCTGGTGCCGGTGGGCTATCAGATCTGGCGCATGGGCTACTACGGCCTGCCCTACCCGAACACCGCGGTCGCCAAGGACGCGGGCGGGGCCAAATGGGGTCAGGGCTTCGTGTACCTGTGGAATCTGCTGGGGCCGTACTGGCTGTTGCTGCCGCTGGCGCTGCTGCTGATCCTCGGCGTGGTGGCGTGGCGGACCGTAGCGCCGTCGCGGTTCGCGCCCGTGGTCTCGGAGTCGGGCGCGGACTCGGGCTCGGCGACCGGCGTGCGCGCCCGCCTGCACCGCGTCAGCGTCCGGCTGCGCACCCCCGGCGCGGTGGTGGCGCTGGTGCTGGTGAGCGGAATCCTGCTCGCGCTGTACCAGATCCGGGTCGGCGGTGACTTCATGCACGGCCGGGTGCTGCTGCCCCAGCTGTTCCTGCTGCTGCTGCCGGTCATGGTGATCCCGGTGCGCGCGCCGCGGTGGAATCCGGCGGCGGAGTCGGCGCTGCGGCGGGTCGACTGGGCCTTCGTAACGATCGTGGCCGCCTGGATCGGCACCGTGGGCTGGGCGCTGTTCGCCTGCAACACCACCGCCATCAAGAGCGGTACCGTGATCGACTCGTCGGGCATCGTGGACGAGCGGGTCTACTACGTGCTCAACACCGGCCACGACCACCCGATCCGGGCCGAGGACTACCTCGACTATCCGCGTATGCGGGCGATGGTCAACGACATTGCCAACAGTCCCAACGGCGGCCTGCTGCTGAATTCGCCGTCGTTCATGTTCTGGTACATCGCGCCGCCGCCGCAGCCGATCCCCGAGGGCGGCGCCGGACATACCGTGTTCTTCCTGAATCTCGGCATGACCAGCATGAACGTTCCGCTCGACGTGCGGGTGATCGACCAGATGGGCCTGGCGTACCCGTTGGCCGCGCACACCGATCGGCTGGCCGACGGCCGCATCGGCCACGACAAGAACCTGTACCCGGACTGGGTGATCGTGGACGCCGGCATGGTGGACAAGAAGCCGTGGATGCCCTGGTACCTGGACGAGAAATGGGTGACCCAGGCCCGCACGGCGATGTCCTGCCCGGATACCGTCGCGCTGCTCATCTCGTCCCGGGAACCGCTCACCTTCGAGCGGTTCCGGCACAATCTCAAGCACGCCCTCGACTTCGCGTCCTACCGCATCGAGCGGGTGCCGAAGTACGAGATCCAGCGCTGCGGACTGGTGGATCCGACGCAGGAGCCGCCCGCGCCGCGCTAGCGGCGACGTGCCGCGCCCCCTTCGAGCGACGAAGGGGGCGCGTCGCGTTTCCGGCCGGACGATCGGCGATAGCCGAACTGAATGAGGAGGTTCGGCCTCCGCATCGACCCTCGGAACGACGGGCTCGATAAACGACAATTGTGTGATTCATCGCATCCCCATGGTCAGGGGCATGACCTCGGTAAGGTTCGGTAGACGGTCCACCGCCCGACCGCGTCCGTGTCGCCGCCCGCGACACGCGAACTTTCGGGCAAACCGTGCGTTGTCTCACCTTTATCTCGTTTTGGTAACGCTCCGTGACGCCGGGCGCGATACGCTCATCGAGATGAACGCCCGCCGCGGTCGCATGCCCGCATGCGCCGTGGCCGTTAGCGCAAGATGCCGCCGAGTTCTTTTCGGCAGGGAAAGGGTCCGGCGGCACAGACCGAAAGGCCGGACACACATATGCGAGGCGTGGATAGACGTCGGAGATCCCGCGGCTGGTTCAAGAAGTCGGTAGTGGGCGTGGCTCTGGCGATGTTGCTGCCGTTCGGGGTGTCGGTGGCAGGCGCGGGCACCGCCTCCGCCGCGTTCAACCCGGATGGGTTCGACTTCTGGGTCGACTCCAGCATGGGTCCCATCAAGTCGCGTGTCTTCCGCGCGGCCGACGGCAACACCAACCGTGTCGTGTACGCCCTGGACGGCATGCGCGCCCGCGAGGACCTGAACGGCTGGGAGATCGACACCGAGGTCGCCCGGTCCCTCACCGCCGCCAATATCAACGTGGTCATGCCGGTCGGCGGCCAGTCCAGCTTCTACGCCGACTGGAACGCGCCCAGCACCATCTTCGGCCTGCCCGCCGGTTCCTCCTCGGGGTCCTCGGGTTCGGCGTCGGGCTCCTCCTCGGGGTCGGGCGCGCTGCAGCTCGCCGCGGGCGGTCCGGGCAAGAGCTACACGTACAAGTGGGAAACGTTCATCACCCAGAACCTGCGCAACGCCCTGCGCGACCGCCTGGGCTTCAGTCCGTACCGCAATGGCGTGTTCGGTCTGTCCATGGGCGGTTCCGGCGCGCTGACCCTGGCCGCCTACCACCCGGACCAGTTCAGCTTCGCGGGTTCGTACTCCGGCTACCTGAACATCTCCGCGCCGGGCATGCGGGAGGCCATTCGCATCGCCATGGTCGACGCGGGCGGCTACAACGTGGACGCCATGGCTCCGCCGTGGGGGCCGCAGTGGCTGCGCATGGACCCGTTCGTCTTCGCGCCGCGCCTGGTCGGTAACAACACCCGCCTGTGGATCTCGGCAGCCAGCGGCCTGCCCAACGGCGACCCGGTCGCCTTCTCCACCCTGAACGGCATGGGCCTGGAGGCCCTGGCCCTGGCCAATACCCGCGCCTTCCAGGTGCGCATGGCCACCCTGGGCGCGAACAACGTGCACTACGACTTCCCGGCGTTCGGCATCCACAACTGGCGCAACTGGGAAGACCAGGTCAACCGCATGATCCCGGACCTGTCCGCCAATATCGGCTGAGTTCAGCCAGGTATTTCGAACGGCCCCGCATCGCATTCCGGCGATGACGGGGCCGTTTCGCATTCGGTCTCGTTCCAGACTCGCCGGGGGCGACACGCGGAACAACATCGGTCAGGCGTCCGATACTCGATTCGTATCGAAGATCAAGTGAGCGCGTCACAACGGCTCGAATGATCTGCACTGCTCGAAGAACTGCTCGAAAACGATGCCCGGGGTGGCCACCGCGGGTGACTGCTCGGACGGAGGACGAGGTCGATGCGTAGTACGAGGTTGCGGAAATCGGTATTGGGGATCGCGGCGGCGCTATTGCTGCCGCTGGGGATCTCCGTGCCGCTGGCGCCGCAGGCGGTCGCCGCCTTCGACCCGTCGGGCTTCGACTTCTGGGTGGACTCCCCGGCCATGGGTCCGATCAAATCCCGCATCTTCCGCGCGGCCGACGGCAATACCAACCGCGTCGTCTACGCCCTCGACGGCATGCGCGCCCCGGAAACGCTCAATGGCTGGGAGATCGAGACCAATGTCGCCCAGGTGTTGACCAGCTGGAATATCAATGTGGTGATGCCGGTGGGCGGCCAGTCCAGCTTCTACGCCGACTGGAACGCCCCCAGCAACTTCTTCGGGGTGCCGCCCGGCGCGGCGGGCTCGGTCAGCGGTTCGGGCGCGACCGAGGCGTTCATGGCCGGGCCGGGCAAGAGCTACCGGTACGAGTGGGAGACCTTCCTGACCAACCAGCTGCGCTGGGCGCTGCGCGACCGTCTCGGTTTCAATCCGTACCGCAACGGCGCGTTCGGCCTGTCCATGGGCGGTTCGGCGGCGCTGACGCTGGCCGCCTACCACCCGGACCAGTTCAGCTTCGCGGGCTCGTTCTCCGGCTACCTGAACATCTCCGCGCCCGGTATGCGGGAGGCCATCCGCGCCGCCATGATCGACGCGGGCGGCTACAACGTCGACTCCATGGCCCCGCCGTGGGGTCCGCAGTGGCTGCGCATGGACCCGTTCGTCTTCGCGCCCACCCTGATCGCCAACAACACCCGCTTGTGGATCGCGGCGGGCAGCGGCGTGCCCATGCAGCAGGATCTCCAGCAACCTTTCGGCGTGGCCGCCGATCGCGTGGTGCGCGGCGCGCCGCTGGAGGCGCTCGCGCTGGCGAACACCCGGGCGTTCCAGGTGCGCATGATGTCGCTGGGAGCGCAGAACGTGGTCTATTCATTCCCCAATGTGGGCCTGCACGCCTGGACGAATTGGCAGGACGAGGCGTATCGCATGATTCCGGACCTGTCGGCGAATATCGGCTGAAATCTTTCTCGTTCAGCCCCCTTGCGCACTATCACGATTCGGCAACCGGAGGCGTTTCGGCGGCGGTCGCGGCGGTCGCTGCGCCTTAGCTGAGCGGCAAGACGTGTGCGTTTCGGGTTGCGGTCAACGATGATCGGCGGAGGGCGAAGTGTGATGCGGTTCGGTCTTGGTTCCATACGTGCCAGTTCCATACGTGCCACGGTGGCGGCGGCGGTCGCCGCGCTGGCGGTCCCGCTGGCGGCGGCGGTGGGCGGGGTGGGTGCGCCCGCCTCGGCCGCCTTCAATCCGGCCGGCTTCGATTTCTGGGTCGATTCCAGCATGGGGCCGATCAAGTCGCGCATCTTCCGCGCGGCCGACGGCAATACCCAGCGGGTGGTGTACGCCCTCGACGGCCTGCGGGCCCGTAACGATCTGTCCGGCTGGGAGGTAGACACCGAGGTCTCGCGGGTGCTGACCGCGTGGAACATCAATGTGGTGATGCCGGTGGGCGGTCAGTCCAGCTTCTATTCCGACTGGGTGGCGCCCAGCAACACCAACGGCCAGCAGACCACCTACGCCTGGGAAACCTTCCTGACCCGGGACCTGCGCAATGCCCTCGCCGCCCGGCTGGGCTTCAACCCGCGCGGCAACGGGGTGTTCGGCCTGTCCATGGGCGGCAGCGCGGCGCTGGTGCTGGCGGCTTACCACCCGGATCAGTTCCGTTATGCCGCATCATATTCCGGTTATCTCAATATTTCCGCGCCGGGTATGAAGGAGGGGTTGCGGGCGGCCATGCTGGACGCGGGCGGCTACAACATCGACGCCATGTGGGGTCCGCCGTGGAGTGAATTGTGGCTGCGCAACGATCCGTTCGTTTTCGCGGAACGCCTGCGCGCCAATGGAACCCGCCTGTGGATATCGTGTGGAAACGGACTGCCCGGTGCTCGGGATCAGGTGCGCCAGCCCATCGACGCCTACCACATCGGCAATGCCATGGGCCTGGAGACCGTCGCGCTGGCGAATACCCGGGCCTTCCAGGCGCGACTCGACAGCCTCGGTCCGCACAACGCCCACTTCGACTACACCTCGGACGGCATCCACAACTGGTTCTACTGGCAGGACCAGGTTCTGAAGATGCTGCCGGACCTGAGTGCGAACATCGGTTAGCCGTAACGTTTTTCCGTTTGCCGCGACAGTTGGTGCGAACCACGATAAGGTCACCGCACGATAACGGTCATCGAGTGGGCGGATTTCGGCCACGTGATTGGCTCGGTCTTGCTAAGGCAATCACGGTCGAATATCGTCCAGCGAGCGCAAGTGTGACCACATCGTGGTAGCGCCGTCGTTGGCATGGAGAGTCGGGATCCGTGCGAGCGGCCCGAGCGCACCGGCCACAACAGCAGAAAGAGAGCAGTATTCATGCGTTTCGGCAGGACCGCCGCGCGGGTGGAGTCGGGACGGCGGGGCGCGACCCGCGGTTGGAGCAAGCGGATGCTGGCCGCCGGAGCGGCCGCGCTGGCACTGCCGCTCGCCGCCGGTGTGGCGGCCCCGACGCTCGCCACCGCCGCACCCGTCCACGGACCGGTATTGCGCGCCCCGGCGGGCGGTTTCGAAGAACTGATGGTCCCGTCCAGCATGGGCCCGATCAAGGTCCAGGTGCAGTGGGCCAGCCAGGGCGGCAGCGCCGCGCTGTACCTCCTGGACGGTATGCGCGCCCGCGACGATCGCAATGCCTGGGCCAATGCCGACGAGGGCGGTGCGCCCCAGCTGTTCGCCAATGACAACGTCACCATCGTCATGCCGGTCGGCGGGCAGTCCAGCTTCTACACCGACTGGTACTCGCCGTCGAACACCAACGGCCAGAAGTACACCTACAAGTGGGAGACCTTCCTGACCAAGGAGCTGCCGCAGTTCCTGGAGGGCTACGGCGTCTCCCGCACCAACAACGCCATCGCCGGTCTGTCCATGGGCGGTTCGGCCGCCCTCATGATGGCCGCCTACCATCGCGAGCAGTTCAAGCACGCCTCCTCGTTCTCGGGCTACCTGAACATCTCCGCGCCGGGCATGCGCGAGGCCATCCGCATCGCCATGCTGGACGCGGGCCGCTTCAACGTGGACTCGATGGCCGCGCCGTGGAGCCCGCAGTGGCTGCGCATGGACCCCTTCGTCTTCGCGCCGCAGCTGAAGAACCTGCCCATGTACATCTCGGCCGGTTCCGCGCTGCCGGGTCAGTACGACCGCCCGAATTCGGCCATCGGCGTGTTCAATACCGGTAATGCCGTGGTGCTCGAGGCGCTGTCGCTGGTGAACACCCGTGCGTTCCAGGCTCGCCTGGGTCAGCTGGGCATCGGCGCCCGCTACGACTTCCCGGCGACCGGTACCCACACCTGGCTGTACTGGCGCGATCAGCTGGCGAACGCCCGCCCGGATATCCTGCGCGCGCTCGGAGTCTGATAGTCCGGCGAGTCCGATAGTCCGACACCGGGACGCAGGCGGCGGCCGACCTCGACATCGAGGTCGGCCGCCGCTTTCGTATCTCGCGGATTCGCGGAAGTCTCCCGCGGATCGAGAATGCCCCACGCGGACCGGTAGGTGCGGCGGCGTCGCAATTGCGCCGAGCGCGCGGTTCGGCCTGGACATCTTCCGCCAACCGGGACCGATTACCGCGCGTCTTCCCGGTCTTTCCTCTTTTTGGAGGTACAAACACTCCTGTGACTGGTGTTGTTCGTGAGGCGAGAATGGCGCGGCGCTGGGTCGCCTGTGCCGTCGCTCTGCTGCCGTTGGCGGCGGGGATCGCCGTCGCGGGTCCGGTCGTGGCCGCCCCCGAGGCCGCCGTATCGGCTCCGGCGACCGTGCAGCGGGCGGTGTGGCTGACCGACCGGCGCGTGGCGCTGTGGGTGCATTCACCCGCCATGAACGAGGCGGTGCAGATACAGCTGCTGCTGGCGCGGGACTGGAACACCCGCCCGGACGCCAAGTTCCCGGTGCTGTACATGCTCGACGGGCTGCGCGCCCAGGACGACGAGAACGGCTGGACCAAGGACGCGAGCGCCGACGAGTTCTTCGCCGACAAGAACGTGACCGTGGTACTGCCGGTCGGCGGCCAGTCCAGCTTCTACGCCGACTGGCTGCAACCGAACAACGGCCACAACTACAAGTGGGAAACCTTCCTGACCAAGGAACTCCCGCCGCTGCTGGAGGGTCAGTGGCGCGCCACGAATGTGCGTGGCGTGGAGGGCCTTTCGATGGGCGGAACGGCGGCCATGTTCCTGGCCGCGCGCAATCCCGGCTGGGTGCGCCACGCCGCCTCCTACTCCGGATTCCTGACCCTCACCACGCTCGGCATGCCGCAGGCGGTGAATTTCGCCATGCGCGACGCGGGCGGGTTCGATTCCGAGGCCATGTTCGGGCCGCCCACGAGTCCGCTGTGGGCCGAGCATGATCCGTACCAGCTGGCGGACCAGCTGAAGAACATCAGCCTGTACGTTTCCAGCGGCAGCGGCACCGCGGGCGCGACCGATCCGCTCTCCGATATTCCGGGCATCACCACCAATTACGCCGGGATGGGCCTGGAGGTGCTGTCGCGGCTGACGACCCAGAATTTCGTCGCCAAACTCAACAAGATCAGCATTCCGGTGCAGGTGAATTACCGGGCCTCCGGCACCCACACCTGGCCGTACTGGGATTTCGAGATGCGGCAGTCCTGGCCGCAGGCCGCGGCGGCGCTCGGCGTGGACGCGACACCCGCCAACTGCTCGGTGGGCGGCGCGATCGCCGGGGCGGTGCAGGCCAACAACTGGCTGGGCGGCTGCCTGACCGGCGAATACCAGGTGCCCGGCGGTATCGCCCAGGACTTCACCGGCGGACAGGTGTTCTACTCGCAGGCCACCGGCGCGATCCCGACCGGCGGCATGATCGGCGGCAGCTACCAGGGCGTGGCCGGACCGGGTTCCGGGCTGGGCATGCCGACCGGCGGTGAGGCGGCGCTGCCCGACGGCCGCGGTCGCTTCCAGCCCTTCCAGCACGGCTTCATCTACTGGACCCCGGCGACGGGGGCGCATCCGGTGCGCGGCGCGATCCTCGACGAGTGGGCGCGGCTTGGCTACGAGGGCGGCGCGGCCGGTTATCCGACCGGGGCCGAGCAGGCGACCCCGCACAAGGACGGCGTGGTGCAGGGCTTCGAGCACGGCCCGATGTACTTCAGCCCCGCGACCGGCGCGCATCTGGTGCAGGGGCTGATCCTCGGCAAGTACGCCCAGCTCGGTTTCGAGAACAGCGTCTTCGGCTTCCCGACCGCCGGGGAGGTCGGCCTGAAGGACTTCGGCCGGATGAGCCGGTTCGAAGGCGGCAATATCTACTGGAGCCCGCTGTCGGGCGCGTGGGGCGTGCGCAACGGCGCGGTCATGGACGCCTGGGGCGCACTGGGTTTCGAGAACGGACAACTCGGCTTCCCGACCGGCGACGAAACCCAGATCCCCGGCGGCAGCCAGCAGACCTTCCAATTCGGCACGATCGTCGTCAAGGACGACAAGGCCCAGGTGGTCGCCCTCGACGGCCGCCCCATCGCCCTCCCCGGCCCCCCGCCCGCGCCGAACGACCAGCGACAGCCGGACCCGGCCGCCCCGGCTCCCCCGTCACCCGGCCACGAGAACCCGGCCGCTCCGGCCGCCACGCAGCCCGGCGTGGCGACTGCTCCGGCCGCCGCACCCGCCGCGTCCGAGGTAGCCGCGTCCGAGGTAGCCGCGTCCGAGGTAGCCGCGTCCGAAGTCGCCGGATCCGGTGCGGCGGTGTCCGAAGCCGTTGTGCCGCAGCCTTCGGCGGCCGCGCCCGCCCCCGATACCACCTCGGCCGAGCCCTCGGCTGCCACGCCCGCCCCACCCGAGGTGATCGTGCCGCAGCCGCCTGCCGCGGTGCCGCAGTCACCCCCGCCGGAGGTGCCGTCCGCCGCCCCGCAACCTCTCACCCCGGCTCCGGCCGCCGCACCCCCGAACGCCATGCCCGAGCCGGGACCCGCGCCCGCCGTCGTACTCGACATTCCGCCCGCGACACCGGGCGGTCCGGCCGTGGTGCTCGACATTCCCCCGGCGACCGCGCCGCAGCGCACTCCCTGACTCGCGGTGCGCGCCCGGACAGCCGGTGCGAGGCGTGGTCGACACACTGCCGTGTCATGTCCGCCCGGTCCGTGGAATGACGCAGGTCACCGCGTGTGGTAGCTCTGAGAATCGCATGAGGGTCGTTTTGCTGGGCAACACTTCTCGCTACCTTGCCGCTAGCCTGGTGGCGACCTTGTGCCCCTGGACATCTGTGCCCTGATAGATCCGAGGAAGCGAATTCATGCAACGGACCCGTGGAAAAGTGATCGGCGTGGTGGCGGCGTGCGCCGCCGCCGGATTGCTGGCCGCCTGCGGCGATAACGATTCGACCGCGACCAGCACGCCCACGCTGTCCTCGACCACGCAGGCGAGCTCGTCGGCGGCGCCCTCGACCACCGAGTCGGCCGCCCCCGAATCGCCGCAGTCGACCGAATCGGCCGCGCCTCCGGCGGAGGAGAACACCGAACGTCCGCAGCCGGTGCCGACCGAATTCGTCACGCCGCAGAGCGACGCGCCCGCGCTGAGCGACAAGGACAGGACCTACATCGAGGAACTGAAGAAGCGCGGCGTGACTCCGTCCTCCCCGGATATCGCGCTCAGCGCGGGCAACCTGGTGTGCCAGGGCAAGTCCGAAGGCGCGCCGGAGGACCAGATCATCACCTACGTGACCGCCATCGCGGGCTCCGATCCCACCTTCGACCCGAGCAAGATGCCGGTCGAGGAGGCCGGGAAGATCTACTACGAAGTCGCCTCCGCGAGTTACTGCCGGTGACCCCGCGCCGCCGCTCCGCACGCCGGTCCGCACCGGCGGGATGCCTGCTGTTCCTGGCGGTGGTCGCACTGATCATCGTCGTGGTGATCCTGCTGTGGTACCTGCTGGCGGGGCGGCTGCGCCTGCCCGGCCCGACACCGCCCGGGCCGAAGGAGCCGACCTCCCAGCCCGCGTCCTGCCCGGATGTGCTGATGCTGTCGGTGCCGGGCACCTGGGAGTCGTCGAGCGACGACGACCCCTACAACCCGTCGGCCAATCCGATCTCGCTCATGCTGAACATCTCCAACCCGATCCGGGAGCGGTTCCCGAACGACCGGGTGGAGGTCTACACCGTCCCGTACGTGGCGCAGTTCTCCAATCCCATCGCCATTCCGCCGGACGGTCAGCAGTCCTACAACAAGAGCCGCTCCGAGGGCATCGCCCGCGCCACCGACAAGCTGGCGCAGACCCATCGGGACTGTCCGCTCACCACCTACGTGATCGCGGGCTTCTCGCAGGGTGCCGTGATCGCCGGTGACGTGGCCGCGGATATCGGCGCGGGCAAGGGCCCGGTGCCCGCCGACAAGGTGCTCGGCGTGACCGTGCTCGCCGACGGCCGCCGGGTCGACGGGCCGGGACAGGCCATCGAAATCGGCAATGCCCCGCCCGGGGTGGGCGCGGAGGTCGCGCTCAAGGGCCTGAACGTCCCCGGCATCACCATGACCGGACCGCGGCCCGGCTTCGGCAAGCTGGCCGACCGCACCTACACCATCTGCGCCCCGGGCGACCTCATCTGCGATTCCCCGGATCAGGCGCTGAACCCGGTCAATTTCCTCAGCAGCGTCGGCACCCTGGTGCGCGCGGCCGGGAACCCGGTGCACAGCCTCTACAACGGGTACGTGGTGGACGACAGCGGCACCACCGCCACCCAGTGGACGGTGAACTGGGCGGCCGGGCTCATCGAGGGCGCTCCGCATCCACCGCATTCGTGACCGGAACCACCTGGTCGGGGCGCTGTGGCGAACAACCCTCCGTATTGGGGGCTTGCGCCCGTCGACCGACCCCGTGGTTTGGCGCACAACCTGTAAAGTGCTCCGAGATTGTGACGCCGGTCGATGAGGCCCGGCGGCGCAGAGCAATCGATCTCAGCCAGGAGCATCAGTTCAATGACAGGAGTCGCCGTACCGGCCGGTCGCGAGACCGTGCCGAGTACACCGCCGCGGGCATTCCGCTTCGCGGCGGCCGGCGAGGGTAACCCGTCCGAAGGCGGGGCGCGCAAGTTCATCAAGCTCGCGCAGCGGGCCGAGGATTTCGGATACGACGCGTTCGCCGTACCCGATGCCCTGGGTCCCCAGGTGGGTCCGATCGCTGCCCTCGGTGCCCTGGCGGTGGCCACGGACCGAATCCGGCTCGGAACCTCGATGCTGGCCAACGGTTTTCGGCATCCGGTGGTGCTGGCCAAGGAGGCCGCCACCCTGGATGTGCTGTCCCGGGGCCGGTTGGAGCTGGGTGTGGGCGCGGGCTGGCTGGCCGACGACTTCGACGCGGCGGGCATCGACTTCGACGCACCCGCGGTGCGACTGGAGCGCTTGGACGAGACCCTGACGATCCTGGACGTGCTGCTGCGCGGTCAGGAATGTCACTTCGAGGGCAAGCACTACCGGGTGCGGGGGATCAGGGGTGCGCCGCGACCGCGGCAGGGCCCGCGTCCCCCGCTGGCCACCGGTGGCGGCGGACCGCGCCTGCTGCGCCTGGCGGCCCGGCACGCCGACATCATCTCGGTGGTGCCGCCCACCACACCCGAAGGACGGATGCTGCTGTCCGGTATCACGCTCGACCGAACCGTCGAGCGGGTGCGGATCATCCGGGAGGCGGCCGGGCCGCGCTTCCCGGAGATCGAATTGAACTGGGCGATCACCGCGGTGATCGTCACCGACGATCGGGAGCGCGCCGCCGCCATGGCGCTCGACGCGATCGACAAGGGCCTGCATCCGAACCTGGATGTGGACGTACGGCTGTCGGTGGAGCAGATCCTCGAGTCACCGTATGTGGCGATCGGCACCCACGAGCAGATCGCCGACCACATCCGCCGGGTGCGGCAACTCACATCCATGTCCTACGTGGGCGTATTTCCCACTCAGATGGAGGCATTCGCACCGGTGATCCCCTTGTTGCGACATGAGTGAGCAGGCAGATCGGATCGCTCCGGACACTGGTCCGGCGCCTGCTCTGTAACATGTCCCTGGTTTGAGTACATCTAGCCAATAGGCGGTCACCGCGCAGACCGCAACAGAATTCTGCAGGTTGGCTCTTGCACGTTAGAGCACCGGCGGGCGAAAGAGAGTCGGGGCCTCACAGGTAACAGCGGCCGTATCGCCGCCCCTGCTTCGTGTGCCTCGGAGGAGAAGGAATGGACGAGACTTTCGACGACTACCTGGACGAAACCGGGAAGATCACGATTCCCGAGGGCCGGACCCTGGTCGATTACGTCGAGAAGCACACGATCGGTAACGACGCCAACGATCTGGCGTACCGCTACATCGACTACTCGCGGGAGCGCGACGGCGAGTACCAGGACCTGACCTGGAGCCAGTTCGGCACGCGGCTGCGCGCGGTGGCCGCCCGACTGCAGCAGGTGACCAAGGAGGGCGATCGGGTCGCGATCCTCGCCCCCCAGGGGCTGGATTACGTCATCTCCTTCTTCGCCGCCATCTACGCGGGCTGCATCTCGGTGCCGCTGTTCGATCCGGACGAGCCGGGCCACACCGACCGCCTGCACGCCGTGCTCGGCGACTGCACCCCCTCCGCGATCCTGACGGCCAGCTCCTCCGCCGCCGGTGTTCGCCAGTTCTTCCGCGCCCTGCCCGCCGCCCAGCGTCCGCGCATCATCGCCGTCGACGCCATCCCCGACAGCGTCGGCGAGACCTGGGTGCGTCCGGACATCACCGTGGACGACATCGCGTACCTGCAGTACACCTCGGGTTCCACGCGCGTCCCGGCCGGTGTGGAGATCACCCACCGCGCCGTCGGCACCAACCTGCTGCAGATGGTGCACGCCCTGGATCTGAACTGGAATTCCCGCGGCGTCACCTGGCTGCCGCTGTTCCACGACATGGGTCTGCTGACGGTGATCCTGCCCGCCGTGGGCGGCAAGTACATCACCATCATGTCGCCGTCGGCGTTCGTGCGCCGTCCCTCGCGCTGGATCAACGAGCTCGCGGCCGTCGCCGACGGGGCCGGAACGTTCGCCGCGGCACCGAATTTCGCCTTCGAGCACGCCGCCGCGCGGGGTCGCCCGAAGAACGGCGAGACGCTGGACCTGTCGAATGTCATCGGCCTGATCAACGGTTCCGAGCCGGTGACGGTCTCCTCGATGAAGAAGTTCAACGAGGCGTTCGCCCCGTACGGCCTGCCCAAGACGGCCATCAAGCCCTGCTACGGCATGGCCGAGGCCACCCTGTTCGTGTCGGCCACCCGCCACGAGGACGAGGCCAAGGTCATCTACGTCGACCGTGACGAGCTCAACGCGGGCCGTGTCAAGAAGGTGGAGCAGGGCACGCCCAACTCCATCGCCCAGGTGAGCTGCGGTTACGTCGCGCATTCGCAGTGGGCCACCATCGTCGACGCCGAGACCATCGACGACCCCGAGGGCGCGCTGGAGCTGCCCGAGGGCCGCGTCGGCGAGATCTGGCTGCACGGCAACAACATCGGCATCGGCTACTGGGGTCGCGAGGACGAGACCCAGAACACCTTCCGTAACCGCCTGGTGCGCCGCCTGCCCGAGGGCAGCCACGCCGAGGGCACCCCGGACGACGCGCACTGGATGCGCACCGGCGACTACGGCGTGTACATCGACGGCGAGCTCTACATCACCGGCCGCGTCAAGGACCTGGTGATCGTGGACGGCCGCAACCACTACCCGCAGGACCTGGAGTTCTCCGCGCAGGAGGCGTCCACCGCGCTGCGTCCGGGTTTCGTCGCCGCCTTCGCCGTCCCGGCGAATCAGCTGCCCGCCGAAGTCTTTGCCGCCGACAGCCATTCGGGCCTGTCCTTCGACGCCGACGACGCGTCCGAACAGCTGGTCATCGTGGCCGAGCGCGGTCCGGGCGCGGGCAAGGCCGATCCGCAGCCGATCGCCGACGCGGTGCGCGCGGCGGTCTCGCAGCGGCACGGCGTGACCGCCCGCGACATCCTGCTCGTTCCGGCGGGCTCGATTCCGCGCACCTCCAGCGGCAAGATCGCGCGCCGCGCGTGCAAGGCGGCATATCTGGAGGGCACACTGCGTGGTGGTTACACGCAGCAAGCTTTCCCCGATGCACCAGACGAGGAGTGAGGCGTAAGCCTCATACGCAATGGCGCGGGTCGTGTGGCCCGCGCCATTCACTGCATTCAGTGCCGTGCACCCGACGCAGACAGGTAGCTTGAAGAACTGATGGCTGAGAACGAGGGCAACGTCCCCACCGAGACGATCGAGTCCGCGGCAACCGAGGCGACCGCGACTGTCGAACGGGCCGCAGGCACCGATATGTCGGTGGCTGAGCTGCGAGAATGGTTGCGGCGCTGGGTGGCCGACGCCACCGGTCAGCCCATCGAGAACATCACGGTGGACCGGCCGATGGAGGAGTTCGGCCTCGCCTCCCGCGACGCGCTCGCCCTCGGCGGCGATATCGAGGACCTCACGGGGGTGGTGCTGAACGCGACCATCGTCTACCAGCATCCGACCATCGCCTCACTGGCCGAGCGGATCATCAACGGTGAGCCGGACGCGCCGGAGGACACGCCGGACGATTCCTTCTATACCGCCGGATATCAGCCGGGGGAGGCGCACGACATCGCCATTGTCGGCCTGTCGACCCGACTGCCGGGTGCCGGGGATACACCCGAGTCGACCTGGGAATTCATTCTCAATGGCGGCGACGCCATTCGCGACCTACCCGAGGGCCGCTGGGACGAGTTCAAATCCGACCCGCAGGCCCTGGCCGCCATCGAGAACGGCAATACCAAGGGCGGCTACCTCGATCAGGACGTGGTGAAGGGCTTCGACGCGGAGTTCTTCGCCATGTCGCCCATCGAGGTGGAGCGCGTCGATCCGCAGCAGCGGCTCATGATGGAGCTGACCTGGGAAGCCCTGGAGCACGCGCGGATTCCCGCGAGCGATCTCAAGGGCGGCCCGGTCGGTGTCTTCATCGGCTCGTCGACCAGCGACTTCATGCTGGTCACGGCGCTGGGTCTGGGTAAGGAGCCCGATCCGAACGTGCCCCTGTCGGCCGAGGCGTACGCCCTGCTGGGCGCGTCCACGGGCATCATCGCCAACCGCGTCTCCTACTTCTTCGACTTCCGCGGCCCGTCGGTGACCATCGACACCGCCTGCTCCTCCACGCTGGTGGCGGTGCACGACGCGGTGCGGTCGCTGCGCAACGGCGATTCCGATGTGGCGCTGGCCGGTGGCGTGAACATGATTCTCGCCCCGATGGCCAGCCTCGGTTTCGATATCAACGGCGCGGTCGCCAAGGACGGCCACATCAAGGCGTTCTCTTCTGATGCCGACGGCATGGTCCGCTCCGAGGGCGCGGGCCTGGTGGTGCTCAAGCGCCTGGCCGACGCCGAACGCGACGGCGACAAGATCTACGCGGTCATCAAGGGCTCGGCCGTCAACAATGACGGCCGCTCCAACGGCATCTTCGCGCCGAACCCGGACGCGCAGGCCGACGTGCTGCGCCGCGCCTACCGCGATGCCGGTATCGCGCCCTCCACCGTCGACTACATCGAGGCGCACGGCACCGGCACCCTGATCGGCGATCCCATCGAGGCCGACGCCCTGGGCCGGGTGGTGGGTCGCGGTCGCGAGGCCGACAAGCCCGCCCTGCTCGGTTCGGCCAAGACCAACTTCGGCCACCTGGAATCGGGAGCCGGTGCGGCCAGCCTCGCCAAGATCATTATGGCGTTGCAGCACAATGTCATTCCGCCGAATATCAACTTCGCCGGGCCGAACCCGTACATCCCGTTCGACCAGGCGCACCTGAAGGTCGTCGAGCAGCCGACCGAGTTCCCGCGCTACAGCGGCAAGGCCACCATCGGTGTCTCCGGCTTCGGTTTCGGCGGCACCAACGCCCACGTGGTCATCCAGGAGTACGTGCCCACCCCGGCCGTTCCGGAGAGCGGCGGCACCGCCGATCTCGACAGCTCCGGCCTCGACAGCTCCGGACTCGACAACGAGGCCACCGACGTGCTGGCCGAGGCCGAGAAGCTGGTGGAAGCCGCCGCGCCCGAGCCGGAATGGGCCGAACGTGACGAGCCGCTGCCGGTGATCCTGCCGGTGTCGGCGTACCTGCCCTCGCGCCGTAAGCGCGCCGCCGCCGATCTCGCCGACTGGCTGGAGAGCGACGCGGGCGAGAACACCCCGCTCGAGGATGTGGCCCGGGCACTGGCCAAGCGCAGCCACCAGCGTTCGCGCGGCGTCGTCATCGCTAAGAACCGCGACGAGGCGATCGCGGGCCTGCGCGCCATCGCAGCCGGTAAGCCCGGCCCGGGCGTCTTCACCGCCGATTCCCCGGCGGCCGAGGGCCCGCTGTGGGTGATGGCCGGTTTCGGCGCGCAGCACCGGAAGATGGGAAAGCAGCTCTACCAGGAGAACCGCATCTTCCGCGAGACCGTCGACCAGGTCGACGAACTCGTGGTGGACGAGGCCGGGTATTCGGTCAAGGAGATGATCCTCGACGACGCCCAGGACTGGGATATCGGCACCGGTCAGGTCGGCACCTTCACCATTCAGGTGGGTCTGGCGGCCGTGCTGCGCGCCCACGGCGCGGAACCCGCGGGCGTGGTCGGCCATTCGCAGGGTGAGGTCGCCGGGGCCTATATCTCCGGCGGCATGAACCTGGAGGACGCCGTCCGGGTGATCTGCTCGCGCGGTCGCCTCATGGGCGAGGGCGAGGCCATGATCACCGACGACCAGGTGCGCAATATGGCGCTGGTCGAGCTGAGCGCCACCGATATCGAGGCCATGCTGCCGGAGTATCCGGATGTGGAGGTCGCGGTGTACGCCGCGCCGACCAATACCGTGATCGGCGGCCCGCCGGATCAGGTGCACGCCATCGTCGCCAAGGTGGAGGAGCAGGGCAAGTTCGCCCGCGTGCTCCAGACCCGCGGCGCGGGCCACACCTCCCAGATGGATGTGCTGCTGGGCGAACTCGCCGCCGAGCTGGCCGGTATCGAGCCGACCAAGCTGAAGGTGGACCTGTACTCGACCGCCCACAAGGACACCGTGTACCGCGCGGGCCACGCCCCCGTGCACGATGTGGACTACTGGGTCACCAATATGCGCGGCTCGGTGTACTTCACCAATGCCGTGCGCCAGGCGGTGGACACCGGTATCACCACCTTCCTGGAGCTGGCCCCGAACTCGGTCGCGCTCATGCAGGTGCTGGGCACCACGTACGCGGCGGGCGTGCACAATGCCGCGCTCATCCCGACCCTGAAGCGCAAGGAGGACGAGTCGGCGGCCGTCGTCGCCGCGCTCGCCCAGCTGTACGTCAACGGCCACCGGGTGGACCTGCCGTCGCTGCTGCCCGCGGGCGACTACGCGGATATTCCGCGGACGGCGTTCGTACGCAAGGAGTACTGGCCCAAGGTGGCGCTGGCGTCGGGCTCCGGCAATACCCGGGTGCCGGGCGCGCACGTGTCGCTGCCCGACGGCCGCCACGTGTGGGAGGTGCAGGCCGCTGCCGTCACCGATCTCGGCGCACTGGTGAAAGCCGCTGCCGCGCAGGTGTTCTCGGACGTGCAGGCCGGTGCGTCCTACGCCTACGGCCCCATCCCGGCGGCGGGTACCCTCACCACCACGCTCACCCCCTACCCGGGTGGCGCGGCGGCGCAGGTGCACGCCAAGGTGGGCAACTCGTTCACGCTGCTCTTCGACGGTGTCGTGACCTCGGGTGCCCCGCTGCCGGAACCCGTTGCCGCGCAACCGGTCCAGCAGGCGGCCGAGTCGGCCCCCGCCGAGGTCGCGGTGGTCGCGGCCGCGGGTGAGCGCTGGGATCCCAACGGTTCCCAGACCATCGAGGACCGCCTGGCCATCATCGTCGCCGAATCCATGGGCTACGCCGTGGAGGACCTCCCCATGGAGATCCCCCTCATGGAACTCGGCCTCGACTCCCTGATGGCCATGCGCATCAAGAACCGCGTCGAATACGAATTCGACATCCCGCAACTCCAGGTGCAAGCGGTCCGCGACGCCAACCTCCTCGAGGTCGGCAAGGTGCTGCGCTACGCCATCGAACACCGCGACGAGGTCGCCGCCCTGGCCGCCCGCCAAGCCTCCGGCGAAGGCGAACTCGCGGTCGACGCCGACTTCGTCTCCGCCGCCCGCGCCGCCATGGCCACCGGCGTAGACCCCCTGGCCGCCGCCCTCGGCAACCCCGACGGTGCCGCCGCACCCGACCAGTCTGCCGCGGACACCCCCGCGTCGGGCCAGCCTGCCGCGGATGACGCCGCGGCGGGCCAGCCTGCCCCCGACACCGCTGCGCTTGGGCAGTCTGCGCCAGGGGCGCAGGGTGGGCAAGCGCAGCACACTCCGAGCGAGAGCGATTCCCAACCGGACACCTTCGAGGCCGCCCCTCCGGCAGCGGAAACCGACAAGGACAACGTCCCCCCGCGCGACGCGGCCGAACGCCTCACCTATGCCACCTGGGCCGTGGTGACCGGCAAGTCGGCAGGCGGCATCTTCAATGCCCTGCCGATCCTGGACGACCAGACAATGGAGAAGCTGGCAGCCCGCCTGTCGGAACGCGTCAAGGCCCAGATCGACATCGACGAGCTGCGCGACGCCGAAACCATCGAGAAGATGGCCGATATCGTGCGCGGCTTCCAGGACAAGGCCGACGTGGACGGCTTCGTGCGCACCCTGCGCGCGAAGGAGCCCGGCTCGGATGCGTTGCCGGTCTTCGTCTTCCACCCGTCCGGCGGCAACACCCTGGTCTACGAGCCGCTGCTGAAGCGCCTTCCGGCCAATACGCCCATGTACGGCTTCGAACGGGCCGAGGGTTCGATCGAAGAGCGTGCCCGCCAGTACATTCCGGAGATCCGCAAGATCCAGCCGGATGGCCCGTACGTCTTCTACGGCTGGTCGCTGGGTGCGGTGTTCGCGCTGACGGTCGCCCAGATCATGCGTGCCGAGGGCGCGGATGTGCGCCTGGTGGGTCTGATCGACCTCGCGATTCCGACCGAGCCCGAGGACAATTCGCCCGAGGCCCGGGTGGCGCGGATTCGGCGCTTCCAGGCGTTCGCCCAGAAGACCTACGGCTTCCAGGGCGAACTGGACGACGAGCAGATCGAGGAACTGGCCGCCGCCAGCGACGAGGAGCAGTACCAGATCATCATCGAACTGGTGAAATTCGCGGGCGTCGACATCCCGGGTGGGGTGCTCGAGCATCAGAAGCAGTCGTGGATCGAGAATCGCGAACTCCAGCAGGTCACTCCGTCGCGTTACGAAGGTCACGTGGTTCTTTACCTCGCCGACCGCTACCACGACGGGATCATCGAACTGGAACCGCGATTCGGCGACCGTAAGCCGAATGGCGGCTGGGATGAGCACATCCCGAATCTGGAGATCATCCACATCCCGGGTGACCACCTCCAGATCATCGACGAACCCCGCATCGCCACCATCGGTGCCGACCTGACGAAGAAGCTGACCGAGATCGATTCCGCGAACTAGGTTTCGCGAAAGGAGACCAGTGAGCACTACCGCCGAGAAACTCGCCGACCTGCGACAGAAGCTGGACGTCGCGAGGGAACCGGCGGGTGAAGCGGGAGTCGCGAAGCGGGCGCGCAAGGGTATCCCTTCCGCCCGCGACCGGATCAATATGCTGCTCGATCCGGGCTCCTTCGTGGAAATCGGTGCGCTGGTTCGCAATCCCGGTGACAAGAAGGCGCTGTACGGCGACGGCGTCGTCACCGGGCACGGTCTCGTCGACGGCCGCCCGGTGGCGGTGTTCTCCCACGACCAGACCGTGTACGGCGGTTCGGTCGGTGAGATGTTCGGCCGCAAGGTCGCGGGCATCATGGAGTTCGCCGCCAAGGTGGGTTGTCCGGTGGTGGGCATCAACGATTCCGGCGGCGCACGCGTGCAGGAGGCGGTGACGTCGCTGGCCTGGTACGCCGAGCTGGGCCGCCGTCAGGAGCCGCTGTCGGGTCTGGTGCCGCAGATCTCCATGATTCTGGGCAGCTGTGCCGGCGGCGCGGTGTACGCGCCGATCAATACCGATGTGGTGGTGGCGACCGAGGCCGCCTACATGTTCGTCACCGGCCCCAAGGTGATTCGCGAGGTCACCGGCGAGGATGTGAGTCTCGAGGAGCTCGGCGGCGCGCACAGCCAGGCGCAGTACGGCAATATCCACCATGTCGCCAAGGACGAGGCGGCGGCGTTCCAGTGGGTGCGCGAGTATCTGTCGTATCTGCCGTCGAGCTGCCAGGAGTTGGCGCCGATCGTGAATCCGGGCCTGGAGCCGGAGATCACCGAAACCGATCTGGAACTGAACTCGATCGTGCCCGACGCCGACAATGCCGGGTACGACATGCACGAGATCCTGTTGCGCATCTTCGACGACGGCGATTTCCACGAGTTCGGTGAGTCGGCGGGCAAGAACATGATCTGCGGGTTCGCCCGGGTGGACGGCCGCAGTGTGGGTGTGGTCGCGAATCAGCCGATGGTGTACGCGGGTGCGCTGGACGCCCGCGCGTCCGACAAGGCCGCCCATTTCATCCGGCTCTGCGACGCCTTCGAGATCCCGCTGGTGTTCGTGGTGGACACGCCGGGCTTCCTACCCGGGGTCGAGCAGGAGAAGATCGGCGTCATCAAGCGCGGCGGCCGATTCCTGTTCGCCTTCGTCGAAGCCACCGTCCCCAAGGTGACCGTGGTGATCCGAAAGTCGTACGGCGGCGGCTACGCCGTCATGGGATCAAAGCAGCTCGGCGCGGATGTCAATCTGGCCTGGCCGACCGCCCGCATCGCGGTCATGGGCGCGGAGAGCGCGGTCAGCCTGATCGGCGCGAAGACCATCGACGCGGCCCCCGAGGAGCAGCGCGCCGCCATCCGCCAGCAGATGATCGACTTCTACAACGCCACCGTCGCCACCCCCTGGGTGGCGGCCGAACGCGGCTACATCGACGCCGTCATCGAACCGGCCACCACCCGCCTGGAGATCCGCCGGGCGCTGCATCTGCTCCGCGACAAGACCGTCGCCCGCAACCCCCGCAAACACCACCTGCTGCCGCTGTAGAAGCCAGCCCGTGCCCGGCGTGCGAGGCCGCTTTGCCCGCGTTCGGCGTGCGAGCCGCTTTGCCTGTGTTCGGCGTGCGAGCCGCTTTGCCCGCGTTCGGCACGCGAGCCGCTTTGCCCGCGTTCGGCACGCGAGCCGCTTTGCCCGTGTCCGGCACGCGAGCCACCTTGCCCGCGTCCGGCGCGCCCTCCCACTTTCCCCGCGCCCGCCGCGCGTCAGCGCGGCGGGCGCTACCCCCTCCGACACCCCGGATTACCGGGAATCGGTCAGTCGATAGCCCCGCATATGAGAGCCTTCAGCTATGAGTAGCAAACCGAAGGCCGTACTCGAAGGCGGGCCCGACGGCCTGAAGACGCGGATCGTCCCCATCACCCCGCCGGGCGTGGAACTGCGGGTGGCCTTCGAGGACGGCTACGAGCGGTTCAAGGTGACGCCGCGCTGGGCGGAGACGCCGGAGGGCAGCCTGCCGGTGTACGAGTGGGTCGCCCATATCGCCCGGTGAACTCCAGTGCCGCCGATTCAGGGATTGGGAACGGTCGGCGCGGCGGATCGGCTGCCGCAGCGGCAGCGCGGGCTTGAACATCCGCACATCCACGAACCCGCCGTGCGGCAGCACCACGGGTTCGCCGTCACCGTGAGCCGATCGGAGGAGTGTCACCGACCGGCGTAATCCGGTGTCAGCGGCCGTATCAGGCCGGTGTCAGCTCGGCATCAGGCCGGATGCCGAGAGTGGTTGTCATGACGAAGAACAACACCTCCGCAGCCACCGCGATCACGTCGACCTGGACCGGCATGGTGCCGGTCGAGGACACCGCCCTGGCCGTCACCGATACCGGCGGTTCCGGTATCCCCGTGGTCTATCTCAACGGCCAGTTCGCCACCCAGGGCTACTGGAAGCGGGTCGTCGCCGAACTCGGTGCCGAGTTCCGGCACATCACCTATGACGAGCGGGCGCGCGGCAAGTCGAAGCGTTCGGCCGACTATTCCTTCGAGGCCGCCGTCCGGGACGTGGACGCCGTGCTGGCCGCCCGGGGGGTGGAGCGGGCGCTGGTGGTGGGCTGGTCCTACGGTGCGTTCGTCGGCGCGCACTGGGCCGCCCGCAATCCGGATCGTGCCGTGGGCGCGGTGCTGGTCGACGGCGCGTTCCCGTACGACTGGCTGGACGACGCCATGGAGCAGCGGATCCGCACGCTGTTCAAGCGGTTGAACTGGGTCATGCCGCTGCTGCGCCCGACGGGTCTGACACCGCGCATGTCGGCGGCGCAGCAGGCCGAGAGCAATATCGAACTCGGCAAGCTCTCCCGCGAGCGTGAACTCGGTCCGGTGCTGGACGGCATCACCGTGCCGACCCGCTATGTGGTGGCCTCGGGGACGTCCTTCGGCAGCCGCGGTGACGAGCAGGAACGCATCCGCACCAGCCTCGACGCGGTGTGCGCCCGCAACCCGCGCATCAGCCTCAGTGCGAAGGTGTCGAGCAACCATTCGCACGTGCTGCGCAAGGACTTTCGCGCCGTCGCGGCGGCGGTCCGGGAAACGGTGGCCGCGGGGCAGCGTTGAATCGCCCGACTCAGACCCGCATCTTGCCGGGACTCCACCAGCCGGAACGGGTTTCGGTGCCGGTGGTGATCTCGGCCGGGGTGGCCGGGTAGAACTGGTCGTAGCGTTCCAGCGAACCCCAGTCGCGGGCCCAGTCGTCCTTCAGATAGGTCGGGATGGTGACCGATCCTGCGATCATCTGCGAGAAGCCGAGCGGCCCACCGAATTCCTCGGCCTGCCAGGTATTGGTGGAGCTGATGGCGAGCGGCCGGTCCGGCAGGATGCGGTAGTTCGGGACCTCCGCCACGCCGTAGCGGTGGTCGAACGGCTGCTGGCAGGGGAACTGGAGGCCGACGGCCCAGTCCAGCAGCACCGGCTGGGTGCCGCCGATGTAGTTGTTGAGCGACTGGAGCTTCGGCACGCGCGGCGGGGTGAACGCCAGCCACTGGTCACCGATGAGGATCGGGTCCTTGGCGTGGATGCGCACCACGTCGACGTCGCCGGGCAGTTCGTCCAGCGGCACCCGCACATTCCGCCAGGACGGCGCGGGACCGATGTCGCGCGGGCGGTACGAGCCGAGCTGTTCGACGCCGCCGTCGGGCAGCCGCCGCCCGTAGTCCAGGAACAGGTCCTGGCCGTAGGTCATGCGCCCGGTGTCGTCGAAGGACATGACGCGTCCGGCCACCGACATGACCACCAGCGGCGCGTCCGCGGAGCGGGCGGGCAGTTCGTACCAGCTGGAATACAACTCGGCGGGCTGCTGCACCCCGTCCTGCCAGCTGCCCATCACCGGTGTGGTGGCCGGGTCGAGTCCGAAGGGCAGCGCCGCGATGGAGCCGTTGACGCCCTCCGCGCCCAGTCCGCCGCCGGTTCCGGCGTTCTCGCCCTCGGCGAAGGCGGGGCCGATGGTCTGGGTGGAGGTGTTGCCGGTGCCGGGCTTCACCTCGACGGCGTCGGCGTCGAGCTGTTGGGGAATGCCATTGGGCGAGAACCCGACCGGCTTCTCCCCGGCGAGCGGGTCACCGTTGAGCGGCGGCCGCTCCGGGTCGATGAGGGGTCGCAGGTTGCCGCTGTTCGGATCGGCTTCCACCAGTACGTCATTGGCGAGTCCGCACGAATTGCCGCCCAGCGCGTCGATATTCGACCGGGCCAGCGAGTACGCCGGGTACTGCGAGTACGCGCCCTTCACCAGTGACAGCACCTCGAACAGCACCATGAACGCGGCCACCACGGTGAGCGGGATGGCGGCGAACTTGCGAATCCGCCTGCCGCGCTTGCTTCGTGCGTCGGCGGGCGGTTTGGCGTAGCCCTCGCGCAGCGACTGCCAGGCCACCAGCGCCAACGCCAGTCCGAACAGGATGAGCATGAAGGTGTTGGACTGGTAGCCCTGCAGGGACACCCGCTTGTCGAACCACGGCACCCCGAAGCTGGACACGTACCAGTACCCGTTGATGCCGGAGAAGGCGACGGCGAGGGTGAACAGCAGCCCCGCCAGGAACACCGACCGGTTCTTGCGGGACCGCAGCGCCGTGGCCGACACCGTCACCGCCGTCACCGCCGCCAGCGAGCCCGCGATGCCCGCGTACGCGCCGAAGTGGTGCGTCCACTTGGTCGGGTTGAACATCATGAAGAAGATGGTTCCGAAGACCACGCCCATGAGCCGCCAGGTCGGCGCGCTGGCGATACCCGGGATCTGCCGCCGCCGCAGCAGCACCAGCAGGGTGGTGATCAGACACAGGATCATGATCAGGAACGCGAACCGCCGCGACAGCGAACCGTCCACGGTCTCCACGAACAGGTAGTAGTAGCGCAGGTAGTCCTCGTACCAGGCCAGGTTGGGGCCGGTGGCCTGGCGCACCCGATTGGCTTCCATGATTCCGGCGAAGGTCTGGTCGCCGAAGACCACGACGAGCACCAGGAATCCGGCCGCGGCGATGGGCGCGAGCAGTGCGGTGGTGCCGAGTTCCCGGTGTTTGCGCACCACGATCCGCACCAGCGGCCGGATGGCGACCAGCAGCGCCGCCACGCACATGAGTCCGGTGGGCGCGGCGGCCAATGTGAACGCAGCGATCAGGACCGCGACGGCCGCGGGCAGCAGCCGCGAGGTGGCGATGGCCCGCTCGATGGACACCCAGGTCAGCAGCGCGCCCAGGGCCACGATGGGCTCCGAGCGCAGGCCGTTGTCGTAGGGCAGCCAGAACGCCAGGAACACCAGTCCACCGGTCCACAGCGCCACCTTGGAGTTGCGCACCCCGCGCCCCAGCCGCGGCACCACCTCGCGGCTGATCACCAGCCAGCAGAGGATGCCGCACAGCAGCGCCGGAATCCGCACCCACGCACTGGCGGTGGAGATTTCGGCGAACGCCTGGATGACGTAGTAGTACCAGCCGAACGGCGCTTCGGGCACGCCGTACCAGCGGAAGTAGTTGGCCATGTAGCCCGCGTGCGGCGCGACCCGGGTCATGGTGAGGATGTAGCCGTCGTCGGAGGTGTTCGCGCCGACGAAATGCCACAGTGTGAGGGTGCCGATCACCGCGCCGTCCGCCCAGGTGGGCTCGAGCCAGTGCCGCGGGAAGATGCGCCGGTGCCCGCGCCCGTCGGCGGTGTCGAGGACACCCAGCGCTCCCATGGCGATCAGGGTGAGCAGCACCGCGCCGATGAGCGCGACCAGTTTCACCACGGTCGGCGTGGAGGAGAACCGCGAATCCACGGTCATCGTGAAGGCCAGTCCAGCCGGGACCTCGCCGACCATATCGGTGAACACGCCGACCACCTGCGGCCGCAGATCACCGAGCAGCTGTCCCTCCAGCGGCACCACCACGGTCTCGGTGCCGCCGCCGGGCACCGGCCGCTCGACGGTCCGGGTCAGGCCCTCGAATTTCGCGTGGGTGCGCGTGCGGTCGGAGGTGATGACGATCTGCGAGCAGTCGCTCATCTCGGACCGCTGCGCGGACGCCACCACCGCATTGCGGTCCACCACATCCACGGTCTCGCCCGACACCCGCACGAACAGCGCCTGCAGGTCGGCCTCCCGCCCCTGTGGCGGCGCGGTCGACAGCAGGATCCCACCCCGTGGATCGGCCAGCTGCGTCACCGCCGCGCAGGGGATGCTCACATCCAGGTCGATGGGCACCTGCGACATGAGCGGCGCTTGGATATTGCCCAGCGTCCCGTTCTGCGGCCAGTCGATCACCGCCGTCGTCTGCTTGACGGGCAGGAACGGCGTGGCCAGCGCGAGCAGCGCGCCGAGCACGCCCGCGACTATCGCGATGAGCTTCGCGGTGCGGAAGTCACGCGGCGTCGCGGCGGGCGTCTCGGGCGGTGTCGGCTTGGTCAGAACAGCGGCGGTGGCGTCGGGCACGGAGAGAGATGGTATCTGGGAACACCGTGAGTGACCGCGTTCACTGGGCCGTTGCGGGACGTATACCGGGGCAAGTTGATTCCAGCCGGAAATACTCGCGGAGTCGCCCGGCGAACCTCCAGGTCAACGCGGCCTCGGAGCGAGGCTCGGCGTCTGGTCAGGAGTCAGTCGACGGAGTTCAGCGCGGGTCGTCGGTGCCGGACGCGCGCCGCTCGCCGAATCGGCCGGTGTCGCCGTGGCGAGCTTGATCCGCGCACGACCCATCAGCGCGGACCTGATCGACCAGCCCACCGGGTGCCCACCGACAACGCCGATCGATTCGGCCTCGACTCACCGCGCCCGGATCGGGGCGTCGTCCGCCAGCCCGGAACGCGTCTGCACCGTGACGTCCAGTTCCGCCGGTTCGGCGTCGCTCACGTACGGCGTGAACTTCTCCAGCGAACCCCAGTCCCGTCCCCAGTCGTCGTCGAGATAGGTGGGCACGGTCTGGGCTTTCAGGAGCAGCTCGGTCCAGCCCAGGGGGCCGCCGCCGATATCGTCCTGCCACGCGTTGGAGGCGTCGGAGCCGACCCGGTCGGGCATGATGCGCCACCGCGGGACCTCGGCGACGCCGTCGTGGTGGTCGAAGGGGCGCTGGCACGGGAAGGCGAGGCCGACATGCCAGTCCTCCAGCACCGGGGCGGTGCGGCCGACGACCGCGTCGAGGGTGGCCAGCTTGGGCAGGCGCGGCGGGGTGACCGCCAGCCACTGCTTCTGGGTGATGTCGGCGTCGTGGGCGACCAGGCGAACGGCGTTGGCCGAGGCCGGAATATCGCGCAGCGGCACCCGCAGGTTGCGCCAGGAGGGTGCGGGGCCGATGTCGATGGGTCGGATGCGCCCGACATCGGTCACGGTGCCGTCGTCGGCACGGGTGCCGTATTCCACCCACAGGTCCTGGCCGTAGGTTTCGACGCCGTCGGCGTCGATGTAGCGGATGCGACCGGCGGCGGTGACCACGAGCACCCGGTAGGCCGGGTCGTCGCGCATGCTGTCGGTCAGATCCAGCCGGTACCAGTGCGTGGTGAGGTCGGCGATCCGCTGCTCGTCCTGGGTGTAGCTGCCCAGGACCGGGGTGCGTGACGGGTCGAGCCCGAAGGGCAGCGCCACATTCGAGCCGTTGATCCCGGCCTGCTGGCGGCTGCCGCCGCCGGTGCCCGCGCCGGTGGTGTTGCTGGTCTTGTTGTCCTCGGTGCCGACGGAATTGGCGCTGCCGGTGACCGTCTCCTCCTCGTCGGCGGTGAGGTCGGCAGCCACCCCGTCGGGGGCGAAACCGGTGTTCTCGGCGTTCAATCCGTCGGCGGGCGACCCGTCGAAGGGATGCAGCAGCGAATCGGCGGTATCGGTCTCCACCAGCACCTCATTGGCCAGCGCGCACGAATCCCCGCCCAGCGCACGCAGATTCGACTCGGCGATGGAGTAGGCCGGGTACTGGGTGACGGCGGCCTTGGCCAGCGACGCCACCTCGAACACCACCAGCGCGGCCGCCGCGATGGTCAGCGGCATGGTGGCGAACTTGTCGAAACGCCGCACCCCGCGTGGGGTTTTCGCGTACGGCTGCCGGTAGTGCTGGATCAGCGCGACGAGTAGGAACACCACCGCGAGCCCGAGGAACAGCGTCGAGAAACCCTTGCCGGCGATGGACGGCGCCTTGTCCCACCACGGGACACCGTAGCTGGACACGTACCACCAGCCGTTGGACCCGGTGAAGGTGATGGCGAGCAGGAAGAACACCGCCGCCGTGAACAGCGAGCGATTGCGCGGCGAGCGAATCCCGTTGACGCCCACCGCGACCGCGGTGAGCGCGGCCAGCGAGCCCGCCAGCCCCGCGTACACGCCGAAGTGGTGGGTCCACTTGGTGGGGGTGAACATCATGAGGAACAGCGACATGAACACGATGCCGAGAATCCGCGCCGACGGTCCGCGCGAGGTGCCCGGAATCCGCCCGTTCTTGCGCAGCATCACCAGCACGCACACACCGAGGCAGAGCAGCATGATCAGCACCCCGAAGCGCCGGGACAGCGAGCCGTCGGGGGAGAGCATGAGCAGCGAATCCCACCGTGTGCGCTCGTCGAACCAGGCCACGTTCGGCCCGACCAGCGTGCGCACCCGCGTCGCCTCCATGACGGTGGCCAGCGTCTGGTCGGCGAAAACGACCACCAGCACCAGGGTTCCGGCCGCGACCCCCGGAGCCAGCAGCGCGGCATACCGCAGTACCGCCGCGCCCCAGCCGGACTTGCCCTCCGCCGTGGAACGGGCGGGTGCGTCGCCGCCGCGTGTCGCTTTCGCGGCCTGCGGCTCGTCGGCCGCGCCGGAGTCCGGAGATTCGGCGGCTTCTCGCTCCACCTCCGAGCGTGGCACGACGGTCTGATGCACCATCGGGTAGTCCGCCCGCGCCCGCTTGATGATGTGCTGGAGCACCGGTCGCGAACCCGCGATGAGCGCGGCCAGGCAGATCAGCCCGGTCGGCCCCGCGGCCAGCGAGAACGCGGCGATGAGCACGGCGACGGCGGCGGGCAGCAGCCGTCCGGTGGCGATGGCGCGTTCCATGGAGCACCAGGTGAGCAGTGCGCCCGCCGCGATGAGCGGTTCGGGCCGCAGCCCGTTGTCGTAGGGCAGCCAGGCGGCCAGGAACACCAGTCCGGCCGTCCACAGCGCCACCCGGTCGCGGCGCACGCGAGCGCCCAGGCGCGGCAGCACTTCTCGGCTGATCACCAGCCAGCACACGATGCCCGCGAGCAGCGACGGCAGCCGCATCCACGGGCTGGCATCGCTGATGCGCGTCATCCAGGCCAGCAGTTCGTACGGCCATCCGAACGGTGCCTCGGCCACCCCGAACCACCGGTAGTAGTTGGCCATGTACCCCGACTCGCGCGAGGCGCGAGCCATATTCAGGATGTAGCCGTCATCGGAGGTATTGGCCCCGATGACGTGCCACAGCACCAGCGTGCCCAGCACGGTCACGTCGGCGAGCGAGACCTTCCACCAGTGCGCGGGCAGGAAGCGCCGGTGCCGCCGTCCGTCGGTGGTGTCCATCAGATGCAGGGCGATGAGCGCGATGATGGTGAACACCACCGCGCCGATCATGGCCAGCCGCTTGAGCAGGCTGGGGCTGGAGGTGAAGCGCGCGTCGATCTCGACCGCGGCCGTGGCCGCGCCCAGCCGGTCCCGTGGCACATCGGTGAAGATGCCCACCACCTGCGGTCGCGCGTCGCCGCCGACCTGCCCGGCGAACGGCGTGCCGTCCTGCCGTGTCGCACCGGTGATCTCGGTGCGCGTCTCGGCGGCGGACGAGGTCACCGTCAGCGCCCCGCAGTCGGCGAGTTCGGCCAGCGGGGCGGACAGCAGCGGAATATTGCGCACCAGCACCTGTACGGTGCGGCCGGTCTCGGGTTCGTCCTCCACCCGGACCACCAGGCCCTTGTCCACCGCCTGCCCGGATGCCGCCGGGACGGTCGAGAACAGTGTGCCGGCCTGCACTCCGTCGCGCACCACCTCGCACGGCAGTGCGACCCTGAGCTCCAGCGGCGTGTACGACACCAGCGGCGCCTCCAGATTCGCGGTCTCGCCCTGCGGCCAGTGCAGCGTCGGCCGGTCCTGCTCGATCGGCAGGACGGGCATCAGCACTGCCAGCACGACGGCCAGCAGACCGGAGATCAGGGCGATCAGGCGGAGTCGGGGTAACGCTCGGGTGTCTGCGCGCACGGACGTCGATGCTATCGACCCTTGCTCGTCCGATACCGCAACAGCACCACCCCGGAGCGAAATGCCGTGGTCTCGGTGGCTCAGGCTCAGACGAGTCCGCGCACGTCCCATATCCAGACGCCGTTGACGCGCTGCCCGTGGAATCCGAGCAACTGGTCCACGGTGAGGCGCAGGACCTCGCCGTTTTCGGTGGGCGGCAGCACCAGCACATCGGCCTGCCAGTACCGCAGATCCGCCAGCGCCTGGGCGCGCAGCGCGTCGTCGACGACCGGAACCCGGTTGCCTTTCTGTGCTTTCATGAGCAGGGCGGCGGTGGGCCGGTCGTCGGGGCCGTAGCGGCCCTTCTTGTCGACACCGGTGGGCCCCACGAAATAGCCGCCCGCCAGCGGGAAGCTGAAGTCGGCGGCGGTCTGCCAGCGCAGGGCGCGGGCGTCCGGCGGGGTCGGCGGCGGCACGATCACCACGGAACCGTCGGTGACATACCGGTTCACAGTGCCGTCGGCGAAGAAGGCCGGGGTAGGGGTGCGCTGCACCACCGGAAGAATGGTGGGGGTGAGCGGCACCAGCGCCAGGGCCAGCGCGGCGAACCAGGCCAGCGGCCGCCAGTCGGTCGCCGACGCACGCCAGTACTGCACCGCCCGCTGCGTCGCGAGCGCCAGAATGGCGGCGATGGCCGGTACGGCGGCGAAGGTGAAGCGCGATTCCAGCACCGAATTCACCAGCGGCAGCTGCTCGAACCAGTGCCAGGGCAGTGCGATTCCGGTGTCCTCGCGGCCGATCATCAGGGTCGACCCCAGCGACAGCAGGGTGAACGCCACGATCACCACGCTCGCCGCGCGCACCACCCGGTTGCGCCACAGCAGGATCGCGCTGACGGTGACGAGCAGCAGCAGCGGCCAGCCGAAGTAGGAGTTCTCCTCGGTGGGGTTGATGGCCACGTTCGTGCCCGGGGAGAGCATGCCGCCCAGTGATTCGGAGGGGAACTGGAACAGCGCCTCGAGATCGTTGCCCATCGGGCCGTGGTCGATGGACCGGTACGACTGCGGCCCGAAGAACTGCCACCACAGCGGAATCTCGGTGAGCGCCACCGTGATCAGCGCGGCCAGGGCGACCGTGGGCGTGATGCCGCGCAGCACGCGCCAGCCCGCTCGCGGCCGGTGCAGGTAGTACACGAGCGCGAAGACGCCGAAGGCCATGGCGTAGATGAGCAGCGGTTCCTCGCCCAGCGCGATCTGCATCGCCACCAGCAGGCCGAGGATCACGGCGTCGCGGCCGCGCCGCCCGAACGGTCGCGCTGTCGCGGTGTCCCGGTCTTCGCCGGCGGTTTCCGCGCGCTTGGCCAAGCGGAGGAATTGCGCGGTGATGACCGGCAGCAGCAGGAGCACCACGAAGTTCGGGTGTGCGTTGCCGTGCGAGATCATGCCGGGCGCGAAGCCGCAGAACAGGCCGCCGATCGCCGCCGCGGGCCGGGAGTCGACGAGGTGGCGCGAGAACAGCCAGTACCAGGCGAGGGCCGTTCCGGCCAGCCCGAGGGTGAGTACGAGCACGAAGGTGACGGTCGGCCCGAACAGCAGGGTGATGGGGGTGAACGGCACGCCGACGCCGAACATGGCGGTATTCGCCATCATGTTGACGCCGTCGGGATAGTTCTGCAGCACGGTGCCGAGCGGATTCTCCAGGTTCGCGACCTTGTGCGCGGTGACGGCGAAGAACCATTCCCACATCGTTTGGTCCTGACCGCTCTTGATCAGGTACCCGTTATCGGGATGCCGCCACTGTCCGGAGAGCACCAGCACGGCCAGCGCGAGATAGCCGCCCGCGATCAGGAGGTCGGCGCGGGCGAGCCGGAGGCGGTGCGCGATGCGTCGGGGCCGGGACAGGGGAGGGGCGGTCTCCGGGACGGTCCGCTCCAGCACAGCCACGGCCGACCCGGCTTCGTCCGGCCGGTCGGTTTCCCGCCCCGAATTCACAAGCTGACTCCTCTTACTGGCACATCAGCTCGCCACGCTACCGGCTGCGGCTGAGATTCCGCTGGCAAGTCCAGGAGTTATCCACAGAGAACATCACCAATCCACAGATTTCAGGCGGTTTATCCCCAGATGGGTCCAGTGCGCGGTCGCCGTGGCCGCAAGCGCCTACCGTTTCGGTATGCGATTGCATTTCGACCTCGAGGAGGACGAGGAGTTCACCGTCGCCGCCGAGCTCCTGGTGCGGCGCTGTGCGGAGTGGGCGCGGCAGCGGGGGACGCCGATCGTGGAGCCGATCGCGGGCGTCGCGCTGGAGGCCCGCCACCTGAGCAGCGACGGCCGGCTCGCGCACTGGACGCCGGATGCGGTCTGCGATGTGCTGCTGGACTGGATCCCCGATGCCGCGTCCGAGATCGGCCGGGCCGCCGACGCCCCGGATACGCTCCGAACCCTGCTCGGTTACCTGGCCGACAACGGGTTGCTGGACCCCCGAGGCAGCGGGCTCGACGAGCTCCTGGCGGCGATCACCGAGACAGAGCCCGAATTCCGCGCGGAACTACGCACCTCCCTCGCCCTGGAAAGGGCCCAGTCTCTGGACGCGGACGGCGCTCCGGGCGTGAGCGGGTGGGGCCGGATGGACGGTGCTCTGGAGGCGGGCCGGGCAGACCGGGCGGGTGGCGCTGTCAGGGCGAGCCGGGCGGACGACGCTCCAGGTGCGAGCCGGGCAGACGACGCTCTCGAGGTGAGCCGGGCAGACCAAGCGGATGAAGCTCCGTGGGCGAGCCGCACGGATGGAGCTCCGAGGGCAGGTCGCGCCGAAGACGCTCCGGGTGCGAACCGGGCGGGCGACGTTCCGGGTGTGAAGGGGGCGGATCGGGCGGGCGGTGTTCCGGGTGCGAACCGCGTGGACGGTGCGTTCGGATCGTCCGGCGCGTTCGGGACCGGCGGTGTACCAGGGGCGAACGGTGCATCCGATCCACACAGTGCATTCGGCGCACACAGCCCGTCCGGTCCGCACGGTGCCGACGCGGAGATCCCCGAGGCGCTGATGCGGGTGCTGACCGGCGATCTGGATGTGGCCGACCTCGACTCGGCCGATCTGGATCCGGCCGAGGTGGACGAACTGGTGGCGCTCCTGGAATCCGGGCTGATCAGCCACGTCCCCGACCTGCTCGGCGGCGACGAAGCCCCCGTGCGGACCTTCGCCCAACCGCCGGTCGTCCTGCCGGATCATGTGGATCTGGTCGCGGCCGCCGAGTCGGCACCGGTGGTGCGCCAGCTGCGGCTGCTGGTGGACTGGGCCGGTACCGGCCGCCCGCTCACGGCGCAGCGCCGCCTGCGGATTGCCGACGCCCGCGAACTGGTCGCCCTGCTCGACACCGGCGACGATGTGACGGGCGTCCGCGACGCGACGCGGCTCCCGGGGCTGTCCAGGCTGGTCGCGTGGGCGAAACACCTGCGTCTGGTACGTGTCGTACAGGGCGAACTGCGCCAGGTGGCCAAGGCGCGTCCGTTGCTGCGTGATCCCCTGTCGCTGTGGCGGCGCGCCTTCGACGCGGTTCTCGCATCGCCGGAGATCGTCTACGGCACAACGCGATTCGATGAGCTGGCCCTGCTGTCGGATGTGCACGAGCTGGTGCTGCCGGACATGCTCAACACCCTGTACGGCATGCCGCACCCGATGCCGCTGCGGCGGCTCGAGGAGCCGGTGTGGGCGCAGTGGTCGGAGAACTACGCGGACTTCCCGCTCTCGGGCTCACCGCTGGACGAGCGGGCGCGTATCCGCGCGGACCTGCTGACCGCATTCCAGGTGCTGGACCGCCTCGGTGCCGTCGAGTTGACGCGTGGCGTCGCGGACCCGATGTACCTGTCGGATCTCAGCGACCCCGAGTTCGATCCGGTGCCCTGGCTCGATGCCAAGGCGCGCAAGGCATTACGCACCGATCTACGCAAACCGGGCACCCTCTTGGCGCTGACCGACCTGGGCACCGCCGCCATGCGGGACCGGCTGCTCGCCGAGGGGCGTGAGGCCGGAGTCGTCGGCGAACTGCGCGCCGCCGAAGCCGCCGGACTGCTCGGCGTCATCGCCGACCACTACACCGCCGAGACCGCCCATCTGGAGATCCACGGCTGGCTCGACGCCCACCACGGCGACCGTGAGCCGCTGCTCCAGGCGATCCGGGACTGCCCTTTCCGCGGCCGCGCGGCCGCCATGCTGCGTATCCTGACCCTGGCACTCCCCGACGGCCCGCGCCTACTGCGCGCCCTGCGCGGCGACCCGGTGCTGACCCCGCTGGTGGTGGCCCAGCTCGTCTCCGACGGCGAACTGAGCACGGCCGACATCACCGATGACGAGGGCCTGCTCGCCATGGCGGAAAGCATGCTGCAATTGCTCGAACTCGGCGGCCCCGCAGCGGTATTGGAGCAACTGGCCGATACGCCGCCGACCGAACGCGGCGAGCTGGCGCGCACACTCGCCGAATCCGGACATCCGGCCCGAACGGCCCTCGCCGAACTGCTGTCCGTCATACGGACGCCGACAGTGCACGGCAGGCGGTACCGGGGCGGCAGTTGAACCGGGCCAATCGGATGAGAATTGATCGCAGGTCAAATAGATTTCCTGTTCTCTCGCAATGCGATTCGCGATAGAATCGAGATATGAACGGGGGAGGGGGAATTCAGGAGCGCGGCATCGCCCGCGAAATGCTCGCAGCGGCGACCAGCGCACTGACCTGCGATCTCACCCGCATGAATGATGACGATTTCGTCGAATGGATGCGCGAGGTCGAAACCGCGCGGCGGCTGCTGGATGCGTTGTCGCACAAGCTGGTAATCGAAACCTCCGACCGTTCACTGGGCGAACGGTCCGGTGTAGCGGGCACCAGACAATTTCTGGTCGAGACCCTGCGAATCTCCCGGGCCGACGCCAATTCCCGCTATCGCATGGCCGAGAAACTGGGCCGATTCCATCTGCTGGCCGGACTCGACGGCGCGGTCGAATTGCCGAATACCGCACGCGCCCAGTCCGATGGTGCGATCTCCGCCGACCACGCCCGCCAGATCATGAAGGTGATGCAGCGGATTCCGCACGCGGTGCCCCGCACCGACCGCGAAGCGGCCGAACTCGTGCTGGCCGACACCGCTCGCAAGGTCACCCCCGACGATCTCCCTCGCGTGGGCGACGAGATCCTCGGCTATCTCGACCCCGATGGCGCGCTGCCCGACGACCGCGACCGCTCCCGGCAGCGTCAGCTGGTTCCGGGCTGCCAGCGCCCCGACGGCATGTCGCCGCTCAACGGCCTGGTCGATCCGACCTTGCGGGCCTTCCTGGACATGGTCTTCGCGAAATGGGGACGGCCGGGCACGAACAACCCCGACGACCCCGACAGCCCCCGCACCGCCGCCGGTGCCGTCGACCCCGCCCTGATCGAGGCCGCTGCCCGGCGCGACCGGCGTTCGGCCGGGCAGCGCAACCACGACGCCCTCACCGCATTCCTAGCGGCCAGCGGCGGCCCGCAGCGCCTGGGCACCCATCGCGGCCTGCCGGTATCGGTCATCCTGACCATGAACCTCGGCGATGTCGAACGCGCTCTCGGCATCGACTCGATCGTCGAGCCCGGCGACGCGGTCGCACGCACGGCATCCGGCACCCGCATGTCGATCACCGAGGCCCTGCGCATGGCGCAGCGTTCGATACCGACCCTGGTGGTGTTCGACCACACCGGCATGCCCCTGCACCTCGGCGGCAGCCGCCGACTCGGCTCCCCGTGGCAGCGCCTCGCCCTCATCGCGGCCGAACGCGGTTGCACCCGACCCGGCTGCGACGCCCCGGCCGTCTACTGCGCCGTCCACCACAAACGCGAACACGTCGCCGACGGCCCCACCGACATCGAAAACCTCACCCTCGCCTGCGACCCCTGCCACGCTCGCATCACCAACACCCCCCAAGGCTGGAGCACCCCCGCCCCGCCCCTCGGGTCCGGCGCCGTCGGCCCCGCCACCTGGATCGCCCCCCACCACGTCGACCCCACCCGCACCCCGCGTGTCAACCCCCGCCACCACGGCGACAAACTACTCACCCACGCCCGCCGCCAGATTCTGGCCGATTACGCGCACGCCGCCGAACAACACCGGCACTGGCTGGCCGCTCCCGACACCGCTCCGAACCTGCCGCAGGTCTCCGTGGACGCCGATGGGCAGCCCCCGGACGGACAGCGCCGAGACAGCCACCGCATCTGCACCCGAAGACCTCGCCGTGGCAGTTGAACGCCACGGACAATGCATCATCCCCGCAGGCCGCGCCCGACGGGTGTGATCAGCCCTGCCAAATGCCGCTGGCGAGGAAGCTGTCCCACTGCTCCGGGGTGAACCACAGCTCCGGCCCACCGGGATTCTTGGAATCACGCACGCCGACAGCACTTTCCGCGTGAAACAGCTCGACGCACTGCTTCCCGGCATCGGATCGGCTCGACTTGTACCACGTCCCTGATACCGACTCTTTCACGGCGCATACTCCTTAATCGATTGGGATACTAGGGTTCTGGTGTCTTCTTCTGTCAACGCTACTGCCCGCAGTGCCGTGATCGCGCGCTCATACACGTCGACCTCGCTCGCCTGTTCGTGGAATACACTGCCGATCAAGCCTTCTGCGTACACCACCGGTGGTAACACCATCCCGCTCTGCCCTTTGGGCAACCGGAGCAGCGTGAAGATCTGGATTGTGTGCCCGCGGTGCGGGCCTGCCGAGAACGGTATGGCGCGGATGCTGATGTTCTCCCGTTCGCCCACCTCGGCCAGCCAGCGGAGTTGTGCGGCCATGACGGACAGTTCGCAGGGACGATTTCGCATGACGGCTTCGGACAGAAAGCACTCGAGCCGAAACGTTGGGTCATCCAACCGGAGTTGGCGCTGCCGCAGTAGCGCCAACCGCCGTTCGGTGTCGACGGCAGGAAGGTCGGGTTCATCCGTTCGGATGATCGCGCGCCGGTAGTCGGGAATCTGGAGCAGGCCGGGAACAATGGAGGGCTGATAGGCGACGATCTCCTCAGCGACACCCTCGAGACGCAGGAACTTCTCGAAGTTCGGTGCGACCTGGTCGCTGTACGCCTTCCAGAAGCCCTTCGAGTTCCCCTGTGCCTTAGCGGCTTTGTCCTGCTTACGAATCTCCTGCCACAACCGCAGCGCTTCGGTGCGATCTGTCTCTGTGGCGCAGTAGAAGTCGAGCAAGCTTCTGATCTGTGGCGTCGTCAGCTTGGTGGGCGAGCCGTCCTCCATGCGCATGAGGACGAACCGTGTCACCTCGAGATGATTCGCCGCCGCCAGTAGCGCGCTACGCGGAGCCTTCTTCCGGATTGCTTCCATGAAGTTGCCGAAATCCATGCGAGAAACGGTCAATCCGGCCATTTCGTTAGCCTCGCTATTCGGGGACTGTGGTTGCCACACACGTGCGTGGCGCACATCCATCGTATTTCGTGCTCGGTTCTCCATGCACGTATCACGAGAATTGATTCGGGTGTCTACTGGTCCTACACCCGGCGACGACAGCGCGCATCCGCCGCTCGGTGCTTCGAATCGAACCGGTACGCACGCGAGGAGATCGGCGAATGTATTGGGAAGTCTGGATTCTGGGATTGGCGGCGCTGGGTGCCCTCGTCTTCGTGTGGGCGATGCGCGGTATCGGCGAGGACTGGCGGGAGGACCGCGAGCTTCCCCCTTTCGTCCTGCCGTACGTCGAAGGCACCGGGAGCGTGGAAGTTCCGCGTCCGCACCGTCGCGGTGGCGTGCATCGCTCCGGGCGTGGCAGACATCGGTGCGGCAGCGGATTCGATGGTCGCCTGCTGGCGGCGGGTTCACCGAGCGGCGGCAAGTGATGCTCGAATCGCCGCCGACAGCGGGTGCCGACCGTGCGCCATGCCCCGCGTGGGGCTCCTACCAGCTGGCCCGTCATAGTCTCGAAGCTCACGTCGGATGTCGCGGCGTGGACTGCCCGCACAAGGCCCCGGCCATCGCGGCCTTGATCGAGGCGGTCGATGCGGAGTTGGTGCAGGTACGCATGCTGATCGAGGATGCGACATCCACCGAGCCCACGGGCGATCCCCTTGCCCGCCATGCCGATGAGTTCGCCGCTCGCCTGGCGGCCGTGAGCCGGGCCGCTGACGCAACCCGAAGCGGCGGCCGAGCCTGGACCGCCGACGCGACCCGGACCGACGGAGCGACCCGATCGGGGACGTGACGCGGGCAGGGGAGGCGTGCCAGGCGGGCGACGTGCCACGGGCGGGCGACGTGACGCGGGCGGGGGAGGCGAGCCGGGCAAGGCGACGCGACCCGGCGGGCGAGCTGGCCCGGCCGGGCGACACTGTCCCGATCTGTCGCGTAGCCCAGCTCGGCTGTGCGAATCGGCCACCTCCGGCATGACCGGCCGACCGCACGGCAGGTCCCGGTCGGACGCGACGAGTGGTCGGCTGGATGCGCGCATGTGACGGCGTCGCTGGTGGCCGATGTGACCCGTCCGTTGGTGCGGGACCACTGGGTCTGCCGTGACCAGCCGGACGCGCGCGGGGTGGATCAGCGCTCCACGACCACCAGCGTGAACGGTCCGATATCGGTCACGGTGAAGCGGGGATCGTCGAACAGCGCAGCCGGGAAGGTCACCTGGTAGCGCTTCACGTTCGGCTGGTTCGGGTAGACGTCTTCGGCCAGGCGCAGGGTGTAGTCGTCGCCGGACTGGCGGAAGAGGAAGGCGTCGGGGGCGCGCCAGGGGGTGGTGCGCAGGGCCTCGAGCAACTCCTCGGGGGTTTCCAGGGTGGACCAGCGTTTGATTTCGTCGGCGCGGGCCGGGAAGTCGGCGAGGGGGTTGGCGTAGTGCGAGGTCAGGGCCTGGAAACCGAAGTAGGGGTAGACGGACAGGAAGCTCAGGTCGGCGGTCAGTACCACCGTTTCGTCGCGGGGGCGGCCGGTCTGCTCGCGCAGGGCGGTGTCGATCTCGTCGTAGTACGAGACCGCCGACGGCGGCCGCTTGTCCGCGCGCACACCATCGCCGTCGGTGTCGGTGTAGGCCGTGGTGATCTCCGGCGCGAGGATCTCCGGGATCTCCTGACCGAAGCCGATCGCGCCCAGTACGGCCACCGCCGCGACCACGGCCCGGAACCGTTCCGGCTCGTTCAACACCTGGTAGATCGCCCGTGCGCCCTCTACGAAACCGAACGCGCCCGCCGCCGCCAGCAGCACCATCAGCACCGGCTCCAACCGGAAGGACAGCAGCGTCGTTCCGGCCGCGGTCAGCAGCATGGACAGCAGGCACCACAGGTAGACGGCGACCACACCGACCGCCAGCGCCTGCGCCCGCCGTGAACTGCCCACCCGCAGCACCAGCCAGATCACGCCGATCAGACACAGCCCGCCCAGCAGCGAGAATTCGAACATGGGCAGCGGCAGCCGCGCCCCGCCCTCGGGCAGATAGTGGAAGGCGGTACCCGAACTGGGGAAACCTTCGCGCAGCACCCGCAGCAGGAACGGCAGCCACACCACCAGCGCCAACAACCCCGCGACCACCCCGATCGCGATCAGCCGCACCAGAATCGGCCACAGCAGCCGCCAGACCCCGGGCATCTCCTGCTTGGTGCGCCGATGCACCCGCAGCGCGGCATGCCGCTGCCACAGCGCGATCCCGGCGGCGACCACCGCCATCAAGCACACCGCGAACACCGCCACCGCGAAATACAACGTGTAGAACGTAGCCGCCAGCCCGAGGAAGAAGCCGGTGCCGAGCACGGCCCCCCAACCCCCCGCGGTCGAGACAGACCCCACAGCCCGGAAACTCCCAGCCCCGGCCCCTGCGGCTTCAGAGCTCGTCGCGCCGGAGTCAACGGCGTCCGAACCCGCACCGCCGGACCCTGCGGCTCCGGAACTCGTTGCGGGGGATTCAGCGGCCCCGGAGCCAGCAGCGCCGGAGCCCGCGGCCCCGGAGCCAGCAGCCTCGCCGCCAGCTGTCCGTGCGCTCTCGGTCCCGAATTCAGCTCGATACTCCACAGCCCCGTACTCGGCGGGCCGGTGCAGCGCACCCCAGGCCAGCACCAACACCGGCGGCAGCAGCACGACCAGCACCGCGCTGTACGCCTCCGGTGCGGCATACGCCACCGTCACGGCCGTGGTGGCGGCGGCGACGGCGATCGCCCAGTCCGCGCGAATCAGCTTGGACCACAGTACGAGTGCCAGGGCCGCTGCTACGGCCAACGCCGTGATGGCCCACGGCTTGAACGCCTCCCACCCGTCGAGGCCGAACAGATTCGCGAATCGCCCTCCGGCCCAGAACCATCCGGCCGGATAGAACGGCGGCAGATCCACATAGTTCATGTCCCGCAGTGCCGCGCTGTCGGTCAGCCGCGTCAGATACTGCGTCCGGAACTCCTGGTCCACCGACAGTCCGAACAGATACAGCTTGGTCGCCCCGAGCGGCATCCCCAGCGTCACCGTCACGAACGTCGAAACACCAACCCACGACAGCACTTTCGCCACCCACGGCCACTTCCGCGCCCGCACCAGCCAGATCGCCGCCGCCAGCACGGCGACGGCGACCACTTGCCCGACGGTGGTCAGTGCTCGCGTCACATTGGAGGAGTTGAACGCGGGCCACTCCACACTCGCGAACGCCACCAGCCCGACCCCGGCCACCACCGCGGCGACCACGGCCGCGAGCACCGCCTCACCGAGCGCGCCCCCGGCCTGCCGCGCCAGCAGCCCCCCGCGCCCCCCGGTTCGTCCCGTAGTCGTGTCGTGCACTCTGCCTCCGGATACTCGGTCCGTGCTTGTGGTCACCGCGCGACAGCCTAACCGCCCGCCGCGCCCGCCCCGCGCTACCGCAGCGGGTCGCTGCCGTACGCGCGCAGGAGTGTGCGGCAGCCCGCGCCCTAGCGGAGACCTCGACACTCGGGATACGCTGGTACTCGAACTTCCGTGCGGCGGGCCGGTTCGCGTCGGTGTCAGTCTGAGGCGTCCGGTTGCTGGCCGGATGCCTTGTACCTGACCCAGGGCGACTTCGTGGGGTTGCCTGATTCGTCGAGTTCGACCTCGGAACCGTGTCCGACAATGCGGGCACCATACTGTTTGATTCGGCCAGGCCCCGGCTCTTCACTTTGCTCGGTGAGGGAGAGATGGATCCTCTCGGTGGCATACACGTCCAAACCTATTCCAGCCGAGTGCAGGGCTTTGGCTGCCCCCGGTGCGGCTGAGCCCCCAGCCGGTGAACAGGAGAACTGGACCAGGTCGGCCGTGGGCGCGCCACGGACCGCCTGCTTGAAATGCCTGTCAGCGGCAAGGATCAGCCCGTAGGTTGGTCCGTCGACCAGGGTCGGCACCAACCTGCTCCATTTTGTGAACAGGACACTCTTCTTTACCTGAATGCTGTAATGGTCAGCATCGGCGTGTGCCCGCGCGTATACGGTGTTCTGGCCCCAAGGGGCCGGAGCCGACCTTACAAACGCCCACTCCGGTTCGTGAGGTTCTCGGCCGCTTCTGTACTCGTAGTATTCGTTTCGCGTGGTCTCGAGTCCATCGCGAGTGAAAGTCAGCGGCTTCTTCGCGTCAGTGAGCTGTGACGGAAAGTATGTTCCTATTACTGATCCTTCGGCGTCCAGGATCGGCAAGCTGTGAACTTGGTCGGGTGTGAAAGTGTGTCGAAGCCCGCTATTGAGGCTCAGGCCGCGTAGGCTTGGTGTGTCCGGGTCGACGCCACTCACTATCCGGGCACCTGTTCCGTCGGCTACGACGAGATTGTCGGCGATTTTTCGCAGGTCGTCGGCGTACCTGTCCACATGGGACTGCAGTGTGGCGCTCGCATCGGTGACTGCTGCACGGACTCGCGCGGCCAATTGTGCCAGCTGAGCAGCGATCTTCATTCGGACGATAGCAAAATGCGAGTCACTATTCGGAACTGGGCGGGACTACCGGGATTGATCAGGATATCGACGCCAGCGGGCACGATGTCTGGCAGCACGGTGCCCTGTACCGGCCACCATCGGTCCGCCTCGACCCGCTGCTTGTGTATCGCGGCGGTGGCGATTGCAACGCACGGCCCTCCGTCTGGAGCCTGACCCACCAGGGGGTCATTCCTGTCGTCGCACCCGATCTCCACCACCGCGCCCCGTAGTGCCGCAATGATCTCGTCGCCGCCGACGTTGTCCCCGTTGCTGATCCGACGCAGCACGGCATCGAGGGGGTCGGTCGGCAATGTTTCGTCGGTAGGGACGTAGTTCGGATTGGGTTCGAATGGACCGGGAGTACCGTCCTCACCGATCAACCAGCCACCGAGGATCACCTCAGGCGGTGGCATCACCTCCGGCGCGGCTTCCCGCCAGCTGGGATTGGTCAACACCACCCAGTCGCCCCGGCGAACAGCAGACGAATTCAGTTCCTCCATGTGCCCCCTCCCGGCAAACAAGCCCGGTACCGACCATGGCACCTCGATCTTCGGCGCGCAACGGTTTTTGCACCAGTCGCTGGGGGTCGGCCCCGGCACGAAGCCACTTGCGAGACAGCGCGAATGTCGTTCGCACCGTGGATCGCGGGCCGACCTCCGAACGACTCCTACACCGGCAGCTTGCGGAACACCGCGCGCGGGATGTGCCGCAGGATCATCATCACGTAGCGGAAAGTGCCCGGGGCCCAGACGATTTCCTTGCCCTTGGCGGAACCGTTGACCGCGAGCGCGGCCACCTGCTCCTTGTCCACCGTGAGCGGCGCTTCCTTGACGTGCGCCGACATCCGGGTCCGCACCTGGCCCGGGCGGATGACGGTGACGCGCGGCCCGTGCGGGCGCAGTGCCTCGCCGAGGCCCAGGTAGAAGCCGTCGAGTCCGGCCTTGGTGGAGCCGTAGACGAAGTTGGAGCGGCGCACCCGCTCACCGGCCACCGACGACATGGCGATGATGCGGCCGTAGCCCTGCGCCTTCATCTTCTCGCCGACCAGCACGCCGACCGAGACGGCGGCGGTGTAGTTGAGTTCGGCGGCGATGACGGCCTTGCGCTGGTCCTGCCACAGCTCCTCGGCATCGCCGAGCATGCCGAAGGCCACGATGGCGACATCCACGTCGCCGTGCGCCCACGCCTGCTCGATCACCTTGGGGTGACCATCCATATCGAGTGCGTCGAAGTCGACGAGTTCGACGTCGGACGCGCCCGCGTCCTTCATCTGCGCCACCGCCTGCTCGCGCAGCGGATCATTGGGCAGCGCCGCGAGGACGATGCGCGCGGGCGCGGACTTCAGGTACTCCGAGCAGATCGCCAGACCGATCTCGGAGGTGCCGCCCAGCAGCAGAATGGTCTGCGGATTCCCGACCGCATTGATCACTGAAGCTCCAGCCTTCTCGCCATATCGGACATGAAAACGCCTGTGGGATCGACGGTTCGGCGGACCTTGATCCACTCGTCGATCCGGGGGTACATCTTGTGGAAGGTCTCCGCGGTGGTGCGGGAGTCCTTGCCGGTGTAGAGCCGTCCGCCGAATTCCAGCACCCGCCGGTCGAGGTCGTTGACGAACTCGTTGAGCCCCGCCTTGATCGGGAAGTCCACGCAGATGTTCCAGCCCGGCATGGGGAAGCTCAGCGGGGCCTGGTTACCCGGACCGAACAGTTTGAAAACGTTCAGGAACGAGTAGAACCCGGACTGCTGGATGTCGACGATGATGCGCTTGAACTCGTCCACCGACTCCGGCGGCACCACGAACTGGTACTGCAGGAAACCGTTCGAGCCGTAGCCGCGGTTCCACTCACCCAGCATGTCCAGCGGGTGGTAGAACTGCGTCAGATTCTGCACCTTGCCCCGGTAGGTACCCGATTTGCGGTACCAGAGCTCGCCGATCGGCGTGAAGGTGTACTTGTTGGCCAGGCCGTTCGGGAACACGTCCGGCAGCGTGAAGAAGGTCTTGCCGTTGAACTTCAGCGGGTCCTTCCGCAGCTTCTTCGGCAGCTGATCCAGCTTGGCCAGATTGCCGCGCGAGATCGCGGCGCGGCCGAGCTTCGGCATCGGGCTGATGGCGTCGAACCAGGCCGAGCTGTACTCGTAGCGGTCCTCGGACCCGTCGCTGTGGAAGGCGATGGTGTCGTCCAGCGTCGGCGTGACATCACCGTCGGCAATGAAATAAGCCGTCTCGGTGGGCGTCATCTCGATGGTGGCCCGCAGGATGATGCCGGTCAGACCGCACCCGCCGACCGTGGCCCAGAACAGTTTCGCGTTCTTCTTGGGCGTGATGTGGTGCACGGTGCCGTCGGCGGTGAGCAGCTCCATGGACCGCACGTGGTTGCCGAAGCTGCCCGCGCTGTGATGGTTCTTGCCGTGGATATCCGAGCCGATGGCCCCGCCGACGGTGACCTGCCGGGTGCCCGGCAGCACCGGCACCCACAGGCCGAACGGTAGCGCGGCCTTCATGAGCTGATCCAGGTTCACGCCGCCGTCGACATCGACCAGGCGGGTGGCGGCGTCGATCTTGTGGATCTTGTTCAGCGCGGTCATGTCGACCACGAGTCCGCCCGCGTTCTGCGCGTTGTCGCCGTACGAACGTCCGAGCCCGCGCGCGATGACGCCGCGGCGTAGATGTGCGGGCTTGGCCTCGTTGTCCTCCGCGACCATGGCGACCGCCTTGGCGATCACCTCGGGATCGGACGTGGCGAGGACTTCGGATGTTGTCGGTGCGGTGCGACCCCATCCGGTGAGCTTCCGGGTCTGCGTCGGCAGTGCGTACGCTCCCTCGGAGGCCGAGCTCGTCTCGGCGGCACCGGCGGTGGTGGTCTGAGCTTTCGTGGACATCGGGATAGAGGCTACAGGCATAACCGCCCATCGGCTGGTGCCGTTACCTGTGCGCGGCATTACCCTTCTGCTCTGTGACCGCGGAACCCCACCTGCCCCTGCCGCCCGAGCTGCCCCTGGTCGACGAGCCGGGCGGCACCGATGTCGATCTGAAGACCCAGATCGTCCGCTTCACGCTGACCGGCGGCTTCTCCGCGGTGGTGGACTTCGGGCTGTACGTGCTGCTCATGAGCGCGGTCGGGGTGCCGCGCGATATCGCCAAGGCGGTCAGTTTCATCGCGGGCACCACCACCGCCTACCTGATCAATCGCCGCTGGACCTTCCAGGCGCCGCCGAGCCGCAAACGCTTCATCGCGGTGGTGGCGCTGTACGCGGTGACCTTCGCGGCGCAGGTCGGCATCAATGCGCTGCTGAACATCGTGCTGCCGGAGATGAAGGTCGATGTGGCCGGTCACACATTCACCGGTGCCGTGCTGGTGGCGTTCGTGATCGCGCAGGGCACGGCCACGGTGATCAACTTCATCGTGCAGCGTGCGGTGATCTTCAAGATCCACTGAGCCGAGATCCACTGAGCTGAGATCCACTGGGTCGAGATCCACTGAGCCGAGCACCGGGAGGTGAGGTCCGGGGCCGCGCCCGGACCCGCGCTCCGGCATCAGTACTCGACGAGCGCGCGCGCCTCCTCTTTGGTCCGGAAGTAGTCGCCGCCCTTGGCACGGACGTTGTCGGTGCCCCACTGGCGGGGTTCGCGGGAGGCGGGCACGAGATGCGGGATGTGCTTGCGGCAGTGGATGTACGCCTCCTCGACGTCCACCACCACCCAGCGTTCGATGACACGCCCGCGCTCGCCCTCGGGCAGTCCGTCGATGTAGCGCCGCATGAGCGCGTCGTCGACGATGCGGGCGGAGCCGTTGATGTGCAGGCCGATGAGGTCGTGCACGAAGTCGATGAGCAGGATGCCCACGTGCGGGTTCTCGAGGATGTTGCCGAGGCTGGCCATCACCCCGTTGCCGCGGAATTCGGGGTAGGCGACGGTGTGCTCGTCGATAACGTGGAGGAAGCCGGGCTTGCCCGCTCGGAAGCTGGTGTCGCATTCGCCGTGCTTGTCGGCGGTGGCGATGAAGGCCATATCCATCCGGCGGATGAAATCGATCATGTGAGTATTGAGCCGGTCCCGCACTTGATCTTCGTAGAAACGCTCGGCGCGATCCTGTGTCCCGTAGCGTTCCTGTAGTTCGCGTTCGCCATCGCTGCCGCTTCTGATGCCGGGCATTGTGCGCCCCCTCTGGTAGCTGGAGTCCGGATGGGAGAGGCTCGGCCGCGAACTTCGGCCATCCGAAATGCTATACGGTTTAACTATTTTGGTGTGGCGAATGGCTGAAACGACGCATTTTCCCTGGTAGGGCTCGCTCGACTGCCGCCGGTCAGACCTTCCCGTGCGAGGGTCCCCCGGGATACGGGTTCTCACAAGGGTTCGGAACCGCTTAGCTGTGGGTGTGCTGATCACTCGGCTGGACGTACGTCTGCGAGTTCGGCTGTGCGCGCGAGTATTTCGCAATCCTGAATTGTCCATTTTGCATAGTTTTGTCCGGGTTGGCCGAGCGTTAGCCCCCTGGAAAAGGACCGATAGGTCAGTTTGCTTTGCGTTCCAACGCCATTCGATCCAGCACCGTCACCGACCCCCGGCTCAACCGCACCACCCCCGCGTCCTCGAGTTCGCGGAGCACCTTGTTGGCGGTTGCCCGCGTCGTGCCCGCCATGGACGCCAGATCCTCCTGGGTGAGCCGGATCTGCGGCGCCCGGCCCGGATCGCCGTACACCCGCGCCAGATGCGACAGCCGCCGCAGCACCCGCGTCTCCACCGGCAGGTACAGCGCCTCCAGCACCGCCGCGGACAGCCTGCGCACCTGTGCGGCCAGCGAGACCGTGAGAAACCGCTCCACCTGCGGATGATCGGTGCGCAGCCGCTCCAGCCGATCCCGGCTGAGGGTGAGGGTCTCGGCGTCGGTGACCGCCACGATGGTGGCGGTGCGGCGCGCGTCCGGACTCAGGATCGCCTGCTCGCCGAACATCTCACCCTGGCCGAGAATGGTCAGCGTGGCGGTGTGACCCAGCGGCGTGGTCACCCGGACGATGAGTTTCCCACTGGTGATCAGATGCAGGCAGTCCCCGGGATCACCCTCGTGACAGACGATGTCGCGCCGCCGGAACTTGCGCGGCGTGCACGCGGCGACCAGCTCCCGTCGTTCCGCGGGGGACAGCCCGTCGAACAGTTCGAATTCCATCTCACCCTCACCGCAGTGCCTCGAGTTCGTACACCGTCACCGGGTCGCGTTTGCCCTTGATGTCGAAGGCCCCCCGATCCCGGACCACGGCCCGGTCACCGAGCCGCGTTCTGGTCAGCGGGCCGACCACCACCGTTCCCGGTTCGGCCAGCGACTCCAGTCGCGCCGCCAGATTGGTGGTGTCGCCGATGGCCGTGAAGTTCCGCATCTGCGGCGCTCCCACATTGCCGACCACGGCCGGACCCGTATTGACTCCCACTCGAAACATCGGCCAGTCGTCCCGATCCGCAACATCCACCCGTTCCCGCACCCCCGCCACGGCCCGCTGCAAAGCCAGCCCCGCCCGCGCCGCCCGTAGCGCGTGATCGGGTTGCCGCACCGGCGCGTTGAAGATCGCCATCACCGCGTCGCCCACGAACTGCACCACCGTCCCGCCCTCGGCCAGGATCTCCGGAACGATCGCGGTGTAGTAGGTGTTCAGCATCCGCATCACCTGCTCCGGCCCCACCCGCTCCGCGAACGGCGTGAACCCCCGCAGATCCGCCATCAACACACTCACCTCGTGGATCTCACCGCCCAACCCCGCCTGGGACGGATCCGCGATCAACGCCGTGGCCACCGCGGGCGACATGTACGACCGGAACAGCCCGTCCAACTGCTGATACAGCCGCGCGTTCTCCAACACCACCGATGCCTGCGCCGCGAACGACCGCGCCACCGCCTGCTCCGCCGCACCCAGCGGCACCGGCCGTCCGGGAGCCTGCGCACCGGCCCGGCCGGCGGCCCCGGGCACGGCGAAACCCGCTGTGCCACGCCGGAGTCCGGTGGCGTTCAGCGCCCGCGTCACCGCGCCCGGCGACTCATCAGGCCCAGCCGAGCCCGGAGGCGGCCGCTGCCCGCTCGGCGCGGGCCGCCAACCGAACCCTCGCCGTGTGTCTGAGCGGCCGTGTCCCGTATCGGTTGCGGCAGGACGGTCGTGCCGAATATCGGGCACGCCGGTGCCGTGCACCGGCTCGGGGATCCCGGTCGAGGCATGCGCGGGGGCGGCCGTGCGTGCCAGTTCCAGCACTCCGGCATGAAACCCCTTGACCATCAAGGGAAACGCATGCGCGCCGGGGTTGGGTGGCCCGCCGTCCTCGAAGTGCAGGCGGCCCCGGCGCAGCACCCCGATGCGCACGGTGTCGCCCTCGAAGGCGTAGGTGGCCAGACGCTGGATCTCGGCGAGCAGCTGCTGCTCGCCCCGGATCACCGAGGAGCGTTCGCCGACGGCGACCAGTGCGCCGAGGCGACGCACCTGTTCGCGTTCGCTGCCGACCGCGCGAGCACTCTGCTGGAGCACCGCCACCTGGCGTTCGGTGAGGCCGAAACGGCGGGCGAGCTCCTGGCCGACCGCACCGAGTGGTTCGGCCGCGGCGACGCCGCCGCTGGCGCGCTGGTCCAGCGCGGCGACCATCTCCTCGAGCGCGCGGGCGTAGTCGCGGTGGATGGCGTCCAGGGTGCTGCGCAGCGTCACGCTGTCGAACAGGCCCCGCGCCGAACCCTCCCGCAGGAAGGTCAGGTGGGTGCTGAGCGCGATGAGCGCGAACGCCACCCCCAGCAGCACATGCCACTCCCACCACGACATCCGCCAGCTGCGCCCGAACCCCACCGCGAACAGCGCCTCCGCCAACAGCACGAACGCGGTGAGCACGCTGAGCACCACCGTGCCGCGATTGCGGTAGTACAGGTAGGCGTAGCGCACCGCCGCCACCAGATAGCAGGCCGCGCCCACGAACACCGCCGCCACCAGCGGGCCCTGCGCCTCCGACGGATCGGGGACGGCGTCGAAGGGCGGCACCCGGGTCAGCGACAGCAGCGCCCACACCACCATGAGCGTGATCGGCAGCGCCGCGAGCAGATCCGTGTACCGGTGCACCCGCGCGTCCGGCGGATACTCCACCGCCGAGGCCAGGGCCGCGAAGCCGCCCAGCACCATGCCGACCGGCACCGCGGTGGTGAACCCGACATTCGGCGCGGACAGAATGATCCCGGGCGTCGCCAGTGCGTGCAGCCCCAGGAATCCGGCGTTCAGCTGGAATACCAGCGACACCAGGATCAGCCGCATGTCCCGATGCGCCCGCGCGGCCCGCAGCAGCAGCACACCGAGGACCAGCGCCACCACGGCCGCGCCCAGGATCAGCCAGAAATGCACACCGTGGTGCTGGAATTCGTGATCCAGCTGCGGCCGTGCCACCAGCACCCACAGGCCGAGGGCGGGCAGGCTGACATGCACCAGCCACAGCAGTATCCGGACGGGTGACATGCGGGCACCGACCTCAGGCCGGGGTGAGCGTTACCGGCACGCCGTTGAACACGGCATTGCCGGAGGGCGCGTCGACGAGCGAATCATCGGTCAGCACATTGGCATTCACCCCGGCATGCTCGCGCGCCACGGCCTGCGAGCTGTCCGCGTGCCCCCACCCGTGCGGCAGGCTCACCACGCCGGGCATGATCTCCTCGGTCGGTTCGACGGTGACGATCACGGTGCCCGCCGCGGACTTCACCACGGCCTGCCCGTTCAAGCCCAGACGCGCCACATCGTCGGGGTGGATGTGCAGCGTGCACCGGTTGGATCCGCCCACCAGCGACGAGATGTTGTGCAGCCAGCTGTTGTTGGACCGCAGCTGCCGCCGCCCGATCAGCACCATCTCCGGTGCGTCGGCGCGCAGCCGCGCCCGCAACCGCTCCACATCCGCCAGCAGCTGCGGCGGTGCGAGCTCCACCTTCCGTGACGCCGTGCGCAGCACCCCGGGCAGTCGCGGCCGCAGCGGCCCCAGGTCGATGCCGTGCGGATGCTCCAGCAGCACACCCAGATTCAGCGCGCCAACCCACCGGGACGAGTCCTCGCCACCGTCGTGGTGCGCCTCGGCGTCGGCCGCGTCCCGTACCGGTGCGGTGCCGACAGCACCCGTGAGCGGCGTCCCACCCTGCCCGGTCGTTTCGGTCCGCACCGCTGCCCCAGCGGGGGACACCGTGCCGGTGCCGGTGTGAGATCCCGTTCCGGCTGCACGTGGGGCGACTGTCGCTCCGCTCGACCCGGGATCGGCTTGGTTCCGCGGGAACGCCGTGGCGTCGGCGTCCTGGTTCCGAGCGTCCCCATCCTGCTCGGCAGTGGCGCGCGCCGCCGGGTTCCACTCGCCGTACGGCCCGAGCCGCAGCATCATGTCGATGCGCTGCTCGGTCGTGTTCTCGCCCAGCAGCTCCGGGCGGCGTTCGAGCAGCCCGGCCTTCTGCAGGGTGCCCGCGATGACCATCTCGTCCACCGCCTCGAGCGGGGTGACGCCCTCCGGCGGCCGCTGTCCGCTCACCGCCATGGCCAGTCGGGCGAGGATCTCCGCCTCCGAGGGGTGGTCGCCGAGCGGTACCAGGGGACGCGAATAGCGGGCATAGTTGCGCACCGCGAAGTTCAGCAGCGCGAAATCGTAGTGCGGGGCCTGCACGATGCGCGGCGGCGGCAGGATCACATCGGCGTGACGGGTGGTCTCGTTGAGGTACCGGTCCACGCACACCATGAATTCCAGTCCGGCGAAGGCGGTGTCCAGGCGCGGTCCGCTGGGCGCGGAGAGCACCGGATTGCCCGCCACCGTCACCATGGCCCGGATCTGTCCATCGCCCGGCGTGCCGATCTCGTCCGCGAGGGTGGCGACGGGCAGCTCGCCCATGGCCTCCGGCAGCTCGCGCACCCGGCTGGTCCACCGTCCGGTGCGGAAGGGGCGGGACCGCACGATGCCCAGGGCCGCCCCGGTGGCGAACATGGCCCCGCCGGGGGAGTCGAGATTTCCGGTGAGCACATTCACCACGTCCACCAGCCACTGCGCGACGGTGCCGAATTCGGCTGTGCAGGTGCCGATCCGGGCGTAGACGGCGGCTGTCGGCGCGGCGGCCAGCTCGCGAGCGATCCGGGTCACCGTCGCGGCGGGCACGCCGGTGCGGGCCGACACCACCTCGGGGGTGAAATCGGCGGCGGCCGATCGGATCTCGTCCAGCCCCTCGACCTCGACGCGGACGTCGGTGAGCTGCTCGGCGAACAGCGTGTGCACGATCCCGAACAGCAGATACGCATCACTGCCCGGCCGGATGAACAGATGCTCGTCCGCGAGCTTGGCCGTGCGGGTGCGCCGCGGATCCACCACCGTGAGGCGTCCGCCGCGTGTGCGCAGCGCCTTCAGCCGTCCCGGGAAATCCGGTGCGGTGCACAGCGATCCGTTCGACTCCAGCGGATTCGCGCCGAGCATGAGCAGGTAGTCGGTGCGATCCAGATCCGGCACCGCGACCGTGAGCGGATCGCCGAACATGAGCCCGCTCGCGACCTGCTTCGGCATCTGATCGGCGGTGCTGGCGGAGTAGATGTTCCTGGTGCCCAGTGCGCGCAGCACCAGCGGCAGGTACAGGGCCCCGGCCACGGTGTGCGCGTTGGGGTTTCCGACGTACACGCCCACCGCCTGATTGCCGTGCGCGTGCGCGATGGCGGGCAGCCGCTCACCGATGAGCGTGAAGGCCTCCGCCCAGGTCGCGGTCCGCCACGCGTCGGTGTCGCGGTCGCGGATCATGGGTTCGGTCAGCCGATCGGGGTCCTGGTCGAGGGCTCCGAGGCTGGCCCCCTTGGGGCAGATGAAGCCGTGACTGAACGGGTCGGCATGGTCGCCGCGTACGGCTGTTACGTGGTCGTGGGCGTCGAGAGTGAGTTCGAGACCGCACACCGCCTCGCAGAGCGGGCAGGTGCGCAGCAGCGTCCGGGGGCTGTCCGTGACGGGTGTCATACCTCATCATCGCCCGCCACCCCGACAGGCGAAACCGGAAGCGGACGATTTGTGTCGGGACGCCGACACAACGAACGTCCGCGCGCGGACAGACCAGCCGGCCGTTCGCGGCCAGGCTGGGCACATGCGGTTTCTCGAACGAACACAAGCCCTCGAAGCACTGCACGCCGCCTGCGCGGACATCGCTGCGGGCACCGCCACGGTGGTCGAGGTGACCATCGCGGGTGAAACCGGCCTGTTCGTGCGCACCTCGCCTCAGCCCGGCCCGCTCTGCCGCTCCACCCTGCGCAACCACCCCGCTCGCCTCACCCCGAGGCAGCAGGACGTCCTGGAACTGGTCTGCGCGGGCCTCACCAACCCGGAGATCGCCGACCGCCTCTACCTGTCGGTCCGCACGGTCGACCACCACGTCTCGTCCATCCTCGCCAAACTCGGCGTCCCCAACCGCCGCGCCGCCCGCGCCGC
>NZ_JASFXA010000031.1:0-61716 GCF_030766805.1 Nocardia sp. CC213A
TCCGGGCGGTGGCCCGGGTGGCGGCGGTCGTCCGGCCGGTGCCGGTGGTCCGTACCGCGGTGGCGGTGGCGGTGGCGGCACGGGTGCTCCGGGTGCCGGTGGCGGCGGTGCCGCCGCGGGTGGTTTCCGCGGTCGTCCCGGTGGTGGCGGCGGTGGCCGTCCGGGTGCCGGTGGTCGCGGTGGCGCGGCCGGTGCCTTCGGTCGTCCCGGTGGCGCTCCGCGTCGTGGTCGCAAGTCGAAGCGGGCGAAGCGCGCCGAGTACGAGTCGATGCAGGCGCCCGCCGTCGGCGGCGTGCGGCTGCCGCGCGGCAACGGTGAGGTCATCCGCCTCGCCCGCGGCGCGTCCCTCTCGGACTTCGCGGAGAAGATCAACGCCAACCCGGCCTCGCTGGTACAGGCGCTGTTCAACCTCGGTGAGATGGTCACCGCGACCCAGTCGGTGAGCGAGGAGACCCTCGAGCTGCTGGGTGCGGAGATGAACTACGTGGTGCACGTGGTCTCGCCCGAGGACGAGGACCGCGAGCTGCTGGAGAGCTTCGACCTCACCTACGGCGAGGACGAGGGCGACGAGGAGGACCTGCGGGTCCGTCCGCCGGTGGTGACCGTCATGGGTCACGTCGACCACGGTAAGACCCGACTGCTGGACACCATCCGCAAGGCCAACGTCCGCGAGGGCGAGGCCGGCGGCATCACCCAGCACATCGGCGCCTACCAGGTGCTCTCGCACGTCAACGACGCCGACCGGCTCATCACCTTCATCGACACCCCGGGTCACGAGGCGTTCACCGCCATGCGTGCCCGCGGTGCGAAGGCGACCGATATCGCGATCCTGGTGGTCGCCGCCGACGACGGTGTCATGCCGCAGACGGTGGAGGCCATCAACCACGCGCAGGCCGCCGACGTGCCGATCGTGGTGGCGGTCAACAAGATCGACAAGGAAGGCGCGAATCCGCAGAAGATTCGCCAGCAGCTGACCGAATACGGTCTGGTGGCCGAGGAGTACGGCGGCGAGACCATGTTCGTCGACATCTCCGCCAAGCAGGGCACCAATATCGAGTCGCTGCTGGAGGCCGTCGTGCTGACCGCCGACGCGGCGCTCGACCTGCGGGCGAACCCGGATATGGACGCCCAGGGCGTGGCCATCGAGGCGCACCTCGACCGCGGTCGCGGTCCGGTCGCCACGGTGCTGGTGCAGCGCGGCACGCTGCGCGTCGGCGACTCCATCGTCGCCGGTGACGCCTACGGTCGCGTCCGCCGCATGGTGGACGAGCACGGCGAGGACGTCACCGAGGCGCTGCCGTCGCGTCCGGTCCAGGTCATCGGCTTCACGTCGGTGCCGGGCGCGGGTGACAACCTGCTGGTCGTCGAGGAAGACCGCATCGCGCGCCAGATCGCGGACCGGCGCAACGCGCGCAAGCGCAATGCCCTGGCCGCGCGCAGCCGCAAGCGCATCTCCCTGGAAGATCTGGACGCCGCTCTGAAGGAGACCTCGGAGCTGAATCTGATCCTCAAGGGCGACAACTCCGGTACCGTCGAGGCCCTCGAGGAGGCGCTGCTCGGTATCGACGTCGGCGACGAGGTGCGGCTGCGGGTCATCGACCGCGGTGTCGGTGGCGTCACCGAGACCAACGTCAACCTGGCCTCGGCCTCGGACGCGATCATCATCGCGTTCAATGTGCGCGCCGACGGCAAGGCGACCGCGCTGGCCAACCGCGAAGGCGTGGACGTCCGGTACTACTCGGTCATCTACCAGGCCATCGACGAGATCGAGAAGGCCCTCAAGGGCATGCTCAAGCCGATCTACGAAGAGGTCGAGCTGGGTCGGGCGGAGATCCGCCAGATCTTCCGCTCCTCCAAGTTCGGCAATATCGCCGGTTGCATGGTGCTGTCGGGTTCGGTCAAGCGCAATGCCAAGGCTCGCCTGCTCCGCGACAATGTCGTGGTCGCCGAGACGATGACCATCGCCTCGCTGCGACGCGAGAAGGAAGACGCCATGGAGGTCCGCGAGGGCTTCGAATGCGGTATGACCGTCACCTTCAACGACATCAAGGAAGGCGACATCATCGAGGCCTACGAGCTGCGGGAGAAGCCGCGCGACTAGGCGAGTGAACAGCGTCCCGCCGGGCCCGAGGGGTCCGGCGGGACGGTGCTCCCGCCGCGCGCAGCGGCGGGTTCTCATATCCCTGACCGGGTAACTCACGCGCATTTCCCGGGGCGCGTTCATATGACTGAAAAGCTGTTTTTCGGAGCGCTGGAGTTCGATATCTTGCTCGGTGACGTGCGTTCACTGAAGGAGAAGCGCTCCGTCATCCGCCCGATCATCGCCGATCTGAAACGCTTCGGCGTGAGTGTCGCCGAGGGCGGGGAACACGATCTGTACCGGCGTTCGCTGCTCGGTGTGGCGATTGCCAGCTACGGCATGAATCATCTGACCGAAGTGTTGGACAAGTGTGAACGGCACGTCGCGTACCGACCGGAGTTAGAGTTGCTGTCGGTACGCCGCCGCGTCTTCGGACCCGAAGACTGAAAGACGAGTTAGGAGGGACGTCCCATGGTTGATCAGGCCAGGGCACGCCGACTCGCGAAGCGGATCTCCACGATCGTGGCCACTGCCATCGAATACGAGATCAAGGATCCGCGGCTGCGTTTCGTGACCGTCACCGATACCAAGGTGACCGGAGATCTACGCGAGGCCACCGTCTACTACACGGTGATGGGGGAAACCCTGGACACCGAACCGGACTACGCGGAAGCGGCGGCCGGACTGGAGAAGGCCAAGGGCATTCTGCGCTCCAAGGTGGGCGCGGGCACCGGGGTGAAGTTCACCCCCATCCTGTCCTTCGCCCTCGATACCGTGCCGAACGCGGCGCGGGAGATGGAGGAGTTGCTCGCCCGCGCCCGGGCCGCCGACGCCCAGGTGGCGCAGGTGGCGGCGGGAGCCAAGCACGCGGGTGACGCGGATCCGTACAAGTCCGACCGCGACGACGACGCCGAGGACTGAGACGGGTGACGGCGCGGGCCGGTGGGTACTACCCCGGTAATGTGTATTACCGACCGGTCCGCTATCGGGCGGGAATGGAGCCGTCGTGAGTGAGGCCGTGGACGCCGATAACAGCACCGCCACGAGCGCCGATCCCTCCCCTGTGATGAACGATTCGGGTGTCGCACCCGTGGTGGCCGGGATCGGCGCCGAAGAACCGAGCAGTCCGGTCGACCTGTCCGCCGCCGTCGACGTGTTGGACACCGCGCGATCGGTCACGGTGCTCTGCCACGTCCAACCCGATGCCGACACCATCGGCAGCGGACTGGCGCTGGCGCAGGTATTGCACCGGCGCGGGGTGCCGGTGCGGGTGTCCTTCGCGGAACCGGCGGAGGTGCCCGTCTCCATGCGCTCACTGCCCGGTATCGAACTCCTGGTGCCGCCCGATCGGGTGCCCGCCGAGGTCGACGTGCTGGTGGCGGTGGACTGCGGCAGCGTGGGGCGCCTCGGAACGTTGCGCGACCGCCTCGCCGGTGCCCGGGTGAGCCTGGTGCTCGATCACCACCGCTCCAACACCCGCTTCGGCACCGTCAATGTCATCGACGAATCCGCGGAATCCACAGCGGGTTTGGTGGTTCGGGTGCTGGACGCCTGGGGCGAACCCATCGACCGCCCCATCGCGCACTGCCTCTTCGCGGGACTGGTCACCGATACCGGTTCCTTCAAATGGCCGCGCCCCGGCTCGCACACCCTCGCCGAACGCCTGCTGGCCACCGGTATCGACGGCGCCGCCATCACCCGCACCCTGATGGACACCCATCCCTTCGCCTGGCTGCCCATGCTCTCCAAGGTTCTCGGCTCCGCCCGCCTGGAGCCCGCGGCCGCCGGTGGCGCGGGCCTGGTCTACGCCTTCGTCCGGCGCGACGACACCGCGGGCGTCCGCTCGGAGGAGGTGGAGAGCGTGGTCGATATCGTCCGCACCACCGCCGAGGCCGAAATCGCCGCCGTCTTCAAGGAATCCCGCACCACCCCCGACCTCTGGACGGTCTCGCTGCGCTCGCACGCCCGCCCCGACGGCACCCCGGGCGTCGATGTCGCCCGCATCGCCACCACCCTCGGCGGCGGCGGTCATCGCTACGCGGCGGGCTACACCACCTCCGGCACCCCGGACCAGCTCGTGGCCACGCTGCTCGCCGAACTCGGCTGATCCACAGGACGATCCATGCCTTCGCGCCTGCCCGGTGTCGAGGAGCCGGTTCGCCGACAGTGAGGATCGTCACCGCGTGTCGTGCCGCGGTGGCGTCGTGTGGACCTGCCGGGTGGGGAATATCGCCGTGATCGGGGGGCGAGCGGCCGACCATCGCATTCGGGACCCACTGGCGGGGAGCGCGCCGCGCGGCCACGTTGTTACCCGATGGTTCTTGACAGCGGCGGCCGTAAGGCGGACGCTGAGATAGTTACTAAAGCTAAGTTAATTGTGACATGTCCCGTCCGCCGCGTGCGGATGTAATGAATCCGGCAATTGTGCAGGAGGTTGGTCATGCTCGATGATGCACGCGCCGAACGGCGTGAACGGCGAATCGCGGACGCGCTGGCCGATGATCAGGTGCGCGAGGCGGTGGCGGACGCCGCCGTGAGCGACTCGGTGCGCCGGGCGGAGGTGCGACTCGCGAGGATCGTCGACGCGGTGATGTCGGGGTACGGGGACCGGGCGGCCCTGGCGTGGCGGCGGTCGGAGCTCGTCGACGGGGCGGTGCGGCTGCTGCCCGAATACTCGACCATGACCTACCGCGAACTGTGGCGACGAGCCGGCGCGGTCGCGGCCGAATGCGGCGCTGATGCCGAATCCCCGGTCCGCGCAGGTGATTTCGTATGCACGCTGGGCTTCACCAGCCCGGACTACACGGTGGTGGATCTGGCGCTGGTCCGGCTGGCCGCGGTGGCGGTGCCGCTCCAGGCCAGCGCCTCGGTGGCCCAGTGGCGGTCGATCATGGCCGAGACCGAGCCGCGGATGCTGGCGACCAGTGCCGAAACGCTCCCGGCCGCGGTCGAAGCCGTCCTCGGCGGATTCGCGCCGCGCCGGGTACTCGTCTTCGACTACCGGCCCGAGCTCGAGGCGCACCGGTCGGCCGTCGACTCGGCGCGCGAGCGGCTGGCCGAGGTGGGCTGCCAGGTCGCCACCGTGGCCGATGCCATCGACCGCGGGGCGAGTCTCCCCGCACCCCTGTGCATTCCGTCCGACCGTGAACGGCTCGCCCTGCTCATCTACACCTCCGGCAGCACCGGTGCTCCCAAAGGCGCCATGTACACCGACCGGCTCGCAGCCGGTTTATGGTTGTCGGCGAACGACATTCGAGTACCGGCCCTCACCATGAACTACATGCCGCTCAGCCATGTCGCGGGCCGGATGTCCCTCTACGGCACGCTGATGCGCGGCGGCACGGCCTATTTCGCCGCCGCCAGCGATATGTCCACCCTCCTGGATGATTTCGGTCTGGCGCGGCCCACCGAACTGTTTCTGGTGCCGCGCGTGTGCGAGCTGCTCCACCAGCGCTATCAGAGCGAGTTGGACCGGCGGGTGCTCGCGGGTGACGATGTCGAGACCGCCGCCACCGACGTGAAAGCGGAACTGCGGGAACGGGTGCTGGGTGGGCGCTACCTCACGGCGCTGTCGGGGAGTGCGCCGCTGGCCGCCGAGATGAAGACCTTCATGGAATCGTTGCTCGACGATGAGCTGCACGATGGCTACGGCTCCACCGAGGCGGGTGGCAGCGTGCTGCTGGACAACCGCATCAAGCGGCCTCCCGTACTCGACTACCGGCTCGTCGACGTCCCCGAACTGGGCTACTTCCGCACCGACAAGCCCCACCCGCGTGGGGAATTGCTGCTGAAGACCGAAAGCATGTTTCCCGGCTACTACAAGCGCCCGGAGATCACCGCCGAGATGTTCGACGCGGACGGCTTCTACCGCACCGGTGACGTGGTGGCCGAACTCGGCCCGGATCAGCTGGTGTACGTGGACCGCCGCAACAATGTGCTGAAGCTGTCGCAGGGCGAGTTCGTCACCGTGGCCGCCCTGGAGGCCGTGTACGCGACGAGTCCGCTGATCCGGCAGATCTTCGTGTACGGCTCGAGCGAACGCGCGTACCTGCTGGCGGTGGTGGTGCCGACGGACGAGGTGCTGGCGCTGCCGGCCGCGCGGGCGCGTACGGAGGTGGGGGAATCGCTGCACCGCATCGCCAAGGAATCGGGCTTGCAGCCGTACGAGATCCCGCGCGAGGTGCTCATCGAATCCGAGCCCTTCACCATCGACAACGGTTTGCTCTCGGGTATCGGAAAACTGCTGCGGCCCAAGCTCAAAGAGCACTACAGCGAGCGCCTGGAGCGGCTGTACACCGAACTGGCACAGCAGCGCGAGGACGAGCTGACCACGCTGCGGCGCGGCGCGCACGAACGCCCGGTTCTGGAGACCGTGACCCGTGCGGCCGGTGCCGTGCTCGACCTGGCCGCCGGGGAGGTGTCGCCCGACGCCCACTTCGCGGATCTGGGCGGCGATTCCCTGTCCGCGCTGTCGTTCTCGACCCTGCTGCGGGATATCTTCGGCGTGGAGGTGCCGGTCGGTGTCATCGTCGGCCCGGCCACGGATCTGGCGCGGATCGCCGAATACCTGGTGGCCGAACGTGATTCCGGCACCCGGCCGACCGCCGCCGCCGTGCACGGCGACGACGGACTGCTGCGCGCCGACGATCTCGCGCTGGAGGCATTCCTCGATTCCGGCACGCTGGCTGCGGCCACGCGCCTGTCGGCCCCGACGGACCCGCCGCGCACGGTCCTGCTGACCGGCGCCAACGGCTATCTCGGCCGCTTCCTCGCCCTCGAATGGCTACAGCGTCTGGACGATTCGGGCGGCACCCTGATCTGCCTGGTCCGCGGCAGCGACGCCGACGCCGCGCGCCGCCGTCTCGACGCGGTGTTCGCCACCGGCGATCCGGAGCTGGAAGCCCACTACCGCGACCTCGCCGGGCGGCGGCTGCGCGTCCTGGCGGGCGATATCGGCGAACCGAATCTCGGCCTGAGCGAACAGGACTGGCGCGACCTCGCCGAATCCGTCGACGTGATCGTCCATCCGGCCGCCCTGGTCAACCACGTCCTGCCCTACGCCCAGCTGTTCGGCCCCAATGTCGTCGGCACCGCCGAGGTCATCCGCCTGGCCCTGACCGCGAGGCTGAAGCCGGTCACCTACCTGTCCACCGTGGCCGTATCCGCCGGTATCGACCCGGAGACGTTCACCGAGGACGGCGACATTCGCGAGATCAGTCCGGTACGCCGCCTCGACGATGGTTACGCCAACGGCTACGGCAACAGCAAATGGGCCGGGGAGGTGCTGCTCCGCGCCGCCCACGACCGTTTCGGGCTCCCGGTGGCGGTCTTCCGCTCCGATATGATCCTGGCCCACAGCCACTACGCCGGACAGCTCAACGTGCCCGACATGTTCACCCGCCTGCTGCTGAGTGTCCTGGCCACCGGCCTGGCGCCCGGCTCTTTTCACGATGCGCACGGCCGCCGCCATCGTACCCACTACGACGGCCTCCCAGCCGATTTCACAGCCGCCGCCGTCACCACCCTGGGCGCTACGCCCACGAGCGGCTTCGACACCTACGACGTCCTCAACCCCCACGACGACGGCATCTCCCTGGACACCTTCGTCGACTGGCTCATCGACGCGGGCCACCCCATAGACCGCATCGACGACTACGCCGACTGGTTCACCCGCTTCGAAACGGCCCTGCGCGCCCTACCCGACCGGCAACGCCAGCACTCCCTGCTACCCCTCCTGCACGCCTACCGCCGCCCCACCCCACCCCTCCCCGGAGCCGCCCTCCCCGCCAAGCACTTCCGCGCCGCCGTCCAGCAGGCGAAACTCGGCCCGGAAGGGGATATCCCGCACCTGGACCGGGAGTTGATCGAGAAGTACGTCAGCGACCTGCGCCTACTGGGACTGCTCGGGTGAGGGTGGCTCTCCGCCGCGTGCTGTCCGAGCCGCTATCGCACGCCGGATCAGGGCGCGGGCAGCGTCTCCTGTCACCGACTGCCCGGCCAGCACGTCGAATGCCCGACCGTACTGGGCTATCTCCCGAGGCTGGGTGACAGTCAGTTCGGCCGTTACGGTTTCGATCATGACCCGGGCATGGTCGAACATGGCGAAGTTGGTCATCGACACCCGATACGGCGACTCGACGGGGACGATCCCGAGCGCGACCCTCGGCATGCCGAGCACGGCGGACAACCGGTCGAGCTGACCGATCATCGTCTGATCGCTGCCCACCGTGGTCCGTAGGGCTTGCTCCGCGATGATGAAGTGGAACCTGTGGTTTCGGCGGTACAGGATCTGCTGGCGTTCCATCCGTTTGGAGACGCCCGCATCGATGTCGTCGGGCACCTGCTGGAACTCGACAACGCTCCGGAGTACCGCCTCGGCATACTCCGCCGTCTGCAGCAGACCCGGAATCAGGAACGGGTGATAGATCCGCATGACCTCGGTTTCGGCTTCCAGCCTGATCGAAACCTGTTGTCTGTGCTTGGTTCCGGTGCCGAGAACGCGTCGCCACTCGAGCCACGCGGCTTCGATGTTCCGCAGGGTTGCGATCAGGTCCGGTATCTGAGCCTCGGAGCCGGTGTGAGCGCACCACACCCGGATGTCTGCATCGGCGGGCTTGGTTTTGCCGTACTCGATCTTCGAGACCTTGGACTGATGCCAGCCGGCCCGACGGGCGAGCTCGGTGCCGCTGATACCCGCGTCCTGGCGGAGCTCTCGGAGTCGAGCCCCGAGCGCTTCCTTTGCCTGTTCCAGCGAACCGGTCACGCCTCGACGTACTCCGACAGGGGAGTAGCCAGTGACCAGACCCGTTCCTTCACACTTCGGACGTAGGAGACGATCCGAGGGTCGGTGGTCACGGCCCCGCCGACCCAGCGTCCGTTCGCACCGGGCTCGAATACGGTGAATGCCACGACCGAGTCGTCGAACAGCCACCAATCATCCGCGGTCAACTCGTCGGGGGCGATCAGATGCCGCGGCAGATAGCGAACGTCCTCGCCCGCTTCGACATTGAGGCGGGCAACGTGTTTCGCATACCGGGTGTAATCGTTGTGCGGCACCGTAACCACCCGTGCCCGATTGACGGCCACTCCACGACCGGTGGTCGCCCGTACGTGGCTCAGCCACGGCTGAAACCACCCGTAATCGTCGGGTTCGTCGGCGAGGAACCGTACCAGCGGTGGATAGTCCGCCGGGTAGTAGTCGTCCCGCACCTCGAGGTGGAAGGCTTCCCGTTCGGCCTGCCGAAACAGGTCGTTGAACGCTTCACCGTGTGCGAGCAGCATCTCCGTAAAATGTCCTTCCCAGCTTGGCGACCTCGACGCAGGTCTCATCGGGGTAGATGTCCATCTGTCGCAACGCTTCCAGGTCGGTGACCGACGCACCGGACAGAACGAAGGTCCCGCGACCCGTATCGGTCAGGGTCGCCCCGATGAACGTGCCCGGCAGCGCGAAGCCCAACAGCAGATGGGGAATCTCGATCATGCCCGGTGTGCCTGTCCGCCAACCTTGGACGACGTAGGTACCCCTGTCCGTCGCATACAACGAGGGACACCCGCCACCTTCGGTGCCGCCTTTGCCGAGAAACTGTAACCGCATTGTTCGACCCCCACATCGGTGCAAGCGAATTCATGCTCGTATCAGTTCGATGATCCCCCAACGAAGTCGGCTTCGTAGCTGAACAGTCAATATAAGCATTCTCGAGCATAGTCATGGACGAGCGCTGCCCGCAGTACTTAGCGTGAAGTCCGAGCGCTCGGTGGCGGTGCGGTAGTCCCGCTCCCGAGCCTCGACCAACCACCGGACAAGGGGAGCAGGATGGCGAGGCGGACCTGGCTCGGCGAGTTCCCCGGCGGCGTACTCGAACTCGACGCCTACGACGACGATGACGCCGACGGGTATCCGGGCGTGTACCTGGAGATGCGCGGCGCTGTCGGCGAACCCCCGCGAGGAGACGACATGCGTTACAGGCCAACGGCAATCGGGTACCTGCGGACCGACGTATCCGCCACGGCCCGGTTCCATGACGAGTCGCGCATCCGCGAACTGGCCGCCCGGCTCGGCTACGACTTCGCCGACATGATCGTCTACGACCAGAAATTCGGTCGGCCGCCACTGGCCCGGCTGAAGTCCCAGATCGGCCGGCTCGGCGCACGAGCTGTCTTCGTGCCCGGCCTCGTGCATTTCGAGGGCGGGCAGGTGCCCGGATCGCTGACCGAACTGGTCGACGTCATCACCGTGTCGCCGGAAGCGACGTACGAGCGTCGAGCAATACCGTCATCACCAAAGTTGCCACCCCGCAAGGTGAATGGGGCCTAGCGGCATTCTCGCCCTGTGTCGAGCCGGATAGCCGTCGTTATCGTACTCGTCTCGACTTCCTCGCTCCGATAACCGGCTCGGTGATCCGCGCAGGCGCGGCAGCTGCGATTCGTGACATCTCCGGCTTGCCCAACTTCGCTTTCGATGCCGAAGTTCATTTCCTGATGAAGGCGATGAATCCGGCATTTCGGGTCTGAACATCCGCAGTTCAGATAGCCGGTGCCCTTCTGCCGCAATGTATTTCGCGATAGAATGGACGCATGAATCCGGGGGAAGGAATCCACGACATCAGCGGTATCGCCGCTGTGCGCGCGGGCTTGACCGCGTTGCAGTCCGTGGACCTCACCGGCTTCGACGATAGCGAGTTCGAGGGTTTGCTGGCCGAGTTCGAAACCTGCCGCCGCATAGTCGAGTCGGTGTCGCATCGGCTGCTGATCGAGATCGGGGATCGGGCTCTGCCGCGCATGGTCGGACGGCGGGGCCTGCACCGGTATCTGGTGGAAACCCTGCGCCTATCGCGGTTCGAGGCCGCCTCCCGCATCGACGCCGCCCACGCCCTGGGCGTGTTCCACGAACCCAGCGGCGCGGTACTGGAACCGTCGCTGCCCGTCACCGCGGCCGCGCATGCCGAGGGCGCGATCTCGGCCACCCACGCCCGCGCGATCATGCGGGTGATGGACCGGATACCCGACGCCGTCGACACCGCCACCCGCGCGGTCGCCGAACACCACCTCGCCGACGCCGCCCGGGTGTTGGCTCCCGAACAGGTCACCCACGTCGGAGACCGGCTGCTGGGGTTCCTCGACCCCGACGGCACCCTCACCACCGACCGAGACCGCGCCCGCCTGCGAGGGTTCACGCTGTCCCCGCAACGCATCGACGGAATGTCACAGGTCACCGGCTACGTCGACCCCGAACTGCGGGCGCTGCTCGACACCGTCCTGGCCAAGTGGGCACGCCCGGGCATGTGTATGCCCGACGACCCTGACAGCCCACAACTGGGGAACCGTTACTCTGCCTGCGTCCACCCCGATCGGCACGGCCTCGCCGGGCACTGCCCGGGTGGGTGCGGCGGCGATGGGTGCGGCCCGGGTGGGTGCGGCTCCGACTGGTCCGACCCCGACACCGGCCACCCCGCCGGGCGCACCTCTGACGGATGCGTCTCCGGTGGAAACCTCGCCGATGGTGTCGCGCGCGATGGTGTCGACCCGGCGCGGCTTCGCGCGGCGATCGGCCGTGACACCCGCACCGCCGCTCAGCGCAATCACGATGCGTTGAAAGCGTTCCTGTCTTCCGGTGGTGGCCCCGGCCGCCACGATCTGGGCAGCCACCGTGGGGTACCGGTCGCGGTCACCCTCACCATGACCGTCGAGGATCTGCTGCGCGGTGCCGGACACCACGGCAAGCCCCTCTACCTCGGCGAAGGCCCCCGCCTGGCCAGCGGTTGGCAGCGCCGCGCCAAGACCGCCATCGAACGCGACTGCACCCGCCCCGGCTGCACTGCCCCGGCGACGATGTGCGCGATGCACCACATCGTGCCGTGGGCCAAGGGCGGTCTCACCGATATCGACAACCTGACCCTGGTCTGCGACAGCTGCCACGCCCAGATCACCGCCGACCCCGACAACCCGAACGGCTGGACCACCGACACCGCCCCGCCCGGAACAGCACTGGCCGGACGCACCCGGTGGCGACCCCCGGTCGGCATCGACCCGGCACGCCGCCCACAGGTCAACCACCTCCACCACCCGGAGTACATCCTGGCCGAGAGTCTGAAACGCTACCGCGCCAAACTCACCCGCCTCCGCAACTGACCCACCCGCACCGAGACCGCACACGCCCGCTCACGGTGTCGGCACCGAGACGGCTGTCTCATCCCAATAGCCGGCGTCGCGCCCGTAGTTGGGCGTGGTGAAGGCGCGATCCCACGCGGCGCCCTCGGCGAGCAGTTCACGCCAGGGTGAGATCTCGACGTAGAGCACCCGCATCGAGTCGAGGGCTGCGTCGTGCAGTGCGGGTCCGTCGGTGGAGACGGCGTCTTCGGCGACCGCCACCTCGTAGTTGCGCTCCAGGGCCGCGCGTGCGGTCGCTTCGACGCAGACGTTCGTCTGCAATCCCGCGACGAGGAGGCGTCGCACCCCGAGGTTTCGGAGAATCGGGTCCAGTTCGGTGTAGGCGAAGAAGCTGTTCCGGGTCTTCTCGAGCACCAGATCGCCTGGCATCGGTGCGACGGCCGCGAGCAGTTCCCCGCGCCACTGCTGTTCGGCGGCAGTGGCTTTCGGAATGCGATCGGCGCGAGCCCGCAGGTGTCGCGCTGCCCGCGGATCGGCGGCCAGCAGACCCGCCGGACTGGCGACCTGCCGCGAGTAGACGATCGGAATGCGCGCAGATCGGGCCGCGGCCAACAGATCGGCACATTCCGCGACTGTTTCGTCCAACCGCCAGATCGGCGGCCAGCCCAGCGCATCCCGCACCCGGTCCCCGGGGATATAGCCGTTCTGCATGTCGATCATCAACACCGCGAGATCCGCCATGACGCATCGTCTCCTCGTTCCGCCCGAGCCGAATAGGGTGACCCATCGATCATCCACCGCCTCCTCGGAGACCGGGAGTGCCTGTTCGAACCCTGGCTCACCGGCAACTCGTGATGTCAGGCGCGGATGCCCGCTCCGTTCGAACGTAGAGTGAGCGAGTGGAGTCGGACAGTCAACTGGAGGACTTGCGGTCGGTCCTCTCATGCGTCTTCGAAAAGCTCGGCGCCGAAAGCCTCACCGAGCCCGACCGAGTCGAACTGGAGGCGCGTGCCGAGGTCGTGCAGGACCGGATCGACGCGATACAGGACGCCGTCGGCGACGAGGAGCACGCACCCATCCGGACCACGCTGGTGCCGGAGCCTGCGGGCGATCGGTTGTTCTGATGTGGCGCTGAACCGAGTCTCGGATCCACGGTCAAATGTCCGATTCGTGGCTTGTGCTACCGTCCTGGACGCTCCGGCCGATCAGCCTGAACCGGATGTGGTCCTGCCGGAGTCGAGCGCGGGCCACGAGGCTGGAGACGCCGAACGACCTGGATGGGGGAAACACCGATGGGGTATCAGACGAGCACACCGGCCACCTACGACGATCTGAAGCCGAAGTGGCGCGAGCGGTTCGCGTTCTTCGACTCCTACGGACACCCCGGTGCGCCGGAATACCGCCAGGCGGTACGCGGTCTGCCGTTCCGCAAGCAGATGCTCGTGGGGTCGAACTTCATCGCCTTCTTCTTCGGGCCGATCTATTTCTTCGTTCTCGGTCTCTGGAGGAAGAACCTCTCGCTGCTCGGAATCTGGGTCGGGGTCGTTGTCGCGATCATCGCACTGGAAGCGATCATGGAGACAACGGTGCCCGACCTGGTTGCCCGAGGTGTCGGTTTCGGTATGGCCGCGCTGTACATGTCGACCGCGAACTACGCCTATTACCTGCAGCGCACGCGTGGGATCCAGGGGTGGAACCCCTTCGAGGGGATGGGCAAGCGCGCGCCGTAGCCGTTCGTCGGCCCGTCCACGTGCTCTTCACCGGTCGACACCGAGAAGCCGTTTGTCGGTTCGATTGCCGCGGTGAATCGACAACGGGGACGAGGTTGCCGGTGAGACGGCATCAGAACCGCGCCTTGTCATCTCTCACCGGAGGTGCTGTTCTGTGGCAGTCTGGCCGCGTGCGTGAGAGTGAAAAGGCCAGGCATGAAAGCGGAGTCGCTGCGATCATCGAGAGGATCGCGGTCAACAACGGGGGAGCCTTCGGGGTGGAGGTTGGCGTCGGGAGAAGGGTTGAGGTTCGACCTTCGACGCAGCGGATGGCTCAGCCCGCCCGAGTACTCTTCCTCTGTTCGGTGTTCACCGCTGTTCTGCTGGCGGTCCTCCTATGCGTGGGAGTGACTTTCTTCGGGTTCCTGGTCTTCCTCTTCTAGCGGCACGGTTCGCCAGTTCCGGATCGGTACACGGATACGGTTCCGGCCGGCGAATGGCCACACCCCAATCGCCAGGGCGGCTTCGAGCCGGGCCTGCGGGCTTGCCGCGGCTGGTGCTCGGAGCATGTCGGCGGCGTGTGCGATTGTGATCGAATGCGCGAGGGTGATGGCGAAGTGGTCGGGGAGTCGGAGGTCGCGGCGCGGAGTGACGCGGAGACGGTGACCACCGTGCGCCCGGATCGGGGCGCGGATGCGGCTGACGCGGGTCCGCGGCGGATACTCGGTATCGCCGTGCCCACGCTCGGCGTGCTGGTGGCCGAACCGCTCTACCTGCTGTTCGATATGGCCGTCGTGGGTCGGCTCGGGGCGTTGGCGCTGGCCGGGCTGGCGGTCGGGGGATTGATTCTGGTGCAGGTGTCGGCGCAGTTGACGTTCTTGAGTTACGGCACCACGGCGCGGGCGGCGCGGCGGCACGGGGCCGGGGATGAGCGCGGGGCCGTGGGGGAGGGGGTGCAGGCGAGTTGGATAGCGGTCGGGGTGGGGCTGGCGATCGTCGTTGTCGTGCAGACGTTGGCGGGGCCGGTGACCCGGGCCATCGCGGGTGGTTCCGAGATCGCCGACGAGGCGCTGCCGTGGTTGCGCATCGCCCTGTTCGGGGTGCCGCTGATTCTGCTGTCGATGGCCGGGAACGGGTGGATGCGCGGCGTGCAGCAGACGCGGCGTCCGCTGCTGTATGTGGTTGCGGGACTGGCGCTGTCGGCCGTGGTGTGCCCGGTGCTGGTGCACGGGCTGCTGGGCGCGCCGCGCCTGGAGCTGGCGGGTTCGGCTGTCGCCAATCTCATCGGGCAGTGTGTGACCGGCGGGCTGTTCGTGCGCGCGCTGTTCCGCGCCCGGGTGCCGCTGGCTCCGCGACCCGACATCATGAAGGCGCAACTGGTGCTGGGCCGCGACCTCATTGCCCGCAGCCTGGCCTTCCAAGCCTGTTTCGTCTCCGCGGCGGCGGTGGCGGCCCGCTTCGGCGCGGCCTCGGTGGCCGCCCACCAACTGGTCCTGCAACTGTGGAATTTCCTGGCCCTGACCCTGGATTCGCTGGCCATCGCGGCGCAGACGCTGGTGGGTGCGGCGCTGGGCGCGAACAACGTCCGGGGCGCACAGGGACTCGCGCGCCGGATCACCGGCTGGTCCACGATCTTCGCGGTGGCGCTGGCGGTGGTTTTCGCCTTGGGGCACACCGTGATTCCGCTGCTGTTCACCGACGACGCCGGAGTGCTGGACCGCACCCACGTGGTGTGGTGGTTCTTCGTCGCCATCATCCCCATCGCGGGCGTCGTCTTCGCTTTGGACGGCGTGCTGCTCGGCGCGGGTGACGCCGCCTTCCTGCGCAATGCCACCCTCGGTTCGGCCCTGCTCGGCTTCCTGCCGGTCATCTGGCTCTCGCTCGCCTACGACTGGGGGATCGCCGGAATCTGGTGGGGCCTGGTCGCTTTCATGGTGCTGCGCCTGATCACGGTGTCGTGGCGGACGCTGTCGGGACAATGGGCGCGCACGGGCGCCGAGCTGCCGCGCCGCCTCGCCTAATCCCGCTGTTCCAGGTTGGCCGCCACTTCGGCCTGCCAGGCCCGGTTGGCGTGCGTGGTGTCGACCTCGAATTCGAAGCGCTGCGTCATCTCCGGCGTCACATCGGCGACGTCCACGTAGAACTGCTCGTACCAGCGGCGGTGCTGGTACACCGGCCCGTCCTCCTGGGTGAGCAGCGGATTGTCGATGCGGGTCTTGTGTTTCCAGATCTCCACGTCCTGGAGGAAGCCGACGCCGAAGCTCTTGGCGAACGCCTTGGCCAGCTTGTCGGCCTTCTCGGGCGGCAGTCCGGGAATCCGCTGCACGCTCACCCCGTACTGGAGGACGAACGAGTCCTGGGTCACCGGATAATGGCAGTTGATCAGCACCGCTTCGACGGTGTAGTCCTCGAAGTCGTTGTGCAGGTAGTTGATCATGTATGACGGCCCGTAATACGAAGCCTCCGAACGCAAGAGCGCCATCTGCGAATAGTTCGATCCGGTGGCCATGTCGGGCCGACCCTTCGACCGCAGATACTGCGTCGCCACATGTCCTTCGAAGACGTTCTTGAAGTACACCGGATACGCGAAGTGGATATAGAAGAAGTGCGCCATATCCACGTTGTTGTCCACGATTTCGCGGCAGTGCGAGCCCTCGATGAGCATGGAGTTCCAACTCCAGTCGCTCCACAGGTCGGTCTCGATGCCCTCGATGTGGGGAATGGTGACCTCGGGCGGCGGGGGATTGCCCTCCGGGTCGTTCCACACGAACAGTTGCCCGTTCTCCTCGCAGGTGGTCCACGACCGCGTGCGCGCCAGCGGCGGTACCCGGCGCGCGTAAGGGATTGCGGCACAGCGTCCGTCGCCGCGCCAGCGCCAGTCGTGGAACGGGCAGGCGATATCGTCGCCCTTGACGCTGCCGTAGGAGAGGTCCGCGCCCATATGGCGGCAGTAGCCGTCCAGCACGTGCAGCTCACCCTTGCTGTCCGCCCAGACGACGAGCTTCCCGCCGAACGCCTGGATCGCGTGGGGTTGACCGTCGCGGAAGGTCTCCGCCAGTCCGAGGCAGTGCCATCCGCGCGCATAGCGGGTCATCGGCTGCCCCACATCGATGGACCGATAGGTCTGGCTTCGAGTGTGCGCCATGAGCCGAGGGTAAGCACCTCGGCGCAAAATTGCAACCTGTTCTAGTTTTGCGGCGCGGCTGCGGAGCGGTGCCGCCGCACCACCACCCGTGCCGGACGCACCGACCGCTCCGCCACCAGCAGCCCCGGCGCCACCACCGCATCGACGGTGCGGTCCGCCGCCGGATCTTCGGTGGCCGTCACCTCGGCGGCCTCCATGGTCAGCGCGTCGAACGCCGCTCCGGGCTCCGGTTCCACGAGTCGCCCACCGCGCCCGGTGAGCAGACGCTCCACCCGCCCCGCGAAGGTCTCGAACGCGGCCCGCTCGGTCTCGGATCCCGCCGTGTCCGCGAGCGTCCGAGCGTCGCCGTAGAGCGCGAACAGCTCCACCACCAGCGGCAGATCCGCCCCGGCCCGCTCCCGCTGGGCTCGGATCTTGGCCTCGTCGGCCAACCGCTCGATGGTGCCCGCCTGCCGGGCGATCACCCGGGCGAGATCGTCCACGCGCTCGAGCACCCGCTCGGTGAGGTGGTCGGTCACCGGCGCGGACACATCCGGTCCGGGTTCGGTATCGGTCGTCGCGTCGGTCTCGGATTGCCCGGCGGCTGCGGCGGATTCGGTCACCGGCAAACTGTATCGCCGCCGTCGGATTTCGGCTGCTACGATCGCCAGCCATGGGGGTCTTCGGCATAGACCTGGGCACGACGAATTCCGCTATCGCACGTATCGACGCGGATGGTCGCCCAGAGGTTCTGGTTGGGTTGAACGGTGAACCGACGGTCCCCTCGGTGGTCCTGTTCGCCTCCGCGAACGACCACGTGGTCGGCGAGGGCGCGCGACGGCAGGCCCGACTGGATCCGGAGCACGTGTGCGCCCTGGTGAAGCGCCGGATGGGCGATGCGGACTGGCGGTTCATGGCGCACGGGCAGGCGTGGTCGGCGCCCGCGGTGTCCTCGCTGATCCTCAAGAGCCTCGCGGCCGACGCGGAATTCGCGGGGGCGCAGCCGGTGCAGCGGGTGGTCGTCACCGTGCCCGCGTACTTCGGCGACGAGGAACGCCGTGCCACCATGCAGGCCGGAAGTTACGCCGGATTCGACGTGGCCGGCGTGCTCTCCGAACCCATCGCGGCCGCGCTGTCCTACGGTTTCGGGCGGCTCGACGGCAGCCTCGATGTCGGCAAGGGCGACACCCGCGAAACCGTCCTCGTCTACGACCTCGGCGGTGGCACCTTCGACGCCACCGTCATCGAACTGGCCGACCGGCGCATCTCCGTGCTCGCGGTGGAGGGCGACCATCAGCTGGGCGGTGCGGATTGGGACGAGCGCATCGCCCTGCACCTGTCGCAGCGGTTCTGCGCGGAGCATCCGGAGGCCGAGGATCCGCTGGACGATTCGGCCGGATCGCAGATGCTGGTGCTGGCCGCCGAACGCGCCAAACACGAACTGAGCGAGGCCGAGAGCACCGAGGTGGTGGTCGCCCACGACGGGGTCCGCGCGGTCGTCACGCTCACCCGCGCCGAGATGGAGGCCATGACCGCCTCGCTCATGCGCCGCACCCTCGACCTCACCAAGGCGTGCCTGGCCGCGGCCGGGCAGCGCGGTGTGCACGCCGTGGACCGGGTGCTGCTGGTCGGCGGCTCCTCCCGCATGCCCATGGTGGCGCGGGAATTGCAGCGTGAACTGGGCCTGGTGGGCGAACTGCGCGACCCGGACCTGTCGGTGGCGCGCGGCGCGGCACTCTACGGCGAGAAGCTGGAGATGGAACGCCTGGTGGTCGCCGACCTGGTGACTCGCGGGCGGCTGCGCGACGGCGCGGAACTGCGCGAGGCGTCCCCGGCCGATCTGGAGCAGTCCATCGCGCGGGTGGCCGATTCCTTCGGACAACCGGTGGGCCTGGTGCGGCGCATGCTCGAGATCCGGGTCGACACCGTGGTGTCGCGCGGATTCGGCGTGCTGGCGCTGGACCCCTACAGCGGCCTGGCCGCCAGCTGGCTGGTGCACCGCAATCAGACCCTGCCCATTCGGGTGCGCCGCTCCTACGGCACCGTGCGCGCCGATCAGGATCAGATCGAACTCACCATCGTCGAACAGCAGGGCCAGGCCGCCTCCATGCGGCCCGAGGATGCGAAAGTCTTGGTGGAGGGTCATATTCGCAATATTCCGCCCGGCTATTCGGCGGGCAGCGAAGTGCAGGTCACCTTCGAGATGGGGTTCGACGGGGTCTTGCACGTCACCGCCTATCACGTGGAGGCGCGCATGCCGCTGACCCTGTCGGTGCAGACCGGCGCGACCCTGTCGCAGGCGGATGTGGCACGCGAACTGGACCAGTTGCAGCGCACCCGCCGCCGCCCCGCCTAGGCGAGAACAGATGCAGCCCTTCAGCCCCAACGACTATCGCAAACGCGTGCTCGCCGCCGTGGAGCGCCGCGGCGGCCTCGAGCATTCGGATGCCTTCGAGCTCTACGACATTCCGCTCGACGAGGCGACCACGCTCACCGACACCGAGGTGGAAGCGCGGATCGAGCAGGTGTGGGGCTTCTGGCAGAAGCAGCGCGACCATCCGAAGTACCGGGTGCTGGTCGGGCTGCTGGTGGACGGCCACGAAGAGCTGTCGTACCCCCTGCTGTCGGCGGCCGCACGGCGGGTGGAGGCCGATCGGGTACGGCAGCTACGGGCGCGGCGCGAGGGCGAGCGCTACGAGATGCTCGACACCGCCATCGAACGAATGGTGAACCGACACGGCGGAATTCCCGCCGCGAAGCTCCCCGGCCTCGAGGATATCGGCAAGCTCAGCGGACTCGACGCCGACGAGATCGCCGCCCGGCTGCGCCGACACCGGATTCTCGACGAAACCCCCACGGCCGCAGCGCCGCTCACGACCGAGGTGACCGCGCAGCGGCGTCAGCAGATCCGCCAGCTGCTCACCGAGTACGAACGCCTGCTCCCCGGCGACCCCGTTCCGACCCTGCTCGTGCTGCTCGGTCTGGACTACGCCCGCGCCCACGAGACCGCCGAGATCCGGCTGCGTGCCGAAGCGCTGCGCGCCCGCACCCGCGAACTGCCCCCCGGTCGCGTCCGCGTGGTCCTGGACGAACTGCTGGTACACGTCCAGGATCTGCTCGAACCCGGCGGCCACACCGTCGACGACTATCTGCGCGCCATCGCCGCCGACGTCGCCGACCAACTGCGCCCCCAGGTCCGCGCCGCCATCCTGGTGGAAGACCAACTGGTGGAAGCGGATTACGACTTCCTGGTGCACGAGGCCATCGCGGGCGGACTGGACCACTCAACGGCGCAGCAGGTGGTCATCGGGCTCGCGACCGAGCTGGGATCCACCGTGGAGGGCGTCACGGGGGTGCCGGACGCTCGGGGGACGTCTGCACCGGGTGTCGGGCGGGGTGGCGCGGCCCACGACGGATCGCACCGGGAAGCGGCGCAAGGCGATTCGGCCCACGGCGCCTCGCGGAGAGGACCGGAACCGGACGGTTCGGCGCATGGGTCCGCTCACACCACCGAGGCACCTGACGGTGCGACGCAAGGATCCGGATACCGCTCCGGGGGACAGGGCGGTGCGGCGCAGGGGTTCGGATACGACGGTGGGGGACAAGGCGGTTCGGCGCAGAGGTCCGGATACGGCACCGGGGCACAGGGCGGTTCTGTCCACGGTTTCCCGCATGGCGGTGCGGCGCGGGACGCTTCGGGTCACGGCTCCGACCGCCGCGGTTCGACATCCGGGGGCGGGTACGGCACTACCTCCGCGAGTCCGCACCCACGCGCCTGGGAGGAACCCCTGAAGGCCGCACGGGCCGCGCTGCGCGCCGGGCATCCGCGCAAGGCCGCCCACCATGTGGAGCGGGCGCGGCGTGCGGTCGACGCCGACGGCACCGGTATGACCTCGGTGCGCCCCGTGGCCGAGCAGGTGGATCGGGTGCTCGCCGAGGCGGTGGTCCGATGGCGTTCGGCCACCGTCGGCTGCGCGGGCAAACGCTATGTCGAGGCCCTCGACCACCTGCAGTATCTGGAGCGCCATGCCTCCGACGTCCCCAATCCGCAAGGTGGCGCGGATCTTTCGCAGCTCCTCGCGGAGGCCCGCGCCGCCATCGCCGACGCGGACCAGCTGCTCGCCGCCGCCCCCACCGGCCCCCTCGACACCCGCATGCGCGCCATGCGTGCGGTCCTCGAGCTCTGCGCCGACCACACCGGCGCTCGCGCCGCCCTCGCCGCCGTACCCATCGACCCGCCCGGTGCGCTCACGGCCATCCGTCAACCCGACGGCACCGTGACCCTCACCTGGGCACCCTCACCCACCGCGGATGTCGAATACCGCGTCACCCGCCTGCAACCCGATGACACCTGGCGGGTGGTCGGCCGCACCCGCACCACCGAACTCGAGGACGGCGGCGCCCCCGACGGACCGCTCCCGGTCTACGGCGTGGTCGCCACCCTGTCCGGCCGCAGCTCGGACATGAGCCGAACCGACGCCCCGAGCACGCCGCCGCCGACCCCCGCCGCGACCCCATCGATTCCCGGCCGCATCGACATCACCCGCCCGGACCGCCGTGCCGCGCGAGCCGCCGCCCGCGCGAACGCCGCCGCGGGTGCGGGTACGGGCGCTGCTCCGTCGAGCGCTGCTGGCTCGGGTACCGCCGCGGACGCGAGTGCTGCTGCGGACGTGAGTGCTGCTGCGGACGTGAGTGCTGCCGCGGACGTGAGTGCTGCTGCGGACGTGAGTGCTGCTGCGGACGTGAGTGCTGCTGCGGACGCGAGTACCTCCGCTGGTTCGGGTACCGCTGCTGGCTCGAGTACCGCCGCGGACGCGAGTTCCGCGGCCGGCGTGAGTGCTGCCGCTGGCTCCGGTACCGCCGCCGCTGGCCCGAGCGCCGCCACCTGTGCGAGTCGCACAGCGATCCCGGCGACCGCGACCGATATGAGCACCGGAGCCGCCACACCGCTCGCTCCAGGTGGGGCGGGCACTGCCCCTGCCACGACCGGTGCGGCCGCGGCTGATGCCTCCGTGGGTGCGGGCGCGTCGACCGGTGCCGGTGCCCACCCGGGGGCCGCGACGTCGCCGGAACCCGCACCCAGTGGCATCCCCGTGGTCGAGAACCTCGCCATCCGCGGCGATGTGCTGACCTTCGACTGGCCGCTCGGCGTCACCGAGGTCATGGTCGTGGTCCGCACCGATTCCCCGCCGGTCGCCCCCGACGATCCCGATGCCCGCGCCTGGAAGCTCACCAACACCCGCTACCAGATCGACGGCGGCGTCCGCCTGCCCGCCGATATCCCGCGCCCCTGCCATATCGCCATCGCCTCCACCCGGCGTGAGCCCAACGGAATGCTCACGGTGGCGGTCGGGTTCGCGCCGTCCGCCCGCATCCGCTGGGAGTTGTGAGCCCGCACAGCCGTGGGCGGGTGATCAGCAGAGCCGTGGGCGGGGTAATCGCACAGTCGTGGGCGGCTGACCAGCACAGTCGTGGGCGGCTCGAGCAGCGTGCGACCGCGCATGGGAATCTGGTGGGAGCCGCCGCTGTTGCCGCAGGGAGTGCGTGCGGCGCGTGGTCGTGAGCAGAGAGGCGGAGCTGGGTGAATCCGAAGCTGATGGCGGTGAGCGACATCCATGTCGGTCATCAGGGCAACAAACCGGTGGTGGAGCGGATCCGGCCGGACTCGCCCGAGGACTGGCTGATCCTGGCCGGTGACGTGGGCGAGAAGACCGACGACATCCGCTGGGCGCTGGAAACCCTGCGCGGCCGCTTCGCCAAGGTGATCTGGGTGCCCGGAAACCACGAATTGTGGACCACCGCAAAGGATCCCGTGCAGATCCACGGCGCTCCCCGCTACGACTACCTGGTCTCGATGTGCCGCGACCTGGATGTGATCACCCCGGAGGACCCGTTCCCGGTCTGGACCGGCGCGGGTGCGGAGGAGTACGGCGGCGCGGTCACCCTCGCTCCGCTGTTCGTCCTCTACGACTATTCGTGGATGCCCGACGGTGCGCTCACCAAGGCGCAGGGCCTGTCCATCGCCCGGGACCGCAATGTGGTCGCCACCGACGAGTTCCTGCTCTCCCCGCAGCCGTACGCCACCCGCGACGCGTGGTGTCACGCCCGCGTGCAGTACACCCAGCGCCGCCTGGACGCGCTCGCCCCCGATACCCCGCTGGTGCTCATCAACCATTTCCCGCTGCTGCGCGACCCCACCAAGATGCTGTTCTACCCGGAGTTCGCGCTGTGGTGCGGCACCGAACTCACCGAGGACTGGCACATCCGCTACAACGTGGTGTGCTCGGTCTACGGTCACCTGCACATTCCGCGCACCACCTTCCACGAGGGCGTGCGCCACGAGGAGGTGTCGCTGGGCTATCCGCGCGAATGGCAGCGGCGCGGGCTGCCGGACCAGCTGCTGCGCCAGATCCTGCCGACGCCGCAGTACGGCCCGGACGATCTGAATGCCTGGGGCGGACACTTCAAGATCACGCCCGAGATGGAGAGGATGGCGGCGGAGATGCGGGCACAGGCCGACAAGCGGCGCGGACTGGCCTAGCGGAACTGGATTTCGCAGCTCGACGGCTTTCTGCCGGTATCGATCTATCGATAGCCGAATATTCGCCATATCCGCGCTGCGGCGTGCGTGCCGACCGCCTCGCTGTGATGATGGGGGAGTGCGCGAGCTGCTGCCGCAACTGCTCGACCGGGTCCGTCGCGGGCCGGTCGCGCTGGCACGCATTATCGACGTCACCGGCGCGGGACCCCGCGAGGTGGGTGCCGCCATGCTGGTCACCCCGTCGGGTGAGGTCATCGGTTCCCTGTCCGGCGGCTGCGTCGAATCGGCCGTGGTGGACTCGGCGGTCGCCGTGCTGCGCGGCGCGGACGCCGTTCTCGAACGCTTCGGCGTGGCCGACCCCGACGGTATCGCCGTCGGCCTGACCTGCGGCGGCGAGATGGAGATCCTCGTCGAGCGGGTCGACGCCGCGCAGCTGCCGCTGCTCGAGGCCCTGCATCGCGATATTTGTGCCGGTCACCCGGTCGCCCTGGTGACCAGCATCCATGCCAGCCCGTCCTGGCAGCTGCTCCACCCCGGCCCGATCGGTGCCCGACCCCGAGCTGCGTTGTCCCGTGACGCCCTGTCCGGTGACGCGCCGTCCCGTGACGCCCTGGCCGGTGACCCCCTGGCCGGTGACGCGCCCTCCCATGACACCACATCTCGAGACGGCCCGTTCCGAGCTGCCCCGGCCCCGCCCGATGAGGTCTCGCCTCCGTCCCGCGATGCCGTCGGCATGGCCCGGGCGGGGCGCACCGGTGCGATCGGCTCCGACGCATGCGATGACTCCGCCTTCCCGCCGCGCGCCTTCGTGCAGAGCTTCGGGCCGCCCGCCCGCATGATCCTGGCCGGAGCCAATGACTTCGTCCGCGCCCTCAGCCGCACCGCCGCCCAACTCGGCTACCGCGTCACCGTCGTCGACGCCCGCGAAACCTTCACCACCCCGGCCCGTTTCCCCGCCGCCCACGAGGTGGTCGTGGACTGGCCGCACCGCTACCTGCGCCGGGAACGCGAGGCGGGCCGACTCGACCCCCGCACCGTGGTCTGCGTTCTCACCCACGACCCCAAGTTCGATGTCCCCGTGCTCGGCGAGGCGCTCACCATCCCCACTCTCGCTTTCGTCGGAGCACTCGGTTCCCGTCGGACACACCACGACCGTCGCGCCCGTCTCATCGAGGCGGGTCTCACCACGGGGCACCTGCGCCGCCTCCACAGCCCGCTCGGTCTCGACCTCAACGCCCGCACCCCGGAGGAAACCGCCATCTCCATCGCGGCTCAGATCATCGCCGAGACCGGCGGCGCCTCGGCCCGCCCGCTGTCTGCTGTGGATGGTCCGATTCATTACTGAGGCAATGGTTAATGAGGCAATGGCTTTCGGCTGTGGTCGAGACGGCGGGGAGGTCGGCCTCAGCCGATCGCCCGGTCGACGAGTAGCAGGGCGGCGACGAGTCCGGCCGCCACCACCAGGGGATAGTTCCCCGATGCCGTGGTGTAGTCGAGCATCGACGCCACCAGGAGAATCGCGAGGATGAGGAAGAGAAGCCGCTTCACTGGATGCCCCCTTGACCGGCCTCCAGCATAGAAAACGCGGATTACTCAGTGCCACAGGTGAACTCGTTCGTGGCAGCGCCTGGACATCGATGGGGCGGGGGAGGGGCGGACCTGCCCTCCGGAATGGCCGTCCGGCGGCTGAATTACGCTGCCGGACGGCCGGTTCGGTGTGTCAGTCGCGGGTGACGGCGGGCGGGTTCCAGCTACCGTCGATGATCGCCTGATCGGGCCAGTAGAGCCGCAGCAGCATATTGAAGTCTCCGCTGGCAGGCGTGGGCAGCCAGTTGGATTCCTTGTCCGTGCCGGGGTTTTCGCGCTGAATATAGACGTCGACCGACCCGTCGGGACTCTTGGTCAGCCGTTCGCCCCGCACGGCGTAGCGGTTTGCCGGGTTGTCGACGAAGAATCCTTGTTCGTCGTACATGGTGAGCGACCAGAAGCCTTGCACGGGCGGGAGCTGGTCGGCGTCGAAGTGCAGCACATAGGAGTTCTCGGAGGTGAGCTGGGTGTTGCTCGCGTCGACGCGGGTGGCCGGATAGATCGCGTCCTGCGGCAGATTCGCACCGAGACCGGCGTAGGCGACGACCGCGCGGGCGGCGTAGTTGGTGCCGTAGTCGCCGATATCGCTGCGCGCGATCTTCCAGCCGTTGACTTCGTCGTTGCCGAGGTCGACCTCGATCTGCTCCAGCGCCTTCGGCCACGCCTGCTCCCACCGGGCGCGCTCGGCATCCGGGAGGGCGCTCAGGTCGAGCTTCGTCTCCGGGGACCAGCCGATGGACGCCAGCCGGTCGAGCAGGGTCTCGTCGCCGGGACGGGTCTGCGAGTGCGACAGGCTCGAGTAGTACAGCTCCCAGTACTGCTGCGGGGTCAGATCGTGGATGTACTTGGCGACCTCCTGGTCCCGGGGCCAGTCCGGATGCAGGTCGGTGTTGGGCGGGGGCGTGTAGGAGGTGCCGTAGGCGCTGAGCGGGACCGCGGTCATCCGGTCCTGGATGGCGATCACATTCGGTACGTCGTCGGGGCCATCCACCTGGATGCGGCCGATCATCCAGCCGGAATCGGTGGCGAGCCGGTATTCACGCACCCCCTCGGGCAGACTGCCCCGCCAGTCGGGACCGACCAGTGCGAATTCGTAACCCGACACGTCGTCGAGGGTCCTCGAACCCGGGGAGGCGTCGATATTGGTCCACATGTCCATGATCGGGAACAGGTGGTAGCGGTCGCCCATATCGGGAACGCTGATGATCAGCGGCTCCTGCGCGACATCGAAGAACATCGACGTGTAGAGGGTGTCGACATTGGGCCGCACGACGTTCTTGAACGTCGCGTCCGGGAGGAAGTGCAGTGGCGCGAGCTGATTCATCGGGGCCGCACCGATCAATGGATCCCGGGCCGGATAGTTGGTCGACTGCCGCCGCGTCACCTCCACCGCCACCAGGGGGTAGGTGTACACGTACGCCTGTACCGCCAGATCATCGGCGGTCGGAGCGGAGGCCCCGGTCGGCTCCGCCGATTCCGAGGAATTCGACGAGCAGGCCGCCGCCAGCGCGATCACCGCCACCAAGCCCATCGCGACCGCCGCCCTGCCGCGTCCAGATTTCGAACTGCTGATCACCGCATCCTCCTGTGTGGATCCGCCGAGCACAGTCGCGAGTGAGCCAGGTGGCTCACTCCTCGCGAGCGTAGCCGCTTCCTGCGTGCGGAGTTGGAACGACGAGGCCGTCGCGGCATTCCATGGCCTCCAGCGGTCAGCCGGCACACCTCCAGATGCAGTGTGGCGCATCAGCGATCTCGCCCCACCTCAGTCCGGAGGTGTCACGGCGATCACCGTAGACGTCGGTACCGACTTCTTCAGGGTGACCAGCAGCGGACAGTCTCGACCCGCTGCTGTCCGCGCGGTTGTCGACGCGGCCGATTACGAGCTGGCGGGTTCCTGATTCCGCTCGTCCCGAATCGGCTGGGGCGTTCAGCTCTCGTCGTCGAAGGTCAGCACGACCAGCGGTATCGGTCGGTCGACCTTGGACTGGAAGTCCGCCAGCAGTGGGTTCTCGGCCAGCGCCCAGGCCGCGAACTCGTCGTAGTCCGAGCCTTCCAGCACCTTCCCGGTTCCCTGATGGGTCTTACCCCGGAACTCGATGGTGACCCGCGGGTTCGCCTTGATGTTGTACCACCAGGCCGGGTACTTGTCCTCGATGAACGAGCTCACGTACATGGTGTCGCCCCGGTACAGGGGTCCCAGCGGAGTCGTGTGCCGCTTACCGCTCCTGGCCCCCGTGGTGGTGAGCAGGATGAGGTCCCCACCCGCGTAGGCACCGCCCACCTTGCCCGAGTTGTTCCGAAACTCCTCGATCACATCGGCGTTCCAGTCGGCGATGCCGCCTTCTTGGTCCCACGCCTGGTTCCACGGCGCGTTCGGGTCGTCGTAGTCGGTGATCGCGGGCTGATCCGGTTGTTCCGCAGTCGATTCGAAGTCGCTCATGATTCGATTGTGGCGCAGGGATAGGACAGATACTGTCCTAGTTCGGCGCGGGGCTCGAGATTTCTCGGTCGATGGCAGGAGAAGTACGTCACGCAGGACCGTTCACGGCCAGCAGGAAGCTGACGACCCCCACACCGATCAGCAGTGGAATCGCCAGCACTGGCCATATCAGCAAGGAACGCTTACGCGACCAACTCCGCGCCATCAGCACCAGTGCGACGCACCCGGCGCCAAGCGTTCCGAAAAACATCAGGCCAGCGCCTACGTCCACGTAGGTGCGGCACCGGTCGGTGCACGCGCTGGATTCTCCCCCGGGGGCACCGACGAAGCCGATCATCAGCGTCGCGGTCATTCCGGCGAACACCACGAATGCGAGCAGGGCCACTGCTGCGGTCAGGTCGACGGCACGCAAACCTGGTTTGCTGTCAAACTCCACGGCCGCAGCATAATCCGAAATGCGGGCGGGGGAAGTGCGGATCTTCGGCACCATGGGCGGCCCGAATGTCGGTGACTCAGTATGCGCCCCATGACAATCAACTCGTCGAGATGGAGGTCGTTGCGGCGGTGGTGGATGCTGATCGGGGGACAATCTGTCGCGCGTCAGACTTTGTGGCAGGGCCCGTTTCTTGCGGGCGTGACCTGTGAAGAGGAGTCTGATCGTTCATGGCGAGACCAGCGGCTGTGCCGGCCGAGGAGAAGGCCCGGATCGTGTTGTCGATCCTGGCCGGTGAGGTGAGTGTCGCCGAGGCGGCCCGGCGGGCGAAGGTGTCCGAGCAGTCGGTGGGGAACTGGAAGCGGCAGTTCCTCGAGGCCGGCCGCAGCGGCCTGGTAGCGGGGAAGTCCGGGTCCTCGACGCGCGAGCAGCAGCTCGAGGCCGAGATCGCGGACCTGACCCAGGCGTTGGGTGAAGCGCATCTGGCCGCGCGGGTGTGGAAGAAGTCCGCGGAGGGTCGGTTGGGCCCTTCGAGGACCTCGAGGTGATCCGCGTGTCCGCGGGCATGCCGACCACGAGGTTCTGTCAGGTGGTCGGTGTGCCCGAGCGGACGTGGCGGCGTCGGCAGGCGCGCGCCCGGTCCGGTGTGCCGGTGAAGGGGTCGTGGCCGCGTCCGGCCCGCGAAGCCGTGCGGGAGGCCGCGCGGCGGCATGCGCTGGCGCATCCGGCATGGGGGCATCGCAAGGTGTGGGCGATGTGCCGTCACGACGGGCACCGGGTCTCCCAGGCCACCGTGCTGCGGCTGCTGCGTGACGAGGGCCTGCTGTTGCCCGCGGCCTACCAGCGGGAGCGCCGCCAGCTCGCGCAGCGCCGCAAGGTGGCGTTCGCGACCGAGCCCACGGGCCCGAATCAGGTGTGGCAGTTGGACTTCAGTGAGTTCGAGACCACTGCCGGCGGGACGTGGCGCATCGCCGGGTGCCGGGACTACTGGTCGAAATACGAGCACCCCTGGCACGTGTCGCCGACTGCGAACCAGCACGACGCCATCGCCGCGATCGAGCTCGCCCTGGCCGACTACGAACAGCTGCACGGGCATGCGCTGATCGATGCCTGCGAGCGCGACACCGGCGGCAATGTTGTTGCGGCGGTGACGATCGTGACCGACAACGGTGGCCCGTTCCGGTCGTTCCGGTTCGAGGCGTTCATCGCCACCCACCCCGAGCTGGCCCATGTCCGCACCAGGGTGCGCAGTCCGGGCCAGAACGGTTCCCGCGAGCGAGGATTCGGGTCTCTGAAGTACGAGCGCCTGTTCCTCGAGGAGATCGATTCGGCGCTCGACCTCGTCGAGCACGCCGAGAAATACCGCATCGAGTACAACACCGTCCGCCCGCACGAGGCGATCGCCTGGAACCGGCCACACGACGTCCACACCGGGGGCGCCGACCCCTACGTCCCCAACTTTCCCGAACCCGAAAACCTGCCAACTACTTGACGCGGGACAAATCGATACCGGGAACATCTGTGGCCGATGGCGGTGACAGCGCAGCTAGGACGGATGACATGACCGATACCTTGGTGTTGGACGACTTTCTTCCCACTTACGACCACGTCGTCTCCGTTTCGCGGGTTTTCCGAGCGCCGCCCGCGGAGGTTTTCGAGGCGGCGGTTACCATCGATCTGTATCGACTTCCGCTCGCGCGATTGCTGATCGCGGCCCGTGGGCTACCGGCGCGGATCTCCGATGTGCGGGCGCGGCGGCGGGGCGAGGCGGTGCCGCCGGAACCGCCGACGTTTCGGGTGCGGGACCTACCGGAGCACGGTTGGATGCTGTTGGGTGAGCGCCCGCATTCCGAACTCGTCTTCGGCACCGTGACCAAACCCTGGCGTGCGCTCGGTGGTGAACCCGAGAAGCCTGTTACCGCGGAGAACTTCGCCGGTTTCGACGAGCCGGGGTTCGCCAAGATGGCCGAGAGCACCAGGGTCAGCCCCTATGGCGCCCACGCGTGCATCCTCACCCTGGAAACCCGCGTGGCGGCGACGGACGAGGACAGTCGGCGGCGATTCCAACGCTATTGGCGGTTGACCGGACCATTCATCGAACTGATCCGCCCGGCCGTGATGCGTGCCCTCGAGCGGAAGCTCTCACAGCCTGTCGCTGGGTGAGGATCGATTTCGCGGCACTACGCATCACGAAGATCACGCCGTGAATCTCCGGCGGTCGTACACCATGCCCGCTCCGTCGCCCCGCCCGGCCCAGGACGCGGCCAGCGCGCGCGTGGTGTGTCCGGCCAGATCGACCAGAACATGCAGGAAGAAGTAGCCGACGGCCAGGCACACCAGCGCGAGTATCAGCGCGGCGCGCCGTTCGGCAGGCGTGCGCACCGTCGCCCGGCTCCGCCGCCGCCTGTTCCGCATGAATCGAACCCTTGTCATTGGCTTGCGCGTCCGGTCTTCTGGTGGCATCGATGCATCGTCCGGCGTGCGACATGATGGCCACATGCCCGAACACATCACCCTCATCCGCTCCGGCATTCTTTCCGACACGGCTGAATATGCCTACGCCGCGACGGCTCCCGCCGGTGCGCGCTTGATCTTCATGGCCGGAGCCTGCCCCCTCGAGCCCGACGGTTCCACCGCCGCGGTCGGTGACTACGTCGGTCAGGCGCGGAAGGTCATGGCGAACCTGTGCGTCGCCCTTTCCGAAGCCGGTGCCCGTCTCGACGATGTGATCAGCACCCGCGTCTATGTTGCCTCCTCGAACCAAGCGGACCTGGTGGCGGTCTGGGAGGTGGTGAGAGACGCCTTCGACCCTCATGATCCACCGAGTACGTTGCTCGGCGTCACCGTGCTCGGGTACGACAATCAACTCGTCGAGGTGGAGGCTGTTGCGGCGGTGGTGGACGGCTGATCCACGGATTGCTCGGCCGCCGGGCGGACCTACGGCTCGGGCTGCTCGGCGAATGCGGCGATGGCCCGCATCATCGCCTGGATCATCGCGGGACCACCGTGCCCTTCGTCGTCGATCAGGACGAAGCGGGATCCCGGCCATGCCTTGTGCAATTCCCACGCGGTCGCCGCCGGTCCGCTGACGTCGAGCTTGCCCTGGATCAGCACTGCGGGAATGTGATGCAGTGCGGGCAGACCATCCCGCAGCGCTGACGGCGGTAGGAAGGCCGCGTGCTTCCAGTAGTGCACCACCAGTGTGGCGAACACCCGTCGCCACACCGGATCCTGCTCGTCGGCAGCCGGTTTCGCGCCGAGCGAGACGTGTGCGTCCTCCCAAGCCATCCAGGAGTCCACCGCCCGCGTCCGAACCTGTTCATCGGTGTCGGTGAGCAGGTCGTAGTAGGCGTCGACCAGGCGTTGGTCGGGCCGTGCACCGCCCGCGCCGCGAAAGGCGTCCCATTCGACGGGAAACAGCCGTCCCACCGTTTCGGTAATCCACTCCACCGCATCGGAATCGGTGAACGTGGTGGACATCAGCACCAACTGGTCGACCCGCCCCGGGTGGGCCTGCGCATACGCCAACGCCAGCGTGGTACCCCAGGAGACACCGTCGACGAGCCACGACCGTATGCCGAGATGCTCACGCAGGACCTCGATGTCGGCGATCAGATGCGCCGTGGTGTTCGTCGCCAGCGCGGCGGCGTCCGGGGTGACGAGCGGTCGGCTACGACCACAGCCACGCTGCTCGAAGCCGACGATCAAATACCTCTCCGGATCGAACCACCGCCGATAGCCGGACCCGATCCCCCCGCCCGGCCCACCGTGCAGATACAACGCGGGCTTCCCCCGGGGATTGCCGGTGCTCTCCCAATAGATCTCATGCCCATCACCGACAGGCAGCATTCCGCTCGTGTACGGCTCGATCGGTGCGAACAGCGCGGGTGTCGACACGGGTCGACCCTATGCCCCCGGGGCGCAGCCAACACGACGACCCCGAGAATGGAGCACGAACTCGCCGATTGTCTTTGGTCGATCCTCATCTTGGCTCATCGGTATGAGGTTGATATCGAAGCGGCCTTCTCCAGGACGATGGATGAGCTGAAGGAAGTCCTCTCGATTCGACTGCCGGAAGTTCGCGAGTAGCGCTGTCCGCGCGAACTATGTGCTCGACGGGCTCCCTACCGCTTCCACGCGGCGTCGCAGGAGGCAGAATTCGTTGCCCTCGGGGTCGGCCAGGACGTGCCAGGAGACGTCGGGGCCCTGGCCGATGTCGATGGGGCGGGCGCCGGCGGCCAGTAGGCGGTCGAGTTCGGTGTGTTGGTCGCGGTCGGTGGGGTTGAGGTCGAAGTGCAGGCGGAGTTTGGCGCGTTTGGGTTCGGGGTTGGGGAGGAACATGAGGGTGGGTTGGGGACCGCCGAATCCGGTGTCGGGCGGGCCTATTTCGAGGGCGCCGTCTTCCCAGCCGAGTTCCACGTAGCCGAGGACCTCGCACCAGAAGTCGCCCAGTCGTTGCGGGTCGGCGCAGTCGATGAGGAGTTGGGTGATTCGGCAGGCCATGGCGGTGACGCTACCTGGGCGGGATTGCCCCGGGTAGTCGTTTTCGGTGCTGGTCGGCGCGTTCAGGGGGATGCTTCGTAGTGGGCCACGATCGCGGCGGCGCGGTCGCGCAGCGAGGTGCGCAGCCATTGCGGCGCAAGGACTTCCGCACTGGTGCCGAGCTGCCACAGCGCCCATTCGGCATGTCTCGAATCCTGGAAGGTCACTTCCAGCCGGACCCAGCCGTCCGGGTCGTCGGCCTCGGTGCCGACCGACAGTGCGGTGCCCACCAATTCCGCCCGCCGCGCCGGATGCACCCGGGCCAGCACGGTGACCTGCTCGCCGCCGGTGCGGAAGCGGGTGGCGCGCTCCTCCCAGGCCCGCGCCAAATCGACGCGGTCCGGGCGCCGCGCGGGTTCGGGGAGCACTTCCGCCGCCCGGATCCGGGACAGCCGATAGGTGCGCTCCGCCCCGGACCGCGTGGCCATCAGATACCCCTGGCCGCGCACGGTGACCAGGCCGATCGGGTCCACCGTCCGCCACCGCGGCGTCTGGTCCACGGCGGCGTAGTGGATGCGCAGCCGGTACCCGGCGAATACCGCCCGCCGAACCTCGGCCCCGATCGCGTCGGGTACGTCCTCGGCGATCAGACGGCGCGCGAGCAGGTCGGTCTCCGGTTCGATGAGCAGCCGCTGCGCCGCGCCGGTCGCGGTGGCGCGATTGCTGTCCGGGAGCGCGTCGACCACCTTGCGCATGGCCGAGGACAGCGCCGTGCCGAGGCCGAAAGCCAGTGCGCCGCGCCGTGATCCGGCGACCAGCAGAGCGAGCGCCTCGTCGTGGTTGAGCCCGGTGAGTTCGGTGCGGAAGCCGGGCAGCAGGGCGAACCCACCCCGCCGCCCGCGTTCGGCGTACACCGGGATACCGGCCGCGGACAGCGCCTCGATATCGCGCAGCACCGTGCGGGTGGACACCTCGAGTTCGCGGGCGAGCGCGGTGGCGGACAGTCGACCGTGCTGACGCAGCAGCAGCACCAGCGAGACCAATCGGTCGGCGCGCATGCCGAGAACTCTATCGGAAATACCTGACAGAGGATGTCGTGTTTCGTTGGCAGGGTTATCGGCATGACAAACAACGACAAGGCCACCGACCCCAACGACCTGGGCAAGTACTTCATCGAACGCGCCAATGCGGGCGACGTCGACGGACTGGTGGCGCTGTACGAGCCGAATGCCGTCCTGGCCTTCCCGCCCGGCAGCCTCGCCACCGGGCACGCGGAGATCCGCAAGGTCTACGAGCAGTTCGTCGCGGCCGCGCCGGTGCTCACCCCGGGACGGCAGCATCCGGCGCTGGTGAGCGGCGACCTGGCGCTGACCGCGTCCACCCTCACCACCGGTGAGATCACCGTCGAGATCGCCCGGCGACAACCGGACGGATCCTGGCTGTGGGCCGTCGACCAGCCGGCACTCGAGGCGTAACGCGACGGCGGTGGGCCGGTACGGCTCGGCCCACCGCCGCCATCCTGGATGGCGGCGCGCGGAGTCCCCTTCGAACACGGCGAGGGGTCGATGGCCAAACTGGCGGCCAGCGAAATCGCCGTGCGGGCAACCGAACGCGCGATCCAGACGCTCGGCGGATGGGGGTACATCACCGACCATCCGGTGGAGAAGTGGTATCGAGACGCGAAGCTGTACACCATTTTCGAGGGCACCAGCGAAATCCAGCGCATTGTCATCGCCCAGGCGATGGGAGCCGCCGCGGGCCGCCCGCCCCTGCATATCGACCTCGAACCGTCGGGCGGGCCGCTGAACCGGCTGTTCGGACGCGGCACCCCGGCGCGCGGGCGGGCGGCCGCGGCGGCGCTCGGTATGCGTGACCGCGTGCCCGCTCCGGTCGTGCGGGCCGCGATGAAGGTGCGGCGGCCACCACGCTGAACCGGTCCACCTAGGTGGCGATTCGCTCCACCCTGGGCGGCGGCGCCCACCCCTCGGTGGGCTGATATCGGCGCTCCGGACGGCGGACAGTGGAACATGTCCCGCCCAGCAACCGGAGCCACCGATGTCGATCACGAGCACCACCGCCACCTCGGCGCACCGTCGTGCCACGGTCCGGACAGCGGACGGCGTCGCCCTGGCGGTGCGGGAGTACGGCCCGCGCGACGCGCCGCTGACGGTGGTCCTGCTGCACGGACACTGCCTGCGCGCCGAGTCCTGGACCTACGTCCGCGACGCCATGGCGCGGTATCCGGGCGCGCGTGTCGTCTGCTACGACCATCGCGGGCACGGGGCGTCCGCCGCCGCGCCCCGGCACACCTATCACCTCGAACAGCTCGCCCGCGACCTGCGCGACATCCTCGACGCGGTCGCCCCGACCGGACCGGTGATCCTGGTCGGGCACTCGATGGGCGGCATGACCGTGCTCACCTACGTCAGCCAGCGGCCGCACGAGATCGGCACCCGCATCGTCGGCGTCGGCCTCATCGCCACCGCGGCGAGCGGCCTGGCCGACGCCGGTTTCGGCCGCCTGCTGCACAATCCGCTCATCTCGCTGTTCCAGACCGCCGTTCGGTTCGCGCCCACGGTGATGCAGCGGGCGAAACTTCTCGCCTGCAAGGTCTTCGCGCCGATCGTGCGGGCCGCCGAATTCGGTGACCGCAAGGTCAGCCCCCGGGTGCTCGCGCTCGCCAACGCCATGCACAACCAGACCTCGATCGTCACCATGGCCGGCTTCCTGAGTTCTTTCATGAGCTACGACCAGACCGACGCTCTCGCCGTCCTGTCGAAGGTCCCGACCCTGGTGGTGTGCGGTGCGGCCGATCTGATGACGCCGCCCGCGCACTCGGTCGCCATCGCCGCCGCCGTCGACTACGCGGATCTCGTCGTGGTCGACACCGCCGGACATTCGGTGATACTCGAACAACCGGTGCCGGTGGCCGACGCCATATGCCGCCTCATCACCCGGGCGGCGGCCGGCGCGCTCCGCGACGCGGTCGGTCACCCCGGGCTGCCGCGGCCGCTCCGCCCCGTTCACGCGGCGGCGGACGGCCGGGCCGGAGCGGTGCGGGTGCTGGACGCGGCGTGATCAGGGCGTGGTCGTGACCTTCGGACCCGTCCGGGATCGCCGCCACAGGCGGTACCCGCGATGCGCGGTGAACGCGCCGAGAATCGCGACCACACACCAGACCGCGATCGCGGCGTAGGCCAGCGGGGCGGACAGGTCGCCGATCGACGCGCCGAGCGCGGTGTAGACGAAAGCACGCGGGGCGGAACCGATGAGTGCGCCGACCGCCATCTGCCACAGCGGGATTCCGAGTGCGCCGAACAGATAGGCCGCCATCGCGTCGGAGACGCCGGGGATGAAACGCTGGCCGACGACGGCCCACAGGCCGCGGCGGCGGAGTTGGGCGTCGAGCGCTGCGGCGCGGTCGGTTCCGAGCAGTTCGCGGGCACTCGCGTGACCGGCGCGTCGTCCGAGGAACGCGCAGAGGGTCGCCGTTCCGGTTGTGCCGCCCAGCGTGACGAACGTTCCGACCAGGGGGCCGAACAGCAGGCCGCTGCCCGCCGCCAGGATCGGCCCCGGCACGAAGGTCGCGCCGAGCAGCGCCGCGGCCGCCGCGTAGGCCAGCGGCGCGGCGGGGCCGGTCGCGGCGACCAGGGTGCGTACACCGTCGATATCGATCACGCGCGCGATGGCGACCAGATAGAACATCGTCGACAGGAACGCCACGCACAGTGCGAGGCGCAGGACATGCCGCCGTCGGCTGGTCGGCGGCCCGTCGATCGCGGTCATGGTGCATCACCCTGCCGCATCGGGGAGCGATGCCGCGACCTGGGCACTCATCCGATGCCGCGACCTGGGCACTTATCCGATGCCGCTGTCGGCCGGATCACCCGGACCCCACCACGCGTGGCGGCACCGGAGCGCAGTGCGCGTCCAGCACTACGGTCCCCCCGCACAGCGGCCGCCCCGGGCCGATCGGGCGCGGGCGGCGGCGAGGGTCGCCTCGGTGAGCCGCGATCCCGGCCATCGTCGTGCGACCGCGATGTCTTCGCCCGCCGCCGCGTCGGTATGCGAAGGGACTCCGACGAAAGGTCCGAACTTGCGCGTGCCACCGCATGAGCGGACCTGTGGCGCGGTCGTGGATCGCGCCTCGGATCAGCGTGTGGCCGGAAGGCGCACTCGTCGGGCACCGTGTCGGGGTGCGCGCGGGGAGCGGCGTTCCGGCGTGGGAGCGGGCAGTTCGCCGAGGGCCGCGAGCAGTTCGCGCCGCCGGGTCGCGGAGACGCCGCGCCGATCGCGACATGTGAGCGCGGCCTCCATCGCCCACAGCATGTCGAGGGTCAGCCCCTGCACCCGGGCGGCGTGCAGGCGGCGATAGGCCTCGACCGCGCCGACGGCGGCGAGCTCGTCGAGGGTGGTCACGTCGGCATGGGACAGGACCGCGGCGGCGTCGCGGCCGAGGTGGTAACCGCGATCCCGCCACTCACGGATTCTGAGATGAGCGTCGCCCCGGACGCTTTCGGCCTCCCGCCAGACCGCGACGCGGAGGGATTCGGGATCGGTGGGCGCGTTCGCGCGTGACAGGACTTGGGCGCGGGCCTGGTTGGCCACGTGCACCATCGGGCGGAACCGCCGGAAGATCTGGATCTCACCGTCGTACCCGTGATCCCAGGGGCCGAGATAGGCGTAATCGCTGCCGTATCCGTTCGCCGTGTCGAGCCCGGCGGCGTGCAGCGCCCACGCGCGGGCCTCATCGGGGGTGCGCGGAGCCAGGACGAGCAGGCCGCTGCGACGGCTGACGATGCCCCGGTCCTTGCGCCGGCGATAGCGGTCCCACCAGGCGTCGCGCGCGGCGGGCTCCAGCGTGCGATCGAGGCCGAAGGTGTGCCAGCGTACGGTGCCATCCGGATTCGACAGCGGCAGGCGGCTTTTCAGCCGCCGGGCGGTGTGATCGTCGAAGGGCGTGCACCAGCCGGGGACCAGCACGATGGGATCGGCGGGGTCCGCGTCGAACGGGTTCGGGCACAGGAACGGGCGGTCGATGAGCACGACCGTTCGCGGGCGTGCCTGATACGACAGTCCCCACAGCAATCGGGCCAGCAGCCGCGCGCCGTGCTCGTCGGAGAGCACATGCCAGGTGTCGTGGAACCTGTTCGTGCTGAATCTCGCGTGGGTGCCCGGCCGCGGGGTGATCACGGTGTGGACGTGACCGGGCGACCGCACCTGGTGCCGGTGCAGTTTGAGGCCGTCGGAAACGGATCGGGCGGTGGCCGGACGTTGCTGCTTCATCGGGATCCATGACGCCACAACGGTGTTCGCCGCACAACCGAATTTCGGGCTACGACCGGTCCGCGGCCAGCCCGCCGAGTAGTTCGTGCACCAGCCTGGCGCTCAGCGCCCGTGCGTGTCCGGGGTCGTCGGTCTCGGTGATGGTCAGCGGCAGCTCGGTGAGCGCGCCGTAGAAGGCGCTCGCGATCAGCTCGGCGGGGTAGGGCCGGATGAGTCCGGCGGTCAGCAGTTCGCGGATCGCCTCCAGGAGCAGACCGCCGAGATGCCGCTGGTCGAGTTCGCGCCAGCGCTGCCAGCCCAGGGCGATCGGGCCCTGTTGCAGCACGATATGCCGGTAGTCGGGTTCCGCGCAGATCTCGAGGAATTCCGCGACACCGCGGTCGATCCGCTCGAAGGAATCCGACACCGCGGCGGTGGCACGTCGGATGCGTTGCGCCGCTCGGGCTTCGAGCTGTTCGACCACCGCCTCGAACAGGCCGCGCTTGCCATCGAAGTGGTGGTAGAGCGCCCCTCGGGTGAGGCCCGCGGCGCGCACTAGCTCCTCGGCCGAGAGGTTCGCGTACTCGCGTTCGGCGAACAGCCGCGCGGCGGTGTCGATCAGCGTCTGGCGGGTGTTCTCGGCGTACTTCTCCCGCAGGGATTCCATACGCCATGGATATCACATACAGTGTGCATGTCAGATACACGCTGTATGAAGGCGGGCGCTCATGGATGAGTCGGTGGATGTCGTGGTCGTCGGGGCCGGGATCGCGGGACTGGTCGCCGCCCGCGAGCTGGTACGCGGCGGGGCCGAGGTGCTGGTGCTGGAGGCGCGCGACCGGGTCGGCGGCCGGCTGCTGAACGGCGAACTGCCCGGCGGAGCGCCCATCGAGGTGGGCGGCCAGTGGGTCGGGCCGAGGCAACATCGCATCCTGGCATTGCTCGAGGAACTGTGTCTGGACACCTATCCGACGCATACCGCCGGGCGGAGCATCGCCGAAATCGGTTCGGCCCGATCGGAGTACACCGGCCGTATCCCGAAGTTGAACCCGCTGGCGCTGGCCGACGTCGCACAGGCGCAGTGGCAGCTGGACCGGATCGCGCGTCGCGTCGCGGCGGGGGAGCCCTGGCTCGCGGCGGAGGCCGAAACGCTGGACGGGCAGACCTTCGCGACCTGGCTGCGGCGCACCGCCCGCACCCCCGGCGGCAGGTCCTTCTTCCGGATCATCACCGAGGCGGTGTTCTCCGCCGAACCCGAGGACATGTCGGCGCTGTGGGCGGCCTTCTACGTCGGCGCGGCCGGTGGTGTGGACGCGTTGATCAGCACGGCGGGCGGGGCGCAGCAGGACCGTGTCGTCGGCGGTTCGCAGACCATCGCCACGGTGCTGGCCGCGGAACTGGGGGAGCGGGTCGTCCTCGGCGCGCCGGTGCGCGATATCGAATGGGACGCCGCGGGGGTCCGGGTCCGCGCGGGCCGCACCGCGGTGCGGGCCCGGCGCGCGGTGGTGGCGGTGCCGCCGCCACTGGCGGCGCGCATCCGCTTTACGCCGGGACTGCCCGGTGATCGCGACCAACTCGTACAGCGGATGCCGATGGGCCGGGTGATCAAGGTCAATGTCGCCTACGACGAACCCTTCTGGCGGCGAGCGGGTTTCAGCGGTCAGGCCAACAGCGACCGGCGTCCGCTGGGCACCGTCTTCGACAACACTCCGCGCGACGGCGCACCCGGTGTGCTGGTCGGATTCCTGGAGGGACGGCACGCCGACGCCGCGGCGCGCCTGGACCTCGCCGACCGCCGCGCCCGGGTCATCGACGACCTGGTCGGCTATTTCGGCCCGCGCGCCCGCGACCCCATCGCCTACCTCGAACGCGACTGGGCCGAAGAGGAATTCAGCCGCGGCTGCTACGGGGCCTTCACCCCGCCCGGCGCCCTCACCCGCTTCGGTCCGGCGCTGCGCGCGCCAGTCGGCCCCCTGCACTGGGCGGGCACCGAAACCGCCACCCGCTGGGCCGGATACATGGACGGCGCGGCCGAATCGGGCCACCGGGCCGCGCGGGAAGCCGCCGCCGCGGCCGCCCCGCGTCCGACCGCGTGAAGCCACTCGGAAGCCGTGGCCCGCGTGTGACCGTGTGCGTCACTCGGGAGCTGTGGCCCGCGTGTGACCGTGTGCGTCACTCGGGAGCTGTGGCCCCGCGTGTGACCGTGTGCGTCACTCGGGAGCTGTGGCCCCGCGTGTGACCGTGTGCGCCACTAGGGAAGCCGCTGGCCCGCACGTGACCGCGTGAACCGACCCCACGCGGCCGCCCGCATCGTTGTACGGCCCGCGTGCGATGCCGTGGCGGTGGCGGTGGCGGGGTCGATCGTCCGCTGTGCGGTTCGACGATTCGGAACGGGCCGTGCGCGAAAGGAATCCGCGCCGTCGTCGCGTATCGCCCGGCGGCTCGGAGTCGGTTCAGCGGGCGCTGGCGCGGAACGGTTCGGTCGGAGCGCCGAGATTCGGTGCGCCCAACAGGTCCTGCGACGACAGCGCGTAGATGCCGTCATTGGTCAGCAGCCAGACGATCTTGCGGTCGTACTCCACGTACACGCCGTGCGTCGGATTGCTCCGCGCCCAGTCCTCGGTCTCCGGACCGAAGGTGGGCGGTGCGAAGTATCCGGCGATGCGCGGGCGGTGCGGATCGGAGACGTCGAAGAACTGCGCTCCCGCGTTGTAGAAGTCGTAGACGAGCAGTCCGTCCTTCGGGTCGCCGGGGGAGGTGTAGTACCCGCTGCGCTTGGGACCGAAGCTGCCGCCGCGCTGGCAGAAGTCGGTCACCACGGCCTCTTTCGGCGGTGTCGGGCGGGGCAGCCGCCCGACGATGCGCGGATGCGCCGGATCGCGGGCATCCACCTGGAAGATGTCCTTGTAGGGCTCGTAGCAGTCCTCGGACAGCGGATATCCGCTCAGATAGACCATGCCCGTCCGTTCGAACTGCGAGACGTCGATATTGTCGGCCTCGGTTCCGGCGACCGACATCGGGACGTCGAGATGGCCGATCTCGCGCAGATTCGCCGGATCGGAGATGTCGAGGATCGACATGCCGAGACCGCCCAGGGCCGCGAATCCGTACCTGCCGCCCTCCTCGACCGGCGTGGGAATGTAGAGCGGATTGCGCGAACCCATCCACGAGGTGCGGTTGCCGCAGCGGGGATTGGTCCGGTAGGCGTCCTCCTCACCGCGCACCGTGCCCTCGCGATGCCAGGTGTCCAGCAGTCGGGGGCGGGCGGGGTCGGCCATATCCCACGCCTGGAATCCGTTGGCGTACAAGTACGTCGGATACTCCTGCAACGACCAGTCGTCGCTGGGCGCGGTCGCGATGAACATGTAGCGCCCACCGTCCCACTGCGGGACGTCGAGGGATCCGGAGCCCTGCTGCGGTGCGCCGAGATCGGGTGCGAGCGGATCCCGCTGGTGTTCGTCGGTGCTCACCGTCGCCAGCAGCTGCCAGTCCCGTTTCCGGGGGCCGTTCAACTTGTAGACCTTGAACCCCTTGAGTTGGGTGTCGGCCCGGGCGGCGGCCACCCCGGCGGGCGCGGCGTACTTGCTGTGCTCGGGGGTGTCGCCCATCCAGAACGGCACCTGGCGGCGCATCTCGAAGCTCTGCACCATGATGTAGCCGTCGTACCGGTCGCTCCACTGGATGGTGGAAGCGCCCCAGAAATCACCGGCGGCCCAATCCTTTCCGGCGACGGCCTCGTCATTCCCGTCGACACCCGCCACATCGTCGCGCGACAGCGATTCGACCACCCGCACATCGGTGACATCGGTGATGTCGTAGACGCGGGCCTCGCTGCGGTCGTACTGGAACATGTAGCGCCGACCGTCGAAATCGACGATGTTCTGCCAGGAGTGGAAGGGATCGGGGGTGAAGCGCGCACCCGGATAGTGCGCTTCCACGGTCACATTGTCGCTGCGGTAGGTGTTCGGGTCATAGCCGCCGGTCTCGGGGAACAGATCCTCGCCGCCGCCCGGGAACGGATGCTGCTCCTCCTCGTTCACGTAGGTCAGCGACGGATGCAGGAACGACCCGTCGTGCTGCATGCCGTAGCTGCCCGGGTCGATCGCCGCCGGACGCCTGTCCTCGCACACCAGCGGGATCTCGGGATCCGCCCGGGCGACGTCGGCGCCTTCGTCGTCCACGATCCGGGTGACCAGCACCCCGCCCGCCACAGCGACGACCGCCAGCCCGGCGGCCCATCTCATTCGCGATTTCACGGCACCGAGTCTGGTCAGCGTGGGCCTTCGGCGGTTCCTCCGCGCAGGCGGCTCCCGGCCGCCGGATTCCGCCCCGGCGGCTCTTGTGCCAGCGGATGTGATGTGATATTTGGTCGGACCGACGCCGCTGCGGCGTGCGGACGAAGGTCAGGGCGTCATCGGCTCGGCGAGCAGATGTTCGATGCGGAGCGGGATCTCGCGGATGGTTCGGCCGGTGGCGTGGCGCACCGCATTGACGATCGCCGCCGCCGCGCCGACCATGCCGAGCTCGCCGAGCCCCTTGACCCCCAGGGGATTCACCACGGAATCGGCGACCTCGACGAAGGAGATGTCCACCTCCGGGGCGTCGGCGTTGACCGGCAGCAGGTACTCCAGCAGGGAGGAATTCGCCCAGCGACCGTCGCGGGTATCGGGCAGGCTGGCCTCCATGAGGGCCTGCGACAGTCCCCAGTTCATCCCGCCGAGCACTTGACTGCGGGCCAACTTGGCATTGAGGACGCGGCCGGGGGCGAACGCGCCGACCATGCGCCGCACCCGCACCAGGCCCAGATCCGCATCCACGGCGACCTCGGCGAACTGCGCGCCGAAGCTCATCCGGCCGTAGGGCAGGTCCTGCGCCGGGGGATGCCAGGTGCCGATGGTCTCCACATCGGTGAGATGGTTGCGGGACAGCAGATCCGAATATGCCTCGGCCACACTGGGATCGGACTTCAGGCGCAGCATGCCGCCGCCGCCCTCGATGGCGTGCGCGGGCAGTCCGTGCAGGACCGACTCGGCATCCGCCACGGCCAGCGCGATCAGCTGGGCCAGCAGTTCGGTGCAGGCGGTGTGCACCGCCGCGCTGATCATGCCCGCGCCCATGGAGCCCACGGCCGCCGCGATATTCGGATAGTCGGTATCGCCGATATCGACCCGCACCCGTGCCCAGGGGACGCCGAGCGCATCGCCCGCCACCTGCGCCATGGTGGTCGCCACCCCGGTCCCGAAATCCTGGGTGCCCGCCTGCACGATCAGGGAGCCGTCGGCGAGCAGGCGGGCGTGCGCGCGCTGCGGCTGACCGGGCAGGAAGACCGGGTACCCGGCGGTGGCCACACCCCAGCCGATGAGCCAGTCGCCGTCGCGGCGCATCCTGGCGCGGCGGTCGCTCGCCGACCAGCCGAAGCGTTCGGCGGCCAGGTGCAGGCATTCCGCGTAGCCGTCCGAGGACCACGGATGCCCGCTCTCCGGATCGAGCGCGGCGTGATTGCGCAGCCGCAGTTCCACCGGATCGATCTCGATGGCGTCGGCCAGCTCGTCGATGGCGCACTCCATGGCCACCATGCCGGAGGTCTCCCCGGGCCCGCGCATGAAGGTGGGCGTCATGGTGTTGCCGCGCACCAGCCGGTAGCGCCCCTCCCAGTTCGGGATTCCGTACGCCTGCCCGGCCACGCCCAGCGACAATTCGGCCCAGTCGTCGAACGGGGAGGTGACCGACAGCTTGTGGTGCCGCAACCCGGTGAACATGCCCTCGTTGTCGCAGACCAGCGTGACCCGCTGCTCCTGTTCCTCGCGTAAACCGGTGCCGTAGAACATCTGCTCGCGGGTGAGCACCAGTTTCACCGGCCGTCCCAGTTCGCGCGCGATCATGGGTGCGAGCGTCACATGCGGCCACATCATGGCCTTGGCTCCGAAACCGCCGCCCACGTAGTGCGCGATCACCCGCACATTGCTCGGTGAGATGCCGAGGTAGGCGGCGATGGTGGCCTGCGTGGCGCTCACCCCCTGGGTGGCGTCGTACACCGTGACGGTATCGCCGTCCCAGACCGCCGCCGTCGCCGAGCATTCGATCGGATTGTGGTGGTTGGCGGCGAAATGGTAGGTGGCGTCGACGGTATGGGCGGCGTCGGCGGCGGCCGCGGCGACATCGCCGCGCGACTGCACGGCGGGCACCAGCCCGCAGAAGACCGTGTCCGGCTGGTACTGCCGATCGCGGCCGTCGGCGAGGCGCACCAGCGCCGGACGTTCGTCGTAGTGGGCGTCCACCATGTCGGCCGCCTGCTGCGCCGCCTCGAAGGTGTCGGCCACGACCACCGCGATGGGCTGGCCGAAGTAGTGAATCACGGTGTCCTGCATGGGGAAGAAGGTCTGCCCGGGTGCGGGGCCGCCGAATCCGGAGGGGAAGACCGGCGGCACCGCCGCCACCCGGGGCAGGTTCTCGTGGGTGAACACCGCGATCGCGCCCGCGGCCATGGCCCGGCGGGTGTCGATGGATCGCACCGCGCCGCTGCCGATCCGGGCGCCGACGATCACCGCGTGCGCCACCCCGGGCAGCGGGATCTCGGCGGTGTAGTGCGCGGCCCCGGTCACCTTGGCGCGACCGTCGACGCGATCGAACCCCTGTCCGACGAGTCGTCGGGGGACGGTGGCGGTCATCACCGGCCTCCCGATGGATGCACCTGCGGTCGAACGGTTTCCAAGGCTCGCACCAGGGTGCGCGCGCCGAGTTCGATCTTGAAACGATTCATCGGGTGGGTATCGTCGGCCGCCTCGAGCTCCGCCGCCGCGGCCAGCGCGAAATTCGGTGTGGTGGCGGGCTTGCCGAGGAGCAGCTCCTCGGCGACCCGTGCCCGCCAGGGTTTCGTCGCCACCCCGCCGAGACCGATGCGCACATCCACCACGGTCCCGTCGGCCACATTCATGGCCACCGCCGCCGAGGCGAGGGCGAATTCGTAGGATTCGCGGTCGCGCACCTTGAGGTAGTGCGAATTCCGCGCGAAGGGCAGGGCTGGCACGTCGACGCGGGTGATGAGTTCGTCGTCGGCTAGGGGGTGTTCGAGGTGCGGGGTCTCACCCGGTTCCGGGAAGAAGTCGTCGAAGGCGATGCTCCGCTCCCCACGCGGCCCCCACACCGTCACCGTCGCGTCCAGGGCGACCAGCGGAATCGCCACATCGGAGGGGTGGGTGGCGAAGCACAGGGGACTGGTGCCGAGTACCGCGTGCCCCCGGTGGATGCCGTCGACGGCGGCGCAGCCCGAGCCCGGATCGCGCTTGTTGCAGGCGGTTCCGGGTTCGCGGAAGTACGCGCAGCGCACCTTCTGCATGAGGTTGCCGCCCAGGGTGGCCATATTCCGCAGCTGTGCCGACGCGCCCTTCCAGAGCGCCACCGACAGGAATGGGAAGCGTTCCACCACACCGGGATCCGCGGCGATCTCGCTCAATCTGGCGAGTGCGCCGACGCGCAGCCCGCCCTCGGCGGTGTGCTCGATGCCGCCGAGCGGCAGCCAGGTGATGTCGACGACATTGTCCGGTTCCATGGCCCCGGTGCGCAGCAGGTCCACCAGAGTCGTTCCGCCCGCCAGGAATACGGTGTTCGGCCGGGAGGTGACGGTGGTGACCGCCTGCTCCAGGCTGTGCGGGCGGGCATAGGCGATCGGTTTCACCGCGCACCCCCGCGCATGGCGTCGCGGCCGACGCGCACCGCGTCGCGAATGTTCTGGTAGGCCGCGCAGCGGCAGATATTGCCGCTCATCCACTCCGCGATCTCGGTATCGGATTCGGCGTGGCCCTCCTCGATGCATTTGATGGCCGACATGATCTGCCCGGGAGTGCAGTACCCGCACTGGAATCCGTCGGCCGCCAGGAAGGCCCGCTGCACCGGATGCAGGTTCTCGCCGTCGGCGACGCCCTCGATGGTGGTGATCTCGCGGCCCTCCGCCGCCAGGGCCAGGGTGAGGCAGGCCAGCACCCGGCGATTGTCGATCCACACCGTGCACGCCCCGCAGCCGCCCTGATCGCAGCCCTTCTTGGTGCCGGTGAGTTGGAGGTGCTCGCGCAGCGCGTCCAGCAGGCTGGTGCGCGGCTCCAGCACCGCGTAGCAGTCGTGCCCATTGACGCTCAATGTGGTCATGATGCGGGACGGTCCGATGAATTCGGCCGGTTCCGCGGTGGACCGGCTGGTCGACGGCTCGACGGTCATACCTCACCCTCCTGCCCCGCGGTCGCGTGGACGCGCCGCGGAAAGTGCTGGACTGTGTGCGGATATGAATCAGCAACATCGTAGCAACCGATTGGTGTCCGTGGCTGGGGCGGGATCGCCCGGTCGCGCGCTCGGGGCGGCGGGCTAGGCTCGTGACGGCACAAATCACGAGCAGGAGGCGGTCATCGAACAGCGGGCAGTCGCGTCCGAGGGGTCGGCGCGTTTGATCGGCAGAATTCTGCCCACCGGGGTCGCCGCGGCCGAACTGCTGGCGTACCCGCCGGAGCTGAAGGCGCATCCCGGCGAGGAGCATCTCATCGCCAAGGCGGTGGAGAAGCGCCGCCGCGATTTCATCGGCGCGCGCCACTGCGCCCGCCAAGCCCTGGCCGAACTCGGCGAACCCGCCGTGGCCATCGGCAAGGGCGAGATGGGCGCGCCCGTCTGGCCGCGCGGGGTCGTCGGCAGCCTCACCCACTGCGACGGGTACCGCGCCGCGGCGCTGGCGCACCGGCTGCGTTTCCGCTCGGTCGGCATCGACGCCGAACCGCACGGCGCGCTGCCCGACGGCGTCCTGGACTCGGTCAGCCTGCCCGCGGAACGCTCCTGGTTGGCCGCCGCGCTGCCCGGCACCGATCTGCACCTGGACCGGCTGCTGTTCTGCGCCAAGGAGGCCACCTACAAGGTCTGGTATCCGCTCACCGCGCGCTGGCTGGGCTTCGAGGACGCGCACATCACCTTCACCGTGGACGAGGAGTCCGACGGCGGCGGGTCGGGCACCTTCCGCAGCGAACTGCTGGTCCCCGGCCACACCACCGACGGCGGCTCGCCGCTGACCTCGTTCGACGGCCGCTGGCTCATCGCCGACGGCCTCATCCTGACCGCGATCGTGGAGGGCTGAGACCGCATGGGCGAGAAGCGAACTCCCGTCGTGGACGCGCTCGGCGGCCTGCTGATCGTGGACAAGGACGGCGGCTGGACCAGTCACGACGTGGTCGCCAAGGCCCGACGGCTGCTGCGCACCAAGAAGGTTGGGCACGCGGGCACCCTCGACCCCATGGCCACCGGGGTGCTGGTGCTCGGCGTGGAACGGGCCACCAAGATGCTGGGCCTGCTCACCCTGACCACCAAGGCGTACACCGCCACCATCCGGCTCGGGCAGTCCACCGTGACCGACGACGCCGAGGGTGAGGTCACCGCGACCACCGCCGCCGGACATCTCACCGATGCCGACATCGCCTCCGGCGTGGCGGCATTGACCGGCGACATCCAGCAGGTGCCCGCCACCGTGAGCGCCATCAAGGTCAATGGCGAACGCGCCTACGCCCGCGCCCGCGCGGGGGAGGACGTCCGGTTGGCCGCGCGTCCGGTCACCGTCAGCCGGTTCGATGTCCTGGCGCGCCGGGAGGTCGACGGCGAGGACGGGCGGTTCGTGGACCTGGATGTCGAGGTCGAATGCTCCTCGGGCACCTATGTGCGGGCGCTGGCTCGCGATCTCGGCGCGCGGCTGGGCGTGGGCGGGCATCTGACCGCGCTACGCCGCACCCGCGTGGGGCCGTTCACCCTCGAGCACGCGCGCACCCTGGCGGAGTTGACCGCGGCGGCCGAGGCGGAGGAGCCGTTGCTCAGCCTGGATGTCGATGCCGCTGCCCGGACCGCGTTCGCGGTGCGTGCGATCGACGAACGGCAGGCCGAGGATCTGCGCAATGGCCGCTGGCTCGAACCGGTCGGTCTCTCAGGTGTTTACGCCGCCATCGACCCCTCCGGTCGGGCCATCGCCCTGCTTCAGGAAAGCGGCAAACGCGCCTCTTCGGTCATGGTCGTGCGACCGGCTAACCTCTGAATCCGGCCCGCCACCTCGTAGAGGTTTGAGTTCCGCGCATTGGTGGAATGTGCTACGCGGAGTCATTCACCTCAATGAGGAGGCTTGGAATGAGTTTCGAGGAGCCGGAATCCGACGAGGATTATCCCGCCACCATTTTCGATTTCGTACGTTCGGCTAGGGCGGTTTCGCCCGGTTCGGGCACCGGCCCGGACAGGCCGTTGAATATCGTCATGGTGGCTCCGCCGTATTTCGATATCCCACCGGCAGGGTATGGCGGCGTAGAGGCGATAGTGGCGACACTGGCCGATGAACTCGTGGATCGTGGACATCGAGTGACCCTCATCGGTGCAGGTCGACCAGGTACCAAGGCCCGATTCATCCCGGTTTGGAATGAAATTCAGGCGCATCGGCTCGGCGAGCCGTATCCTGAGATCGTGCATGCCATGAAGGCTTTACGCGTCATCATGGAATTGAACGGAGAAGACTCCGTCGATATCGTGCACGATCACACTTTCGCCGGTCCGCTGAACGCCGCGGCGTATCGCACGCTCGGTATTCCGACGGTGGTCACCGTGCACGGTCCGGTCGACCCGGACATGCACGAGTACTATCGGTCCTTTGACCAGGACGTGCAGTTGGTCGCCATCAGCGACCGGCAGCGCGAATTGGTGCCGGATCTGAATTGGATTGCCCGCGTACACAATGCGATTCGGCCGGAAGAATGGCCGTTCCGCACCGAGAAGCAGGATTACGCGCTGTTCCTCGGCCGGTACGCGCCGTACAAGGGACCGCATCTGGCGCTCGATGCCGCACACGCGGCCGGACTGCGCCTGGTGCTGGCGGGCAAGTGCAACGAGCCGCCCGAGAAGAAGTACTTCGAGGAGGCCGTCCGACCACTGCTCGCCGACGGCGACGACGTCTTCGGTGAGGCGGACGCGGTCGCCAAGCGGCATCTGCTGGCGGGCGCGCGCTGCCTGCTCTTCCCGATCCGCTGGGAGGAGCCCTTCGGCATCGTCATGATCGAGGCCATGGTGTGCGGTACCCCCGTCATCGCGCTGCGCGGCGGCGCGGTCGACGAGGTGATCGAACACGGTGTCACCGGCTTCATCTGCGACGATCCGGAGCAGCTGCCCGAATTCATCGCGCGGGCCGACGAAATCGATCCCTACGCCTGCCGGGAGCGGGTGGAGCGGCTGTTCGCCTCCGACCGGCTCGCGTCCGGCTACGAGACGGCCTACCGCCGTGCCGTGGCCGCACGGGGCGCGGCCGAGCGGGTCGCGGCCGGGCGGCGGGTCGAGGCCGAAGCCGTGCCGATCCTGGTACCCGAGCAGCGGTTGGCGACCCCGACCGTGCTGGGTACGGCGGCGGTCAGCGGGGCGGTGCGCAGCCCGCAATGAGTATCTTCAATGCCGGTCAGCCCCCGATCGCCGATGGTCACGGCGGCATCGTGACCATGGTCGAGGCGAGCACCTTCTGTTTGTCGGACCAACTCGGCGATATCCACGCGGGCACTTCGCAGGGCCTGTTCTACCGGGACGCCCGCGTCCTGGCCCGCTGGGAGCTCCGGCTCGACGGCCATGCCCCGGAACAGCTTTCGGTCATGATGCCGGAAGCGTTCCGGGCACGGTTCGTCGCGCGGAAACAGCCGCGGCCCGGCGTGGCCGACGCCACCGTGCTGGTACTGCGCAAGCGGATGATCGGTGACGGCATGCGCGAGAAGATCGTGGTGCACAACCTCGGCGACGAGGACACCGCCATGACCATCACGCTCACCGCCGACTCCGATTTCGCGGATCTGTTCGCGGTCAAGGCGGGCCGGGTGGACGGCGGCGGATGTGAACTCAACATCTCCGACAGCGCCCTGCACCTCACCGACCGCAAGGACTCCGGTCGCGGCCTCACGGTGACCGCGACCGGGGACCCGGTCGTCCAGCTCGGCACCATGAGCTGGCGGATCGTCGTACCCCGCCGCGGCACCTGGCAGACGGTGGTGCTGTGCCAGCCGATCCTGGAACACCGCGCGGTGCCGATGAACCTCACCGCGGACGACGAGGACAGCCCCACCAACAAGATTCGCCAGTGGCGAGCCACCGCCACCCGGCTCACCACCGGCGATGTCGGCCTGACCGCCGTCCTGCAGCGCACCGAGAGCGATCTCGGCGCGCTGCGCATGGACGATCCGGCCGACGGCACCGCGTACGTGGCGGCGGGCGCGCCGTGGTTCATGGCGCTGTTCGGCCGCGACAGTCTGCTCACCTCCTGGATGGCGTTGCTGCTGGACTCCGACCTGGCGTTGGGCACCCTGCGTCAGCTCGCGAAACTGCAAGGCACCCAGGTGGATCCGGTCACCGAGGAGGAGCCCGGCCGCATCATGCACGAAATGCGGCACGGGCCCGGTGGTGACCAGGTGCTCGGCGGCACCGTGTATTACGGCACCGCCGACGCCACCCCGCTGTTCGTCATGCTGCTCGCCGAATGCTGGCGCTGGGGCGTGGAGGAGTCCGCCATCCGCGAACTGCTGCCCGCCGCCGACGCCGCCCTGGAATGGATCGACCGCTTCGGCGACAGCGACGGCGACGGGTTCGTCGAGTACCGCCGCAAAACCGATCGGGGTCTGGCCAATCAGGGCTGGAAGGACAGCTGGGACTCGATCAGTTTCGCCGACGGACACCTCGCCGAACCGCCCATCGCGCTGTGCGAGGTGCAGGCCTACACCTACGCCGCCAAGCTCGGCCGCGCCGAACTGGCCGAAGCCTTCGGTGAGAAGCGTCGGGCCACGCGGCTGCGGGCCGAGGCCGAGAAACTGCGCGAGCGGTTCGACGATGCGTTCTGGCTGCCCCGATCCGGTTGGTACGCCATGGCACTCGACGGCGGCAAACGTCAGGTCGACGCGCTCGGCAGCAATGTGGCGCACTGTCTGTGGACCGGAATCGTGCCCGACGAACGCGCCGCGCAGCTCATCGAACATCTCGGAAACGCCGATATGGACACTGGTTTCGGGCTGCGCACGCTGTCCTCGTCCATGCGGCGGTTCAATCCCATGGGCTACCACAATGGTTCGGTGTGGCCGCACGACACCGCCATCGCCGTCGCGGGACTGCTGCGCTACCGGCACCTGCCCGGAGCCTGGGAGTTGGCCGAGCGGCTGGCGGGCGGACTCACCGAGGCCGTCATGAGCTTCGGCGCGCGGCCGCCGGAGCTGTACTGCGGCTTCGGACGCTCCGAATTCCGTTCTCCGGTGCCGTATCCCACCTCCTGCTCCCCGCAGGCGTGGGCCAGCGCCGCCCCGCTGCTGCTCATGCGCTCCTTCCTCGGGCTCACACCCAATGTGCCGCGTCGCACCCTCACCGTCACCCCGCGACTGCCCGAGCGGGCCGGGCGGGTACGGCTGGCGGATCTGCGCCTCGGCGCGGCGACGGTGACCATCGAGGCCGAGGGAACCTCGGTCACAGTGGAAGGGCTGCCGGGGGACTGGGAACTGATCCAGGACGGGGCCGCTCCCGTCATGCCCCAGGAACTAGGGGATGAGCAGCGGTAATCGCAGCCGGTCCGGAGCCGATATCCCCGATGTCGGGATGATGCGACCGGAGGTCTACGACTATGCGAACGCGGCGAATCCTACAGGCGGTACTGCTGGGCGGGGCGTTGGTGGCGGTGACGGCGTGTGAGAACGCCGAACCGGATCCAACGCCCGGCACCACCGCCCCCACGGTGACGGTGACAGCACCGCCGTCCGGCGGGCCGACAGTCGTTCCGGGCGTGACGAATCCGAGCGCGCCCGCAGCGACGCGGACCGATCCGAGGACCACCGTCACGCCGCCCGAAGACTCGGAGCCGCCGCGCGGCAGCGGCACGGTCGTGATCCGGACCGCCAGCCTCTCCGGCACCGCGATTCCGTATGTTCCGGTGGAACTGGCGCTGTTCCGGCCCTGTGATCCACTAGCCCACGATCTGCCGGAGGGCACACCCGAGGCCGAGCGGTGGACCGCGACCACCGGAATCGACGGGCAGGCCGCCTTCTCGGTTCCGGTGGGCTGCTACCGGTTCGGCATGAATCCACCCCCCGGGACCGACCCGGTGCCCGAGGGTATGCACACGCTGTTCGTGGAGTCCGACGGCCAGACCGTGTTCGGCAGCTTGCGATTCCAGGATCCGGCGCCCGAACCGGTCTGCGCCGCACAGACCATCGTGCACGATCTGGATGCGGGGCCGCCGTTCACCACCGCCACGCCCAGCGTGGCGTACTGTGACCGGTCCTGGGCGGTCATCGCCTGGGATATCCCGGGCGACAGTCAGCGGATGGTGCGCCGGGTGGATGGTGCGCCGTGGACCACTTACGTGTACTTCCCCAACGACGTGTGTCGGGCGCAGGCGCGGGCCGACGGGGTGCCGGTCGGACTCGAGGAGTACTTCCCCGTCTGCTGAGCGGCGGGTGGCATCCGTCACACGACCGCGCGGACCCGCTGCTTGTGGCCTCGGCCCGATTCGTCGCCGGTTCACCTCCGGTGACGGGGTGGCTAGGGTTCGGGTGTGGTGGAGTTGCGGCAGTTACGGTATTTCGTCGCCGTGGCGGAGGAGTTGCATTTTCGGCGGGCGGCGGAGCGGTTGTTCATCTCGACGCCGACGCTGAGCCAGCAGATCCGGGCCATCGAGCGCGAGGTCGGCGGGCTGCTGCTGGTGCGCGGGCCGCAGGGGGTCGAACTCACCGCCGCCGGGGAGGTGCTGTTGGCCTCGGCGCACGACGTGCTGGCGGCGGCCGAGGGCGCGGTGCGCCGCACCCGCGCGGCCGTGCGGGCGGACGCGGCCTTCCGGCTCGGCGTGGTCAACGGTGCGCCGTTCGGACTGTCGGCTCGCATGGAGGCGCTGCTGCGCGCCCACAAACCCGGCCTGCGAGTGGCGTTGACCACGGGGACCTCCGCCGAACAGGTGCGCCTGGTCGATCAGGACGAGGTGGATCTGGCGGTGCTGCGCGGCCCGGCGTCGCTGCCCCCGCACCTCACCCAGGCGCACGTCATCGAGGAGGAACTCGGCGTGCTCATGTCCGCCGCCCACCCCCTCACCGCCCACGACGCCATCGACCCCACCGCCCTGTCCGGCCTGGAACTGATCCTGTTCGCTCGCGCCTCCGCCCCCGAACTACACGACGACCTGCTGCGCCAACTGCGCGAGCGCGGCGCGGACGTGGTGCTCAGCGACAGCGCCCTCGGCCACGCCCAGATGCTGTCGCTGCTCCCGCTGCGCCCCGACGCCATCGGCCTCGGCTCCGGCCGCACCGCCGGAACCCCCGGATTGGCCTGGCGGCCACTGCGTTCCGGCCCCCTGCGCATCACCTACCTCGCCGCCTGGCGCACCGCCACCCGCGACCCGCTGGTCCGTGAGATAGCCGACATCCTCACCACCGGCCCCTCTCGCTGCTGCGCAACCCGTTCGTGACCGGTACGGTTCTGCACGTCGACGGCGGGCACCGACTGGTCTGAACCCGCCGGGGGACTAGGCCGTCAGCCAGATGGCCTCGGCGGCGATACCGCCCAGGTCGATGGTGCGGTCGTCCACGCGTATGGCGATGGTGCCCGCGAAGTCCCGCCGCTCCACCACCGCGATCGGGGTGTCCAGGGCGATGCCGAGCGAATCGAAGTAGCGCAGCATGGCCGGGTCCGAATCGGAGATTCGCGCGACGCGCCCGGATTCGCCGTCGTGGAAATCGGAGAGCTGGCGGGCCGGGGGAGTGGGCACGGCGCCGTCCACCGAGGGAATCGGATCACCGTGCGGATCGCGGTCCGGATGGCCCAGCTTGGCGTCGATGCGCGCCATGAGGGTTTCCGAGACCGCGTGCTCGAGCACCTCCGCCTCGTCGTGCACCTCGTCCCATCCGTAGCCGAGCTCCTGCACCAGGAAGGTCTCGATGAGCCGGTGCCGCCGCACCATGGCGACGGCCGCCCGGCGGCCCTCCTCGGTCAGCGTGATGGCCCCGTAGCGGGCGTGCTCGACCAGCCCCTGGTCGGCGAGCTTGCGCACGGCCTCCGACACCGTCGAGGCCGACACCCCGATCCGCTCGGCCAACAGCTTGGTCGACACCTTCTCCTGCGACCACTCCTGCGCGGTCCAGATCACCTTCAGATAGTCCTGCGCGACCGACGACAGCACCGGTGCGACACTCGTGCTCGAGCTCACCGCGGCGGTGGCGACATCTCCGAGGGGTGCGGATGCGGACGGATCGGCCAGCTCGCGGCGCGTGGCGATGTCTCGTTTTCCTGGCACGTCCCCGAGCTTAGGCATACCTCGCCCGGTTTCCCACATCGGCGCGCCCGCTGGTCGGGCCGGTGCGCGGCAGTGCGAACGGTGCGGTGACGGTCGGTGGCGCGCACTCGGCGCGGAGGTGAAGCGGGGGTGGCGGGGGTCGGTCCGGCGGTGAACATCACCACGGCCGAATATTGTCTGTGACGCGCTTTCCGTAAGCTGCGCTTGTGCAGAGATGGCGAAGTCTCGATGAGATGCCCGCGGAGTGGGGCCGGTGCGTGCTCACGATCGGGGTGTTCGACGGCGTGCACCGGGGTCACGCTCAGCTCATCAGCCGCGCGGTGAAATCCGCTGCGGCACGGGGCGTTCCCGCGGTGCTCATGACCTTCGACCCGCATCCGCTCGAGGTGGTGCGGCCGGGTTCGCATCCCGCGCAGCTGACCACGCTGGACCGCCGCGCCGAACTGGTGGCCGAACTCGGCATCGACGTCATGGTGGTGATGCCGTTCACCCAGGAGTTCATGAAGCTGACCCCGGAGCGCTACGTGCAGGAGCTTCTCGTGGACAAGCTGCACGTGGCCGAGGTGGTGGTGGGCGACAACTTCACCTTCGGCAAGCAGGCCGCCGGCACCGTGGACACCATGCGCGAGCTGGGCGGCCGCTACGGCTTCGACACCGACGGGGTGCAGCTGCTCGGCGAGCACGCGGTGACCTTCTCCTCCACCTACATCCGCTCCTGCGTGGTTGCCGGTGACATGGCCGCCGCCGCGGAGGCGCTGGGCCGTCCGCATCGGGTGGAGGGCATCGTGGTGCGCGGCGACGGGCGCGGCAAGGGGCTCGGTTTCCCGACCGCCAATGTGGCCCCGCACCTGCATGCCGCCGTTCCCGCCGACGGCGTGTACGCGGGCTGGTTCACCGTGCTGGACTCCGGCGACCCGGTGCGCCGCATGGCCGCCGTCTCGGTGGGCACCAACCCCACCTTCGACGGCCGCAACCGCACCGTGGAACCGCACGTGCTGGACTTCGACGGCGACCTCTACGGCAAGCGCGTGGCGGTGGACTTCGTCGAACAGCTGCGCGGGATGCGCAAGTTCGACTCCGTCGACGAACTCGTGGAGGCCATCGGCCGCGACGTGAAACAGGCCCGCGAAATCCTCGCCTGAGGGTTCATGTACTCTGGTCCGCTGGGTTTGCTGCGGTCCGCGGCGGCACCCACCCAGGGTCACCTGGCACTTCGAGCGCGGACTGGAAAATACAGGAGAAATTCTGTGGCTCTGACCACCGAGCAGAAGAAGGCGATCCTCACCGAGTACGGCGTCCACGAGAAGGACACCGGTTCCCCGGAGGCGCAGATCGCGCTGCTGTCGAAGCGGATCGCCGACATCACCGAGCACCTCAAGAAGCACAAGCACGACCACCACACCCGCCACGGTCTGATGGCGCTCATCGGTCGTCGCAAGCGTCTCTCGAAGTACCTGCAGGACAAGGACATCGAGCGCTACCGTGCCCTGATCGAGCGGCTCGGCCTGCGTCGCTGATCATCGCGACACAACTCCGGGTTCCCGGAGCCTGTTGACGAAGCAGCCAACGGGGAGGCTTAGAATCTCCTCGTTGGCTATTCGTGCATGCGGCCATCGGTGCATGCACGACCAACGCACAGCCGTATGCACCCGTCGCGTGGCGTCGGTCTTCGGTAGTGGCTTTTCGGTGCGCCGCACTCGCGCGGCCCGGAGGGCTTCGATCGATGACCGCCTCCGCGTCGCTGTATCCAAGGGGATATCGGCACGGGTGTGCGCGCTGCCGCCAGGAGGGCTGTGGCGTGTCCACGCCGGGTACGGCTGACGATGCCGGATCGCGCGCTGACCTAGCGCACGCGGGTCCGGCGAGACGAGAGGTTGAGAGAAGAACAATGACAGAGACTGTGACGACCGGTTCCGCCGCCGAGGTCGAGCCCGGCGTTTTCGAATCCGTAGCGCTCATCGACAACGGTGACCTCGGAACCCGCACCATCCGCTTCGAGACCGGCCGCCTGGCCAAGCAGGCCGCCGGCTCCGTCGTCGCCTACCTGGACGACGAGACCATGCTGCTGTCGGCCACCACCGCGGGCAAGCAGCCCAAGGACCAGTTCGACTTCTTCCCGCTGACGGTCGACGTCGAGGAGCGGATGTACGCCGCGGGCCGCATCCCCGGCTCGTTCTTCCGCCGCGAGGGTCGCCCCTCCACCGACGCCATCCTGACCTGCCGCCTGATCGACCGCCCGCTGCGCCCGTCCTTCGTCGACGGCCTGCGCAACGAGATCCAGGTCGTGGTGACCGTCATGTCGCTGGATCCCAAGGATCTGTACGACGTGGTCGCCATCAATGCCGCGTCGGCGTCCACCCAGCTCGCCGGTCTGCCGTTCTCCGGCCCGGTCGGCGGCGTGCGGGTGGCGCTCATCGACGGCCGCTGGGTCGCCTTCCCGACCGTGGAGCAGCTCGAGGACGCGGTCTTCGACATGGTGGTCGCCGGTCGCGTGGTCGACGGTGACGTCGCCATCATGATGGTCGAGGCCGAGGCCACCGAGAAGGTCATCGAGCTGGTCGCGGGCGGCGCGCAGGCGCCCACCGAGGCCGTGGTCGCCGAGGGTCTCGAGGCCGCCAAGCCGTTCATCGCCCGCCTGTGCAAGGCGCAGCAGGATCTGGCCACCCTGGCCGCCAAGGAGACCGAGGAGTTCCCGCTCTTCCTGCCCTACCAGCCGGATGTCTTCGAGGCCGTGGAGGGCACCGCCAAGCGTCCGCTGAACGAGGCGCTGTCCATCGCGGGCAAGCAGGAGCGCGAGGAGAAGATCGACGAGATCAAGCTCGAGGTGCTCTCCAGCCTGGCCGAGGATTTCGAGGGCCGGGAGAAGGAGATCGGCGCGGCGTTCCGCTCGGTCACCAAGAAGCTGGTGCGCCAGCGCATCCTGTCCGACGGCTTCCGCATCGACGGTCGCGGCCTGGCCGATATCCGCGCCCTGTCCGCCGAGGTCGCCGTGGTGCCCCGCGCCCACGGTTCGGCGCTGTTCGAGCGCGGCGAGACCCAGATCATGGGTGTCACCACCCTCGACATGGTGAAGATGGCGCAGCAGGTCGACTCGCTCGGCCCGGAGACCTCCAAGCGCTACATGCACCACTACAACTTCCCGCCGTTCTCCACCGGTGAGACCGGTCGCGTGGGTTCGCCCAAGCGGCGCGAGATCGGCCACGGCGCGCTCGCCGAGCGGGCGCTCATGCCGGTGCTGCCCTCGCAGGAGGACTTCCCCTACGCCATCCGCCAGGTGTCGGAGGCGCTGGGCTCCAACGGTTCCACCTCCATGGGCTCGGTGTGCGCCTCGACCCTGTCGCTGCTGAACGCCGGTGTGCCGCTGAAGGCTCCGGTGGCCGGTATCGCCATGGGCCTGGTGTCGGACACCGTCAAGAACGACAAGGGTGAGGACGAGGTCCGCTACGTGGCCCTCACCGACATCCTGGGTGCCGAGGATGCCTTCGGCGACATGGACTTCAAGGTCGCCGGTACTCCCGACTTCGTGACCGCCCTGCAGCTGGACACCAAGCTGGACGGCATCCCGTCGCAGGTGCTGGCCGGTGCGCTGAACCAGGCCAAGGACGCTCGCCTCACCATCCTGGACGTGATGGCCGAGGCCATCGCCACCCCGGACGAGATGAGCCCCTACGCGCCGCGCGTCACCGCCATCAAGATCCCGGTGGACAAGATCGGCGAGGTGATCGGACCCAAGGGCAAGGTCATCAACCAGATCACCGAGGACACCGGCGCGAACATCTCCATCGAGGACGACGGCACCGTGTTCGTCGGCGCGACCGACGGCCCGTCCGCGCAGGCCGCCATCGACGCCATCAACGCCATCGCCAACCCGCAGCTGCCGAAGGTCGGCGAGCGCTTCCTGGGCACGGTCGTGAAGACCACCGCCTTCGGCGCGTTCGTCTCGCTGCTGCCGGGCCGCGACGGTCTGGTGCACATCTCCAAGCTGGGCAACGGCAAGCGGGTCGCGAAGGTCGAGGACGTGGTGAACGTCGGCGACAAGATCCGGGTGGAGATCGCCGATATCGACAACCGCGGCAAGATCTCCCTCGTGCCGGTCGAGGAGGAGTCCGAGGCGGCGGCCCCGGCCGACGCGGAGTAACCTGCGGGCGTCCGTAACGCGCGGTGGCCCCTCACCCCGATAATCGGGTGAGGGGCCACCGGATTTTTTCATTGCCGGGTTTCATTGCCTCGGATGCCATCGTGTGGTCAACATGCTGTGTGGGAAACATGGTTCGGAAGAAGGACACTCCACTGTCGGGTAGCAAAGCCCCTTCGCTGCGGCTCTCCACCACCGAAGCGCCGCTGGCGGATACCGGTGTGCGCAAGACCGTTCTGCCCGGCGGGCTCCGGGTCGTCACCGAACATGTGCCCGGGGTGCGGTCGGCGTCGGTCGGCGTGTGGGTCGGCGTCGGCTCGCGCGACGAGGGGCCCACCGTGGCCGGGGCGGCGCACTTCCTCGAGCATCTGCTGTTCAAGGCGACGCCCTCGCGCTCGGCCCTCGATATCGCCCAGGCCATGGATGCCGTCGGCGGCGAACTCAACGCGTTCACCGCCAAGGAGCAGACCTGCTATTACGCGCACGTCATCGACGAGGATCTGCCGCTGGCGGTGGATCTGGTCTCCGATGTGGTGCTGCGGGGGCTGTGCCGGGCCGAGGACGTGGCCGTCGAGCGGCAGGTGGTGCTCGAGGAGATCGCCATGCGCGACGACGATCCCGAGGACATCGTGGGCGACACCTTCCTGTCGGCGTTGTTCGGCGATCATCCGGTGGGTCGTCCGGTCATCGGCTCCATCGAGACCATCGAAACCATGCAGGCGCACCAACTGCATTCGTTCCATCTGCGCCGCTACCGGCCCGACCGGATGGTGGTGGCGGTGGCGGGCAATGTCGAACACGAGCACACCGTCGAACTGGTGCACCGCGCCTTCGCCGACCGGCTCGAGCCCGGTCGGGAACCGGCCCCGCGCCGCGAGGGCAGATTCCGGCCGCGCGGCGTCCCCGAACTGCACCGCATGTACCGCGACAGCGAACAGGCGCATCTGGTGTTCGGCACCCGCGCCTTCGGCCGCCACGAGGGTGAGAAGCGCTGGCCGCTGTCGGTGCTCAACACGGTGCTCGGCGGCGGACTGAGTTCGCGGCTGTTCCAGCGCATCCGGGAGGAGCGCGGACTGGCCTACTCGGTGTACTCGAGCGTGGACACCTTCGCCGACACCGGGGCCTTCTCGGTGTATCTGGGCTGCCAGCCCGAAAACCTCGGCAAGGTGGCGGCTTTGGCGCGCGGCGTACTCGAGGAGGTGGCCGCGGACGGCATCACCGACGCCGAATGCGCCCGCGCCAAGGGGTCGCTGCGCGGCGGGCTGGTGCTCGGCCTGGAGGATTCCGGCTCGCGCATGAACCGCATCGGCCGCAGCGAACTCAGCTACGGCAATCACCGCAGCGTCTCCGAAACCCTCGCCCGCATAGACGAAGTCACCACCGACGAGGTGTCCGCCATCGCTCGCACGCTGCTGTCGCGCCCGTTCGGCGCGGCGGTGGCGGGTCCCTACCGGCGCACCCGCGATCTGCCCGCGGCGGTCCGTCGCTTGGTCGGCTAGCCCACCGCGAACGGAATCCGGCGCGGTGTCCTGCTGCGCCCCGGGGCCGAGTCGCCGACGAATCCCGCTGGTCCTTCGGGTTCGCCGGATACACCCGGAATCGGTTCGGCTACCTTCCGGCGGTACGCGTGCGAGACTGTCGGCGGTTGTCGGCCGGGTGCCGCTGCCCACCGGTCGCGGGCAGGCTAGTCTCTGCGGCTGGAATGCTTTGATCGGGAGAGGGATGAACGACACCTCGCAGGTGCTGGAAAGAGCGCGTGCCGCAAGTGATCTCGGGCGGCTGGAAGAGGCTCGGCGGATTGTCGGCGACGCGTTGCAGGACGCACCGCACGATCCGGAACTGTTGAATTCGATGGCCGATATCGCCTATCGGCTGGATCGGGTGGACGAGGCGCTACGGATGGTCGGCCTGGCCATCGCGGCCGACCCCGATCAAGTGGAGCCGCATCTGACGGCGGCACTGGCGTTCGAGGCGTCGGCGCGATGGGAGGAGGCGATTCGGCATGCGCGGGTTGCCGTTTCGCTCGCGCCGGAGAGCGCGAACGCGCTGCTCACGGTGGCGGGGGTGATCGCGCGGAAGTTCGGGCCGAGTGAGGCCGAACGCTCCGAGGCGCGGACCGCGGTGGTGCGGGCGCTGCGGATCGCACCGACCGCCGACACCCACGCCGCGGCGGCCGAGGTGGAACTCGAGTTCTCCGATCGCATCGCGGCGGCGAAGCACGTCGAGGACGGGCTGGCGCTGAACTCGCTGCACCCGGATCTGCTTGTGCTGCAAGCGCGCTTGCAGGCGTGGCGCGGGGGACCCGTGGCTGTGCTGCGTGGGCTGCTCGCCTCGCGGCCGGACCATCTGCCCGCGCGGCAGACGCTGTCCGCCCTGACCTGGCGGGGACTGCTGCGGCTGGCCGAATGGGTGTGGGCGTGCGCGGGAATGGCCGCGCTGGCGTCGATCTGGCTGCCTCCGGCGGGACTGCTGGGACTGCTGCCGGTATTGCTCGCGGTGATTCCGGTGGCCTGGTTCGTGGTGTACCGGATGCTGCGGCGGCAGCTGCCCGAGGGCTACCTGACGCGGCGGATCAGCGCCCGGCCCGGAGCGCTCGCCGGACTCGCGACCCTGGTGGTGGCCGCGCTCGCGGCCGGATACGGGGGCGTGCTGCTGGCCACCGGCCACGAGGCGGGCGAGGTGCACGACGCCCAGGTGCTGCTGGTGGCCGCGGCGGTCGGCGCGGGGGTCGGGCACGTGCTGATCTTCCTGGCGTGGTTGCGGCGCAAGGGCGGCGAGGAGGACGCGCTCGGCAGCTACCCCTACGCGGCCAAGGGATTCCTCGGCGTGCTCGCCGGCGGTCTGGTGGGCGTGGGCGCGGTCGCGGGTCTGGCCCAGTGGTCGCGGCAGCCCGACGCCGCCTGGGCGCTGGCCGCCGTGGTCAGCGCGGTGGCGTTCACCCTCGCCGTGGAAACCCTTGTCACCCTGCTGGTTCAGGCCCGTCGCCGCCGCCTGCGCCGCCTCGCGGCCATGCTGGCGGCCCTCATCGCCCCGGTGATCGTGGCGGCGGGCGCGGCCTTCTGGTGGACCGCCGGACACACCGCCACCGCCGACTACCGTGGCACCGACCCGGACCCGGTCCCGGTCACCCCGGCGGTGACCCCCGCGCCGACGACCACCGCCTCGGCCACCCCGACGACGACCACCCCCGCGCCCCCGCCCGCCGAACCCGTGGCCCCACCCGCCCCCGCCGCCCCCCCCCCCCCCCCCCCCCCCCCCCCCTCCCCCCCCCCCCCCCCCCCCCCCTCCCCCCCCCCCCCCCCCCCCCCCCCCCCCCCCCACCCCCCCCCCCCCCCCCCCCCCCCCCCCCCCCCCCCCCCCACCCCCCCCCCCCCCCCCCCCCCCCCCCCCCCCCCCCCCCCCACCCCCCCCCCCCCCCCCCCCACCCCCTCCCCCCCCCCCCCCCCCCCCCCCCCCCCCCCGCCCCGCCCCCCCCCCCCCCCCCCCACCCCCCCCCCCCCCCCACCCCCCACCCCCCCCCCC
>NZ_JASFXA010000032.1:0-58778 GCF_030766805.1 Nocardia sp. CC213A
GGCGCTGTTTTGACCGCGCCGCTGCCGGTGCCCGCCGCGCCGCCGCTGTCGCATGTGGCGCAGGTCGAGCTGATGCACATCGGCACCTGGGATGCGAGCACGGGACGGCACACCTTCACCGCCGATGATCTGGCGTTCGCGGTCGCGGCGATGGACTGCCCGGCCGTGCACCGGCCGCGGATCAAGCTCGGCCACACCGACCCTCGGTTCGACGGCGAACCCGCGGTCGGCTGGGTCGACAACCTCGCCGTCGTCGACGGCCGCGCCCTGGTCGGCGACCTCGTTGGGATGCCCGGATGGCTGGCGACCCCGGATGCCAACGGGCACACCGTGATCGCGTCGGCGTATCCACAGCGCTCGATCGAAGGCGAATGGGATTACCGGTGCGCGCTCGGCCACGTGCATCCGTTCGTGCTGACCGGGCTCGCGCTGCTCGGTATCAGCGAGCCCGCCATCGGCACCCTCGCCTCATTGCAGGACGTCGCCGCGCTCTACGGCGTCGCCGCGTCCGCGCCGCACACCGGCGGCACCCCCGTCACAGTCCAGATGAGAGGACAGCTCATGCCCAGCCCGTCGCCGCGACAGGTCGCCGCCGGTGTCACCACCGAGGACGTGCGCCGCAAGTTCTACGACTCCGCGCCCTGGTCGCAGTGGATCGAGGAGTTCCACCTCGACCCGTTGCAGCTGATCGTGCTCGACGACGACACCGGCACCCGCCAGCGCGTCCCGGTCGTGGTCGACCCCGCCGGGGACGGCACCGACGGCGTCACCTTCGGTGCTGCGGTGCCGGTGGTCGTGCGCTACGACGACGCGGCCCCCGCCGACGCCGCCCCGGCCGCCCCGGCCGCCGCCACCGATCCGGCCGCGACCGTCGCGGCCTCCACCGTTCTGCGGTACGCGAGCCGTGCCGAGTCCCGCCCCGGCCGTCCGGCCGCGGCGGCCACCCCCGCCGCGCCCGCGAGCGGGGACACCACCACCACCCAAGGAGGTTCGGGCGTGGAAATCACCAACGAACAGCTCGCGGCGCTGCGCACGGCTCTCGGCCTGGCCGACGACGCCGACCTCGACGCCATCATCGCCGCCATTCAGGAACTCGTCACCACCGCCGCCGAGGACGCCACCACGGCGGCCGCCGAGCAGGCCGCGGCCGCCGAACAGGTCGCCGCCGGGCGACTGCCCGCCGGTGCCGTCGCGATCGACTCCGGCCGCCTGGCCGCCCTCGAGGCCGACTCGCAGCGGTTCGCCGCGTTCCTGGCCCGCCAGCGCGCCGACGACATCGAGGTCACGCTCTCCACCGCGGTCCGCGAGGGCCGGATCACCCCGGCGAACCGCGAGGCGTGGCGCAAGACCCTCGACACCGATCTCGAGCACGGCAAGGCGCTGCTGTCGTCGATGGCCGCCAATACCGCCGTGCCGGTGTCCGAGCTCGGGCACGCCACCGAGGTCGCCGAGGTCGCCGATGTCCGCAGCGACGCCGTTTACAAGAACTGGAGCATCTGATATGGGCGCAATCGCGCAGGTCACCCAGGGTGGCCCGAAGACCTTCACCCCCGCCGACAACGAGGTGATCCTCGGCGGCCAGCTCGTCGAGGCGCGCGCGGGCGGCCGCATCGGCGTCGCGGCCGCGGCCAGCGTGCGCGTGGTCGGCGTCGCGCTGACCGACGCCGTTGCGCCCGAGGACTTCCCGGCCGCGAACGGCACCGACGTTCTCGGCCGCCCGATCGTGTCGGCGGTGCCGATCCCGACCTCGGTCGCGGTCGCCTATGCGGGCGACGAGTGCAAGGTCACCTACTCCGCCGACGCCGCGTTCGGCGACAAGCTCGTCGCCACCGCCAACGGCACCGTCGCCCCGGCGGGCGCGACCCCGGACGCCCGCACGATCGTCGGCGTCTGCACCGAACCCGCCGGTGTCGTGGTCGCCACCAACGCGCGCGGCCTCATGCGGATCGCCTGACCGCCACCCACCAGACAGGAGAAACCCTCATGCCCACTTCGATTGTGAGCGTCAGCGACGGGTCGCGGCTGACCGTGTCCGACCTGGTCAAGAACCCGCTGTTCATCCCGACCAAGATGAAGGAGCTGATCGAAAACCAGTTCATTTCCGAGGCGCTGCTGCGCAACGGCGGCCGCAACGACGCCGGTGTCGTCGCCTACCGCGAAGGTGACCCGACGTTCCTCGACGACGACGTCGCCGACGTCGCCGAGTTCGGCGAGATCCCGGTGTCGTCCGGGCAGCTCGGTTTGCCCCGGACGGCGTTCGCCGTCAAGAAGGCGCTCGGCGTGCGCGTCTCCAAGGAGATGATCGACGAGAACAAGATCGACGCGGTCAACAAGCAGATGACCGGGTTGCGCAACACCTTCATCCGCGCCAACGACCGCGGCGCGAAGGCGCTGCTCCAGTCGGCCGCCGTGCCGACCATGGCCGTGTCGGCCGCCTGGGACGACCCCGCCGGTAAGCCGCGCACCGACCTCGCCAAGGCCATCGAGGAAATCACCACCGCCGCCCCGGCCGATGCCACCAGCGACGAGTACTACGGATTCGAGCCCGACACCCTCGTCGTGCACCCCGGCCTGCTCGCCACGCTGATGGACAACGAGCAGATCCTCAAGGTCTATCAGGGCAACGTGGCTAATGAGTCCATCGCCTACACCGGCGCGATCCCGGGAACGATCATGGGCCTGAACGTGATCAAGTCGCGGACCTTCCCCGCCGACCGCGCGTTCATCTGCGAGCGCGGCACGATCGGTTTCTACTCCGATACCCGCCCGCTCCAGTTCACTGCGCTTTACGCCGAGGGCGGCGGCCCCAACGGCGGCCCGCGCGAGTCCTGGCGCTCGGATGCGTCCTACAAGCGCGCTCTCGGCCTCGACCAGCCGAAGGCGGGCCTGTGGTTGACCGGGCTGGTGACGCCGTGACCGACTACGTCCTGACCGCGTCGCGGTTCGATCAGGTCCTCACCCGCTACGACAACGGTGCGCCGAAGGACGTGATCAAGCACCGCCGCGGCGCGCTCGTGACCGGCCTGTCCGACAGCGAGGTCGACCGCCTGCTGCGCGCGGGCGCGATCCGGCCCGCGCCGGTCGACTCGATCGTCGACGGCCCGGTCGCTGTCATTGAACCCGACACCGGCGGCGTCGGCGAGCAGCAGGGCGAGGCCACCCCGGCGGCGGCCGCACCCGTGGGCGAGGTGGAGCGGCCGAAGCAGGCCGCGCCGAAAGACGCTTGGATTGCTTTCGCCGTCGTGCGGGGGATGGCCGAGGCCGACGCCGAGGCGATGAGCAAGACCGAGCTCATCGCCGCGCTGAGCTGAGACCGTCATGACGAAGGTGACCCCGGTCGAAATCGCCCGGGGCTGGCGCGAACTCACCCCCGACCAGGAGGCCGACGCGCAGCTGCTCATCGACGCCGCGTACGGGTGGATCACCCACCCGGACCGCCGCCCGAACCTCGACTACGACGACCCGATGGGGATGCGGGCCGTGGTCGAGGTCGTGCGGGCCGCGCTCGCGCCCCCGCCCGAATTCACCGGGCATGTCAGCTACACCGACACCATGGGCCCGTGGTCGCAGTCCGGGACGCTGGTCACCCCGGCGGGCACGCTGATATTCACCCCCGCGCACGCGCAGATGCTCGGCATCACCGTCGGACCCGCGCCGCGCTGGCACTTCGGCGACCACCCGCAGCAAGCCGGAACGTCATGAGCCACACCGTGATCCGGCACCGCGGCGGCGGCTACGACGACGACGGCAACCCGATCCCGACGACCGACACCGAGCTCGTCGCCCTGGCCGTCGCGCCCGGCGCGTCCCCGGCCTACCTCGACCGCGGCCGCAACGGGCACACGGTCTCGCAGTCGGTCTACTTCCGGCCCGCCGTCGACCTCACCAATACCGACGAGCTCACCGTCGACGGCCGCCGCTACCAGATCGAAGTGCAGCAGTGGACACCGCGCCGCCCGACCAGTCCCGGCCGCACCGGCACACTCGCGCTGTGCAGCGCGGGAGAGGGGTAATTCGTTGGCTACCAACAGAGTTCGCTTGCACACCGCCAACCTCGGCAAGCTGCTGAAAACGGAATTCGGGCCGATGGTCAACGACGCCGCCCGCAAGGTCGCGGCGGCCGCCGGTGACGACGCGTTCGTCGAGGAGTACACCACCGACCGTCAAGCGGCCGCGGTCATGGTGCCCGCCGAGCAGCAGGCCATCGACGGCAAGCTCACCCGCGCGGCCGCCGCCGTCGGCCTCGAGGTGCGGGCCAAGCCGTGACACTCCACCGGGTACCGGCGGATCCGGCGAAGGCGATCAAGACCCATCTCGCCGCCGTGCTGCCGCCGCTCGTCGCCGCACCCGCACCGACCGTCGGCATGGTGTTGCCCGCCAACTGGACGACCTCGTCGGCTCCGGCCGTGGTCGTGTTCGACGACTCCGGCCCGACCGTGTGGCCGGTCCTGACCCGGCCCCTGATTCGGATCACGGTGTGGGCCAACGGCCGCGACCGATCGCTCGCCGTCGCGGGCGCGGCACTGGGTGTCGTGATGGCGCACCGCATCCCCGGCGTCGCCACCATCACCGACCCGTCGACGTTGCTCGAGGCGCGCGACTCCAAGACCGGCGGCATCCTCGCGAGCTTCACCGTTCGCACCCAAGCCCGCACTCTCCCAGCCTGATTCGGGCTGGATCCTTCACGATTTCAGGAGGTGGCCCGATGGCCCTCGATCCGAACAACGTCAAGATCTGGCAGGACGCCCACGTATGGCTGTCCTCCGAAGCGACCCGCCCCGCCATCCCCGCCGATATCGACACCGCATTCGCGACCGGGTGGGAAGAGGCCGGAATCCTCAACGGCGACGACGGCCTCACCGAAGACCGATCCAACGACGAAACCAAGCACTACGGCTGGAATATCGGCCTGATCAAGATCGGCTCCAAGAACTACGAGCTGATGCGCAAATTCTCCCCGCTCGAGGACAACCCCGTCATCCGACAGTTGGTGTGGCCCGGCTCGACCGCCGCCAAGCTGCCCATGCCCAAGCCGGTCTACCGGTGGATCGCGTTCGAGACCGACTCCGATCTCGGCGACCGCGAACGGCTCATCGCCACGATGCGCGCCCGCCTGTGGGTGCCCGCCAACGCCCGCAACGAGTCCGACCCGACTAAGTGGGAGGTCAACGTGAACCTCTTCGCCGATGGCTCCGGCGACGTGTTCGACGTCCAGGCCGGTATCCCGACCTGATAGACGCTGGCGTGCGCGGGTTTTCCGTGCGGGTTTCCACCGCGCCGCCAGCACCCTCCGTGAAATCCGCACCGACAGAAAGGAAATCCGCACATGAGCAACCATCGCCGCCGCCGTCCGCGTCCGGCCGGTGCGCCGGTCCCGCAGGACTACCGGGCACCGCGCAAGAGCGCCGCGCAGCGTGAGGCCGAAGGTATCGAGACCATCGTCATCGACTTCCGCGGAAGCGAGTTCGAAGTCCCTGCCAGCTCGGATGACTGGCCGACGACCGCGGTCCAGGCCGCGACCCACCGCCGCCATGTCGACGCTATCGAGCAGATCCTCGGACCGAAGCAGTGGGCGATCTTCCTCTCGCGGTTCCCGCGCAAGCGGGATTTCGACGAGTTCGCCGAACTGCTCGCCGAGGAGATGGGCCTCGGTACGGCGGGAAACTAGCCGAGTTGCTGCGCATCATCCGCGACCATGAGGACGCCCTCGAGGCGGATCTGTCGCAGCATCATCGCATCCGCTACACCGATCGCTGGCGTCGCGACGAGCGGGGCGTCCCGCTGCTGACGCTGCGCGAGATCTGGGTCCGTATCCAACAGCTGCCGCCGACGGCCCGGCTGGTCATGCTCGGCAACGGCGGCCGCCCCCGCTGGACCGACGCCGACTATCTGCTGTCCGACATCGCGGGCATCCTCGCCGGACGCCCCCACCCCGCGCGACCGAAACCCCAGACCGCCCCCGCCGGGCGGGAAACACCGCGGCGTGCGGCGCTGCGGCAGCGCCGGATCCGAGCCAAGCGCGAACGAGAAGCCGCTCAGAGAGCGCAGCAGGGAGGCCAGCATGAGTGAACCCGTCGCCGCCTACGCCGCGCTGCAACTCATCCCCTCGCTGCAAGGTCTCGGCAGCAGCCTGGACCGCCAACTGACCGGGCCGCTGACCGCCGCGGGGCGCAGCGCGGGCCAGGCCGCCGGGCGCGCGGTCGCCTCCGGCCTCGAGCAAGCACGCGGCGCGGTCGAACGCGCATCGGGCGCGCTCGCCGCCGCCCGTGACAAAGAGGCCGACGCCGCGGGCAAAGTGAGAGTGGCCGAGGCCAAGCTCGAGGAGTTGCGGCGCAAGGGCAACGCCAGCGCCAGCCAGCTCGCCCGCGCCGAGGAAGCACTCGCCACCGCCCAACGCGGCGCGCAACGCGCAGCGCAGAACACCCGCAGCGCAGTCCAATCACTGTCGAATGCGCGCGCTGACCTCGCCAACGCCACCGACGACGCCACCGACTCCGAAGGACATTTCTCTCGTGCGGTGTCCAACCTGGGCAATCGTCTCGGCCCGGCCGCCAAACAGATGGCAGGATTCGCCGCCGCGACCGCGACCGCCGGTGGAGCCATGGCGACCGTTGGCGAAGCGATCTCGCGGGAATCCTCCGTCGACCTACTCGCCGCCCAGCTCGGAGCAAGCGAGAACGAAGCCGCCGAATACGGCCGCATCGCTGGCGAGCTGTACCAGCAGGGACTCGGCGAGAGTTTCGACGACGTCACCCAAGCAGTCGGCGCGGTGCAGTCCGCGTTCGACACCCTCGGATTCGAGGGCGAGGTCGGCATCGACAAGGTCACCGAACGAGCGCTGAACCTGAGCCGGATCCTCGGCACCGACGTGTCCGAGGTCGTGCAGGCCACCTCGCAGCTGGTCAACCAGGGCCTCGCCAAGGACAGCACGGAAGCGTTCGACCTGCTCGCCGCCGCCACGCAGCGGACGTCGTTTGCCATGCGCGGCGAGATCCCGGAACTGATCAACGAATACGGGACATTCTTCAAGTCCATCGGATTCGACGGACAGGAATCGTTCGGCTTGCTGGTCAACGCCAGCGACAAGGGCAAAGTCGCCATGGACAAAATCGGCGACTCCATGAAAGAACTCGGCATCCGCGCCACCGACATCGGCGACAAGGGTGCAGTCGAGGCACTCGACGCGATCGGGCTCGGCGCGGCCAACATCCAGAACCGTCTGCTCGCTGGCGGCGACAGCGCCCGCACCGCGTTCTCCGAGATGGTCGCTGGAATTCAGGCGGTCGAGGACGACGCCGAACGCGCCAGCGCCGCAGCCGCGCTGATCGGTGGCCCCCTCGAAGATCTGAACAAGGTCGAGCTGGACGAATTCTTGGCCGCGATGTCGAATGCGGGCGCGGCCATGACCGGGTTCGAAGGCACCGCCGACGAGACAGGACAGACACTCAACGACAACACCGACACCGCGCTGAAACGGCTCACGCGGTCTCTCCAGGGCGGATTGCTCGACGGCCTGACCACCGCCGCCGGGTGGGTGGAGGAAAACAAGACGCTCGCGATCGTGTTCGCTGGTGTGCTGGGTACCGTCGCGACCGCTATCGGCGTGGTCAAGGTCGCTACCACCGCGTGGTCTGCCGCGCAGACGATCGCGGCGGGCGCGACGAAGGCGTGGACCGCGGTGCAGTGGTTGTGGAACGCGGCGATGACCGCGAACCCGATCGGGTTGATCGTGGTTGGTATCGCGGCGTTGGTCGCGGGGCTCGTGCTGGCGTGGAACAAGTCGGAGACGTTCCGCAATATCGTGACCGGTGTGCTCGACGCGGTGAAGTCCGCGTTCACGACCGCGGTCGAGTGGATCGGCGACAAGATCACCGATCTCCGGGATTGGCTCGGTGGTTTGGGTGACAAGGCCGGTGAGGTGAAAGACACCATCGTCGGCAAGTTCGGTGATCTGGTCGACTGGGTGACGGGTCTGCCGGGGCGGCTGGCCGACGCCGGTAAGGGCCTGTTCGACTTCATCATCAGCGGCTACCGGTCCGCGATCAACTGGCTGATCGGCAAATGGAATTCGTTCTCTCTCGGTTTCGACTTCACGATCCCGGTGATCAACAAGGACATTTCGTTCTCGATCGACACCCCGGACCTGCCGTTGCTGGCCGCAGGCGGTGTCGCCGGTGTCGACCGCGCCGGTCGCATCTTCGGCCCCGGCACCGGCACGTCGGATTCGATCCTGGCCCTCGGGGCCGATGGGCTACCGACCGCGTTCGTGTCCGCTGGCGAGGGGGTCGTGCGGAAGACCGCGATGGACGCCGGTGGTGACGCGTTGGTGGCCGCGCTGAATGCTGGGTGGGTGCCGCCGGTGGCGTTGCTGCGCGCGATGCTGCCGGGGTTGGCCGCGGGCGGCATTGTGCGGGTCAACGAGGGCGACATCTCCGGTGTGCAGCGCGGGATGTGGGACGCGGTAAGGTCCGCGTTCCCGGATGCGGTTCTCACCTCGGCGACTCGCTTCGCGGACGTCGGGTCCGGTTTCGACCATCACATGGGTCGCAAGGCCATCGACATCGCTGGACCCAACATGGTCGCGATGGCGGAATGGATCGCCGCGAACTATCCCGGCTCGCTGGAACTCATTCACGCGAACGGGTTTTCGCGCAATATCAAGAACGGTCAGAACGTCGGCAACGGTCTGTCGTTCTATGGTCCGGGCACCATGGGCGAGCACGCCGACCATGTCCATTGGGCGATGGCGTCGGCACCGACCGCGCCGCCCTCGCCCGAGGCGGATTCCGGCACGGACTCGTTCCCCTCGCTCAGTCCCGGCGGGGGCGGCGGCACCTCCGGCGGCGGCAGCACCGGCGGTGGCGGTGGTGGCGGTACGTCCGGCAGCACCACCGGCGGGTCGGGTACCCGTCCGGCTGGTGACGCGGTGCCGGTGTGGGTCGACAACTGGCCGAACAACTTCGGCACCGGCGCGAGCGCGTCGCCGTCGACGACCGTGGGCGGCGATGGCGTCGACGCGGTCTACAACGCGCCAACCGACACCACCGCCCCGGCCGCGACCACCGAGCCCCAGGAGCAGGGCGCGCACCCCTTGCAAGGCGCACCTGGAACTGGGGAGCTGTTCAACGGGCCCGCGCCGTGGTGGATGGCGTCGAGTCCGGAGCAGGCGGGCGCGAACCTCGCGGGGCAAGCGGGCAAGTTGTGGGAGCGCACCACCGGTGACGTGCAGGGGTTCTTTCAGGACAACTGGAAGGAGATGCTCGGCACCCTCGCCGGTGTGGCCGGTATGGGCGGGGTCGGCGGCCGTCTCGGCGGCGACACGATCAACATCACCAACAACGGCATGTCGCCCGAGGGCGCTGCCCGCGCCGCCGAGCGCGTCCTGCGACGCCGGACGCTCGCGCAGCAGCGCACGGGAGGTTTCACCCGGTGAATCCACTGTTGGAGATCGACACCACCAAGATCGTGTACTGGGGGTGTGGCACGCGTCGGCCGTGGCATCTGGCCGGAATCGGCGCGGGCCGCGAGGGCGTGGCGCTCGGCGAGGGCATGAGCGGGCACATGTTCCCGCCGGTGTCGCTGCTGACCTCGGCGGGCGCACGCCAGGACGGCGCGACGTTCCTGCGCTCGGTACGCCACCAACGCGAACTCGACTTCATCGTGCATATCGGCGGCGACACCCTGCCCATGCAATTCGACTCGCCGCGCGACTTTTTCGCGGTGCACGACGCGTGGTGGCGGGACTGGTCGACCGACATCCCCGGCGTGCTGGGTGTATTCACGCGTTATCAGGGCTGGCGGTTCTATCGCGTCCAGCTCGACGGCGACCCCGAGCCGCTCACCGGTATCGACCCGGCCGCGAACCTGCATGAGGCATACCGGGTTTCGGCCGTGGCGATGGATCCGCTTGCCCAGCATTTCGACGAGGTCAGCGCGTGGGTCAACGGCCTCGGCCTCAACGAGGGCGTGTTGCGGCTGCGCAATGCAGCCGATCAGCCCGCCTGGCCGCGCTACACGATGAACGGGCCCGGCCGCTGGTGGATTCAGGATCCGGTCGACACCGACGGGCTGCGGGTCGTGCAGACCCCGCTCATCGGTGACGGCGAGACCCTGCGGATCGACACCCACCCGCGGCGGCGCACCGCTCGCGTCTACTCCGACACCGCGCCCGGTGGCCGCAACGTGTGGGGGCAGTTGGCTGGTCGGCGCTGGCTCGCGTCGCTGCCGCCGTGGTCGTCGACCGATATCGTCGTGCGCTGCTCCGACGGCGCGACCACCGCGGCCGCCATCACCGCGGCCGTGACCCCGCGATCGTCGAGGCCGTTCTGATGTCCGCGCCAGTGTGGGATCCGGTCGCCGAGACCCGCCGCATGGACGCGCTCGAGCGCGCCGAGGCGGCCGAGGTCGCCAATCCTGGTGTGTTGGTGCGGTTCTGGGACAAGTTCATGCGCGAGGAGGGCGAGGAACACTCGTATCTGTCGCTGGAGTTCAGCGACAAGGTCAATACCGCGGGCGGGCTGCGCATGGTGTGCCCGCGCGATATGACGCACTTCGACCACCTGTTCAACAACGAGGACGGCGAAGACGCGACGATCCCGATCACGGTGAACGTCGGCGAGCACTACCGGTGGGACGGCTATGTCACCAAGGCATCCATCGTGCGCGACGAGAACGGCGTCGAGACCGTCGATATCGAGGCCATCCACTGCTGGAACCATGTCGCCACGATCTGCTGTTGGGCCTCGCCGTTCGCGCCGATCCTGGCGCAGTTCCCGCGCCACCACATCCTGTTCGGGCCCACCCGCACTATCGCGTGCGAGTACCTCATGACCAACCTGATTCGCCGCCAGGCCGCGAACTGGGGGCCTGCCGGTGGCTGGGCCAACGCACCCGACGGCATGGGCGCGGGCAACGTGCTGTTCCCGATCGCGGTCGTACCGGTCGACGGCTGGCGCGACACCACCAAATGGTCGGCAGGCTCGGCGCGTTTCCACCAGGCCGACCAGCTACTCGTGCCGATGCTCACCGCCGCCGACGTCCAACTCGAGGCCAGATTCTTCATCCCGGGCGAGGACGAGCAGCCCGCGCCGGACTACTACTGGCTGAGCCTGCCGACGGTCGTGCTGGAGCTGAAAGACAAATCCGGTGTCACCGGCCCGACCGGCACGCTGATCGACGGCCTGATCTCGTTCGTCGAGGATTTCCTCGACGATGGCACGACGCCGGTGCGGTACCCGAATCTCAATTCGACGACCGAGTACGAGGCGGTCTACGGGCAGCCCGGCCCGCTCGGCACCGTGCGCAACTTCCCCTGGGTGTGGTACCGCGAAGGCGAATACTCCGGCATCGGTCCCGCCGAGGTCGCGCTGCACAAGCCCACCGCTACCGATGTGATCGTCGGCGGCAAGAGCCCCGGGTGGGTCAACGCGGGCATCGAGATCGCGATCAAAAACGCGCTCGCCTGGCTCGGCCTGCTGATCGGCGTGCCGGGCCTGGACAGCCTCTATCAAGGCCAGCTCGACGACGTGTTCCTCGCGTGGATGGTCTACTCGAACGCCGAGCGGATCCGGCGCGCGGGCCCGTACGCGTTCCGCGAGATGCGAGTCACCGGCTCGGACAAGGCCTTCACGCTCGCGGGCGTGGTCGCCGGTGTCGACGGCCTGCACAAGACCCGCGGCTACACCTCGAAAAAGGTCAGCATCGACCCGTATGGCGCGCCGTACCGGTTCGGCAAGGACTACGAGCTCGGCGACCAGATCGGATTCGAGCTCGGCGACAAGCTGTTCACCGACTTCGTCACCGAAGTGACCTTCGTCGACACCCGCGACGTCGCCGCGCGCCTCGAGCTGGTGATCGGCGACGGCAGCGACGAAGAAGACACCCTCGTCAAAGCCTGGGGGCGCATGGGCTCCATCACCGGGGCCTTGACCGATCTGTTCTCCGATGTCGGCGCGGACCTCGACCTCATCATCTTCTAACCCCGGGGGTGAATACTGTTGCCCGACATTACGATTCCCGCGAACTTGACCGTGGAGCGCAGCGAGGACCTCGACGGTACGCCGATGCTCGAGGCTGCGGTCACCGTCTCGCCGACGGTCGCGCCGCTGCCGCTGCCGTCCGGACCGTCTGGCCCGACCGGGCCGAAGGGTAAGCCGCGCAGCACGTTTCAGAAGATGGGCGAGATCGCCGACGCGGCCGCGCGGCCCGGCGGCCTCGGCCCCGATGACCGCGGCAAATGGTGGCATCGCCTCGACACCAACGGCATGGACGTCTGGACCGGCAACGAGTGGAAACACTCCCCGGCAGCCGTCGGGCCACAGGGCCCGATCGCGGATACGCCGTCGCTGACCGTGGTCGACACCCACCACGACGAGACCTACACCGCAGCCGGTCTCGAGATCACCGGCGTCGGCGCGCAGCAGATCACCGCGACCGTTCCCGCCGGATTCGCGGGTCCGACCGGCCCCGTGGGCACCTCGGGCGCGATCGTCGACTCGCCGGACTACGACGCGTCGGTCGGCGTCAGCAACCGCGCCATGTTCGCCTTCACCCCGGCGGGCCGGAAGTTCCGGGCGCAGCCCGTGCCGGACGGGTACGGGCCGTGGTCGTGGCACCAGTCCGATTTCAACGCCTCCAGTGGCGATGTGGCGGCCGATCTGTTGATCGCGGGCACCTTCACCGTGCCCGCGCTGCCGTTCGCGTGGCGGCCGATCTGCTACGGGCTGCTCGCGATCCGCCACCCCAACAGCGTCCAGGTCTACAGCCAGATCTCAGTACGCCTCGGCACCGCCAACGGCCTCGTCGTCGCCGGATTCCGGTCACGGTGGGGCGCAACCGGATACCTGAATTCGTCGTATGGGCCGCTCTACGGCGATGACGACTCCCCGAAAACGCTGTCGCCCTCGTCGATGACCGCGACCGTACCCGCCGGGCAGGCCGCCACGTTGGTCGTGTGCGTCGAGCGACGCGGCAACGACGCGAATTCCTCGATCGAGATCGGATTTCAGCAGACCCGCGCCTCGCTGACCGTGGTCGCGCGGCCGGTCTATTCCTGAAGGGAGAAAACGCATGTCGAGTATCGGCGACTACGTCGACGCCGCGCTCATCCGCGGTATCGACGAGGGCATCGGCGCGCCCGGTGTGGTGCAGTCCTTTCACGCCACCCCCGCCGACGGATCGCTCGAGCTGCCCACCGGCGACCCCGGCCCGGCCGGGCCCGCCGGTCCGGCCGCGGCCGCGTTCCGTTGGGAGGGCGACATCGCCGACCGCGCCGCGCTGAACGCGCTCGCCCCGCGGCTGCGCCTGGCGCACGCCGGGAAGGCATGGCGCGTGAAGTCCGACAACTCCCTGGTCTATTGGGACGGAACGGGTTTCGAGAACTTCGTCGACGCGTTCGGTGGCGCGGGCCCCGACGGCGAAACTCACACGCTGACTATCGGCACCGTCACCACGGGGCCGGTCGGCTCCCTGCTCGAGGTCACCCTCTCGGGCACCCCGCCGAATCTCGTGCTCGACCTGACCATCCCGCGCGGCGTGGCTGGCCGCAAGGGCGACCCCGGACCACCCGGCCCGATCCGCTCGGCACCGGACTACCTCGACGGCACCCACACCCAAGACATGGTCCCGCTGTGGGACACCGCCGCCGGGAAATGGGTACCGCGGCCGCTGCCCGCCTGGCGTGGACCGTGGGCGCTGGAGGAACACCAGGCGTGGGACGGCGGCGCGGGATTCGCCGCCTCGCAATCGAACATCTCGGCTACGACCCTGCCGATCGCCACCTTGAATGTTCCCGCCCAGGATGTCGACTGGCGGCCGTTCGTGACCGGCGGTGTCATGGTCCGCACCGTCGCCGAGACCGCCGCCAACCGCGTCGACGCCGAGGTGCGCCTCGGATCCACCAGCGGCCAGTACGTCGGATACGGCACCGGCCTGCCGTGGGGCGTCGATTTCCTCAATCACATCGTGCCGTTCTACGCGACCGCGTCCATGACCCCGGCCTCGTCGGTCGGCGTGGTCGCGGCCGGTGCCGCGGCGACCCTGCACGTCGTGCTGTCGCGCACGGTCGGCAGCGGCAACTACACCTATTCGCAAGCCCGCTCGCACCTGGTGTGCTGGGCCGTCCCGGTGAGCGCGCCATGACCGAAGTGTTCGACGCCGATATCGAGGTCACCATCCGCCCGGTCTCCGACACGGTCGGGCTGCCGTTCACCGTCAACCCGGCACAGCTCGCCGACCGCGAAATGCTCATCGAGATCCGCGAGGGCGCACCCGGCCCCGCCGGAGGAGAGGGCGCGCCCGCCTGGCCCTGGGAGTGGCAAGGCGATATCGCCGACGTCGCCGCCCTCGAGGCACTCGGACTCGGCACCAGTGACGCCCGCAAGGCATGGCGCGTGGTGGCAGAGAACACCATCTACTACTGGACCGGCCTGGACTTCATCCCCTTCGCCGACAGCTTCGGAGCCGACGGCCACCAGGGCGCACCGACCGCGCTCACTGGCAGCGCGGTCGCGGGCCCGACCGGTGCCAGCGCGGCGGCCGCGCTCACCGGCACACCACCGACCCAGCACCTCGAAATCACGTTCCCGCGCGGCGAGACCGGCGAGGTCGGCGACCCCGGCGACCCGGGCCGAATCCAGGACGCCGCCGACGTCCTCATCGACACCGACCACCGCCTCGCCCAGGACTACGTACTCGCCTGGGGCACCGGCCTCGGAAAGTTCCGGCCCGTCCCCAACCCGAGACTCGGCGGCCCCTGGGCCATCGCGGGCAGCCAGTTCTCGGGCGGTAGCGGCCTGAACACACCGACCAAAGTCGTTGCCACCATGACGATTCCGTCGCAACCGCATCAGTGGCGGCCGATCGTCGAGGGCGGTGTCGTCGCCCTGGCGCACGTCCAGTCGGTCGGCGACACCCGCGTCGACATCGAGGTCCGCCTCGGCGACCCCGAAACCGGCGACCTCATCGCCTTCGGCGCGGGCGTCGCCTCGGCCAACAACCACCGTGTCCTGATCGGACCGCGGTACAGCTTCGCCGCTTCGCCCGCCTCGACATTCGGTGTCGTGCCAGCGAATACCACCACCACCCTCTACGTGGTCGCCCGCCGCGTCGTCGGCACCGGCAACTACTCAGTGACGACGTCCAATGCCCAGCTCATCGTTTACGCACAGGCGGTACGCACATGACCGACACCCCCGAACCCGAGATCGTCGACGAACGTCGGTTTGCGGCTGCGGACTACATCGACCCCGGCGAGGGCGGCACGCCCTACACCGAGAAGTTCGCGCGATTCGTTCACCAGGTCAAGCACGGCCACCTCCCCGATATCGGAGAGGTGCCCGAGATTCCGCCGCAGGTGCGCGCCTTCGCCGAGGAACTCGCGGTCATCCATTTGCCCGAATGGCGCAATCCGGCAGGGCGTCTGCTGTCCGCGCCGACCGTCACCAGCATGAAACAGGCCGTGCGGGTCGCCGGGTACCTCTACGAGCGCGGCTACCGCTGGCACCCCGAACTCGAACAGGTGCGATGGGTACCGACGCCGTCCGGCCCGCCGGGCGCGTTCGACACCGGCCTGCACATCACCCCCGACGAGCACGGCGACTGGCCGGTCCTCGACCCCGAGCAGTTCTACGACATCGCCGACATCAAAGTCGAGCGGCTCAACGACGGCCAATGGGGCGCAAGCCATCCCCGCGGCCTGGCCTTCAAGGCCGCCACCAAATCCGAAGCATACGCGGGCCTGGTCGGGCGGCTGCGCGCCAAAATCGAGGAGGCGACATCGTGAGCTGGACCGGTGACCCCGTCTGGCTGGCCGACGTGCTGCGTGCCGAGGGCCTGCGCGTCATCGAACACGACGGCTGGCGTCAGCGCGGGCGCGGCGACTTCCTCGACGTGCGCGGCGTGCTCTGCCACCACACCGCCGGCGGCGGGGCGAACGACTGGCGCATCGTCCAAAACGGCCGGCCAGATCTTCCCGGCCCGCTCGCGCAGCTCGTGCTCGAGCGCGACGGCACCTATCGCGTGATCGCCGTCGGTGTCTGCTGGCACGCGGGCCGCGGCTCGTGGCCCGGCTGGCCGACCAACAACGCCAACTATCACGTCATCGGCATTGAGGCCGTCTCGCGCGGCGACGGAACCGACTGGACCCCAGCGCAACTCGACGCCTACCGGCGCGGCTGCGCGGCCATCCTGCGCCGCCTCGGTCGCAGCGCCGCCGACTGCGTCGCGCATCGCGAATACAGCAGCGAGGGGAAGATCGACCCCGCCGGTATCGACATGCGCGTATTCCGGGCCGACGTGCAGGCCCTCATCGACCACCCCCGCACCGGGCCGACACCAGGAGGCACCATGCCCGATATCGAGCGCCAGCTCGCCGACATCCATCACCAGATCGGCCGCCCGCACCCCGTGCGGCAGGTCTTCCAGAAGGTGTTCTACAACGTCAAGGACGGAAACCTCTGGACCCGTGCGGGTTTGGCCGACATCTGGAACGAAACCGTGTGGGACGGCTACGTCAACCCGATCGACCTGCTCGACGGCCGCGACGACCCCGACCAAGCACCGGACTCGCCGAACCGGGCCCGCCGCTCCAGCCTCATCGGCTACGTGCTCGCCACCTACCGTGAGGCCACCCTCGCCCGCCGCAACACCGAGGCCATCCTCGAGCTGCTGGCCGACCAGAAGGGGGCCCAGCGGTGAAACGACTGCTCACCCTCGAGCCCGCGGTCGTGCGCTCGATCCTCGTCGGCATCAGCGCGGTCGTCGCCGTGGCCGTCAATCGCCAGATCGACACTACGTGGGTCGACACCATCACCCAGCTGTACGTGCTGGGCGCGCCGATCCTCGCCGGGATCCTCATCCGGCCCGCCGTCACCCCGAACGCCCGCGCCACCGAGGCCGCGCGGGCCACGGTGTCGTTCAACGTGTCCACCGCGTCGCCCGCGAGCGCCGCTCGAGCGGTCGACCGACTGACGAAGCGCCACCGGTCTGCCGCCGAGTATGGGCGCACCAGCGCGCGGCGAGACGAGGGGGAGCTGTGACCCCGGAACACATCGCCGCGATCGGCGGTGCCATCGTCGCCGTGCTCACCGCGGTGTTCGGGTTTCTCAATGCCCGCCAAGCCCGCAAGACCGACGAGATCGCGCAGCGATACGCCGAGCTACAGCAGCGCGTCGAACGCCTCGAGCAGGAACTCGCCCGCACCGAAGGACTGCTGCGCGCCGCGGTGCGCTACATCCGCGAGCTGCTCGCCCACATCACGCGGATCTCGGTCGCGCACCGCCTCGGCGAGACCGTGCCGGACGTGCCGCCGATCCCCGAGATGCTGAAAGAGGAGATCTGACCATGGCCGAGCTCGCGCCCCTGAAGTACGGGAAGGTCGTCGGCCGGTTCCTCGCCAATGTCGCCGACGGCCCCGACGTCGGCGATCTGCCCGAGTTCCCGCCGCTGACCGGCACGGTGACCTTCACCGCCGAAGTGCCCAAGGTGCTCGTCGCGACCGGACAGCCTGACCCGGCGACGTATGTGCAGCTGCCCAAGCACTACGAGTGCCAGCTCGACGAGTTCGGCTATCTCACCTGGCGCGGTGCCCGCGGCATCCGGCTCGTCTCACCGAGCGCGGACACCAACCCCGCCGACTGGACGTGGCGGGTCGAGTTCACCCTCACCTACGACGGCGAGGCGGTGCCGATCGCGCCGTTCAGTTTCACCGTGCCCGAGTACGTTCCGGGCCCGGACCCGCAGGCTCCCGATACCGGGTCGGTCGGCCTGGTCGACCTCACGCTCGTCTCGCCGGTGCCGAGCTCGCCCGGTAACGCGATCGTGCGCGGCGAGCGCGGCGAAGGGCTCCAGATCGACGGCATCGCCGACACCTACGCCGCATTGCCCGCGCCGCCGCCCCAAGGTGACGGCGCACAGTACGTCGTCGCCGCCGACGGGCTGCTCTACCTCTACGACGCCGACACGACCAGCTGGACACCCGACGGGCAGGGCATCGTCATCCGCGGCCCGGCCGGTACGACCGACTGGGCGGGCATCACCGGCAAGCCCGCGACGTTCCCGCCCGCCGCGCACACGCACGTCGCCGTCGATATCAGCGACTCGTCGACCATCGGCCGGTCCGTGCTCACCGCGGTCGACGCGCCCGCGGTCCGGACCGCCATCGGCGCGGTCGGCACCTCGCGCCAGATCAGCGCGGGCACCGGCCTGACCGGCGGCGGCAACCTGACCACCGACCGAACACTGTCGGTGGTCTACGGCAACAGCGCCGACACCGCGTGCGAGGGCGACGACCCACGCCTGTCAGACCCGCGCACGCCGACCGCCGCCGACCAGGTCTACGACTTCGCGTTCGTCGCCCAGACCGGCACCCGCGCCACCGGACCCGGCAACGTCGTCCCCCAGGGCGTGAAACTGCGCCGCAACATCCGCATCAGCGAGGTCACCTACCGCGGCAACACGGCCGACGGGTCCGGCTCGCTCGCGGTCGAGTTGCGCCGCAACGGTGCCCAACTCGGCGGCAGCAATCTGTCGATCGCGGTCGCCGACCAAACCGCGGGCGGCGCGAACGCGACCGCCACCGGCCCGTGGGACCTCGACGCCGGGGACGTCCTCACCGTGCACGTGACCGGCGTCGGCGGCACACCCGGGCAATACCTCATCGCCGATATCGAGGCGGTGACCCGCCCGTGATGACCTTCACCGGCGGCGGCCGAATCCCGTTCCTTCCCTCCCGGATGACCAAGAACGGCGACTGGGGCACCCTCGGCACCAGCTTCTACCCAGTCGAGAGCTGGACCGCCGACACGGTGGGCTATCCAGGGTCGAGCCTGAGCGGACACGGCCTGGTGGTCCAAGGATCGAACGCCGCCGCCGCGATCCGATTCGACGCGCTGGTATACAACGGCAACACCTCCTACGTCGACTGCACACTGCGCCTGCTCGTCAACGCCACACCAGTAGCGACAGGAACACCCCAGTCCATCGACCCGTTCGGCGGCACCACCACCGCCACCGTGACCATCACGACCGCAGTCAACGCTGGCGATGCCATCACCGTGGAAGCAAAAGCCAACGTCTCCGGCTGGCTCACCATCAAAACCGGTACAGGCACCTTCGTCCGCATCACCTGAACCACACACCAGACCGCGAGAATCGCCCCCGACCGGACTATCCGGTCGGGGGCGATTTCGTCGTGTCGGGGCTAAATCACTTCGGACACTGAATGCCGTCCCAGACCTCGAACTCGCTGGTCCCCGGATCGAGACCGACTTGCAGCTTTCCGAGCTGGCCGATGGCGAACCGGCCGCGAGCAAGACGGTTGTCGACCGAGTCCGAGCCGTTCGTTGAACAGTGGATCTCGACGAAATAGCCTCCGTCCGCGAGATTCTCGTTGCTAGAGACGACGTCGTCGAACACCTTGCGCAGATCGCCGCTGTCGTCGAAATCGACAACGGCCGTGATCACGTCGCGTTCGCGGCTGGACGTATATTCCGGCACATCCTCACCACCGCCCGCGACCATGCCGATCACGGTCGCGAGCACAAGCACCGCGACGACCGCGGCAAAACCGATCAGGATCCGCTGATTGGTTTGGCGACGGCGCGCCATCTGTTCATCGGGAGAAGACACAGAGAAACCCCTTGCTGAGTTGATGTCGTTTCACGATCGCGGGGCGAGCGAGCGCCGTTAATAGAAGACCGGCCGGATGGCACGAAATGTCATGCAGACGGACCGGATTGCCGACGCTCGATCATCGCCGTGAACTCGTCGGCCATCGGCCCGCTGATCTCATAGGACACCGCGGCCGGTGCCGAAGGTCCGACGCCCGGCGGTGTCGGTCCGGGTACCCATTCGGTGACGTGGTCGCGGAGCTCCGGATACGACAATGCGGCGGTGTCGCCTTGCAGTTCGGGTGTCAGCATCTCGCCGTGTGCGTCGCGGACGACGCCCATGCGGTGCATGTCGCGCGTGAGCCGCGGCTTGCCGACGCGCGGCCACCAGATCGGCGGATACTCGTCGCGCTCGAGGAGCGCAGCGAACACGTCGGCGTCCGAGACGACGTTACGGCCATGCTCGGCGGCGATGCGCGCCGCAGCCCGGAGCAGCGGCACCAGCGATGGTGATGCCCCGTCGATCGTTACCCGGCATTCGAAGTGTTCGCTGCGCTCGGTCATGACGTGAGCCTAGGCCCCGACCTCGAGGCCGACGCAGGTAATCGCGACCGGAGCACCGGCAACGGTGGCGACGTGCGGCCCGAATACCTGCAAGCCGCCGTAGATCGGATCATCCCGGCAGATGCAGACCGCCTTGCTCGGATCTATCGGATCGAGGGTGAAGTCGACCCAACCCCCGGCACCTTCGCAATCCTGAGGCGAGACGGCACCGGCCGGACCAGCCGTGAGCATGAGGGCCGCGAACGTCGCGGCGACAATCAGGAAGACGCGAATTAACTTGTGTAACACGGTATTTCCTCGTATCTAGTTGTTGTTCATTTCTTCCGCTCGCCCCGGATCAGGGCAGGAGGTATCGGGCCGAGAGCACGCTGCCTCGACTGTGGGTGTGAGTGATCAGCTGTCGAGTCCGAGAAGTTCGCGGTACGGGCGGCGCGGCAGATTGTGGCCGTCGAGGGAATAGACATCCGTTCGTGAGCGAGTGATCGCCTCGATACCGGTCACGTGCGCCAGAGTGGGCACGATGAGCGCGGTGGCCTCGGAATGGGTGTGGGCCATCAGGAACTCGCTGTAGGCGCTGTCGCCGGGTAGGACGAGCAGCACCGACACATGCGGCCACCTTGGACGACGGCGGGGGAAACGCCAACCGCGTTGTTCGACGTAGGCGGCGATGGCCAGCGTGTCGGCGCGGGGGTCGTCGCTGTAGTCGCAGTGGATCAGCCCGAGCGCGACGCGGCTCACCGGGGCCGCCCCGAGTCCGAACGCTCCGCGACCTCGATCAGGCCAGGCCGCGGCACATAGCCCTCATAACCCTCGTAGGCGTATGTGCGGACGTCACCAGGGCCGCCGACGATGATGTCGGCGACGCCGGTCAGGGCACGCGCGTAGTCGCCGAGGTCGTCACCGTGCAGCGCGAAAACCGCGGATGCGGAATGGATGTGGACCTGCTCCAGCGCGGTGAATATCCAGCTGGGATCGTCGCGCCGCCACCGGACGACGGCCTTGACGAAGCACCCGTGCACCTCGGCCAAAGCGGCCAGGTCGGGCTCCACATCTGCTGTTGCCGCGCGGTCGAGGCATACCAAGCCGATGCCGATGCCGGAAAGTTGTCGGGTCACCGGGTCCGCCCCGAATCCGGCACGAGCTTGCCCTGCTCGCGCAACATCTGGTGCGCGACAGTCTTTGTGACGCACACACCGACCTCGCACTCGATGTGCACCTGCATCGCCTTGTGTGGATCACTCTGCGCCCATTGAGGGTTCGTACACGAGAGCATCACGCGCACGGTGACCGCGTCGGCGTCCTCGGGGACGTTGGCCAAACCCATCGTCACCACCGCCCACCTACCGTAAAGGCCGCGCGCGGGCTCTCGCGCTCGAGGCGCGCCCGGATCTCGGCGACAGTGGGGCCGCGGTGGTGACGCGCGGGTACGGCGCGATCGGCCGCGGTCGCGACGCCGACCAAGAGGAGTAGCGCAATCACCATGATTGCGAGGATGATTTCCATGTCGGGTGCCTCCAGCTCCCTGGAACGGATGGAGTGCACCCGGCGCCAGAGGTCTGTCGGTGAGGGGCATCAGCGCCGCCTGGCACCGGGGCACCTTCGAGCGTCTCGCCTGAGCGCTAGTGATGGGAGTCACGCAGCTGCTACGTTCGGTGCACGTTCGGTGTATGCGATGCAGGCGGACAGGGGCGAGCCGATGAACACCGTGTCTCGGTGGACTGGCAAGGAAACAAGGCGACTGCGCGACGCGTTGCGACTTACGCAGCCACAATTCGCGGAGAGAGCGCACATCTCCGTCGAGGTGGTGAAGAAGTGGGAGCGCCGGAAGGACACGCAGACGCTAACGCCCTACTACGCGGCGGAGATGGATCGTCTACTGAGTGAAACGCAGCGTGACGATCCGGCTGCCGCCGAACGCTTTTGGGCGCTCGACCAGAGCGTAGCGACTACCGTCGAAATCGGTACCTGTACGGCAGCTACCACGCCGGACATACTGGACACGGGCGATGATCTTGTGTTGATATCGGCCCGGACACTGACGGGAGAGGTCGTATTCGTGTCGCTACCTCGACGGACACTCATGCTCGGCATGGGGGCCGGTGCGCTGGCCGCCGCTGTCGGCGCTCAGCCGATCGCAGCCCTGGCAAACGCCCCCATCGACCACGTAGATCACTTTCGGCGACTCCGGCTGAACCTGATCGACTCCGACAACATGTACGGAGCACGTAGCGTGCTCCCGTTCATCTCCGACAACATCGGCATCATGAACCAGCTCCGGCAGGCTGGAATCGGCCCTGGCGTCGAGTTGCTGCGGATGCAGACCCTCTACGCCGAACTCGCCGCCTGGCTTAACCAAGATCTGCGGACCTGGAATGACGCCCAGTACTGGACCGATCGCACGCTCGAGTGGTCGCACATGCTTGGCGACCCCTACTACGTCGCGGCCGCGCTCATCCGCAAAGCGCAGATCGCCAACGACCGCGGCGACGGTGCCGACGCCGTCGAACTGGCGGGCGCGGCCGAGCGAGCCGCGCCAGCGGGAACGCGATTCGGTGCAGTCGCCGAGACCTTCGCCGGGTGGGGAGCGGCGCTCGTCGGCGACCGCGAACGGTCTGACCGGTCATTCGATCGCGCCCGCGCGCTGGCCGCCGACGCCAACGCTGACCCGTCCTGGGGCTTGTTCCTCGACAGCGCCTATATCGACGTGCACCAGGCCCACGCGCTCGCGTTGCTCGGCGACCACGCCCGCGCCATCGCCATGTTCGACGCGGCCATCGCGACAATGCAGACCGGCTACACCCGCGACAAGGGCGTCTACCTGGCTCGGCAGTCGATGGCGTACGCGTCAAGCGGCGAGATCGAGGGCGCGGCGAGTACCGGACACCTCGCCTTGCAGATTGGCGTGAGCACCGGATCTCACCGGATCCTCGACACGATCCGCCAAGTCGACAAGATGATCGACCCGACGAGCAAGCAGCCCGCCGTGGTCGAACTCCGTGATTCGATGCAGCGCTGGAAGGTCGCGGTGTGACCCGGCCGTACGTGCAGCTCTCGGTCGCCGCCAGCCTCGACGGCTACATCGACGACACCAGCCCCGACCGGCTCATGCTGTCCAACACAGCGGATTTCGACCGCGTCGATCAGCTCCGCGCGGACTCCGACGCGATCCTCGTCGGCGCGGAAACCCTACGGCGCGACAACCCGCGATTGATCGTGAAGGACGAGCAACGCCGCGCTGCCCGCGTCGCCGAGGGCAAGCCGTCGACGCCGGTGAAAGTGACCGTGACGGCGAGCGGCGACCTCGACCCGGACCTGAAGGTCTGGCATCACGGCGTCGACCGCACACCGATCGTGTACAGCGCAGCGACAGGAGCAGAGAAGGCGCGCCAGCGGCTCGGCGATCTCGCCGACGTTGTTGCGCTGGGCGACGACATCGAATTCGCCGATCTGCTCGACGATCTCGGCGGCCGCGGCATCGCCCGGCTCATGGTGGAGGGCGGCGGCCACATCCACACCGCATTCCTCGCGGCCGGACTCGTCGACGAGCTGCTGCTCGCCGTCGCGCCGATTCTGGTGGGGGACGCTGGCGCACCGAAATTCGTCCACCCCGCCCGATTCCCTGGAGGGCCGACGCGCCGAATGCGTCTGGTCGACACCACCCAGCTCGGGGACGTCGCCGTTCTACGGTATCGACCGAAGGAGATCAGCCAGTGACCGAACTCGATCACGCCCGCTGGATGAACCAGGCAATCGACCTCGCCAAACTCTGCCCCCAGGCCGAGGGCGCGTACGCTGTCGGTGCCGTCATCGTCGGCGAGGACGGTCAGGTCATCTCGACCGGCTACTCGCGCGAGACCGACCCCAAGGTCCATGCGGAGGAATCGGCCCTCGACAAGCTCGCCGACGACGACCCGCGACTGCGCACTGCCACGATCTACAGCACGCTCGAACCATGCTCGGAGCGCGCCACCAAGACCCGCCAGCCTTGCACCGACCGCATCCTGCGCGCAGGAATCCCGACGGTCGTCATCGCCTGGCGCGAACCGAGCCTGTTCGTCGCAGACTGTGTCGGCGTCGAGAAGCTGCAACAAGAAGGCGTCACCGTGATCGAACTGCCGGAACTCGCGGACGCCGCGATGGCGATGAACCGGCACCTCGATCTCTCATAGCCGGTCGTCGTCGACCCGCAGCGGCTCATAGTCATCGTCCTCGTCGTCGACTGCGGCCGCCTCGCGGTAGAGGACACGCAGCCGCGCGATGAGCGAGTCGAGCGACTCGCCCGGCACATGCCCGATACCGTCCAGTACGGCGACGACCGAGGCGATGATCTCGGCCGCCGGCGGGTGTCGCAGCGTCGCGCGCACTGCGGCAACGACATCCCGCTCGCCCGCAGCCCGCGCCGCGACGACGACCCGCAGCAGCTCGCGCTGCTGCGGGCTGGGGAACTGGTCGATATCACTCATTCGGTGCCCCGGATCCCGGCGTGCCGGGAGTCGAATGCCGTGTGGTTACACCCGGGAGCGGGCGGCGGCCAGCAGATCACCGCACCGCACTCGCGACAATCGTATGTCCGGTGCCCGCCGCTGACCGTGGTGCAAGCTTGCCAGCCGACCAGCGTTCGACCACCGCCGAGCGGATGCCCGGCCGGACAGACCTCGGGTGCGAGCTCGGCGTATCGGCCATCGAGCATCGGCCGGAGCGGGCGACGACGATTCGACAGCATGTGCGAATACTATGCGGTCTGTATCGGACGATTCAGCAGACAGAATGTGCGGACTCTGCGGCGAGAGGCCGGTCGGCCCCGGCGGCCAGATGTGCCCGGAGTGCCGCGCGCGGGTCGAGAAGCAGAATCGAGAGAACCCATATCCGTTGGTGCCGAAGTCGCCCTAGCCGCGCGCCCATCCGCGCAGTTGCGCGACCGCCGACCGGCTCGGCCTCGCTGCCACCCAGGCGCGCCAAGCGCGAATCTCAGTGGCATACGCCTCGGCGTATCGGTCGACATCGGATTTGCGGCGCGGACGGCGACGTGTGGTGGTCATGAATGACCTGACGCACCGCACCGACACATGGTTCCTCAGGGCGGCGCGTCGCAGTCGTTATTCGCGTCTACCGAGCTACTCGTCTTCCATCGACGAAGAGCTGCACCGTGCCCCCGCGGCGCGCCAGCCATTCGGCGAGCGGGCCCAACTGCCACATGTGGACGTCGAGGGCGTCCACGACCAGCTGCCGATCCCTGGTCGCACAGTCGACACGGATGCACACCTCGCTCATCGCACACTCTCCAGATGTCGACCACCGGCGGCCAGCTCGTCCAGCCACTCGAGCGCACCACGCCAATCCAGGCCCGCCCGTCGGCTGAGTGTGTCGATAGCCGCTGCCGTCCCGGACGTCGCCGCGAGTGCCTGCAACGCCCGGCCGCGCCGCTGCCACGCCTCGTCGGCCTGCTCCGGATAAGCGGCGGATGCGTGGGCCTCGTGCAGGGACCATCCGCTGAGGAACGGGATCTCGTGCGGGGCGGCGTCGAGCCACAGCAACAGGGCGACCATCTCGCCGACCGAGCTGGAGCCGCGGGTGTATCGCAGATCCGCAGACGCGATGCCGGGAAGTCTCGCTGCCAGTCGAGCGACGTGGGCGCGCATGTCGGCGGTCGTCGGGCCGTCACACCATTCGACATGCCAGCCGCCCCACGCGTCGCGCCGCGTGCCGTGGTAGCCGAGACGAACATCGACGCCGGTGCGTTCGGTGAGGGCGCGGGCCAGCTGCGACGCCTGCCGTGACCGCGTCGCCATCAGGCTGCCTGCCCGTCAACGACGGTCAGTTGCGCCGTCCCTTCGTCCGACGGCTGCTTCGTCGGAGGTGGGTCGCTGGCGACTCCCCCGCTGAGCATGGCCGAGACGGCCGCAGCAGCGACCTTGCCCGAGCGGCGATCGAGATGGCCGTACCGGTCGACGGTGGTGGTGATGCTCTCGTGCCCCAGGTGCTCCTGGATGATCACCAGGTTCACGCCCGCGCTGATCATCCACGACGCGCAGGTGTGACGCAGGTCGTGGATGCGTGGCGTCTTTCCGTTGATCGCGTCGCACGCTCGCGCGACTGCGGGCTTCCATACGTTGTGGTAGAAGGACCCGTTTCCTACGTGTTTGCCGCGAGTGTTGAGGAACAGGAACTCATTGGGTTTGCGCCCCGCGAGTTCGAGTTCGTCCATCACTTCCGGCGGAAGGTTGATCGTGCGAATACTCTTCTTCGTCTTGGGAATGCCGATCTGCCAGCGCGACTCGCCCTTCTGGCGGGTGTCCTTCCATGCCCTGCTGATTCGGCAGGTGCTCGTGCGCTGGTTGATATCTTTCACGCGCAGCGCCGTCGCCTCGCTGAACCGCGCACCCGAGCACACGAGAAACATCGTGAGAGGTCGCCATCGTGTTGGGATTTCGGCGAGCAGCGCCTTGAACTCCTCGGGCTCGAGGAACGTCATCACCTCGGCGCTGTGGCGCGGAAGATTGGTGTACTCACAGGGATTCGCAACGATGATGTTCTTTCGCACGGCGGCGGCCATGGCGGCGTAGAGGAACCCGTGCTTGTTGGCGATGGTCTTTCCCGCGGCACCGGCGGCGACCTGCCCTTGCACCCATTTGCCGATGACGGCGTCGTCCACAGCGGGCAGTGGCAACTCGGTGATGTCCTCTCCGAAGTCATTTCGGACGATCGCCTGGTATCGGTTGATGCCTCCGGGCTCGACACCGGTGAGACCGTCGATGTAGGTGGCGAGCCACTGGCCCAGTGTCGGCGTGCCGAGGGCGACAGCGTCGTGGATGGCGTCGATGATGTCGAGCGCCTTGTCTGGGCCGACTTTGTCGACCAGGTCTTGGAACTTCAGTGCCTCACCGATGTCGTCGAACGAGCGGGAGGATTGAGTGCCGTTGTGCCGGAACAGGATGGAGTGGTAGGCAGTGCCGTCCTTGCGGACGCGAGTGCGGATGCTGGACAAGGGACAACCTCATCGGATCGGTCGGACAGGAGCGCCGACATCCCCTCAGATGTCCGTTCTGTTGACCGCTGGTGTTGACGTGCAGGCAGATCCCGGTCAAAAACCGGCCTTTACCTGCATCGCAGTAGCGGAAGCGGAGGGATTTGAACCCCCGGTCGCTCTCACGACGCTCGCTTTCAAGGCGAGTGCATTAGGCCGCTCTGCCACGCTTCCAGGGCACCGATATTAGCAGTGCTGGGTTCGATTGCCCTCCGCTGCGCTGCGGGCTGGCTTCGCGGCGCTGGAGGTCTCGGTTCTTCCCTCCCTCCGCTCCCCCGCTTCGCTCCTCCGCTCCACTCAGTCCAGAACCGAGACGCGCCGCAAAGCCCTGAGCGTTGATCACGTGGAGGCGGGTGAGGGTCGGCTGACGTGGAGTGGGCGGCCGCCGACCGATTGGGCGGTTACGGGGGTGGTCGGTTGTCGAGGGCGCGGTTGATAAGGGCGAAGGCGGCGGCCACGGCTTCCAGTTGCTGGGGGGTGAGGAGGTCGATGAAGTCGCGGTGGACGGCGTCGACGTGGCCGGGGGCGGCGGCGCGCAGGCGGCGCATGCCCTCCTCGGTGAGGTGGGCGCGGACGCCGCGGCCGTCCTCCTCGGCGGAGGTGCGGCGCACCATGTGCTGGGCTTCCATGCGGCGGATCTGGTGGGTGAGGCGGCTGCGGGAGGACAGCACGCCGTCGGCCAGGTCGCTCATCCGCATGGCGCGGCCGGGAGCCTCGGACAGTTTCACCAGGATGCGGTAATCGGCCAGGGATAGTCTGCTGTCGGCCAGCAGCTGCCGGTTGAGTTCGGCCATGAGGCGCTGCGAGCCTTCCATATAGGCCCGCCACGCACGCTGCTGCGCCGGGGTGAGCCACCTCGGTTCGGTCGCTGTGCGACCCCCGGGACCGTCGACCACCGGCTCATTGTATTCCGGCGCTCCGGCCGGTCTGGGTGCTGCCGAGCGCATGGTCTCAGCGGAAGGAGGAGATCATGGTGCGGGACAGGTCGCCGACCGACGTGCAGCCCGAAAGCCCCATGGCCGCATCGAAATCCGCGAGCAGGCAGCGCAGCGCGTGGCGGACGCCGTCGGCTCCCGCGATGCCGAGGCCGTACGCCCACGGCCGCCCGTGCAGGACTGCCTTCGCGCCCAGCGCCAGCGCGACCATGACATCGGACCCGGTGCGGATTCCGGAGTCGAAGAGCACGTCGGCCCGGTCGCCGACGGTGGCGACAATGGTCGGCAGCGCATCGAGGGCGGCGACCGCGCCGTCCACCTGGCGGCCGCCGTGATTGCTGACGATCACGCCGTCCGCTCCGGCGTCCACGCATTGGCGGGCATCGTCGGGGTGCAGGACGCCCTTCACCGCGATCGGCAGCTCGGTCCATTCGCGCAGGTGGCCGATATCGGCGGGCCGCAGGGCGTGATTGCCGAACAGTCCGGCCCAGGTGAGGATGGCATTGCGCATGGCGTCCTCGCCTTCCTCGGGCGCGGCGGCGAGCCGGGACCGGAAGACCGGATCGGACAGATAGTTGGCGATGCCCTTGCCGTGCAGGAACGGCAGATGCCCGTGCTCGAGGTCGCGCGGCCGCCACCCGAGCGCGGGGGTGTCGACGGTGACCACGATGGCCTTGGCTCCGGCCTTCTCGGCGCGCTCGACGAAGGAGCGGGCGAGTTCGGGATCGTTCGGCCAGTACAGCTGGTACCACCAGTCGCCCGCCCGCTCGCCCACCTCTTCGATGGTGGAAGAGGCGGCGGTGGACAGCACCATGCCGATGCCCAGCTCCCGGGTCACGTCGGCGACCACGGTCTCACCGCGCTCGTGCAGCAGCCCGAGCACGCCGATCGGCGCGGTCAGCACGGGCGCGGCGAAGCGGGTGCCGAGCACCTCCACCGACAGGTCACGAACACCGGGACCGGTGGCCCCGCGCAGCATGCGCGGCAGCAGCCGGTATTTGTCGAAGGCGGCGAGATTGGCGGCGGCGGTGCGTTCCGCCGAGGCACTGCCCGCCACATAGGCGAACGCCGCGGGGTCGAGCACCTCCCGGGCGCGTGCTTCCAGTCCGGCCGCGGTCATCGGTAGTGCGGGGACGGTACCGCCGAGGCCCTGAAAGTAGATCTCGAACTGGAAGTCGACGAAACTGCTCATTCACGAGACGCTAGTGGTTTGGACCACACCGTGCGTCGACGTCGGAAAACCTTGCGGAAATTCGGTTCTCCGACCGCAGGATCAGCGGCGGCGCACCCGTACCAGGGCGCGCGACGAGGTACCGGCCAGCGGTGCGGACACGGCCATCATGAGCAGCATCCCGAACATGGCCAGCGTGACGATGAATCCCACCATGGGAACTCCTTTCTCGAGCTGCGGGTCCCAGCCTGCCGGTGGAAGCTGACAGGATGCTGTGCGCTGCCCGAGCGCTGGATGGGAATCCGGCATCGGCAGGCGTCGTAGGCTCGCTGGTATGTACGCGGTGACTCTGGACGGATTCGGCGGGCCCGAGGTCATGCGGTGGGCGGAGGTTGCGGACCCGCCCGCGCCGGGGCCGGGCGAGGTCGCGATCGAGGTGGTGGCCGCCGGGGTCAACCGCGCCGATCTGCTCCAGCGGCAGGGGTTCTACCCGCCACCGCCGGGAGCCAGCGACATCATCGGCCTGGAATGCTCCGGCGTGGTCGCGGAAGTCGGTGCGGGAGTGCGGGATCCGCGCCCCGGCGACCGGGTGTGCGCGCTGCTGTCCGGCGGCGGGTACGCCGAGCGCGTGGTGGTGCCCGCGACGCAGGTGTTGCCGGTGCCGGCGGAGCTGGATCTGGCCGCCGCGGCGGCGCTGCCGGAGGTCGCGGCCACGGTGTGGTCGAATCTGGTCATGCGGGCCGGGCTGCACGCCGGGCAGTTGCTGCTGATTCACGGTGGCGGCAGCGGAATCGGGACGCACGCCATTCAGGTGGCGGTGAGCCGCGGGGCGCGGGTGGCGGTGACCGCCGGTTCGCGGTTGAAACTGGACGCCTGCGCGGAATTGGGCGCGAGCATTCTCATCAATTACCGGGAACAGGATTTCGTGGAGGTGCTGCGGGCGGAGGGTTCCGGCGCGGACATCATTCTCGACGTGATGGGCGCGGCCTATCTGTCCCGCAATGTCGACGCCCTGGCCGAGGACGGGCAGCTGGTGGTCATCGGCATGCAGGGCGGCGTGAAAGCGGAGCTGAATCTGGGCGCGCTGCTGGGCAAGCGCGGCACCATCCACGCCACCAATCTGCGCCGCCGCCCCGCCACCGGGCGCGGCTCCAAGGCCGAGATCATCGCCGAATTGCGGCAGCACCTGTGGCCCCTGGTCGCCGACGGGACGGTGACGCCGGTCGTGCACGCCGAGCTGCCGGTGACCGAGGTCGGCGAAGCCCACCGGCTGCTGGACTCCGATAAAACGGTGGGCAAGGTCATCCTCGCGATCGGCGCGAACCCACAGCGCTGAGCGGACCCGCGTCTTGTCGGCGCGAAGATACGCCGGTGCGGCTCGCCGGAGATGGCATGGCACAACCGACGCGTCGCCGATGGCACTTATGCGCGGATGGCACGTATAGGCCGATGACGTCATCCGGCCGGGCTGGCCGCCCCGGGGGCTAGGTGTCGAGCGCCGCGAGCGCCCGGCCCAGCTGGTCGATCTCGAATCTGGTGGTGTACGGGGCCAGGCCGATGGTGACCGCGCCGCCTTCGTCGTTGACGCCGAGGGCGTCGAGCAGGCGGCTGCCGCCGTGTGACCCGCTCAGGGTGCCGATGCGCGCGTCGGCCAGTGTGGCCGAGACCTTCTCGGCCTGCATGCCCGCGATGGTGAACGACACCGTGGGGATGCGGGTGGAGGCGCGGCCGATGACGGTGAGGTTGGGAATGGTGTCCAGGGTTTCCATGAGGTGCTCGAAGAGCTGGTCGTGGTAATCCTGTAGGGAGGTGATCGACATCTCGAGGCGTTCGCGGCGGGTGCCGGTGGCGCGCTCGTCCAGGCCGGCCAGGTAGTCGATGGAGGTGGTCAGCCCGGCGAGCAGGGCGTACTGGTGGCCGCCGACCTCCAGCCGTTCCGCACCCTTGGCGTAGGGGTTGAGCGACATGGAGGGGATGCGGTCCAGAAAGGCCGGGTCGCGGAACACCAGCGCGCCGATCTGCGGGCCGCCCCACGCCGGGGCGCTCAGCGCGACGACGTCGGCATTCAGTTCGTCGATGTCGATGAGCGCGTACGGCGCCGCGCCGAAGCAGTCGGCGACCAGCAGGCCGCCCACCTCGTGCACCCGGTCGGCCGCCACCCGCACCGCCGGGGCCGAGCCCACGATCGGCGACGCCGCGGTCAGGGCGACAAGGCGGGCGGTGGGTCCGATCAGCTCCTCGAACTGCCACGCGGGCATTTCGCAGGTCTCGATCTCCACTTCCGCCCAGCGCACGTGCGCGCCATACCGATTCGCGATCCGCAGCCACGGCGCGACATTGGCCTCGTCGTCCAGACGCGACAGCACGATCCCGGTGCCCAGACCCAGCCGGGAACTCAGCGACTCGGCCAGCCAGGCCAGCAGCACCGCCCGGTCGGGGCCGAGCACCACACCCGCCGGATCGCCGCCGACCAGGTCCGCGACCGCCTCGCGGGCGGCCTCCAGGATGGCGGCGCTGCGCTTGGCGGCGCCGTGCCGGTTGGTGTGCGAGAAGGCGGAGGTCCGGAAACCTGTTGATACGGCCCGCGATACCGAATCCGGGACCAGCATGCCGGCTTGCGGGTCGAGATGGATCCAGCCGTCGCCCAGGGACGGTATGAGGCCCCGCACCCTTGCGACGTCGTAAGTCATGCAGGCCACTCTAAAGGCAGTTGCCAGACCGGCGTAACCGTGTTGCTGTGTTCGACTCCCGTCGGCGGGTGCCTTAGCGCGTTCGACCGGGAGACGGCAGGATAGGGAATATGACGCAATCGGACGGGACACCGGATTCCATTGTCGTGATTGGTCCCGAGGGCCGACCGTTGATCATTCCGGCGAGCGCGCAATCGGGTTCGACCGGCGACGAAGCGCTCACCGGCGATGTGATGGGCGACGACAAAACCGGCGAATCCGACGAAAAAGAAGAGTCGCTCGCGGATATGGTCGAGCAGCCCGCCAAGGTCATGCGCATCGGGACCATGATCAAACAGCTACTCGAGGAGGTCCGGCACGCCCCGCTGGACGACGCCAGCCGCACCCGCCTGGCCGAGATCCACCGCACCTCCATCCGGGAACTGGAGCAGGGCCTCGCGCCGGAGCTGCGCGACGAGCTGGAACGCCTGGCCCTCCCCTTCAGCGACGAGACCGTCCCCTCGGACGCCGAGCTCCGCATCGCCCAGGCCCAACTGGTCGGCTGGCTCGAGGGCCTCTTCCACGGCATCCAAACCGCCCTCTTCGCCCAACAGATGGCCGCCCGAGCCCAACTGGAGCAAATGCGCCAACTCCCCCCGGGCACCCACACCCCCGACCCCCGCCACCCCGGCGGCGGCGTAACCGGCGGCAGCGGGCAGTACCTCTGACCTGAACTCACCGGCGGGTGGGAGCGCCCGCGCTCCCACCCGCCCGACACCAGCACCCACTGCGTCGAATGTGACAACTGATCTCGCACGATGCGGGTAACTCCCCGGGTACGCCCAGCATCGGCTCGGCACCCAACGCGGGCACGGATGCACAACAGCCAACGGCTGACAGCCGCCCGCTGAAGATTCGGGGAGGCGGTACAGTCAGGTGCTGTGCCTGCTGCTGCTCCCACCGACTCGGCGACGCTCGAGGCGCCCACCGCCGACTCCCCGGTGCCGCTAGTGTCGGACTCCCAGTCGTTCCGCCGTGCGTTCAAGGACTTCCGCCAGGGCTTCTCCCAGCGCGAGTTGTGGCTGTCGCTCGGCTGGCAGGACATCAAGCAGCGCTACCGCAGATCGGTGCTCGGGCCGTTCTGGATCACCATCGCCACCGGGTTGCAGGCGGCGGCCATGGGCATCCTCTATTCGACCCTGTTGGATCAGCCGCTGCGCGAGTATCTGCCGTATGTGACGGTCGGCCTGATCGTGTGGGGTGTGATCTCGGCGAGCATCCTCGAGGGCTCGGATGTGTTCATCGCCAACGAGGGGCTGATCAAGCAGTTGCCCTCGGCGTTGAGCGTGCACGTCTACCGCCTGGTGTGGCGGCAGTTCCTCTTCTTCATCCACAATGCCGGGATCTACGTCCTGATGCTGGTGCTGTTCGGCGTGTGGCGGAATCTGGACTGGACCGTCCTGCTGGCGATTCCGGGAATCCTGCTGCTGTTCCTGAACGCCATGTGGGTGACCATCTTCTTCGGCATCTTCAGCACCCGCTACCGCGATATCGCGCCGATCCTGGGCAGCACCACGCTCATGCTGTTCGTGCTCACCCCGGTCATGTGGACCACCAAGGCGCTGCACGATCAGGGCGGCGCGGTGAGCGAGCGCGCGAAACTGGTCGAGCTGGTGCCGACGTATCACTACCTGGAGATCGTGCGCGCCCCGCTGCTGGGCGATCCGATCTATCTGCGCAGCTGGATCGTGGTGTCGGCGATCACCCTCCTCGGCTGGGCGGTGGCGATACTGGCTATGAAGCAATTCCGTTCCCGCGTCCCGTACTGGGTGTGATGGCATGACCGAACATGTGAGTATCGAGACCCAGAACGCGTGGGTGGAGTTCCCGATCTTCGACGCCAAGTCGCGGTCGCTGAAGAAGGCGTTCCTCGGCAAGGCGGGCGGCGCGATCGGGCGCAACCAGTCCGATGTGGTGGTCGTGGAGGCGCTGCGCGACATCTCGCTGTCCTTGAAGGAGGGCGACAAGGTCGGTCTGGTCGGCCACAACGGTGCGGGCAAATCGACGTTGCTGCGGCTGCTTTCGGGCATCTACGAGCCGAGTCGCGGCACCGCGCGCATTCGCGGCCGCGTCGCGCCGGTCTTCGATCTGGGCGTGGGCATGGATCCGGAGATCTCCGGGTACGACAACATCATCATCCGCGGCCTGTTCCTCGGGCAGACCCGCAAGCAGATGCTCGCCAAGATCGACGAGATCGCCGAATTCACCGAGCTGGGTGACTATTTGGAGATGCCGCTGCGCACCTATTCCACCGGCATGCGGGTGCGCTTGGCTATGGGCGTGGTCACCTCCATCGACCCGGAAATCCTGCTGCTGGACGAGGGCATCGGCGCGGTCGACGCGGAATTCATGAAGAAGGCGCGGGTGCGCCTCCAAGAACTCGTTTCACGTTCGGGCATCCTGGTATTCGCCAGTCATTCGAACGAATTTCTTGCCCAGTTGTGCGATTCGGCATTGTGGATCGACCACGGGCATGTTCGGATGCACGGCGGAATCGAAGAAGTGGTGCGCGCCTACGAGGGCGACGAAGCCGGGGATCACGTGGCGCATGTGCTGCGTGAACTGCAACGCGAACGTGAGATGGAGCGAAATCCCGCATGACCGATCAGCATTCGCCGATCTACGACGGTGCCAGGATCATCGCGGTGGTGGTCACCCACAAGCGCCGCGAACTGCTCGCCGAGTCACTGAAGGTACTCAGCGCGCAGACTCGCCCCATCGATCACCTGATCGTGGTGGACAACGGCAACGAACCCGAGGTCGGCGAGCTGGTCCGGGAGCAGCCCATCGAGACCACCTATCTGGGCTCGGAACACAATCTGGGCGGCGCGGGCGGTTTCGCGCTGGGCATTCTGCACGCGCTCACCATGGGCGCGGACTGGGTGTGGCTGGCCGACGACGACGGTCGACCCGAGGGCCCGGAGGTGCTGGAGACGCTGTTCGACTGCGCGAAGCGGCACGGTCTGGTCGAGGTGTCGCCGGTGGTGGCCGATATCGACGAACCGGATCGGCTGGCCTTCCCGCTGCGGCGCGGCCTGGTGTGGCGGCGGCTGCGCTCCGAACTCGGCGAGGAGGATTTCCTGCCGGGCATCGCCTCGCTGTTCAATGGCGCGCTGGTCTCCGCGGAGGCCGTGGATGTGATCGGCGTGCCGGATCTGCGGCTGTTCGTGCGCGGTGACGAAGTGGAGGTGCATCGGCGGCTGGTGCGCTCCGGGCTGCCGTTCGGCACCTGCTTGCAGACCGCCTACCTGCATCCCAACGGGTCGGCGGAGTTCAAGCCGATTCTCGGTGGGCGCATGCACACCCAGTACCCGGACGATCCCGTGAAGCGGTACTTCACCTACCGCAATCGCGGGTATCTGATGTCACAGCCGGGGATGCGCAAGCTGCTGCCGCAGGAGGTGGCGCGGTTCGGGTGGTTCTTCCTGATCCAGCAGAAGGACCCGGCCGGACTCATGGAGTGGCTGCGGTTGCAGCGGCTGGGCCGCCGCGAACAGTTCCACAAGCCGACGCCGGAAAAATAGGTTGCGGCCGTCGCCCCGCCGCTGGCAGGGTGATGCCGTTCGTTGTCGGGCTCGCGGTCGGTGACCGCTCGAGGAGAGATGGGAGGTGGATACACGTGCGAACGACACCGCGGATTGTCGTGCCGGGGCGGGGTTTCGCCCGGTCGGTATCCATCTCCACTTGCCCGCACTGAGTCCCGGGAAGGGCTCGGTGCCCTATCGAGGACTCTCCCATCATGTCTGTGGTCGATTACGACCTGCTCATTCCCTACGGCTGGACTCCGGCCGTCGCCGCCGACTGCCTGCCGCTGCTCGGCGACACCCTCGTACCGGCCCGTGTGCTGCGCATGGAGCGCAGCGAATGCGAAGTGGCGGTACCGATTTCCGATACCCGACTGCCCGACCGGATGACGGCGGTGGTCGTGCGCGCCCGCTGCCCGCGCGCCGACTCCGAGGTGAGCGGGCTGTGCACCGGCGACTGGGTCGGGCTGGGCAGTGACTCCGGTGCGCGGCCGGATACCCGGCGGATGTTGAACGACGCGGTGGTGCGCATGCTGCTGCCGCGCCGCACCGCCATTGTGCGGGCGGCGGTATCGGGGCATTCGGATTCCCGGGCGCGGTCGGCCGATCAGGTGCTGGCGGCCAATGTGGACACCGTGCTCATCTGTTCGCCCGCCGACGGCGATGTGGATCTCGGGCGGATCGAGCGTCTGCTCGCGCTGGCCTGGGAATCCGGGGCGCAACCGGTGGTGGTGTTGACCAAAGCCGATGCGGCCGTATCCGTTCCGCTGGAGCAGGTGCGGGCGGTCGCGCCGGGGGCGACGGTGCTGAGCGTCAGCGCGTCGACGGGACTGGGAATGGATGTGCTCGTGTCGGTGCTGACCGGCACGGTCGCGCTCATCGGTCCGTCCGGAGCCGGAAAATCCACGCTCGCCAACGCACTGCTGGGCGCGGAGGTGTTCACCACCGATGCCGTGCGCGCGAACGACAAGCGGGGGCGGCACACCACGGTGCACCGGGAGCTGCGCCCGCTGCCCGGCGGGGGCGCGCTGATCGATACGCCCGGATTGCGCTCGGTCGGCCTGTGGGATGCGAGCGCGGGTATCGGCCGCACCTTCAGTGATATCGAATCCCTCGCCGCGGCTTGCCGTTTCAGCGACTGCGCGCACGAACGGGAGCCCGGGTGCGCGGTTCGGGAGGCCCTCGATTCGGGTGCGCTGCCGCAGCGCCGCTTCGACAGCTACCGCAAGCTCTCGCGGGAGAACGAGTGGATGGCGGCGCGGACCGATCACCGGCTGCGGGCCGAGCGCACGAAGGTTCGGCGGGATATCGCCAAACAGCAGCGGCGCATGTACAGGGACCGCGGCCACCACTGAGGGCGAGAACCGCGACGGTCGGCGGGGGCGCCGCCGACCGTCCGATCTTTCGGCGTCGGGCGCGCGATCGCTATGCACCTAGTTGCATATAGACCGACCGTCGCTTAGTGTCCGATTCGGCAGGTTTTCACCCCGTTCGCGTGCCGACGCGCGGATGATCGAAACGGGGCGAAGGCAGACGAACAGGAGTGGTACCCATGACAGACGCTGCGAAGCCGCTGGCGGGCAAGACCATGATCATGTCGGGTGGCAGCCGCGGGATCGGACTGGAGATCGCCCGGCGGGCGGCGGCGGACGGGGCGAACATCACGCTCATCGCCAAGACCGATACGCCGCATCCGAAGCTGCCGGGCACCATCCACACCGCGGCGGCCGAGTTGGAGCAGGCGGGTGGCCAGGTACTCAAGTTCGTCGGCGACGTCCGCGACGACGAGGCGGTGGCCGAGGCGGTCCAGCTCACCACGCAGCGCTTCGGCGGCATCGACATGGTGGTCAACAATGCATCGGCCATCGACCTGTCGCCCACCGAGGTGCTGCCCATGAAGAAGTACGACCTCATGCAGGACATCAACTGCCGAGGCAGCTTCCTGCTCGCCAAACTCTGCATCCCGGCGCTGAAGGATTCCGCCGCGGCGGGCCGCAACCCGCACATCCTCACCCTGTCCCCGCCGCTCAACCTGGACCCGAAATGGGCGGGCGGTTCGCTCGGCTACACCATCGCCAAATACGGCATGTCGCTCACCACGCTGGGATTGGCCGAGGAACTGCGCAAGTACGGCATCGGCGTGAACTCGCTGTGGCCGCGCACCACCATCGCCACCGCGGCGGTGCAGAACCTGCTCGGCGGAGAACAGATGATCGCCACCTCCCGTACCCCGGACATCTACGCCGACGCGGCCTATCTGGTACTCACCTCTCCGGCCAAGGACACCAGCGGCAATTTCTTCATCGACGACGAGGTGCTGGCGGCACACGGGGTCACCGATCTGGACAAATACCGGGTGGTGCCGGGCGATGGGCCGTTGACCACGGACCTCTTCCTGTGAACGAAACAGCTTGCGGCGCTGCGTAACTGAAATGATCTTCGCCCGATAAACCTTCGGTACGAAAGTTTTCACACCGAAGGAGGTAAATCCTATGGGGCAGAGACGTTTTCTCATCGGGATCGGCACCGCCACACTGTTCGCGGGTGCTGTCGCCATGACGGCACCCGCGGCGACCGCTCAGGAACTCGCGCCGGGCATCTCCTGCGACGGTTTCACCTGTCGCAACGACACCGACGACACGTACCGGATCGACTCGGTCGCGACCTGCGGGGTAGGCGGCAACACGATCTACGACAGTGTGCCGGTATCCACCTATGTATCGCCCCGCGCGACGGTGGACGTGCAGGTGAACTGCCCGGCCTTCACCGAGCCGGGCAGTTGGGAGTCGCAGCCGCCGACGACGCGGCTGGACGGGACCGTGGACGTGCCACCGCCCGTATTCGAGCCGGGTCGCCCGGTGCCGACGTTCGCGCAGACCATCCGTCACGACCACGCCGAGGTCGACAACGATCCGCCCGCCTCGGGCCCCAGCGGCTCCGCCGGCTGATCGAGACGGCCCCGACCCCTCGGCTCTCCGCAGCGCCGAGGGGTCAGGCCGCCGCCCGTGCCTCCCGCTCGGCCAACTCCTTCAGGGTGAGCAGCTGCTTGCGCATCATGATGAAATCGCCGAACGCCAGCGGGACGGTGATGATGCGCGGCCCCCGGAAGAGCACCCGGGCATGCAGGCGGCTGCCCGCGTCCGCGTGCGCGCGCACCGCGTAGGTGACCGCCACGTGCGACGTGCCCAGGGTGATGTGTTCGCCGGGCGTGCAGTCGACGAGGTCGAACGCGCCCATGAAGCGTTGCCCCACCGCCAGATTCGTCAATTCCGGATCGCGTTCCCGGGGACTGCGGCGGCCGAGGTTGTCGAGCAGGTCGTAGCTGTACGGGGAGGCGCGCAGCTGGCACAGCCAGGCGAAGACGACGGCGGGCGGGGCAGCGATGGAGACCGCCCGGTCACAGATCAACGACGGGCTGGAAATCACACTGTCGCAGGGCATTCGAGCGGCGAGTTCGCCGGGGTCGGCACCCCACACCTGCCCGGGTGTCATGACTCGGCCGCCGCCGCGGTGCGACGCACCAGCCGTCGCACGACGAAGGCGTGCGCGCCGGTCCCGACGACCAGGGCACGGTAGATCTTTCCGATGACACCGTGGAATTCGGCCCGGCTCTCGGCGGTGAGCCGGGTGCGGTGCGCGTCCACCTCTTCCAGCCGCCAGATGATGCCGTAGCTGGTGATCCGATTCGCGCCGGTGAGTGTCAAACGTCGGGGCGGCTCGGCCTCGTCGAGCCCGAATCCGTGCGGCAGTGTGCTGAGATCGTCGGGATTACCGCTGGCCGATCGCAGCAGGGCTGCCCAGGTCCGTTCCCGATCGGCGGCGACTATCCTGGAATGCTGATCGATATAGGGCAAACGCTCCATATAGAAGGACTGTACTAGTTCATGGCACCTCCCCGGAAGCACAACACCGACGTGATCCTCGACGCAGCCCGCTCGCTGGTGCTGCGTGACGGCCCGCGCGCGGCCTCGGTGGCCGCCATCGCCGAGGCCAGCGGCGCGCCCGTGGGCACCCTCTACCACCGCTTCGGCAATAGAAACGGGGTTCTCACCGCCGCGTGGATCCGCGCGCTGGAGCGCTTCCAGGCCCGGGTGCTCGAGGCCGCCGCCGTGGACGATCCGATCGAGGCGGCGGTGGCCATCTGCGCCGCCTCCGTCGCCTTCGGCCGCGAATCCCTCGACGATGCCCGCCTGCTGCTCAACCTGAGGCCCAGCGATCTGCTCGACGGGGCACCCGACACGGCGTTCGGCGACCGCCTCACCACCATGAACGCGCCGCTCATCGAGCACCTGCACCGCATTGCCCGCGGCATCTACGGCAGCGACGGCCCGCGCGAACTCGACGCGGTGGCCCGCGCCATCGTCGACCTGCCCTACGCCGCCATCCGCAGGCACGCCCACGGTGACGGCCTGCCCGACTGGCTCGAAGCAGACCTGCCGTCGGCCACCCGCGCCCTGCTCACCGCCGCGCGCTAGGCCGAGAAACTTGGTTGCGGATTCGCTGGCAGGCGTGACAGATTCGATGGGTCGAAGCGTCGCCCGATCGCTGTGGGGGCGGTCCCGCGAAGAACGAAGCGGCCGTGCCCGATCGGACACGGCCGCTTTGCTTTTCAGCGCTCCGAGAGATCGCGTTTCAGCGCGTCGTCACTCGGCGTCGATGCCGTAGAGGCGTTTCCAGTTGCGGCGGCTGGTGAGTTCCGGCATGGCGGCGCGGTAGCGGCGTTGCAGGTCGGGGAGTTCGCGGCGGAGCTGCCGCAGCACCCGGATGGCGCGCAGCAGCAGGCGGCGAGCGGTGGCCTTGTCCCGCTTGCGGATTCGGACGCCGGACTGCGAGGCGTCGGTGACCACCACGTGGTCGAACAGCGAGATGTGCCACCAGTGCGCGTCCTCGCGGGTGACCCCGACCGGTCCGGGCTGAGTGCGGCCGGTCCACTGGGTGATGGCGCGCTTGAACAGGATCAGCAGCGGGCGGCTGGGTTCGCCGCCCGCGCGGCGGATGCCGATGTGCGCGTTGGGAACCGGGGCGGTGGCGGCCGAATGCTTGACGGTCTCCGGATAGTCGGCGCGGGAGGAGCGGGCAGCGGCGAGTGCGGCCTGGCCGCCGTCGCGCAAGGCCTCCGGACCCTTCAGGTAGTCCTCGATGCCCTGGAGAGTGGTGTGCGCCAGGCCGTACTGCATGCCGACCAGGTACTCGCCGATCTCGCGGAGCAGTTGCCGGGTAACGGCTTTGGGGTCCAGGTCGGTGTGCAGCGAGGAGACGATGAGGGAGTTGCGCGAGGAGAAGTAGCGCGCCCAGTCGTCGAAGTCCTTCCAGTAGAAGTCCGCGTGCCAGACGGCGGCGCCCGGCAGGGTGACGGTGACGAAACCGTGCTCGCGGGCGCGCAGACCGTATTCGACGTCGTCCCACTGGAAGAAGATCGGCACCGGCAGCCCGATGCGCGCCACCACCTCGGCCGGGATGAGGCAGGTCCACCAGGCGTTGTACCCGGCGTCCACGCGGCGCTCCTGATGCTTCTTGAGCATGCTGGTGTTGCGCAGCGCCTTCGACACCTTCTGGCCGTGCCGCAGCTTGCCGAGATCGGTCTCCTCCGCACCGACGTTCAGGTAGTCGGGGTTGTAGAGGAACAGCATCTGCGCGCCGACCAGCGTGGGTTCCACGGTCACGTTCGCGAAGGCGTTGAGCCGCAGCACCGTTTCGGGCTCGCACAGGATATCGTCGTCCATGAGGATGACGTCGGCGTGCTCATTGGCCGCCGACACCTCGTAGAGGCCGCGCGTGAAACCGCCCGCCCCACCGAGATTCGGCTGCCGGATGTAGCGCAGCTTGTCGCCCAGCCGCGGCTGGGTCTGCTGGAACAGCGGGCGGTCGGCCACCAGGTCGGTGCCCTGGTCGACGACGTAGACGGCGTCGATGGCATCGAGCACGGTCGGATCCGAGGCCAGCGCCGCCACCGTGTGCGCGCAGTCCTCGGCCCGGTTGAAGGTGCAGATGGCGATGGCCACCGGGCGCACCCGCTCCGGCGCGGGCGCGGTCCACTGCAGATCGCTGATCGACACCTCACCGCCGACGGCGTCGATCTCCAGCCAGATGGCCCCGCCGTCGACATACATGTCCAAGGCGGCGCGCAGCGCGACGCGGCCGCTCTCGCGGGTCTCCGCGGTGGCGACCACGCGCCGGTGCCCCGCGATATCGGAGGCAGCCAGGCGGACCAGCGTCTTGCCCGTCACCTCCAGGGTGAGGGCGGCCTCGACCTCGGTGACCGTGGTCCAGCGCTGCCAGTAGCTGGCGGCGAAACGGCCGAAGTAGGTGTTGGTGTGCGCGCTCGCGCCCTTGGGCAGGCGCAGCGTGAAACGTTCCCGGGTCGCCTTGCCGCCCTTGACGACCGCGTACAGATCGTCGCTGATACGCGGCGCGGGGCCGGTGAAGACACCGCGCGCCAGCACGAGGCGCTCCGGTGCGGCGTGATCGGCACGCAAGGCCTCCGGTGCGGCCACGGCCTCCCGGTCGCTGATCTCGGTCACGGCCTGCCCACCCGACTGGTCCACCATGAATCCCTTATCCCTCGATTTACCACAGAACGAATTACCACAGGAACCGGCTCAACCATGACGTGGACGCAGTTCCACGAACGCGCTCGGCGGGGCGAGAATATCAATGCGTCCGCCGCCGAGCACCGTGAACCCGCGCTAGCCGTCATTGTCGCGCGGGCCGGTGAAAACGAACTTCCCGTACGCCCAGAATCGGAAGCCCATGGCCACCGCCTGGCCCACCAGAGTTCCGGAGATGTTGTCCGCCAAGGGACTGTCGAGCCCGAGCACATAGCGGGAGAAACCCAGACAGCTCAGTTGCAGTCCGATGGCCATGACATTGAGCAGGGCGTAGACGAGGATGTGGCGGGTGCCGGTCTCGCCCCCGTGATCGGAGTAGGTCCACCATTTGTTGCCGAAATAGGTGACGACGGTGGCCACGCCGATGGCGATGATCTTGGCGGGCAGCGGGGCGTGGAACAGCGGGCCTTCGCCACCCCAGAACACGAGCACGTTGTAGGTGCCCGCGTCGACCAGGAATCCGATGGCGCCGACCACCAGGAAGGCGCCGCCCTTACGCAGGAACGCGCGCGCCTTGCCGGTCAGGGACACGCCTCGATCCGGCTCGGTGACCGTGGGCTCACTCGTGGACACCGGGCCGACGGTACCGCAGAAACGGAGATCCGCGATCCGTCGCGGGCGCGAGACCGTCCGACCGCGCACACCCGGCCCGGCGGCGGCAGCAGGGCCGTCGTACGGCGAGTCGGAACCGACACGCGAGGCATGCGGGCTCGGGGTGCGGGTAAGCCGGAGGGATGAGAGGGTGAGCGGGTGCGGCGGGGGTCACTGCCTGTACCCTCCCGATGTCGTTATCCCTTCCAATCGCAAGGATTGACCGGGTGGAGTCCACCGAGCTTCGCATTGCCGCCATCGTGCCGTGCCACAACGAAGAGGCCGCGGTGGCGAAGGTCGTCACCGACCTGAAGGCCGCCGTGCCGGGCATCGTCGTGTACGTCTACGACAATCTGAGCACCGACGCGACCGCGGAGCGGGCGCGCGAGGCCGGAGCGATCGTGCGGACCGAGTACCGCAAGGGCAAGGGCAACGTGGTGCGCCGTGCCTTCGCCGATATCGAGGCCGACATCTATCTGATGATCGATGGCGACGACACCTACGACGCCTCGGCCGCACCGCTGATGATCAAGACGCTGCTGGAGGGCCCGTACGACCACGTACTGGGGGTGCGGCGGGAACTCGCGGGCGAATCCGCGTACCGGGTCGGGCACGAGACCGGCAACAAGGTGCTCAACGGCGTGGTCGGCAAGGTGTTCGGCGAGAACGTCGAGGACATGCTGAGCGGGTACCGGGTGTTCTCCCGGCGTTTCGTGAAGAGCTTCCCGGCGGTGTCGCGCGAGTTCGAGATCGAGACCGAGTTGACGGTGCATTCGCAGCATCTGCGGGTGCCGCAGACCGCGGTGCCGGTCGGCTTCCGGGATCGCCCGGCGGGCAGTGAATCCAAACTGCGCACCTATCACGACGGGTTCAAGATCCTGCGCCTGATCATCGGCCTGGCGCGGCATGAGCGACCGGTCGCCTTCTACGGGATGTTCGGCACGCTGGCCTGGCTGCTGTCGGTCGTGCTGATCGTTCCGATCGTGGTGGAGTTCTATCGGATTCACGAGGTACCGCGATTCCCCACGCTGTTCCTCGGCTTCACGCTGCTGTTGTTCGGCACGCTCGCGTGGACGGCCGGTCTGATTCTCGACGGCATCAAGCGCTCCCGGCACGAGGCCGCGCGACTGATCTATCTGCGCTACTCGGCCGTCGGAGCCGGAGAACGGGAGCCCGAGCATTCCGGCGGTTCGCGCCGATGACCTCGGTATCCGACAGATCCGGCGCGGCGTCGACCGGAGACTCGGCCGCGGCGTCTACCGGAGACTCTGCCGCGGCGTCTACCGGAGACTCCGCCTCCGCGGCGCAGAATGGCGCGGTGGAATCGAAGAATGGCAACGGGATGCCCGGCGGCGACAGCGCCGACACGACCTCGGATACGGCGGTCGCTGCCGCGTCGGACGACGGCGGACCGGTCGCGTCCACCGATACCCCGATCTGGGACGAGGTCCGGCACCCGAACGCCGTGAGCACCGCGAAAACCGCTGTGTCCGACAGCGCGAGCGCCACAGCGACCGCGACCGAAGCGGTCGCCGCCGACGAGCGCGCCCAGCCCGCCAAGGTCGGAGTCGGCGCGGCGCGGCCCGGTGGGTTCGGCGGCATCGTCGACGCCGTCGAACGGCGGTTCGGTACGGCGGCGCTGGCCTTCGTCGTGGTGGCCGGGGTCTTCGGGGCGCTGTTCGCCGTCGCCACCCCGCCGTTCTGGGGCCACGACGAGATCACCCAGTTCGGGCGGGCGTATCAGGTGGCGCACGGCGGGTTCACCCCGGAGGAGATCGCCGACGATCGCGACGTCGCCTACGGCGGTCAGGTGCCGACCAGCATCGACGCGCTGATGAGCTACGCGTTCGGGGACTACAACAACAATCCCGAAGAACCCGATCCGATGGTGGCCGATCCGGGCGTCTACGACCGCCTCGGCGCGGCACCGGTGACGGCGGAGACCCGGGATGTGTGGTTCACCAATACCGCCGCCTACTCCCCCGTTCCGTATGTCCCCGCGGCCCTGGGCATTCGGCTCTCCGAGGCGCTCGACCTGAGTGTCGGCGCGCTCAATACCGTGACCCGGCTGTCCGGTCTGCTGGCCTACGTGCTGATCGTCGGCTTCGCACTGCGGACCCTGCGCGGGCACCGGGTGCAGTGGCTGGCGTTCACGGTCGCGGTGCTGCCCATCGCGGTCTTCCAGGCGGGCACGGTCACGGCCGACACCATGACCAACGCGCTGGCCATCCTGGTGTCGGCGCTGCTGGTGAAGGGGTTGTTCCTCGGCGACCGGCTGACCCGCCCGGAGACCGTCGCGGCGCTCGCCGCCACGGTGCTGCTGCCGATCAGCAAGCCGACCTACGTGCTGCTGGCCATGCTCACCGTGCTGATTCCGGCGCGGCGCTACGGTCTGCGCGGACCGCTGCGCTTCCTGCCGTGGGTGGTCGCGGCCGTCGGCGCGGGCGTGTTCGCGGCGTGGATGAAGATCGCAGCCCCGACCGGTGAGGGCATGAGCCTGATGCGGCCCCGGCACCAGTGGGGCACCGTGCGGCCGGGCGATCAGCTCTCGGAGATCCTGAGCGATCCGCTGCGCTTCCTGAGCGTGTTCGGCGACAGTGTGTGGCTGCGCGACCAGCGCTGGTTCACCCAGTTCTTCGGCGAACTGGGCTTCGCCTACATCGATGTTCCGGCCATCACGATGCTGGCCTGCCTGCTCGCTTTCGCGGTGAGCGTCGGCATTGCCGATCGTTTGCCGGGGGCGAGCAACGCGCGCACCGCCATTGTCGCGCTGACCGTATTGGCCAGTGTCGCCATGATCTACGTGACGCTGTACATGTCCTTCACCCCGGTGGGCTACTACATCATCGACGGTGTGCAGGGCCGGTACTTCGTCCCGCTGGCCATTGCCGCCATGGCGGTGGTGCTGCGCTGGATGCCGTTGCGGCTCACCGATTCCGAGGGGCGTACGCCGTCACGCGGACCGGCCGTCGTCATCGTCTCCGCCAGCGTTTTCGCACTCGTCACCGCGGCCGCGAAATACTGCTCCATCGTCTGGGGCTGAGTAACCCGGGGTTGAAACCGCGCGGCGCGCCGGAGATCGCGCGGCCCACCATCACCCGGTGAGCCGCGCGAGCCTAGCGACGAGCACGCGCGGCCTACGCGAGTTCCGCGGCCTACAGGACTTTCTCGCCCGCGGCGGCGTAGGCGCTTTCGGTGACGGCTTTCTGCGGCCGCCACCAGGATTCGTTACCGCGATACCAGTCGATGGTGGCGGCCAGTCCCGCGCGGAAGTCGCGGTATTCCGGTTTCCAGCCGAGTTCGGTGCGCAGCAGCGTGGAATCGATGGCGTAGCGCTGATCGTGGCCGGGACGGTCGGTGACGTGGTCGAAGTCGTCCGGATCGCGGCCGAATGCCTCCAGAATGAGCCGCACCACCGATTTGTTGTCGCGTTCGCCGTCGGCGCCGATGAGATATGTCTGACCGATGCGCCCGCGCTCCAGGATTTCCCATACCGCGCTGTTGTGGTCGTCCACGTGGATCCAGTCGCGCACCTGATGGCCGGCGCCGTAGAGGCGGGGGCGGATACCGTCGATGAGATTGGTGATCTGCCGCGGAATGAATTTCTCGACGTGCTGGTAGGGGCCGAAGTTGTTGCTGCAGTTGGACAGTGTGGCCCGGATACCGAACGAGCGCACCCAGGCGCGCACCAGCATGTCGCTGGACGCCTTGCTGGCCGAATAGGGACTGGACGGATTGTATGGCGTGTCCTCGGTGAACGCGGCCGGATCGTCGAGTTCCAGATCGCCGTACACCTCGTCGGTGGAGATGTGGTGGTAGCGCACCTGATGTTTGCGCACCGCCTGGAGCAGCGCGAAGGTGCCGACGATATTGGTCTGGACGAACGGCCACGGATCGGCGAGGGAATTGTCGTTGTGTGATTCGGCGGCGAAATGCACCACCGCGTCCACACCCCCGACCAGCCGGTCCACCAGTGCCGCATCGGCGACGTCACCGTGCACGAACTCGATGCGGTCGGCCACCGGGTCCAGTGAGGCCCGGTTTCCGGCATAGGTGAGTTTGTCCAGCACGGTGATATGGACGCCGGGCCGTCGGTTCACGGTCTGATGAACGAAGTTCGCGCCGATGAAGCCGGCGCCACCGGTTACGAGCAGTCGCACAGCAGCACCCTACCGAGTTTCGCGGCGAGCCGGGGGTCAGGTAACCCGACGAGCACAGCGGCGGCGTTCCGGCTGCGCGCATTCGGATACGCGGTGGAAACACCGAATACCGCCGTAGGTTGGAATCCGCGCCGAAATGTCGCAATTTCGCCGCCAACTCGCGACATTCGCCCGATTCGGTCACGGATATACCTCGATTATTTGTGATCTCGAACACAAACTTGCTGGTCCGGATTGTCGATTCCGTCCGGAAGGTTCGAGAAAGTCGGTCGCGACCTGCGTGTTTCCAGGAGCCGACCACCGCGTACGGCGCTGTGGTGAACAAGAATTGAATGAACGGTCACAGTAGGTTCACCGATCGTTAGCTGACCTCGATTTGTATTCCCGTGTCCCCCCGAGCTCTTCGTATCGAGGTTTCAAAGAATGCTGATGAGGAAATTCGCCGCGACGTCGGCCATGGTTATCGCTGCCCTGGGCGTCACCGCGGGCACCGTGCACGCCGACCCGGCTCCGGCACCGAAGGGTGTCAATGTCTCCTATGAGATTCAGGAGAAGAGCCTGACGCTCACCACCGACGTCGGATCGCTGGCGGTCGAGGACGGCGCCCTGAAGATCAAGAACGCCGACGGCACCGTGATGGGCGGCGCTCCGCTCACCGCGCAGGTCGACGAGTTCGTCTTCCCGATCGCCGCGGAGATCAGCGGCAACACCGCCACCCTGACCCCGCAGCTCGACATGGAGCACGCGGTCTACAAGCCGGTCGCGGTGCCGTTCGCCGCGCCCGACCAGTTCAAGACCCCCTACGACCGCGAGAAGGCGGCCTTCTCCCGGATGAAGGACCAGATCAGCCTGGCGGGCACCCTGGCCGGTCTGACCACCACCGTGCTCGGTGGCGTGGTCGGCTGCGGTCTCGGCATCGTGTTCGGTGCTGCCATCACCCTTCCGGTCGCCCTGGGTGGCGGCTCCGGCCCGATCATCGGCTGCCTCCTGGGCGCCGCGGCGGGCGCGAGCCTGATCGGCATCGCCGGCACCATCCTGATCACCGCTCCGGTGGCGGTCGTGTCGGTCCTGCAGTACTTCCAGACCATCAACGAGCCCTTCGTGCCGCCGGCCAAGTAATCGGCAAGCGACACAGGCGAACCCGCCCGGTCTCGGACCGGGCGGGTTCGCCGTATCCGGGAGGCGTGGCGGGTACGCCGCCGTTCCGGGATGTCATGATCGACGCCGTCGTGGGCGACGAACGCCGACAGATGCTCACCGTCCGCCTATGCGGTGGACGGCTCCGCGCACCAGACTCACGCCGTGCGCATCAGCTGCTCGGCCTCGAGTCGGGCGCGCACGAAGCGGGCCACCGACGCCAGTGCCGCCCGGCTCTCGGGCATGCCCGGGAAGATGGCCATGAAGGCGTGCACCTGACCGCGCCAGACCTCCAGGGTGGCCGGGACGCCCGCGGCGGCCAGGCGCTGGGCCATGAGTTCGCTGTCGCGGCGCAGCACCTCGTCCTCGGCCACGATGAGCAGGGCCGGGGGCATCCCGGCGAGCACGCCGTTGACCGGTGAGAGCCGCGGGTCCAGGCAGCCGTCGACCGTCGCTCCGATGCGCACCACCGATTCCAGTGCGGACAGCGGAATGAGCGGGTCCCGGCGCATATTCGGGTGGGCGCGCTTCTCGGTGCAGTCCAGATCCAGCGCGGGACACAGGCCGACCAGACCGGCGGGCACCGGATGCCCCTGCTCGCGGGCGCGCAGGGCGGTCGCGAAAGTCATGTAGCCGCCGGCGGAATCACCGGCGAAGACAATGCGCGAGGCGTCCGCGCCGCGGCTGAGCAGCCAACGGTAGGCGGTCAGACAGTCGTCGACCGAACCGGAGATATCGGTATCGGGCAGCTGCCGATACTCGACGCTGACCACCGGCAGTCCGGTGCGCCGGGCCAGCGCGGCCACCACGGGACGGTGCGTATCCAGCCCGCACAGGAAGAATCCGCCGCCGTGCATGTACATGATCGCGCCGTCGCGCAGCGAACTGCGGGCTCCGGCAGGACGCACGATCTCCATGCGGAAACCCCTGAGCCGCACCTGCTCCCGCTCCACCCCGCGCGGCTGCGGCCGGAATTTCGACAGCCCGTTGATCACCGTGGCCGCCACCGGAATGGTGAGCGCGTTGACGGGCACCAGGCCGCCTAGCGGCCGGACCACGGTGCGGCAGGCGGCGGCCAGGGCGTGCGCGTACACGCTGATGCCGTGCGGGTTGGCCACCGGGACGCTGTCACTTGTCGCTGTCATCGCGCACCTACCTCGTTGTTGGCGCGCCGAGCCGTTCGTCCGGGGACCCGAACGGGGCTCGGGCACCAGGCGCGCGAGAGTCGGCGCTGACATCTCACATAGCGTCGTTTCAGAACACCATGGGAACGTGACGTACGCAACACTTAATGGCCACAAGCGCATTGCGGTAAACGGCCGTGATCGATTCGCGGTCGAGTCGGAACCTCCCCGCCCCCGTCCGGAACCCAACTGGCAGACTGCTGTGACATGCGCGGAATCATCCTGGCGGGCGGCACGGGCTCACGGCTGCACCCGATCACGCGCGGAGTGAGCAAACAGCTGGTCCCGGTGTACGACAAGCCGATGGTGTACTACCCCCTGTCCACGCTTATGCTGGCGGGGATCCGGGACATCCTGGTCATCACCACACCGGAGGACAGCGACGCCTTCGCGCGCCTGCTCGGCGACGGCAGCCGGTTCGGGCTGTCCATCTCCTATGTGGTGCAACCGGAACCCGACGGGCTCGCCCGCGCCTTCGTCCTGGGGGCCGACCACATCGGCACCGACTGCGCGGCACTGGTGCTGGGCGACAATATCTTCCACGGACCCGGACTCGGCACCACGCTGCACCGCTTCGACGGGCTCGACGGCGGCGCGGTGTTCGCCTACCGGGTCTCCGACCCCACCGCCTACGGCGTGGTGGAATTCGCCGAGGGCAAGGCCATCTCCATCGAGGAGAAGCCGAAGCGGCCGCGCTCCAACTACGCCATTCCGGGGTTGTACTTCTACGACAACGACGTCGTCGAGATCGCCCGCGGGCTGCGGCCCTCGGCGCGCGGCGAATACGAGATCACCGATATCAACCGCACCTATCTCGAACAGGGCAGGCTGCGGGTGGAGGTGCTCGCCCGCGGCACCGCCTGGCTCGACACCGGCACCTTCGACTCGCTGCTGGACGCCGCGAATTACGTGCGCACCATCGAGGAGCGGCAGGGCCTCAAGATCGGGGTACCCGAGGAGGTGGCCTGGCGGATGAACTTCATCGACGACGAACAGCTGCGCGCCATCGCCGAACCGCTCGAACGCTCGGGTTACGGCACCTATCTGCTGAATCTGCTGGAGCACGGCCGGGAGTGGGAGCAGGGCGCACTGGGACGGGAGCACTGACGGTGGAGATACGGGAACTGTCGGTGCCCGGCGCGTGGGAGTTCACGCCGCGGCTGCACGGTGACGCGCGCGGGGTGTTCCTCGAGCAGTTCAAAGCGTCGGAATTCGAGAAGGCGGTGGGGCGGCCCTTCGATCTCCAGCAGGTGAACGTCTCCACCTCCGCCGCCGGGGTGCTGCGCGGCATCCACTACACCGCGAATCCGCCGGGGCAGGCCAAGTACGTGACCTGTGTGCGGGGCGCGTTCCTGGATGTGGTGGTGGATCTGCGGCCCGACTCGCCGACCTTCGGGCGGTGGGACGCCGTGGTGATCGACGATGTGACGCGCCGGTCGGTATATCTGGCCGAGGGGCTGGGGCACGCGTTGCTCTCGCTGGCGGACGACTCCACCGTGACGTACCTGTGCTCACTGGAGTACACCCCCGAATTCGACGGCGAGGTGGACGCGTTCGATCCGACCATCGGCATCGAATGGCCGACCGTGGGTCGAAACGGACAGCCGCTCACGGTCATCCGCTCGGCCAAGGATGCCGCCGCGCCCCCGCTCTCGGACGCGCGGCTGTTGTATTGAACAGCCGTGGCACCGAGGGCGGCCGCGTCCGTCAGCCGGTGGTCGCGCTCGGGGTGTCGAAGGCGCGGTGCGCCGTGGCCACCAGTTCGGCGTTGAAGCGGTCCGTGGCCTCGACATTCGCGGCGTGACCGGTGGGCAGGATGTGGAAGGCCACCAGGCTGCCGACCCGGGCCAGCGCGTCGGCGAGGGCGCGGGACATGGCCAGCGGGAGCAGCCGGTCGCGGTCTCCGGCGAGCACCGTGGTCGGCGCGGTGAGGTGTTCGGCGGCCGGACCCAGATCGAATTCGGCGAGCATCCGTTCGACGCGGGCGCGGCCGCGCGGCGGGCACGAGCGCACGATGTTCAGGACGAAGGCCACCTCGTCGGCGGTGGCGGCGCGCGACATGATGCGCCAGCGGATCAGCCATTTCACCAGCGGCCCGCCCGGAATCGGCAGCGGCAGCCCGAGCAGCCACACCAGCGATCGGGCCGGGAGCCGGACGCGACGGCCGAGAATCCGCAGGGGCACATTGAAGCCGGGCAGCAGTTCGGTGCCGGTGGCGATGCGTCCCGAGGTGGTGTTGGCCAGGATCAGGCCCGCCGCGTGGGCGTCGAACTGGTCGCGGTGGCGGGCGGCCCACGCCTGCACGGTGATTCCGCCCATGCTGTGCCCGACCAGCACCGCGGGTTCGCCCGGACGCAGGGTGGCGGCCAGCACGGTGGCCAGGTCGTCGCCGAGCTGATCGATACTCGCGACATCGGCGCCGATCCCGCTCTCACCGTGTCCGCGCTGGTCGTAGCAGATCACGCGATATCGCTCGGCGAAGGCGTTGATCTGCGGATTCCAGTATTCGAGGCAGCAGCCCCAGCCGTGCACGAGCACCATCGGCCGCCCCTGCTCCGGACCGTGGACGCGCACCCGCAACCGCGCCCCGTCCGGAGTGGTGACGGGGACGGTCACGCCGGGCACCGTGGGCGGGTTCAGCGCGGCGGTGGCGTAGCGCCGCGACCGCAGCCGCGCCCGACGACGCGCGAACATCGCAGCCAGCCTGTCGCGACTCACCCGGATATCGTGACAAGCCGACAACGGCACCGAGGGTAGGACGCGCCGCACGGACACCGGAGTCACCGCCGGGCGGTGGTCGCCGGTTCGGATTCCCCGACCTCGTGAGCGGTGGCCGCGACCAGGAGCCTGTCCATAGCGTCCGGTCGGCTCGACCGCCGCGTCGGTGACCCATCGATCGGGCGCGGTCTACCGCGGTGGTCGGCCGCCTGCGGACGACCACGCCGCAAGGACGGCTATCAGTCCCATACGTAAGGCATCTCGTTCCGAACGGCGTGGCCGACGCGGAGCGGCGATAACGCCGGTGACGCTGAAAGCGCTGAGGCGCACCGCGTCTGCGGTGCGCCCCAGCGAACCGGAGCGGCTGGCGATGAGGGAGACCGTCGCCGCGCCGGAGTTCGGGTCAGCCGACGAGCTGGAGTTCGTCCTCCTCCGCAGCGGCCGCACGGTCCTTGCGCCGCTTGGGCAGGTAGACCGTGAGGGCGACCAGGGCTCCGACGATCGCCACGCCCGCGGCGAACTCCAGGCCGGGACGGTAGGTGTCCAGCATGGCGGCCGGGCTGGGGTCGGTGTGCGCGCCCGAGGTGACGATGGCGGTGGTCACCGCCAGCACGATGGCCGCGCCGACCTGCATGGCGGTTTGCAGCACGCCGGCGGCGAGCCCCTGCTCGTCATTGTCGATGCCGCTGGTGGCCTGGATATTGATGGCCGGGAAGCCGACCCAGCCGATGCCGATCAGCAGGATGGCGGGCAGCAGGACCGTCAGATAGTTCGGGGCGGTGTCGACGCGCAGGAACATCAGGTAGCCGACGGCCATGACCGCCATGGTGACGGCGATGATCGGGCCGGTGCCGAAGCGGTCGACCAGCTTGTCGGAGACGAAGGCCGAGGTGACCACCAGCAGACCCACCGGCAGCAGGGCGAGTGCCAGGTGCAGCGGCGACCAGCCGAGGGTGTCCTGGAAGTACAGCGTGGTGATGAACTGCCAGCTGAAGTAGGAACCGCCCACCGCGATGATGGCGAGGCTGGCGCGGACCAGGGTGGCCTTGCGCAGGATGCCCAGGCGGACCAGCGGGTACTTCACCCGGTTCTCCACCGCCACGAATCCGGCGAACAGCGCCGCGGCCAGCACGAACGAGCCGATGGTGCGCGCCGACGTCCAGCCCACCTCGGGGGCGGTGACCACGGTGTAGACCAGCAGCAGCATGGCGGCGGTGGACAGCACCGCACCCAGGATGTCATGGCCGCCCTCTTCGGCGGGCTTGTCCTTGGGCACCAGGAAGATGGCCGCGACCAGGGCCGCCAGGGCGATGGGCACCGGCAGCAGGAAGGTCCAGCGCCAGCCGATGCCGGTCATGAGGCCGCCGAACAGCAGACCCATGGAGTACCCGCCCGCGCCGAACACGGTGTAGATGGACAGCGCCTTGTTGCGGGCCGGGCCCTCGGCGAAGTTGGTGGTGATGATGGACAGGCCGGTCGGCGCGGTGAAGGCGGCGGCCAGGCCCTTGATGAAGCGGGTGAGGATCAGCAGCGGGCCGGAGCTGACCAGCGCGCCCGCCAGCGAGGCGAGGGCGAAGACGGCCAGCGCGATCAGGAAGACCTTGCGGCGGCCGAGCAGGTCGGCGGTGCGTCCGCCCAGCAGCAGCAGGCCGCCGTAGCCGAGGACGTAGCCGCTGACCAGCCACTGCAGGGTGGAGGTGGGGAGGTCGAGTTCGGTTCCGATGGACGGCAGTGCGACGCCGATCATCGACACGTCCAGACCGTCGAGGAACAGCACGATGCACAGGGTGATCAGCATGCCCCAGAGGCGCAGGGGCCAGCTGTTCGTATCGGCGGATGCGGCAGCCGATTTCAGAGCCGTTGTGGTCATGAGCCGAAACAGTACATGCGTACGCATTAAATGTGCAAGCATTAAATGCGATTGCATGGTTACGCGCCGACCACTAGGATGGCCCCATGCCGAAGCCGACAGCGCCTGTCGACCGGCCCGAAGCCACCGGGCTGGTAGCCGAATGGCGTGAGCTGCTGAGCCGGCACGCGACCGCATCCTGCGCCCTCGAGAAGGAGTTGCAGGGCCGCCACCACATCGGGCTCAGCGAATTCGAAACCCTCGACCGGCTCATGGAGGCCGGCGGCGAGAGCTACAAGATGAGCGACCTCGCCGGAGACATCCACCTCAGCCAGAGCGCCCTCTCCCGCGCCGTGGCCCGCCTGGAACGCGACGGCCTGGTCAACCGCACCCTGTGCACCGAGGACCGCCGCGCCATCTTCGTCTGCCTCACCGACAAGGGCCGCGAACTGCACCGTGCGGCCGCGCCCACACATCGCGAAGTCCTGGAACAGTCGCTGCGCTGAGCCGTATGCTGCGGGCATGCCCTCCTACGCGGTCGATCCGCGGGTCGATGCCTACATCGACGCGCTACCGGAATGGCAGCAGGCCGTATGCCACGAGGTGCGGGAGCTGGTGCACCAGGCCGATCCCGAGGTCGTCGAGACCATCAAACGCACGGTGCGGCCCTACTTCGTGCTGGACGGCAATATCTGCGCGCTGCTCGCCGCCAAGGACCATGTGAACGTCTTCCTCTACGACGGGGCCATCGTGCCCGATCCGGAGGGGATCATCACCGGCGGGCACGACAACAAGACGGCCCGCACCGTCGCCGTTCGCGAAGGCGAGACCCTGAACGCCCCGGCGCTGCTCGCCATGTTCCGGCAGATCATCGCCAACAACCGCGCCGGGGGCTGGCGAAAGCTGAAGGGCGGGAACTGAATCCGCAGGCGCGGCAACACCGCGCCGAGAGCCGGGCTCAGGCGGCGACCGCCGCGCCCTCGCCGCGCGCCACCCGTGCGGCCCGCTGCGTCATGGCCGCCAGCAGCGGCAGCCGGGCATCGCCCAGGGTCATGGCCGAATAGCCGAGCTGATTGGTGACGAATCCGATGCCCAGGCCGCGGCCGGGGATCGCCATGCCGCCGGAGCCGCCGATGCCGAAGTGCCCGAAGGCCTTGCGGGTGAGCGTCGCTCCGACGATGGCGCGGTGGTAGCCGAGCGCGAATTGCGGTGGTGCGCCGAGGACGTAGTCGAAGCGGCTGTTCACCGGCATCTCGGCGAGTGTTCGCGCGCCCTGGGCGCTGAGCAGTCGGCGGTGACCGACCACGCCGTCATTGGCGATGGCGCCGTACATGCGCGCCAGCGACCGCGCGGTGAAAGTCCCGTTCCAGCCGGGCATCATGGCGTCGTAGGGGCGCTCCCCCACCGACATGTCGGCCCAGCCGTCGTACACCGCACCGCGCGCCGAATGCAGCGCCCGCACCCGCGCGGGCAGCCCGACCAGCCGGTCGAACGGCACCTTGCCGACGCTGAGCCGGGGCGACAGGCGGGCGATGCGATGCCGCTGCTGCCGGGGCACCCCGAACCAGAAGTCGTTGTCGCCCAGCGGCTCCACGAGTTCGCTGCGCACCAGGTCGGTGAAGGGCCGTCCGCTCGCCCGCTGCGCGATCTCCGCGACCAGCGTGCCGAAGTTCAGTCCGTGATATCCGGAAGCCCGGTGCCGCAGCGGATCCGGCGCGCTCGCCGCCATGGCCGCGGCCACCTTGTCGTGGTCGAGCAGATCCTCGGGATCGTCGAGCAGTCCGCGCATGCGCTGCACTCCGGCGCGATGGGCGAGCGCCTGCCGCACGGTGATGTCACCCTTGCCCGCGGCCGCGAAGTCGGGCCAGTACTCGGCGACGGGAGCGTCGTAGTCGATGACCCCGCGATCGGCGAGACGGTTGATGACGGTGGCCGCCACGCCTTTGCTGGTGGAATACGACAGCGCCATGGTGTCGGCGCCCCAGCGGCGTCCGGGTTCGGCCCAACCCGCCCAGATGTCGAGCACCGGCTCGCCGTCGAGGAAAACCGCGAAGGCGCCGCCACCCGCACGCGAGCGGCGGAAGATCTGGAAGAACTTGGCGGCGACCGCCGTGAAGCGGTCGTCGACGAGCATCTGTCGGCCGCGCGTGGGGCCGGCCGCGGATAGTTCCCCGGAGGATCTGTCGGTGCTCTCACCTGGCATGGTCAGACTCCTTTGTCTGGCTCACTCCACAGGGTTCGCGCTCGCAGTTGCAAGCACCCTGCTAGCACCGACTGTAACGGCCGTCACGCGCGAGGACAATGGGCGCGCGCGAGTTCTGTGAAACAGCACAACGGGCGGACAGCTCAGACCGAGGCACGCGCGGACTCGATCACGGGCGCGGCGTCCACCGCCACCGCCGCGACGGCCCGAAATGCCTCGCGATAGCGCTCCACGTCGTGGTCTTTGTCCAGGTAGGAGGAGCCGGTGAGGGATTCCACGTACACCACCGGCGGTTCGGGCACCTCGCCCGCGGGTGCGGGGAATTCGAGCAGGACGAATCGGCCCGCATCCATTCCGTGGTGGTATCCGCAGTCCGCGGGCACCAGCCGCAGCCGCACATTCGGCAGTTCGCTCAGATCGCGCAGGCGGTCCAGCTGACCGGCGGTGACCCCCTCGCCCCCGATCCGATGCCACAGCACCGCCTCCGAGATCACCACATCCAATTGCAGCGGGGAATCCGAGCGCGTCAGCAACTGCTGGCGCGTGGTGCGGACCCGCACCCGGCGGTCCATCTGCTCGGCGGTGATGCCCGGATACGCGCCCGCGAGCACCGCGCGCATGTAGTCCTCGGTCTGCAACAGCCCGGGCACCAGCTCGTTCTCATAGGTGGTGAGGCGGGCGGCGGCCTCCTCGAGGCCGATGTACACCTCGTAACCCTCGTCGATGACGTCGCTGTACTCGGTCCACCAGCCGCGCGCCTTGGTCTCCCGGGCCAGCGCGGCCAGCGGCTGGATGGCGTCCTCGGGCGCACCGTAGATGCGGCACATGGCCTCGACGTCGAGGCTGCGCAGCGATGTCTGACCGGTCTCGATGCGCCAGATCTTGGCCTCGGACCATTCCAGCCGCTGCGCGGCCACCCGGGTCGTCATCCGCGCGCGATTGCGCAGGTCGCGAAGCTGACGACCGAGTTGTCGACGCGGCATGGTCGATCCGGTGATCCCCTGCGGTAGAGCCATCCGTCCCCCTAACAAGTTGCGATCGCATTGTGACACAGGAAATCTCGCCGATCCATGGACGCGGGGAACGCCGGGGCCGCCACGAACGACCGTTCGGAGACGAGACTACTTGCGGGAGTTACGCTTTCGGAAGCGCCAGAACTGCACGGCACGCATATCCTCCGACAGCTGATTGACCGGTTCGGCCACATCCGACAGGGCCTGGAACAGATCGTCGGCCAGCTCGGCGATATGTTCCACCTTGCCCGCCAGCCGCGAGGCGTTCACCAGGAATTCCAGCAGTAGGCGCACGGTGGCGGCGATGGTGAGCCCCAACGGTATCGCGAACACCACCGCGAACACCACTCCCACCCACATCGAGGACCTCAGCAGTAACACCGTCGTGGCGATGGGAATGGCCACCGCACCCGCCAGACCCAGCAGATACGCCAGCGGCAGCAGGGTGCGGGTGGCGGTCCGGCGGAATTGCAGGTCCACCAGGGCGCGCGCGGCCTCGACGCTCCAGGAGCCGAATGCGCTTGGGCTGGCGAATGGTTCGACCGGCCGCTGCTCGTCCGCGTCCGCCTCGGCGGCGTGCCGGGACATGCGCTTGACCGCCGACTCCTTGAACGCCAGCCAGCGCGATTCCGCCTCGAACTCGTCCAGTTCGGACTGATCCCCACCCGATCGATCGGTCATGGACGAAAACGCTCCTCTCCCACCGGCCTTCCGGCACGCCAAGTCTGATCGCAATCACATCCGCGCTACAGTCCGACGCAGTGTGTTCTCCGACACTTCCCATTTCCGGGCACATCACGCTCGGAAACGCGTGGGCGCGAGCAGCTTCGGCGTTATCGCAGGTAGTGGGTGCCGACCCGGAAATGTCACCGCTGTGACACCGGCGCAGTAGCGCCACCTACAACGCGAAGCTGTCTCTTTTGTAGCCGCGAACGAAGACGCGTGAAAAAGAGCCTGTAACGCCTCGGACACCGGGCGGCGATACCACGCACAGAGCAGGACCTAGATCTACCGGGGAATGGAGAATCCAGTGCGTACGACGTTTTCGTCTTCCGTCACGGCCGCAGTGTTGGCCGCATCTGCGCAGGAATACACCCAGCGTGGCTGGACGGTCGCCGAAACGGCCAACGGCATCTGCCTGATCACCGACGACAACCTGGCGGGTATCGAGGTATCCGGGGAGACCGCCGCTTATGTCCGTCGCTTCCTGCGTGCCAACAACCTCTCGGGGCCGGTCATCGAGATTCCGGGCACCGAGCGCCGCGAAATCCACCTGGTCACCGGCGTACAGAAGGCCGCCATGGCGCTCGAGGCGCTGCGGGCCGCCGGTGCCATCGTGCACTCCGACGGTGCGGGCATCCCGCTGCCGCCGACGCAGCTGTCCGCCGCCGGTTCGGCGTGCTGGGGAGTCGCTCCGCAGGAGGCGCGCTGGGTGCCGCCGGTGGTGGCGATCTCCGCCGCCGTGCGTGCGGCCGTGAGCGGGCGCAAGCCGCAGGTGGCGCGTATCGCTTCCTGAAGTACGTCGTTCTAGGACTCCGTTGACCGCGGGTGCTCCCCGGCACCCGCGGTTTTCGCGTGCGCGGAACAGGATGACGGTGTGGTCGATCGCCGCGAATGGACGTGCGACAGCTGAGGCGGGCGAAGCCGCACTGGCCGGACGGTCACCGGGCGGTGCGTCCGCCCGGCCGTGCCAGGCGCGGCGAGCCCCGGCCGACGACGACCAGGCGCGCCGGACCGGCAGGCAGCAGCGCTCGGCGCGGC
>NZ_JASFXA010000033.1:0-57834 GCF_030766805.1 Nocardia sp. CC213A
GGTGGCGGGCGCACCGGGCGTATGCGGTTGGCCGGGCACTCCGGGCGCGTTCGTGAGCGCGGGCGCCTCCGGGCTGCCCGGCGCACCCTCGAGGCGGCCCGCCTCGGATACGGCGGGGTCGGCCGCGACACTCGTCGACGGCTGTCCAGGCGTGGGGGTGGAGGACGGGCCGGACTGCACACCGGTGCTGATCGCGAGCGTGCCGGTGGCGAGTGCGGCGACCGCCAGGGCGGTGACGCTCACCACCGCCAGCCGTTTCCGATTGCGGGGACCCGGGTCGGGCGCGGTCTCGGGCAGTACCGGTGGCGCCGCCGTGACCCGGGCTGCCACGCGCTCGCGGCCGCGGGCGGGTACGTGTTCGTTGTCGCGGGGGGTCGCGGCGGGCGCCGCGTCGGCCGAGGATGCCGCGCCGTGCGGGTGGTGCTCACCGTGTTCGTACGCGTCGTGTTCGGCGTACGTGTCGTGAGCGCCGTGCATGTCGTGTTCGTCGTGCGCGGCGTGACCGCCGTACGCGTCGCGCCCACGACTCTCGCCGGCCGCGGCGGCCGTAGCGCCCGCGCCGGATGGCAGTGCGCCGCTACGCGCCTCACCCGCACGCCCCGAGTTCGGGTCGCGGGGGATGGCGGTGGTATCGCCGTCGCCGCCCGGTCGGGTGGCGCGGCGCACCGGTGCGGTGGGCGCGACGAGGGCCGGGTGGGGTTCGGTCGCGGTGGTGTCGGTGAGCAGATCGGCGGCCAGCAGGGCAGCGCCGTGGGCGCTGATGTGCGCCGGGTCGGCGGCCGCGGCCACCGGGATGCCGAATTCGGTGGAGAGCAGTTCGGTCACCAGCGGAATGGCCGCGCCACCGCCGGTGAGCAGGACGCCGTCCAGTTCGGCGACCCGCAGTCCGGCACGCCGCACCGCCTCGCGCAGCAGGTCCATGGATCCGAGCAGGGGGCCGCGCAGCAGCTCCTCCAGCTCGTCGCGCACCAGCCGCACGTCCATGCCGAAGGCGGGCAGCCGGACCGGTACCACCGCCGCCGTCTTTTTGGAAAGCTCTTCCTTCGCAATTCTGCAGCGACCGCGCAGTGCGGCCAATTCTTGTTCGACGATCGGGTCGAACGGATCGAAATCGTTTTGCCCCACCGCATTAGCCAGAACGTAACGCATGGCCAGGAGATCGAATTCCGTACCCGCCACCATGGTCGAGTGCACCGGTTCTCCGAGCAGACCCGACAGCGGCCCGGTACGTACCACTGAAATCGTCAAACCGGTCGCGCCGAGATCATAGACGGCCATCGCGCCGTCGTGCTCGGTTCCGTGTACCTCGCGCAGCCATCGCATGGCCGCGGTCGGTTCCGGCACCAGTGCGACGCCGTCCAGTCCGGCGGCATCCAGCGCGGACCGCTGCACCTCCACGGTGTGCTGCGTCCACCAGGCCGGATAGCAGGCGACCGTGGCCGCGGCGGAGCCGGTGTCGTGCACCGCGCGCGCCACCGCCGCCGCCACGAGATCCGCCGCGCGAACAGCGGTTCCGTCTCCGATGCGCATGTCCACGGGATCCCCGACCCGGGCCAGAATGCTCTCCGTGACCTCCGCCGCCGAGCCGAGCAGGCTCGGACAGGCGTGTAGTTCGCGTCGTCCCCCCGAAGTCGTCACGGCGACTGTGTGCAGCGACCCGACCGTAATGCCGAGCGCCTGACCCTGACTCATTCGAGAACCCCTGTTCTACAAACACACCCTGCCCGGTGTGCCGTTTCGAAAGTCGATCAGTCCGATATGTACTAAGGCTTGGGTTGTGGCTTGCGAGCCACATGTGAGCTGTCGGTTGCTGGGGGTTCGTCGTTACCGCGCGCGGGGTAGGTACGGGGAAATTCCCCTAATCCCCACCCCGCCCCCAACGGTTCGGGGTCCGGCAACAGGGGAGTTCACCCCGTTCCGGAGTAACGCGTGAGCTTCCTAGCGTGAAAGGCAATTCGACAACCGCGGACCGCAGGGGTCCGCCGAAGGAGGCGATTTGCCATGAGTCCCAATGCGATTCTCGAGTTCATCCTTAGCCTGCTGCGGGACAGCGAGGCTGCCGCCGCCTACTGCGCCAATCCCGGACAGGCGCTGGTGGACGCCGGGCTGGCGGCGGTGACGCCGGAGGATATCGCCGCCGTCGCCCCCATGGTCGCCGAGTCGGCGCTGGTGGCGGGCGGTTCGGCCTTGTCGGCCATCGTCGCCGCGGGCGGTCTGGAGACCGCGGCCGCCGGTGCGGTCAATGGCGCGGTGAACGGCGGGGCGTCGGTCGGCACGGTCGCGGCGGGGACGACCGGAGTCGCGGCCACCGCCACCGCCACCGCCGCCACCGCGGCCGAGGTGAATCTCGGCGGCCAGGCCGAAACCGGCGTCGACCTGGGCCTGGACGCGGGCCTGGGTGCGGTGGCCGATGTCGCCGCCGGACTCTCCACGGCGCTGGGTGGCGCACTGGAGACCGGTGCGGACGTGGGTGCGGGACTCGGCGCGGGACTCCAGGGCGCGGTCGACGCCGCCACCCAGGTGGGTGCGGGGGTCGACGCCGGACTGGGCGGACTCGTGAACGCGGGCGGCCAGCTGGGCGCGGGACTCGGCGGAGCTGTCGGCGCGGCCGCCGACCTCGGTGGTCAGCTCGGCGCGGGCCTGGAGACCGGGCTGAACGGCGCGATCGACACCGCCGCCGGACTGGGCGCCCAGGTGGGCACCGATCTCGGCGCCGGACTCTCCGCCGGTCTCGGCGGCGCCGTGGCGGCCGGCGCCCAGGTCGGAGCCGATCTGGGGGCGGGCCTCGACGCGGCGCTCGACGGTGCCGTGGACACCGGTGCGCAGCTCGGCGCGGGCCTGGGTGGTGCGGTGGATGGCGCGGTCAGCGCCGGGACGGGCCTCGCGGCCGGTGTCGGTGGCGCGGTCGACGGTGCGCTGGGTGCCGGTGCGGAAGTCGGCGGTGGCTTGGAAGCCGGATTGTCCGGCGCGGTGGATTCCGGTGCTCAGCTGGGCGCGGATCTCGGTGGTGCGGTGGACGGCGCGGTGACCGCCGGAACGGGCCTCGCGGCCGGTGTGGGCGGTGCCGTCGATGGCGTATTGGATGCCGGTGCGGGACTCGGTGGCGGGCTGGAGAGCGGTTTGTCCACCGGTATCGGCGGGGCTGTCGATGCGGGCGCGCAGCTGGGTGCGGGACTCGGCGGCGCCGTGGACGGTGCGCTGGGTGCCGGTGCGGAAGTCGGCAGTGGGCTGGAGACCGGTATCGGTGGCGCGGTGGACGCGGGCGCGGAATTCGGCGGTGGGCTGGAGTCCGGGCTGTCGGGTGCGGTGGACACCGGTGTGCAGGCGGGTGCGGGTGTCGGTGGCGCGGTGGACGGTGCGCTCGATGCCGGGGCCGGTCTGGGTGCGGGCGTCGGCGCCGGCGTCGACGGCGCGTTGGGTGCCGGTGCGGAGCTCGGGAGTGGGTTGGAGACCGGGCTGTCGACGGGGGTCGGCGGTGCGGTCGATGCCGGTGCGGAATTCGGCGGTGGGCTGGAGTCCGGGCTGTCGGGTGCGGTGGATACCGGTGTGCAGGCGGGCGCGGAACTCGGTGGGGCGGTCGGTGGGGCCGTGGACACCGGCGCGCAGGTCGGTGGCAGTGTCGACGCCGCGCTGGGGGCGGAGTCGGGGCTGGATGTCGGTGCGAGCGCGAATCCTTGGGCGGGACTGGACGTTTCGCAGGCGTTCGGAGCCGGGGTGCAGGGTGGCGTCGAGGGCGACCTCACCGGTGGCACCGAGACGTCGCTGTTCGGAGACGCGGGCTTCGGCGGCGGGGCCGAGGTGGGCGGCGTCGCCGGTGGCGGCATCGTCGACGACATCCTGCAGTCGTGATGCCGCAGTCGTGACGCTGCACTCGTGACCGCACCGGTGATTCGGAGGTAGGGCTGTGACGGGAACCGCGGTGGCTCGGCCGCTGCTGTCGATACTGGGTGACACCATCGCGGTCGCACGCGCGGCCGACCGGGGTGACCTGGTAGGACGACTGGAGACGGTCGCCCAGCGGATCCGCGATCCGCGACGGCGCATCGTGGTGGCCGGCTTGGGCAATCAGGGCAAGAGTCAGTTCGTGAACGCGCTGCTCAACCTGAATGTCTGTGCGGTGGGCGATGATACGACCACCACCGCCACGGTCACCCTGGCCCACGGCAGCGAGTCGCGGGCCGCGGTCGTGCTGGCCGGGCCGGGCGGCGGCGAGGCCGAATCCACCCGGGTCCCGGTACCTTTCGAGAATCTGGGCGCGACCGAGCCCACCGTGCGGGCGCGGCCGGTGCTGCGGGTGGAGGTGGAAGCCGCCAACCCGCTGCTCGCCGACGGCATCGTGGTCGTGGACACCCCCGGCCTCGGTGCACACGGAAATCCCGGTGCGGCAGGCGTTTACGCCACCATCCCGGGAGCCGACGCGGTACTGCTGCTCAGCGACGCCTCCACCGAGCTCACTGTGCCGGAGGTGGAATTCCTGCGGCAGGTGCGGGAGTTGAGCCCCGCCGTGGCGGTATTGCTCACCAAGATCGACCTGTATCCGCACTGGAGGCAGGTCTACGACGCGAATCAGCGGCACCTCGAGACTGCGGGGCTCGAGGTTCCGCTGATTCCCGTCTCCGCCGTCCTGCGCACCCACGCCATGCGGCTGCGCGATGAACAGCTCGGCCGCGAATCGGGCTTCGGGCAGGTGTTCCAGTTTCTGCGCGACCAGGTCGTGGCCCGCGACCAGGCCGCCACCCGACAGGCGGTGGGCGTCGACATCGGTTCGGCGGCCGAACATCTGGCGCTGGCGTTGAGCAGCGAACTGGTGGCGTTGCGCGATCCCGAGCGCGGGGCCGCCGCCATCGTGGAACTGCGTTCGGCCAAGGCGGCCGCCGAGCGGCTGCGCCGCAATACCGCCGCCTGGCAGCAGACTCTCGCCGACGGCATCACCGATCTGGCCGGGGATATCGACCACGATCTGCGCAACCGGCTGCGCGATATCGCGCGCGAGGGCGAGGAGTGGATCGACGCCAATGATCCCGGGCGGCATTGGGACACCATCGAGGAATGGCTGACCGGCACCGTGGGCACGGCGGTCGGCGACAATCTGCTGTGGACCCGCACCCGCGCCATCCGGCTGGCCGAACGGATCGCCGGCCACTTCACCGAACTCGGCGCGGTGGACCTGCCGGAGCTGGCCGGCAGCCTGGACCCCGACGGCTCCCGCGTCGGCTCCTGCACCCTGGCCGATCTGGAACCCGATCTCGGCTTCACGCACAAACTGCTGGTGGGGGTGCGCGGCTCCTACGGCGGCGTGGTGATGGCCGGGCTGGCGGGCACCCTGGCCGGGATGGCGATCATCAATCCGCTGTCCATCGGCGCGGGAGTGATTCTGGGCGGCAAGGCGTTCCGTGACGACAAGCAGGCACGGCTGGCCAAGCGCCGGATCGAGGCCAAGGCCGCCGTGCGCCGGTACGTCGACGATGTGGCCTTCCACTCCGGCAAGGAGACCAAGGACCGGCTGCACCGCATCCACCGCCTGCTGCGCGATCACTTCACCGGCGTGGCCGACCGCTCGCTGCGCTCCCTGGACGAATCCCTGCGCGCCGCCCAGGAAGCCGCGACCCTGGAAACCTCCCGCCGTACCGAACGCACCACCGAACTCGAGCGCCAACTCCGCATCGTGGCCGAACTCCGCCGCCATGCCGACGCGTTGCTCACCCTCGAGGCCCGCCCGGCCGCCCGGGCGCTCCCACCCCCGTAACGTGCTCGTTTGCCCGGTGACAGGGTTGGGGTATGGGTAGTCGCGAGGAGACCGGGGAGTCCCGCTACCGTGTGTGAATGGTTTTCGATGCCCCGGGTGCAGTGGCCGGGATCGTGCCCGAGGCGCGGCGGTTGATCGGTGTGGCTCGGCAGGCGTATGCGGGGCAGGCGCGGGTGAGCGCGCTGCTCGCCGACTGCGCGCGCCGCCTGGACGAACCGCTGCGGGTGGCGTTGGCGGGTCAGCTCAAGGCCGGTAAGTCGACGCTGTTGAACGCCCTGGTCGGGCAGGACATCGCGCCCACCGACGCGACCGAGTGCACCCGGCTGGTGACCTGGTACCGGCACGGTCCGACGCCGCGGGTGACCGCGTTCGCGCGCGATGGGGCGCACGCCGACGTGGGGGTGCGCCGGGATCGCGGGGCCGACGGGCTGGCCACGCCGCACGGGCTGCACTTCGACCTGTCGGCGCTGCGGTGGAACGCACCCGGCGCGCGCGAGGTGGACCATCTCGACGTGCAGTGGCCGTCGGAGGAATTGGCGCGCACCACGATCATCGACTCGCCCGGTATCTCGTCCATGTCGCGGGAGGTCTCGGCGCGCACGGCGCGCCTGCTCACCCCGGCCGCCGATCCGGCCGGCGTGGTGCTGCCGGGCTCGGACGCCGTCGTCTACCTGCTGCGCCGCCTCGATGCCGCGGATGTGAATTTCCTCGAAAGTATCGGCGCTGGTACCGGATCCGGTCAGGCCGCCGACGCGGGCGTTCCCGGGCTCGGATACGGGCCGTTCGGTGGGGGTGCGTCCGGCACGGGGAGATTCGGGCATGGAACGACCGGTACCGGGGCATCGGTCGGCGCTGCCGGTGCGCACGGGCCGGGAGCGTCGCCCGCGGGTTACACGGCCGCCGCGGCCCCGCTCGGGGCGGTCGGTGTGGTCTCGCGCGCGGACGAGATCGGTGCCGGCCGTATCGACGCCCTGCACTCCGCCCGCGAGGTGGCGTCCCGTTTCGCCGAGGAGCTCGAGCGCACCGGGCTGTGCCAGTCGGTGGTCCCGGTGGCGGGTCTGCTGGCCTTCGCCGCCGCCACCCTGCGCCAGCGCGAGTACGCGGCCTTCGAGGCCCTGGCGACGGTGCCGACCGAGGAACTCACCGCGGCCCTGCTGTCGGCGGACCGTTTCGCCCGCCCCGATCTGCCGCTGCCGGTGTCGCCGGAGCTGCGCGCGCACCTGGTGGCCCGCTTCGGCCTGTTCGGAATCCGGTTGTCCGTCACGCTGATCCGCCTCGGGGTGCGCGACTCCGCCAGTCTGGCGGCCGAACTCACCAAGCGCAGCGGACTCGATGAGCTGCGCTCCGTGCTGGATGTGCAATTCGCCCAGCGCGCCGAGGAATTGAAGGCGCACTCCGCGCTCACCGCGCTGGCCCGCATTCTGGCCGCCTACCCGGGCACCTCCGCCGACGCGCTGCTCCCGCGCGTGCGCACGCTGCTCGCCGATGTGCACGGTTTCGCGGAACTGCGCCTGCTCGGCCGTCTCCGCTCCGATGAGCTGCCGCTGCCGGACGCCGATATCGCCGAATTGCAGCGCCTCATCGGCGGTTCCGGCGTGGCCCCCCACCTGCGCCTGGGGCTGCCCGCCGACACCGATCTTTCCACCCAGCGCGAATACGCTCTCGCGGCCGTGCGCAAATGGCGTTCCCGCGCCGGTCATCCGCTGGCCGATCAGGTCACGGCGACGGCGTGCCTCACCGCCGCCCGCAGCGCCGAGGGCCTGCTCGACACGCTCAACGATCCCCCGACGACCCCGCTGACCCGCATCCCGCGCCATCGCGCGTAATCCGAAGCGGCCCAGGGGGTGCTCGACGCTTTCGCGGGGCGGGTGCGAAGCGCGCCGGGGCCGCGTTCAGGGTGCGGTGGCGGTGCTGCGGGGGTCGATGAGGATCTTGGCGTGGTGGTCGGGGGAGGCGAGGGCGCCGAAGGCGGCGTCGATACCGTTCAGGCCGACGGTGCCGGTGACGAGCGGGCTCGGGTCCACCGTGCCGTCGGCGATCATGTGCAGGGTGTCGCGGAACTCACCGGGGTCGTAGCCGAGCACGAAGCGCAGTTCGATCTCCTTGTTGATGGCGGTCGCCGGGTGGATCACATCGGGCTGCATGCAGACGCCGACCACCACGACGCGGGACATGGGCGGCGCGGCGGTGAGGATCTGATCGAGAATCCCCGGCACGCCGACGCATTCGAAGATGACCGGCGTATTGGGCCCCTGATCGAAGGTGTGGGCGGCGCGGAACAGATACCACCAGGGCAGCTTCGGAATGCGCCGCAGCCGTTCCATGGCGTCGAAGCCGAGGTTGAGGATGTCGGTGGCGCCGCTGATGCGCGAGGTGCGAGGCGCGGCGTCCCAGGGCGATGCGACGGCGGGATCCACCACCACATCGGCCCCGCAGCGCCGCGCCAGGTCCCGGCGGCGCGGTGAGAGATCGCTGGCCACCACCGTGCGCACCCCGGCGGCCTTCAACATGCTGACGACCGCCAGCCCGATCGGTCCGCAGCCGATGACGAAAGCCGTTCGCCTCCTGCCGATCCGGCTCTTGCGCACCGCGTGCCAGGCCACCGCCATGGGTTCGGTGAGCGCCGCGAGTTCGGCGGACAGGCCGTTCGGCACCGGGAAGGTCATGGACTCCTGCACCACCACCTGCTCGGCGTAGCCACCGGGCGCGGCGACCGACAGGCCGGTCAGGTGCGGTTGCCGTCCCTGCCGTTGAATCGGCAGCGCCACCACGGGAGTGCCGGGTCGCCAACGCTTTCGGCAGCCGGGGCCGTAATCGACGACCGTGCCGGAGAATTCGTGTCCGAGCACCACACTCTGCGCCGAGCGCATGAAGTGCCCGTATCCGGTGGCGGCCGCCAGCTCCGCCAGTTCGTCGCAGTGCACGCGGGCATGCAGATCCGATCCGCAGATGCCGCACCGCACCACGTCGATCAGTACCTGCCCGCGACCGGGAACCGGTGTCGGCAGCTCCTCCACCCGAAACTCGCCCTTGGTGACCACGGCCGCCCGCATACCGCACTCCTGTCGACTCGCACGTGACGCTCGTCACCCAATCTAGCTGTCGCAGCAGCCGATATCGCGTGGTCCAACCGTGTGGGAGCGGTTCCGGGAAGGAAAACGCCATGACGACCATCCGAACGTGCGGCTCGGTGCGCTCGCACTGGACCGGGCGGTGATCATGGCGATCGACCTCGGGCGGGGCGCTCGGCATGCCGCCGGGTGGAGTTGCCGCCGCAGGGTGTGGTGCCCTCCGCTGCCTCCGCCGTGCGGTAGTCCCGCCGCCGTTGGCCTTGCGGGAGCGGTCGAACGTCGGATGATCCGGCTGCACGGAGCGACCGTGACCGGCGCGCATCCCGTGTATGTCGCGATGGCCGCCCGGAAGTCGGAATCGTCGCCGATTCCGGAGTCCGGGGCGTACCCCCTGCTCCGGTGATCGCGCCGCCACGGGCGCGGGCCACCGCCGTCAGGTGTGGGCGACGGCGCGGCGGGTACGCGCAGGGTGTCGGAAAGGCAGGTGCGTCATGGAGCGACAGGAGATCGTGCGGGCGTTGTTGGACCGGGCGGGGACGAGTTACGCGGCCGAGGCCGGTATCCGGCTGGCCGACACACCCGCGCCGCTGTTCCAGCTGTTGATGCTGGCTCAGCTGCTCAGTGCCCGCATCTCCGCCGATATCGCCATCGCCGCCGCCCGCGAACTGGTCGGCAGCGGCTACACCACCCCGCGGCGGGTGGCCGACGCCGACTGGCAGGAACTGGTCGACGCGCTCGGCCGCGGCCACTACCGCCGCTACGACGAATCCACGGCCACCCGGCTCGGCGCGAACGCGGCGCTGCTCCTCGACCGCTACCACGGTGATCTGCGCCGACTCGCCGCGGAATCCGAGCGCGATCCGGCGCGGCTGGCGAGCCTCCTACAGCGGTTCCAGGGCATCGGCCCGGTCGGCGCGGAGATCTTCCTCCGCGAGGTGCAGGACACCTGGACCTGGGTCCGCCCCTACTTCGACGAGCGCGCCCGCCGGGGCGCGAGCCGCCTCGGCCTCCCGACCGACCCCGCCGCCCTGGACCGCCTCACCCCACCCGGCCGCGACGCCGACCTGGCGGCGGCCCTGGTCCGCGTCACCCTCGACCGCGACCTCGCCCGCGAGATCCTGAGCACCACCCGATAGCGCCCTACTCAGCACCTATCGACGGTGGTAGGCAGTACAAAACGGGCGTTCTGCGCTTACCATCCGGGGGTGAGTTCGAGATCGCCCGGTTCGGCGGCCGGAACCGGGCGGGTTCGGGCCCGGGATATCGATCGGGTCACCACGCGTGCCCGGCTGGATGCCGCCTATGCGGAGGGACAGCTCGGGGCCGACGAGTATCACGAGCGTTCGGAGCGGGCGGGCAGGGCCGAGACGCTGGGCGAGCTGCACCGGCTGGTCGGGGATCTGCAACCGTCGTCGGGGGCGACGGACCTGATACTCCCGCAGCCGGATTCGGCGCGGACCAAGGCGCGCAAGGGCGGCTATCCGCCACGCGTGCGGGCGCGCCACGCCGACCGCGCCGCCACCTGCGCGGTCCTGGACGCGGCGCTCGCCGACGGCCAGCTGTCCGTGGACGACCACCATGCCCTGACCGAACTGGCCGGTGCGGCAACAACTCTCGGGGAACTCGCGGAGCTCACCGCCGACCTGCAACGCCCCGCCGACGCTCCCGGTCCGCCGCGTCCGCCGCTGTCGCACCGCCGCTACTGGTTCCCGGCGGGCGTGGCCGCGCTCGCCTTGGCCGCCGCCGTGGGCATGTACACCGTGGTCGACCGGCCCGCCGCCGTACCGGCGGGGCCGCCGTCGGTGGACCTCGGCGTCATCGAGCCGAAGGTGATTCCCACCCCGAATCTGCTGACGGTGGCGGGTATCGCCCACTTTCGCGACACCTACCGCGTCAAGTTCGGCGATACCCTGCTCGACGAGGTGAGTCTGTTCGACGAGCACGCGAGCATCGCGCGCGCCGTGCCCGGGGAACCGAATCGTGTGGTGCACTACGGCTATCGCGGCGGTTTCGAGCAGAGCCGCCCGGTGGCCACCCGTAAGCCCGATACGCCGCAATTCGATCTGGCCGCCGTGGATCTCACCGCCCTCGACCGGACGCTCACCGAAGCACCCGCCCTCCTGGACGTCGACGGCGGCACCATCAGCCATATCGACCTGAAGGTGGACACCGTGCCGGGAGGGTCGCGGACCGTGCCCGTCGCGCTCGTCCGGGTGTATGTGCGCAATGTGTTCGGCGAGAGCGGATATCTGTTACTGGACCCCACGGGAGTGGTGCTGCGCGCCTTCCCCTTCTCCGGATAGGCCGACGGTCATGTCCGACACCCGACGTCACGGCGGCCTGCGCGTCCGCGACTCCGACCGCGTGGACGCCTGCGCCCTGCTCGACGCCGCGCACGCCGAGGGCGAGCTCACCGATGCCGAATACGCCCAGCGTTCGGCGGCGGCCATGCGGGCGCGCACCTTCGGCGATCTCGACACGCTCATCGGTGATCTGCAGATCCCGAGCAACCTCGCCGACGCCCCGGTGGTGCGCGTGCAGCGCCGGAAACCGGCACGCCGGTGGCAGGCGGCGGCGGCCACGGTCGTGGTCGCGGGGCTGCTCGGCGCCATGGGCGGTTGCGCGGCCCGCACCACCGCACCCGACCCGCCGTTGCTCGAGCCGACCACCGGTGTGGGCCTGGCGAGTTTTCTCGCGACCTACCGGGACCGATACGGCGATCTGACGGCCGACGAGATGAGCCTGTATCCGCAGTACGCCCTGGTGGAGCGCGCCGCCGATCCGGACCGAACCGTGCGCCTCCGCTACGACGAGCGGGGTTTCAGCTCCACCGACACCGCCCGCGACGACGATGCCGCGGCCTTCGATCTGGCCGACCTGGACGTCCGCGGCTTCGCGGCCGTCATGGCCGGTGCCCCGGAGACGCTGCGGGTCCCCGGCGGCGTCATCAGCCACATCGTCATTCGCCGCCCGCCGGGCGCGAACCCCGCCGATCCGGGGGCGAAGGTCAACCCGCCCGTCGTCTTCCTCTACGCGAAGGACGGCAGCCGCGGCGGATACCTGGAGCTGACCCTCGCGGGTGAGGTGCTCGCGGTCCACCCGGCCGAGGAGTGATCGAAAAAATTTCTCCGCGCCCCGGGAATAGATGACCTGGGGCCCAGGTTGGTCCTCTTCGACAAGGTTGAGCGAGATCGACTCAAGTTCAAGTTGCGCCCCGAGCGATACGGGGGCAGGATTGAGCCGACCACGCTCAGTGTTGCTGGGAGCCCATGCTCCCGCACCAGGCAGGTACGTCAACTAGGAGGATTCACCATGGCTCGTGCGGTCGGTATCGACCTCGGGACCACGAACTCGGTCATCGCTGTTCTCGAAGGCGGTGAGCCGGTCGTCGTCGCCAACTCGGAAGGCTCGCGCACCACTCCGTCGATCGTCGCGTTCGCGAAGAACGGCGAGGTGCTCGTCGGTCAGCCCGCCAAGAACCAGGCGGTCACCAACGTCGATCGCACCATCCGGTCGGTCAAGCGCCACATGGGCGAGGACTGGACCGTCGAGATCGACGCCAAGAAGTACACCCCGCAGGAGATCTCGGCGCGCACGCTGATGAAGCTGAAGCGCGACGCCGAGTCCTACCTCGGTGAGGAGATCACCGACGCGGTCATCACCGTCCCCGCCTACTTCGAGGACGCGCAGCGCCAGGCCACCAAGGAGGCCGGCCAGATCGCGGGCCTGAACGTGCTCCGCATCGTCAACGAGCCGACCGCCGCCGCGCTGGCGTACGGCCTGGACAAGGGCGACAAGGAACAGACCATCCTGGTCTTCGACCTCGGTGGCGGCACCTTCGACGTCTCGCTGCTGGAAATCGGCGAGGGCGTCGTCGAGGTCCGCGCGACCTCCGGCGACAACCACCTCGGTGGTGACGACTGGGACGAGCGCATCGTGGGATGGCTGGTCGACAAGTTCAAGGGCACCTCGGGCATCGACCTGACCAAGGACAAGATGGCCATGCAGCGGCTGCGCGAGGCCGCCGAGAAGGCCAAGATCGAACTGTCGTCGAGCCAGTCGACCTCGATCAACCTGCCCTACATCACCGTGGACGCGGACAAGAACCCGCTGTTCCTCGACGAGCAGCTGACCCGCTCGGAGTTCCAGAAGATCACCTCGGATCTGCTGGACCGCACCCGCAAGCCGTTCCAGTCCGTGATCAAGGACGCCGGCATCTCCGTCGGCGATATCGACCACGTGGTGCTGGTCGGCGGTTCCACCCGCATGCCCGCCGTCTCCGAGCTGGTCAAGGAGCTGACCGGCGGCAAGGAGCCGAACAAGGGCGTGAACCCGGACGAGGTCGTCGCCATCGGCGCGGCCCTGCAGGCCGGCGTGCTCAAGGGTGAGGTCAAGGACGTCCTGCTGCTCGATGTGACCCCGCTGTCGCTGGGCATCGAGACCAAGGGCGGCGTGATGACCAAGCTCATCGAGCGCAACACCACCATTCCGACCAAGCGGTCGGAGACCTTCACCACGGCGGACGACAACCAGCCGTCGGTGCAGATCCAGGTGTTCCAGGGTGAGCGCGAGATCGCCTCGCACAACAAGCTGCTCGGTTCGTTCGAGCTGACCGGTATCCCGCCGGCCCCGCGCGGCGTGCCGCAGATCGAGGTCACCTTCGACATCGACGCCAACGGCATCGTCCACGTGACCGCCAAGGACAAGGGCACCGGCAAGGAGAACACGATCAAGATCCAGGACGGCTCCGGCCTGTCCAAGGAGGAGATCGACCGGATGGTCAAGGACGCCGAGGCGCACGCCGCCGAGGACAAGGCGCGGCGCGAGGAGGCGGAGACCCGCAACCAGGCCGAGTCGCTCGTCCACCAGACCGAGAAGTTCATCAAGGAGAACGAGGACAAGGTCCCCGGGGACGTCAAGTCCAAGGTCGAGGAGGCCATCTCCGAGGCCAAGGAGTCGCTGAAGGGCACCGACATCGCGGCCGTCAAGACCGCGGTGGAGAAGCTGGCGACCGAGTCGCAGGCGCTGGGCCAGGCCATCTACGAGGCCTCGGCCGCGGATGCCGCCCAGTCCGGAAACGGCCAGGGCGCGCCGGATTCCGATGACACCGTCGTTGACGCCGAGGTTGTCGAGGAGCCTGAGAAGAAGTGACGGACCACCCGGAGAAAGAGCCGATCGTCGACGATCCGGCCGCGGGTGAGGTTCTCGAGGCCGCGGCGGAGGAATCCGCCGCGGCCGCCGGGCCTGACGGCGCGACCGCGGGGAGCGCCGACGCGCTCGCCGACACCATCACCGCCGAATTGGCCGAGCGCACCGCCGATCTACAGCGGCTGACCGCCGAGTACGCCAATTACCGGCGTCGGGTCGAACGCGACCGCAAGGCCGCCATCGACTCCGCCAAGGCGGCGGTGGTCGGCGAACTGCTCGGCGTGCTCGACGATCTCGATCGCGCCCGCGCCCACGGCGATCTGGAGGCCGGACCGCTCAAGAGCGTCGCCGACAAGCTGGCCACCGCCCTGCAGAAGCAGGGCCTCGAGGAGTTCGGTGCGGAGGGTGAGCCTTTCGACCCGACCCTGCACGAGGCCGTGCAGCACGAGGGCTCCGGCAGTGAGCCGGTGATCGGCATGGTCATGCGCAAGGGATACCGGTTCGGCGAGCGGGTGCTGCGGCACGCGCTGGTCGGGGTGACCGATGGTCCGGTGAACGGCGCTGCGGCGCAGTCGGATCCGACGAACGCTGGCGCGGATGCCAGTAACAACGGGTAAGAAGCGGGAAGGAGGAGATGCCCGGTGAACCGGGAGTGGCTCGAGAAGGACTTCTACAAAGAGCTGGGTATTTCCTCCAGCGCTACCCAGGACGAGGTCAAGAAGGCCTATCGCAAGCTGGCCCGTGATCTGCACCCGGACAAGAATCCGGGGGACGTCAAGGCCGAGGAGCGGTTCAAGGCGGTCAGCGAAGCGCATTCGGTGCTGTCGGATCCGGAGAAGCGCAAGGAGTACGACGAGGCGCGGCGGCTGTTCGCCAGCGGCGGTTTCGGTCGCGGCGGTTTCGCACCGAGCGGCGGTTACGGCGGCACCGGCGGATTCAGCGGCGCCGAGTTCAATCTGGGCGACATCTTCGGCGGGGCGACCGCCGGGACCGGACCCGACGGCGGCCTAGGCGACATCCTGGGTGGGCTGTTCAACCGGGGCGGCGGCGCCCGTGCTTCCTCGCGGCCGCGGCGCGGCAGCGATGTGGAGACCGAGACGACCCTCGGTTTCCGCGAGGCGGCGCAGGGCGTCACGGTTCCCCTACGTATGACCAGCCCCTCGCCGTGTACGACCTGTCACGGCAGCGGTGCCAAACCGGGCACCAGTCCGCGAGTCTGCCCGCACTGCAATGGAACCGGCGTCATCAGCCGCAACCAGGGTGCGTTCGGATTCAGTGAACCGTGTGACGACTGCCGGGGCACCGGGTCGATCATCGACGACCCGTGCGTCGACTGCCGGGGCACCGGTATTCAGAATCGCACCCGCACCATCACCGTGCGCATTCCCCCGGGTGTGCGCGACGGTCAGCGCATTCGCTTGGCGGGCCAGGGTGAAGCGGGTCTGCGGGGCGCGCCCCCGGGCGACCTGTATGTCACCGTGCACGTCAGTGGGGACAAGGTCTTCGGCCGCAATGGCGACGACCTGACCCTGGTGCTGCCGGTCAGCTACAGCGAATTGGTGCTCGGGACAACCGTTTCGGTGCCGACGCTGGACGGCCGGGTGGGCGTGAAGGTGCCGCCGGGCACCGCCGACGGGCGTACCCTGCGGGTGCGCGGGCGCGGCGTTCCCAAGCGCGGCGGCGGTGCGGGTGATCTGCTGGTCACGGTGAAGGTCGCGATCCCGCAGAAGCTGGACGACAATGCCACCGAGGCGCTGCGGCGCTATGCGGAGGCGGAGAAGACCAGCGGTTTCGACCCGCGTGCTGGATGGGCAGGTGCGTGATGAATTCCGATCCGAAGAAGAGCTCCGAGACCCAGTACTTCCTGATCTCGGTGGCGGCGCAGCTGGCGGGCATGCACGCCCAGACGCTGCGGACCTACGACCGGCTTGGTCTGGTCTCGCCGCAACGCACTTCGGGCGGCGGGCGACGCTACTCCGATCGGGACGTGCAGCTGCTGCGCGAGGTGCAGCGGCTGTCCCAGGACGAGGGCGTCAATCTCGCCGGTATCAAACGGATCATCGAACTCACCAACCAGGTCGAGGAGTTGCAGCAGCGGGTGTCCGAGCTGACGGCGGAGGTGGAGCGGCTGCGGTCCGGGTACCGGCCCGATCAGCTCACGCCGCCGCAGCGCAGTACGGCCCTGGTGGTGTGGCAGCCGCGTAATCGACGGCAGCGGTAACCCACGACCCGACGCAGCGAGCAGCGTCCCGGATTCCGGGGCGCTGCTTTTTCTTTGCGGGCGGTGTGCTGGTGGATTCTCGTCGGCGGCGGTGCGGACGATCCGGATCGGCTCCGAAAACAATTCAAACCGGCCGGTTGTTTATTGTGGTGATTAGTGCGTTATGTCGGTATGCCGCAGAGTATTTGCGTTGCCAATGCGGTTGCGGGCCGATCGCTCCATTGCCGAGCCTTGCAAAATGATTCGCGCAAAATCGGTGAGACCCAGTCCGACTCGCCCGGCGTGTTGCAGGTGAGCGGTCTGTTTTATGTGACATTTGGGTGGTTATCACTTGTTTTAACGGAAATCTGGGCGTGTTGTTGAAACGAGCCGTTCCGTTGCTGGCAACCCTCGCCTACACTTGCTAGGCATCGGCTGCTGTCGAGTGTTCCGCAGCACCAGCACTCGGCCGTGCGGCCTGCGTTTCGAGTGCGAAATGGGGTTGTGACACATATGGATTCGCGGACCGTCGCATTGATTAGAACGACGTTCAAGGCGGTTGCTGCGGAAGAAGGTGGCCCCGAGAAACTCGCCCGCTCGTTCTACGCCATTCTCTTCACCGAGCATCCACAGGTTCGTGACTTCTTCCCGGCCGCCCTCGACGCCCAACGCGACCGCCTGGTCAAGGCGATCGCCTACGCCGTCGACCGGCTCGAGGAGCCCGACAAACTGCTCCCCTTCCTCGCCCAACTCGGGCGCGACCACCGCAAGTACGGCGTCGTCGCCGAACACTATGCGGCGGTGGCCACTTCGCTGAAGGCCGCCATGCAGGCGTACGCGGGCACCGAGATGTGGACCGACGAGGTGGAACGGGCCTGGGACACCGGGCTCGGCGTCATCGCCGACACCATGATCGGCGCGGCCGAGAAGGAGAGCACTCCGCCGGTGTGGACCGGCACCGTCATCGAACACCGTGAGGTGCTGCGCAATCTCGCCATCGTGCGGCTCCGGCTGGACCAGCCCATGCAGTACGCGGCCGGACAGTACATGAGCGTGCAGATCCCGTCGCGCCCGCGCATGTGGCGGTATCTGTCTCCCGCCGTGCCCGCGAATCCGCAGGGCGAGATCGAATTCCACATCCGCGGCGTCACCGGCGGGTGGGTGAGTCCGGCCATGGTCGGGCACACCAAGGTCGGGGAGCAGTGGCTCATCGGCTCACCGCTCGGCGGTCTGGGGGTGCCGCGCAACACTCGGCGCAAGATGCTCATGGTCGGCTGTGGCACCGGCATCGCCCCGCTGCGCGCCCAACTCATGGCCATGACGCAGCGAAGATCCAACCCCAAGGTCGATCTGTTCGTGGGCGGACACTACCCCTGCGACCTCTACGATCTGGAGACGCTCGGCCAGCTGGCCCGGGAGAACAAGTGGCTCAATGTCATTCCGGTCACCGAGAGCGAGGAGAACCCGTGGTGGGTGTTCGGTGACGCCGAGGAGGCGGAGCCGGAGTACCCCGGCCTCCAGCCGCGTCGCGTCGGTCAGATCGGCAAGATCGTCGCCGGATACGGATCATGGGCGGACCGCGATGTCCAGATCGTGGGCTCGCCCTCCATGGTGCAGACCACCAAGTTCCGCCTGATGGCAGCGGGCACCCCCACCGCCAATATCCGGCACGATCCGCTGTTCTGACGCCCGCGCCGGCCGAACCCGCTGTCGGAAACCCCCGCCGTCGAAACCCCGCTGTCGCAACCGCCGTCAGAATCCTTCGTAGCGGATGTGCTCCGCCGGTGCGCCGGTGGCGAGCAGCGTCTCCACCACCTGCTGGACCGGAGCGGCGTTGCCGCACACCAGGATCTGTTGCCGATTCAGTGGCCCGAAGCGGCCCACCACCTCCGCCAGACTGCCCGCCAGCATCTCCTCGGGCTGGAAGCCGATATCCACCCGGCACGCCTCGTGCCACTCGTCGACCCAGTCCGGGTCCTCGTCGGTCTGGACCACGGGAAGTACCGTCAGCCACGGCAATTCGCCGGTGAGCAGATACAGCATGTCCGAGGCGTAGAGATCGCGCGGACTACGCGCGCCGACGAACAGGTGGGTGCGCGGCGGCTCGGGCCGCCGGGCGAGATCCAGGATGAGCGCCCGCATGGGGGCCAACCCGGGGCCCTCGGCGACCATCACCACGTCGGTGGCCTCCGGATCCACCGCCAGCCAGCCCTCGGGAGCGCTGATCCGCCACTCGTCACCGGTGCGGGTGTCCGACACGATCGATCCGCTGCACCAGCCGCCCGGCACCGTGCGCACGTGGAACTCCAGCTTGCCGTCCAGCGACGGCGGCAGCGCGGGGTAGAGGCGGCGGATCATATTGGGGTGCTGCGGAACCCGCACGGCGACCGACTGCCCGGGAGCGAAGGGCACGAACTCGCCGATGAGCCGGATCACGGTCCAGTCCGCGCGCAGCCGGTGCGCGCCCACCACGGTCGCCGCCCGCTCCTCGGTATCGAGCGCCAGCGCGCCGGTGTCGTCGGGGCCCAGGGTCACCGCACACTCCTCACTACGGAAATCAACGAGATCACAACCGAGAACCGCGGGCTCACACCGGATCCGACGCGATGGCCCACTCGGGTGTGCCGACCGCCAGCAGGGCGCGCCTGGTGTCGGCGATCATGCGGGCCGAGCCCGCGATCTGGATCTGGCGGTCGGACCACGCGCCGAAGCTCGCCACCACCGCGCCCAGATTGCCGATGAGCCGCCGGTGCATGCCGTACGGGGTCTCGGCGGGCGGATACGGATGCCACCACGGATTGGATTCGTTCTCGCACACCGGAACCACCGTGAGCCACGGATTGGATTGCGAGAGCTGCCACATGTTCTCCACATCGTAGAGATCGCACGGGTAGCGCCCGCCCATGAACAGGTGCACGCGGGGATTGATGCCGCGCCTGCCCATTTCGATCAGCTGCGCGCGCAGCGGCGCGATACCGGTGCCGGAGCCGATCATGAGCACGTCCTTGCCGCTCTGCAGATCGACGTGCAGGCCACCCAGGGGGGCCGCGATCATCCAGCGGTCACCGATCTGGGTCTCGTTCACGATGGCCGGGCTCACCCAGCCGGTGCGCACCTTGCGCACGTGGAATTCGATCTCGCCGTACGGGTTGGTCGGGATGGCGGGGGATAGGTAGCGCCACATCTTGGGCCGCTGCGGGATGGCGACCGGAACGTACTGGCCGGCCAGGTACGGGATCGGCGTATCCGATTGCAGCCGCACGATCGCCAGATCGTCCACCACCCGGCGGTGTCCGACCACCGTCGCCTCCCAGTAGGGCTGCGACTTGTCGGAGTTCGCGCCGATGGCCATGGACGCCGAGATCAGGATGGTGATATCGCGCCAGCCCTCCTCGAGCCCGCGATTCCAGTGCACGCCGTTGTAGGTGCGGAAGGCGGCGAGCAGCGCCCGCCCGGCGATGTCGTAGTGCGCCGCCTCCACTCCGTACTTGCGATGGTCGCGGGCCAGCTGTTCCAGGAAGCGCTGCGCGCGATCCCAGTTCTCCAGATGGTCCAACACGAACTGAATGGCGGTGACCAGCCGCTTGGGTTGCATATCCATGGCGGGGGGAAACAGCTCACGCAGAGCCGGAATCTCCGCGAAGAGGTGGCCGTAGAACGCGCTGATCAGCCGTTCCGGCCCGCTCGGGGCCTCGACGACTGTCCGAAAGTTTGCGCGGACCAGCGCTGCAGTACGCGCATCCACGACGGCGAACTTTCCTTTCCTGAGCTGTTACCCCGGACACACCGGGTTTTCCAGCGGTCCTCCGCGTCAAGTATCCCTGAAAAACACAAGGTCGCACGGATATGGCCAAGGCTGCCCGGACACATCCGCGGTGAATCCCGCCTCACATCAGATGACCAGCACCGTTTTGCCCCGTGCGCCGGAGCCTCCGATGACCGTCGCCGCCTCCGCCAGCGGCACCGCGTGGTCGACCGGAACGACGAGGTCGCCCGCGGCGGCCGCCGCCAGCAGTCGGGCCAGACCCGCGGCGCTGCCCTGGGAATTGATATTGCCGCCCTTGATGCCGCGGGTTTGCAGATCCGCCGTATCCACCGATCCGATGGTGCTGAACACCGCGCCGCCCGGCCGCACCAGCGCGGCCAGTTCGCGCAGCGTCGCGGGCGGACTGACCAGGTCGAGCAGCGCGTCGATGCCGTCCGGATGGGTCATGCGGACCGATTCGGCGATGGTGGGCTGGGCGAGCGCGGGCTCGGGGGAGTCGGAGACGGGCACCGTGCGGCTGTAGTCGATCACCTCGGTCGCGCCCAACCGGATCATGCGGTCGGCGTCGTCGGGTCGGGCGGTGGCGATGACGTGTGCGCCCGCCGCGGCGGCCAACTGCACCAGGAACGAGCCGACGCCACCGGCCGCGCCGGGGATGAGGACGGTCCGGCCCGCGCCGACCGCCGCGCCCTCGAGGAGGTCGAGGGCGGTGAGTCCGGCGGTGGGCAGTGCGGCCGCCGCGAGCGCGGTGACCTCGTCGGGGAGCCGCGCGATGACGCTGTCGTGGGGTACGACGATGTACTCGGCGAAGGTGCCGTGTCCGACCGGTGGCACCAGCCATTTGCCCGCCACGCGGTCGCCGACGGCGAATTCCGGCACCCCTGCGCCGAGTGCCGAGACGGTGCCCGCGCCGTCCAGTCCCGGGATCAGCGGAAAGTCGTGCGGCAGTCGGCCGTCCAGCACGCCGTCGATGATCTTGCGGTCGAACGGGTTCACCCCGGCGGCATCCAGTCGAATCCGGAGCTGTCCCGGGCCGGGCTCCGGAACGGGCATATCCGCGGGCTCCGGAGTGCCGCCGAACTCTCGTACCACGATCGCGCGCATGGGGTCTCCATTCGGTCCGATGGACGAGCTGGTGATGCGTCGACGAACGACCTCGGCCATCGTAGGCACGGACACGGACCGCTTCGGGGAGATTCAGGGCAGTCGGTTTCTAGGGTCGGCGCGTAGCGTGATGTGTGACCTATGCCTCTGGTGTCGGCGCCCGAAAATTCGTCAGACTTGAGCGGAACAGACTCAACTCCGGTCGCGTTGGATTAGGCAGCGACTAGTAGGAAAGGGGACTCGTGGACTCGTTCAATCCCACCACCAAGACCCAGGCGGCCCTGACCGCCGCACTGCAGGCGGCATCCGCCGCGGGCAACCCGGAGATCCGTCCGGCGCACTTGCTGGTGGCGTTGCTGGATCAGACCGACGGCATCGCCGCCCCGCTGCTCAAGGCCGTCGCCGTCGATTCCGCGACGATTCGACGCGAGGCCCAGGACATCGTCGAACGGCTGCCGCGCGCCACCGGCGCGACCACCCAACCGCAGCTCGGCCGCGAAGCCCTCGCCGCCATCACCGACGCACAGCGCCTGGCCACCGAGATGGGAGACGAGTACGTCTCCACCGAACACCTCATGGTCGGCCTGGCCGCCGGTGACTCCGACGTCTCGCAGTTGCTGCTGAAGTACGGCGCCACCGCCGACGCGCTGCGCGAGGCGTTCACTCAGGTGCGCGGCAACACGCGCGTCACCAATCCCGATCCGGAGGGCAGCTACCAGGCGCTGGAGAAGTACTCCACCGACCTCACCGCCGCCGCCCGCGAGGGCAAACTCGACCCGGTGATCGGCCGCGACACCGAGATCCGGCGCGTGGTGCAGGTGCTCAGCCGCCGCACCAAGAACAACCCGGTGCTCATCGGCGAGCCCGGCGTCGGCAAGACCGCCATCGTGGAGGGCCTGGCCCAGCGCATCGTCGCCGGGGACGTGCCGGAATCGCTGCGCGGCAAGCGGCTCATCTCGCTCGACCTGGGCGCGATGGTCGCGGGCGCGAAATACCGCGGTGAATTCGAGGAGCGGCTCAAGGCCGTGCTGGAGGAGATCAAATCCAGTGCGGGACAGATCATCACCTTCATCGACGAGCTGCACACCATCGTCGGTGCGGGCGCGACCGGGGAATCCGCCATGGACGCCGGGAACATGATCAAGCCCATGCTGGCCCGCGGTGAGCTGCGGCTCGTCGGCGCGACCACGCTCGACGAATACCGCCAGCACATCGAGAAGGACGCGGCCCTGGAGCGCCGCTTCCAGCAGGTGCTGGTCGGCGAGCCGTCGGTGGAGGACACCGTCGGCATCCTGCGCGGGCTCAAGGAGCGCTACGAGGTGCACCACGGCGTGCGCATCACCGACTCCGCGCTGGTGGCCGCCGCCACCCTGTCGGACCGCTACATCACCTCGCGCTTCCTGCCGGACAAGGCCATCGACCTGGTGGACGAGTCGGCGTCACGGCTGCGCATGGAGATCGATTCCCGCCCCGTGGAAATCGACGAGGTGGAACGGCAGGTGCGCCGCCTCGAGATCGAGGAGGTCGCACTCGCCAAGGAGACCGACGAGGCGTCCAAGCAGCGGCTGGAGAAGCTGCGCTCGGAACTGGCGGATCTGCGCGAGAAGCTCAACCAGCTGATGACCCGCTGGCAGAACGAGAAGCAGGCCATCGACTCGGTGCGCGTCATCAAGGAGGAGCTGGAGTCGCTGCGCGGCGAATCCGAACGCGCCGAACGCGACAGCGACTACGCCCGCGCCGCCGAACTGCGCTACGGCCGCATCCCGCAGCTGGAGAAGCAGCTCGCCGAGGCCGAGCAGAAGGCCAAGGGCGCGGCCGACGGCGAGGTCATGCTCAAGGAGGAGGTCGGGCCGGACGATATCGCCGAGGTGGTGTCGTCGTGGACCGGGATTCCGGTGGGCAAGATGCTCGAGGGCGAGACCCAGAAGCTGCTCCGCATGGAGGAGGAGCTGGGCCGCCGCGTGGTCGGGCAGACCGAGGCCGTGCAGGCGGTGTCCGACGCGGTGCGCCGGGCCCGGGCTGGAGTGGCCGACCCCAACCGGCCGACGGGTTCGTTCATGTTCGTCGGACCGACCGGTGTCGGCAAGACCGAGCTGGCGAAGGCCCTCGCGGACTTCCTGTTCGACGACGAGCGCGCCATGGTGCGCATCGATATGAGCGAGTACAGCGAGAAGCACTCGGTGGCCCGGCTGGTCGGCGCGCCCCCCGGCTATGTCGGCTACGACCAGGGCGGTCAGCTCACCGAGGCGGTGCGGCGGCGGCCGTACACGGTGGTGCTCTTCGACGAGATCGAGAAGGCGCACCCGGACGTGTTCGACATCCTGCTGCAGGTGCTCGACGAGGGCCGGCTCACCGACAGCCAGGGCCGCACGGTCGACTTCCGCAACACCATCCTGATTCTCACCTCGAATCTGGGCGCGGGCGGTGAGCGCGACTTCGTCATGGCGGCGGTGCGCTCGGCCTTCAAGCCGGAGTTCCTCAACCGTCTCGACGACGTGGTCATGTTCCACCCGCTCGACGAGGAACAGCTCGAGCACATCGTCGACATCCAGCTCGACCAGTTGCAGCGCCGCCTCGCGCAGCGCCGCCTGAAGCTGGACGTCAGCGATTCGGCCCGCTTCTGGCTGGCCGTGCGCGGCTACGACCCGGCCTACGGCGCCCGCCCCCTGCGCCGCCTCATCCAGCAGGCCATCGGCGACACCCTCGCCAAGGAACTGCTGGCCGGTGAGGTGCAGGACGGCGACACGGTGAAGGTCAACGTCAGCTCCGACGGCGACACCCTCATCGTCGGCCGCTGACCCATCCCCGCGAGGCCCCGGAGGCACACCCTCCGGGGCCTCGCTGTGCTCGCACCGGAGGCAAATCAGACACCACACAGCGCAGTTCTCGGCTCCGGTCGTCCATCCAGCCTAGGCTGGAGTACATGACGAATCCGAGCGATCCGTGGTCGCGGCGACCCGAGTCGGGATCGGTGGACGGGCCGACCGAGCAGGTGTCGCCCGCCGCCGGGTCGACCGGGCACACCTCGGATTCCGACCCCACCACCGCGTACGACTATTTCGCGCAGCAGCCGGGGCCGGAGGCCACGCGGGTGCTGCCGCCGCACGACGATCAGTGGGGTGGTTACGAAAGCGGTGCGCCCAGCGCGTATCCCCCGACGGCGACCTACACCGCGTCCGGACACCAGGCTCCGGGGTACCAGGCCGGGGGATATCAGAGCGGGGGGTATCAGGCCGGGGGCTATCCCGGCTCCGGCCCCGCGTCGTATCCACCCGCGCCGGGCGGTCCCGGCGGGCCGGTGCCGCCGGGCGGCTACCAGCCGGGTTATCCGGGTGGCGGCCCGCAGCCGCCGCAGCGCAAGACCGGGCTGTGGATCGGGCTCGGCTTGGCCGCGCTGGCGCTGGTCGCGTTGGCCGGGGTCGTGGTGGGCACGCTGTTGGCGGATCGGGATACGTCGAATACCGCGTCCACCACGTCGCGCACCCAGCAGGTGCTGATTCCGACCTTCCCGAGCGAGACGGCGCAGCCGCTGCCCAGTGGCGTACCGCAGATCCCGGGGCTGGGTGAGATCGACGAGCTCGGCGCGACCATGGGCACCATCGCCAGCAACGACGGCTCCACCCTCACCATCGCGACCCTGTCCGGCCCGACCGTCACCGTGCACACCGACGATCGGACCCAGGTGATCTCGCTCGGCAGCGTCGCGGTGCGGGATCTTCCGATCGGCGAGATGGTGATGGTGCAGGGCGACAAGGCGGCCGACGGCTCGGTCACCGCGAAGATCATCATCAGTACGGCACTGCCCGGCGGAACCCGATGAACGGCAACGTGTCAGGCATGCTGGGCGGGTTCGAACCCAGCTGGATATGGTAGGCGGCGATGACGGCGATATGGTTCGGGTTGGCGGCGATCGCGCTGGTGGGCGCGATCGTGCTGCTGTTCTTCGATCGGCAGCAGCGACAGCGCACCGGTCACATCCGGCAGGTCTGGGCGAAATCCCAGGGCTACACCTATGTTTCGGTGGAACCGGCGCTCGCCAATACCTGGCGGCGCGGTGCCATGGCCAAACTCGGGTATCTGTCGGCGGTCGACGTGGTGTCGGGCAACCGCAAGGGTGAGAAGTTCGTGCTCTTCGATCTGGAGGACGCCGCCACCCTGGTCGCGGTGCGCCGCCAGATCGGCTCCGACATCGATATCGACCTGCGGCTGAAAACGGCCGCGCCGCCGAAGGATCACGATCTCGAACTGCTCGGGGCCATCGGCGACCGGGTCGTCTTCGCGACCAATCCCGATATCGCGCGCCACGCCGTGGACCAGCGCATGGTGGCCTTCATCGAATCGCTGCCCGATACCGTGCAGATGCTGTGGAGCGAGGGCAACTGGACCCTCGGCATGCTGCCGGTCGGGGCGGGCTCCCGGGATTGGGAGATGGCCATCGACGCGGTGCTGCGCCTGTCCGGTCTGCTGCACGTGCTGCCGCCGGTGGTGAACGCCCCCGAGCATCGCGGCGGTCGCCCGCCCGCACCCGAGGCCCGCGAGGACGGCCGACCGCAGCGCGGCGGCACGGTGGTGGCCGACGACGAGGACGACGACTACGACGGCCATGACGAGTACGGCGATTACGGCGATCCCGACCCGCACGCACCCGCCACCCGCCACCTGCCCCCGCGCTCGGGCGATCCGCTGCCCTTCCCCGAGGACGAGGCCGCCGACGATTACGCGCCGCTGGTGAAAGACATTGCCGGAGAAAGCGAACCGGAACCCGAGGCGGAGGGCTGGCGGCCCGCCCTCAAGGTCGTCCCGGATCCGCGCGGGCGGGTCCGCCGCAACTGGCCCCCCGCTCCCGAGGAAGAGCCCGAGTGGGACGACGAGGATCCCGCCCCCCGCCGCGATCCGGACGCCGACGCGGAGTGGGACGAGGACTGGCGCGCGGACGATCGCGACGCGCGAGAGCGGCGCGCGGACGATTCGGATCAGGACGGCGAGTGGCGCGGCGACGACCCCGTCCGGGACCGCGAGTGGCACGAGGACGACCGCGACCCCGACTGGCGTGCGGACGACGCGCGCGGGCAGTACGCCGACGAGGAGCCGCGCGACGACTACCGCGACGACCGGGACGAGCCGCCGGGCGGCCCGTTCCACCCGGGCTTCCGCCCGTACCAGGGTCCCGCGCCCCGGTGACGCGTCGCCCCGCGTTCCCCGCGGGGCCGAACCCGTGTCTCCTACGGGCCCGATCCTGACGGTGGTCGTGCCCGGTTCGGCATTTCCGGCAACAGCCGCACCCGGCCCGATCGGGCACCGGTGTCACGCGCGGACGGGTGTTCCGCCGGGGCGCGGCCGTGCCCGACGTACACCGGCGTTTCGTGGTCCGGTGCGCCGTTCGCCGCGCCGCGCTACGCCACTGCCTGCGTTCCGCAGTGCGGCCGCCACTCCGCAGGGACGGGGGCTTCCCCGACCACGTCACGGCGGTGCCCGGTGGCAGCTGTCGCACCCGCGCAGCCGTCGGAGGCAGCGCGTCACACCCGCGCGTCCGTCCGGTGTCGGTACCGGACGGGGTGTGCCGATGCGCACCGGCCGCCGGTGACATGCCGTGGGGGCCATCCGGCCGCGACCCGTGCCCGGCGTGCGACGCCGCTTCGGCGGGCGCCGCGCGACTCCTGCTCTCGGCAGGACCGCCCACCTCCGTCGTACCGGTGCCCCCCGGGTCGCGTCGCTGGTGCGGTGGCTACCGGGGCGCCCGCGCACCCGTCCGCCGTCGGCACCGATTGGGTTGTCCCGGCGGCCGATTCGCACCGGCCGCCGGTGTCGGGACGGTCTGGCCACCGCACGTCCCGGCGCGGCGTACGCTGTTTCCGTCGCCGCGCCTTCGTGCAATCGGGCGTGGTCGGCCGTCCTCCCGCGCGGTCGCGGCGGAGTGGTCGTCCCGGAGTGGGACCGCCCTCGTCAGGCGGTGTCGGTGGTGGGGACGTTGTGCTCTTTTCACCCGTGGCGCTGGTTTCTACCCTGGGGCCCGTCGCCTTCGTCCGGCCGAGTGTTAGGTAGTCGATGACCGAGAGTTCGCCCGCCGCGCGCCTGCCCGGCGCCGTGCGTCCCGTGGCCGTGGTCACGGGGCCGACCTCCGGTATCGGGCGGGGGTATGCCGTGCGGTTGGCGTCGCTGGGATACGACCTGGTGCTGGTGGCGCGGGATGAGGCGCGGCTCGCCGCGCTGGCCGGGGAGTTGGAGTTGCGTTTCGGGGCTCGGGCGCAGGTGCTGCCCGCCGATCTGGCGACCGCCGAGGGGCGGGCGCGGGTGGCGGCTCGGCTCGCCGACGGTGTCGACTTCCTGGTCAACAATGCCGGGTTCGGGCTGTCGCGGGAGTTCTGGCGGGTCGATCCGGACCTGCTGCAACAGCAGTTGGATGTGAACGTCACCGCGGTCATGCGGTTGACCCGGGCCGCGCTGCCGCCCATGCTGGCCGCGGCCAAGGGCTGTGTGGTGAATGTGGCCAGTGTGGCGGGACTCGTGCCGGGTAGGGGTTCGACCTACTCGGCCTCCAAGGCGTACGTCGTATCCTTTTCCGAAGGGCTGGCCGGTGGGCTGGCCGGGACCGGCGTTCGGGTGCAGGCACTGTGCCCCGGCCTCGTCCGCACCGAATTCCACGAGCGAGCCGGTATCGATCTGGGTCGACTGCCGCGGCCACTGTGGCTCAGCGTGGACGAGGTGGTGGCCGGTTCGCTGAGTGATCTGGAGAAGAACCGGGTGATCAGCGTGCCCGGTATGCAGTACAAAGCCGTCACCGCGGTAGCCGGACTCATGCCGCGGTCCCTCGCGGCCCGGCTGAATCGGGGCCTGTTCAACGCACGCGGAAGGACATGAACACAGACATGCAGGTAACGACGACCGATCGGGACAGACTCGCGGACCTGGTGCGCCAACTCGCGGTGGTGCACGGCCGGGTCACGCTGTCCTCGGGCAAGGAAGCGGACTACTACGTGGATCTGCGCCGCGCCACCCTGCACCACGAGGCCGCGCCGCTGATCGGCAAACTGCTGCGCGAACTGGTCGCGGACTGGGATTTCGATTCCGTCGGCGGCCTGACCATGGGCGCGGACCCGGTGGCCGCGGCCGTCATGCACGCCCCGGGCCGCCCGATCGACGCCTTCGTGGTGCGCAAGGCCGCCAAGACCCACGGTATGCAGCGGCAGATCGAGGGCCCGGACGTGGTGGGCAAACGCGTGCTGGTGGTGGAGGACACCACCACCACCGGTAATTCGCCGCTGACCGCCGTGCGCGCGTTGCGCGAGGCGGGCGCGATCGTGGTGGGCGTGGCGACCGTGGTGGACCGGGAGACCGGCGCGGACGAGGTGATCGCCGCCGAGGGGCTGGAGTACCGATCGATCCTCGGTCTCAAGGATCTGGCACTGGGCTAGACCATTGCTCTGGGATAGCCTGAACGCTGTTCATGTCTTTCGATGGTGAAGGGTCGTGTGAGTCACCTGTGGCAAGCATCGCACTGAATAAGGGCCACCGGAACGTTGCCATGCTCGGCATCGGTGCCTACCGGCCACAGCGACTGGTGAGCAACGCAGAGGTGTGCGAGGTTCTGGACTCCACTCCGGAGTGGATCTTCGAACGCACCGGCATCAAGAACCGCCGGTGGATCAGCGGTGACGAGACGCTGCGCACCCTGGCCGCCGCCGCGGGTGAGCGCGCCATCGTCAACAGCGGCATCGACCGGTCCAAGATCGGCACGCTGGTGCTGGCCACCTCCAGCTGGCTCACGCTGACCCCGCACGGCGCTCCCCAGGTCGCCTACGACCTGGGGCTGAACGGCATCGCGGCCTTCGACCTGACCTCCGGCTGCGGCGGCTTCGGCTATGCCCTCGGCGTCGCCGCCGATCTGATTCGCGCGGGTTCCGCGGAGTACGTGCTGGTGATCGGCGCGGAGACGATGACGGTCGGCCTGGATCCGACCGATCGCGGCACCGCCATGATCTTCGGTGACGGCGCGGGCGCGGTGGTGGTCGGCCCGAGCGAGGAGAACGGCATCTCGCCCACGGTGTGGGGCAGCGACGGCGAGAACGCCTCGGCCATCATGCAGGACGTCGACTTCCTCGAGTACATGCACCGGGCGCAGGCCATGCAGGGCACCGATCCGGCGGTCGAGCCGATCGGCCGCATGTCGCTGCGCATGGAGGGCCCCAAGGTCTTCCGCTGGGCGGCGGTGACGCTGCCGCGCGCGCTGGCCGACGCCATCGAGGTGTCGGGGGTGGCCAAGGAGGACATCGAGGTCTTCGTGCCGCACCAGGCCAATGCCCGCATCAACGAGCTCATGAAGAAGAATCTCGGTCTGGCCGACGACATTCCGATGGCCAATGACATCGAGAACACCGGCAACACCTCGGCGGCGTCGATTCCGCTGGCCATGGAGGAGATGCTGGTGACCGGCAAGGCCAAGGGCGGTCAGTTGGCGCTGCTGCTGGGGTTCGGCGCGGGGCTGTCCTACGCGGGCCAGGTGGTGACGCTGCCTCCGGCTCCGGCCGAGCCCAGCTTCGCCGTCGGCGAATCGGAGTGATGGCGAGCGTATTCCGCACCGGGTTCCTGGCCGCCGCGGCGGTGACGGCGTTCGGTGCCGTCACCGGGCGGGACCGGTGGCAGTGGGCGGCCAAGCCGCTGATGATGCCGCTGCTGGCGGCGGAGGTGGCGCGCGATCCGAAGCTGGCCGCCACCGACCGGAAGCTGCTGCTGGGTTCGCTGGCGGCGGCCACGGTCGGCGACGTACTGCTCATCGACCCCGACGACGATCGCCGATTGATCGCGGGCGCATCGTCTTTCGCGGTCATGCAGACCGGGTACGCGACACTGTGGCGGCGGCACGGGGCCCGGCCGCGGGCCGCGGTGGCCGCGCCTCGGGTTGGCGCCTGGCTGGGGGCCGCCGCGCTCATGCGGGCCAAGGCTCCCACTGTGGCGCTGCCGCTCACCGCCTACGGGGCGACCCTCGGCGCCGCCGCCGTGCTGGCCTCGGACCCGGGGCTCGCGCCGGGCGCGAAGAACATCGCGGGGCTCAATGTCCCGAACACGGATCCGCGCAGTCGGCTGGGGGTGGGTGCGCTGCTGTTCACGCTGTCGGACGGGCTGATCGTGTTGCGCCGCATCTTCGCTCGCGGCAGCCGTTCACGCCGGGTGACCGAGGGCGTCATCCTGGCGACCTACGCGGGAGCGCAGTACCTGCTGGCCGATCCGCGGGCACATCGGTAGTCATCGCGAGCGCAGCATGTCCAGCAGCGCCTGCCCGTCGGCGGACTCCTCCCACCAGCGGGTGTGGCCGAGAAAGTAGTCGTGGTAGGCGATCTCGGCATTGGCCTGACTGCCGCCCGGAACGACGCCCATGAAGTAGTCGATCTCGGAGAGTTCGTATTCGCAGTGCACCAGGGGGAGCAGTTCGGGTAGTGCCCGGCGCTCCACGGCGTCGAGCGGGCGCAGCGATTCGTAGCCGTCGAGCAGGGCGCGCACCTGCCCGAGGCGCACGTCCACCGGGTCGCCGTCGCGCAGCGCCAGCCAGTCCACCGCGCTGCGTTCGATGGCGATCGCCAGATCGTGGACGCTGGTGGTGCGGTCGGCCAGCCCGAAGTCGATGACCGAGGACACCTCGCCGTCGTGCCACAGCAGATTGGTGCCGTGCCAATCATTGTGTGTCCACAGCGGTTCCAGGTCGGCAAGGGTGCGGAACAGGCGCGCGTGGACGGGCATGTGCACGCGTTCCACGTCGGTGCGCCAGGGCTGATCGGACAGGAAGATGCCCAGTGCGGGCCGGACGGCGGCCTGGCGTTCCAGCGCGCCGATGGGGTCGGCGGAGGCGAAGATGGTGAAGCTGGCCTGGAGCGGATGCGGCGGCCGATGCGGTGCGTCGTACTCCGCGGCGGCGGTGTGCAGGCGGGCCAGGGCGCGTCCGGCCGCGGCGGCATCGGCGGAGGACAGGTACGGCGACCAGGAGAAGACGCCCTGGTACCGGTCCGTTCCCGTACCGAATTCCTGTACCTCGTAGGTGAATTCGCCGATCCGGCGGGTGTCGAGCACGGCCGGGATCGGAATCCCCTGCGCCCGTAGGTGGTCCATGAACCGGTGTTCTTCTTCGAGCGCGGCGGGTGAGCGCAGCGCGAGCGGCAGTCGCTTCACGATGACCGCTCGCCCGTCCCCGGTGCGCGCCCGCGCGGTGGCCGAGAGCGGTCGCGGGCTGTGCCAGTCGACGACCGCCTCGGTGCCGAGCACTTCCGCGATCTCGGCGGAAGTCGGTGGCGGCCAATCGGGTTCGACCATGCGATCGACTCCCATGCCGTAGACGCGCTCATCGGTCATTCGCTCATGCCCTCCGACGCTGGACCAGTACCACGACCGCGGTCACCACCGCGGCCGCCAGGAATGAGAACAGCGACGCCGAGGACCACCAGCCGGGGTGGATTCCGGTGGTGTCCTGCACCGTTCGCCAGAAGTCGGCCCACCAGCTGATGGAACCCGGGTTGAACAGTTGGTAGGTCACGAAGCCGATCGCCCACGGCAGCAGCATGAGTGGGCGGGCCGGTGCGTTCTGCGCCAGATTCCAGGAGCGGCGGCCGCGGCCGAGGAAGTAGTCCACCATCAGCACCGCGCTCAACGGGACGAAGACCGAGCCGATGAGGTACAGGAAGTTGGCGTAGCTGCTGAAATCGCGCACCGGCAGGGCCAGCAGCGTCACCACCGCGCCGACGGCGGCGGCGAGTACGCGCCGGTCCACCCGGGGCAGCAGATTCTGCAGGGACATGGCTGTGGAGTAGACGTTCGCGAAGGATTGATCCGCCTCGCGCAGCACCAATACCGCGAAGAAGGCCCATCCGGCGGTGACGCCGAGGAAGGTGTCGAACACCTTGGTGGTGTCGCCCCCGGCTTGCAGGATGGCGATGGTGCCGAGGACGTAGCACCAGATCTGGGCGGCGGAGTAGCCGATGATCGTGGCTCCGGCCGAGTCGCGCACGGTGCGCGAGTGCCGGGCGTAGTCGGCGGCCAGGGGCACGAACGACACCGAGACCGCGAGGGTGGTGTCCACGGCCGGGAAGAATCCGCTCCAACTGGTCTCGGTGGGGGCGGGGACCTCGCTGCGCAGCAGCGCGACGGTGAAGTACACCATGGCGATGCCGACGGCCACGGTCACGTATTTGCGCAGCAGGTGCACCACGCGCAGCGGCCAGATGGCCATGACCGTGGACAGCACCCCGGCGGCCACGATGACCAGCGCGTGCGGCACCCGGTCCTGGGTCATGGCGGCCACGCCCAGCGCGATGACGGTCAGTTCGTAGACGCCCCAGCCGACGCACTGCACCACATTGGCGACGGTGGGCACGAAGGACAGCCGGGTGCCGAACAGTCCGCGCAGCACCACCATGGCGGGTGCGCCGGTGCGGGTGCCCACCGCTCCCGTCCCGGCCACCATGGCGGTGCCGACCAGGGTGCCCAGCAGGGTGGCGAGCAGCGCGCCGAGCAGCGGCAGCGGCGGATGTCCGGTCGGGTACAGCACATACGCGGCCCCGCTGAATCCGATGAGGCTGACGCCGATATTGCCCCAGAACGCCGCCTGATCGGTGAAGCCGAGTGTCCGGGGCGGCTCGGTGTCCAGCAGCAGCGGCGCTTCCCGCGCCTCGGGCGAAATTCCGGCAATCGTCACTCGCAAAGCCTAGAACGCGACTCGTCGGTATCCGAGGGGCGCGCCTGGTGTCGATGCGGCGACCGGCGGGCACTACAGGCAGATGATGATGCGGTCGCGGTCCTCCGGGTCGACGCGAATCGAAATCGTCTCGCCCACCGCGAGTTTCGGCTGGTCGACCGGTTGTACGTCGTAGACGATGGTGCCGTGGTACGGCGGCGAGCCGGGGACGACGAGTTCCAGGTCGAGTTCGGCGAGTTCGGTGTGGTGATTGGTGCGCCGGAGCGGATGAACGCCTTCGATGGTGGCCCAGCCCTCGTATCCGCGACGGCGCAGTCGGCGGTCGGCCCGGGAGGGGCGCTGGGCGAGGAGCATGCCGACCCCGAGGAAGCTGCCGAACAGGCCGACCAGCATGAAAATCTGCATCGGCGCTGTTCCGGGGGGTGCGAGACGCGCGATCCAGCCCAGCCAGATGACGAGGGTCAGCAGGTACAGGGCCACGACGCCGAGAATCGTATGCAGCATCCGCGCGTGGTTCATGACAACCTCCACCAGCGCTTCGGACTTCCAGGATAGGCGCGGCGGAGCCGTTGTGTGGCCGACTCGGCGCGGAATCGGCCGGGTTCAGAACAGCGAGCGTTCAGGACAGTGAGCGTTCAGGACAGTGAGTGTTCAGGACAGCGAGCGTTCAGGACAGCGAGCGCAGGGCGGTGAGCGCGTCGAGGTCGAGCCGGAGACGGTGGCCCGCGAGCTCCAGCATGACCTGCCCGGAATGCTCACCGACCGGTTCGTACCGTCCGTCCCGCAGGGCGAAGGCGTGCAGCCGCACCGGCCCCTCCGTGTCGAGCAGCCAGTAGTGTTCGATACCGACCGATTCGTATTCGGCGTATTTCAGCACCCGATCCACCCGCCGCGATCCGGGCGCGGCGATCTCCACGGCCGCCAGCACATCCGACGGCCGCACCCGCGTGGCGTGCGCGGCACCGGCCGCACCACCCACCACCAGCACATCCGGAATCCGCACCGTGGCCGGAAACCGCTCCTCCACCACCAACTCGATCCGGGCCAGGGCCGCCAGCGGCGCGGGCAGCGCCGGTTCCAACTGCGCGGCCAAGCGCCACACCGCCAACTGGTGCCGTGGCGGCTGCGGCGCGACCACCGGCACCCCTTCGACCAGTTCGCAGAACAGGTCACCCGTGCGCAGCGAAGACCATTCGTCGATCGTCAATAGGTGATCCGGCCACGCCCCAACCATTTTCACCGCTTCCGCGGATCTCGACCGCCGCATGGTTCCAGTCTTCCACGCCCGGCAACCACCCGGCATCGTTTCCTTTTCCGTGGCAGGCCGCGCCGTCCGCGCACCCGCCGCCGGTCACCCGCGCAGGCGCAGCACCGCCAGCACCCGGCGGTGATGGGTGTCCGAGGGCGGCAGATCCAGTTTCAGGAAGATATTGCCGATGTGCTTCTCCACCGCCCGTTCGGTGACGGTGAGCGCGGCGGCGATGGCGGCATTGGTCAAGCCCTGGGCCATGAGTTCCAGTACCTCGCGCTCGCGCGGGGTGAGGCGGGACAGCGCGTCCTGTTGGCGCGTGGCACCCATCAACTGACTCACCACTTCCGGATCGAGGGCGGTGCCGCCGGAGGCGACCCGCGTCAGGGCGTCGACGAACTCGCGCACGTCGGCGACGCGGTCCTTGAGCAGGTAGCCGACGCCACCCGCGCCGGCGGCGAGAAGTTCGGTCGCATAACGGGTTTCGATCCACTGCGAGAACACCAGTACCCCGACCTCGGGGTGGCCGCGGCGCAGCGCGAGCGCCGCGATCAGCCCCTCGTCGGTGAAGGTCGGCGGCATGCGCACGTCCACCACCGCGACGTCGGGGCGATGCCGCGCCACCACGTCGCCCAGCGTGTCGGCGTCGCCGACGGCGGCCACCACCTCGTGGCCGCGCTCGGTGAGCAGGCCGGTCAGCCCGTCGCGCAGGATGGCATTGTCCTCGGCGATGACGATGCGCAGCGGTGTACTCATCGCGGCACCGTGAGTGGCAGCAGCACGGTGACGACGGTAGGGCCGCCCGACGGGCTGTCCACGGCGAGCTCGCCGTCCACGGTGCGTGCCCGCGCCGCCAGCCCCGAGAGGCCGCCGCCCACACCGGTGTTGCCGGTGCCCACGGCGGGCTGAAGCACACCTCCGACGCCGTTGTCACGCACCGAGATCGCGAACCGCTCGGCGCCCTGCGGCAGGACCGACACCCAGATCTGCGTGGCCCCGGCGTGCTTGACCACATTGGTGAGCAGTTCGGCCACCGAGAAGTACGCGATGGCCTCCAGGGCTGGGGCGGGCCGCACCGGCAGCAGCACCCGCAGCTCCACCGGCAGCGCACAGCGCGCCACCAGGGTCTCCAGCGCCGGTTCCAGGCCGAGTTCCAGTGCGGGCGGATGGATTCCGCGCACCAGTTCGCGCAGTTCGGTCAGTGCCTCCTTGGATCCGGAGCGGGCCTGGGCGATCAGCTCGGTGGGATCGCCCCCGGCGGCCATGCGCTCCTCGGCGCGGGCCAGTGCCATGGCGATGCTCACCAGCCGCGCCTGGGTGCCGTCGTGCAGATCGCGTTCCAGCCGCCGCAGCGTCGCCGCGGAATCCTCCACCGCCGCCCGGCGGCTGGCCTGTAACTCGGTCAGCTGCCGATCCCGCGCGGTGGGTGTCAGCAGCAGCACGGCCAGCAGCCGGTGCAGCCAGCACACCCCGCGCATCACCCACGGCATGAGCAGACAGGCGACGACCCCCAGCAGTGCGAAACCGATGACGCGCGGCCAGGTTTCCACGTAGAAGTCCCCGAACTGCGCCAGCGAGTGATGCTCCACCCCGTTCTCGTCCACATTGATCGGATGGTCGATCACCCAGAAGATCGGCGAGAGCACCACGAACACCGACATGACGCCGACGACCAGCACCACATAGCCCACGGCCACGCCGAGCACGGCCTGCGCGAGCAGGAACAGCAGCGCTCGCCAGGAGGTGCGGTCGGTGAAGGCTCCGCGCAGCCAGCCGAAGAAGCCGGGGCGGGGTGCGAACGGCGGCGGTTCGGGCAGCCGGGTGTCGAGCAGGGTGCCGACGACCGCGCGGTACACCCGCCCCCACAGCCGTCCGCCGAGCAGGACGGCCGCCAGGATCGGGATACCGAGCACGAAGATCGACAGGTACAGCCCACCGCCGATGGCGAAGACCAGATACAGCGTCGCGATGCCGCCGAGCATCATCGCGACCAGCAGGTATGCGAATTCCTTCCAGGTGCGTGCGGTGAACGGGGCGCGCAGGAAGGCCAGCCACGGGGGCGGTCCGGTGCGCTCGGGCGCGGGTTCGGACGGCTCGGGGCCGGGTTTCGGCAGCACGAGGGTGGGTTCGGCGGGCATCTCCGTCATGGTTTCATCGTCGTCGGCGCGGGCTCGGGACTCGATGGCGCTGACCCGAAATTCCAGGGTGGTGTCAGCACTACCCCCTACCATCATGCCTATGAGCTATCAGCAGCCTCCGCCGTCCGGCCAGTACCCGCAGCGTGATCATCCGCAGGCCGTGGTGATTCTGGTGCTCGGCATTCTGAGCCTCATCCTCTGCCAGCTGCTCGGCCCGGTCGCCTGGGTGATGGGTCGCAGCGCGCTACGTGAGATCGACTCCTCCGGTGGCGCGATCGGCGGGCGCGGCCTGGTGCTGGCCGGTTACGTCTGCGGCATCATCGCGTCGGTTCTGATCATTCTCGCCATCGTCGCCTTCGTCCTGTTGCTCGGTCTGGGGACGTTCGCCTCGACCAGCACCTGACGCGCGGGTCCCGGCCCGGCGAAATACGATGACCCGGTGAGCTACCCCTCCTACGGCTACCCGGCCTACGGCTACGGTCCGCCGCCCGACCATCCGCAGGCCACCACCATTCTGGTGCTCGGCATTCTGGGCCTGGTGTTGTGCCAGCTGCTCGGCCCGGTGGCCTGGATCATGGGCAGCAAGGCGCGCCGCGAGATCGACGCCTCCGGCGGCACCCTGGGCGGGCGCGGCAACGTGACCGCGGGCTATGTCTGCGGCATCGTCGCCACCTGTCTGATGCTGCTTTATTTCGCGATCTTCGTGATCGCCATCGGGGCCGGTCTGAGCAGCTCCTGATTTCGCCCGCACCCGGCCTCGTTACGATGTTCGGAGTGAGTCACGCCCCGACCGACGAATCGCTGCCCGGCCCTACCGAATGGGGCGAGCATCCGCACGGCGTCGGACCGTGGCGCGCGGAGTTCGGCACCGAGCCGCCCGCGGATCCGCGCCTGGATCCGGAGCTGCTCGCGCACGGTGACCGCCGCAATGTGGTGGACGCCTACCGGTACTGGACCCGCGATGCCATCGTGGCCGATATCGATCGACGGCGGCACCCGTTCCACGTGGCGATCGAGAACTTCGGGCACGACGCCAATATCGGCACGGTGGTGCGCACGGCCAATGCGTTCGCGGCGGCGGCCGTGCACATCGTGGGGCGCAAGCGGTGGAATCGGCGCGGGGCCATGGTCACCGACCGCTATCAGCACATCGAGCATCATGCCGATACGGCGGCGCTGCTGGAATTCGCGGCGGCGGCCGGGCTGACGGTGGTGGCCGTCGACAATGTGCCCGGCGCGGTACCCCTGGAGACGGTGCGGCTGCCGCGCGCATGCCTGCTGCTGTTCGGGCAGGAGGGGCCGGGAGTCACCGCCGACGCCAAGGCGGGGGCGCGGCTGACCGTATCCATCGCGCAGTTCGGTTCGACGCGCAGTATCAACGCGGGCGTCGCGGCGGGGATCGCCATGCACGCGTGGGTGCGGGAACACGCGGACCTGTCGGCCGCCTGGTGACGCCCCGGTCCACGGCCGGTCGCGGCCATCCTGCCAAGATCGATTCAGACACGGTTGCATAACGAAATCAGCCACATGATCAGGTGCCCGACTGGCACCATATGTCCTATGACTTCGCGGACCGGGCGACCTGCCGAGCCCAGTGCTGCGCTCTGGTCCGAGCGTGCCGATATGGCCGAATCCGCCATCCTGTCACGACATCTGCGCGCGCTGTGGGGAATTCCCGGAGCCACTCTCGGCGTGGTCGGCTGGCCCGCGACCCGGCGCGACCGCCTCTTCGTGTCCTGGCACTACTGGTGGCAGGCCCATCTCATCGACTGCGCCACCGATGCCGCCAACCGGGAGCCCACGCCCGCGCGGCTGCGGCGCATCCGAACCGTGGCGCGCGGTATGCGGCTGCGCAATATCACCGGCTGGACCAACAACTACTACGACGATATGGCCTGGCTGGCCATATCCCTCGAGCGCGCCGACCGCACCCTGGGCATCGACGATATGCGGTACGGGCTGCGGACGTTGGAGAAGGAACTGGTCGACGGGTGGACGCCCGAGGTGGGCGGCGGCATTCCGTGGCGTAGGGGCTCCGACTTCTACAACGCGCCCGCCAACGGTCCGGCCGGAATCGTCATGGCGCGGCTCGGGCGCTACGGGCGCGCTCAGGAAATCGCCGACTGGCTCGACGACACCCTGCGGGACAAGGAGTCCGGGCTGATTCTGGACGGCATCCATCTGCCCTCCGGCGAGGTCGAGCATCCGGTCTACACCTACTGCCAGGGCGTGGTGCTCGGCCTGGAAACCGAACTGGCGGTGCACACCGGCGAACCCCGGCACGCGGACCGGGTGCTGACCCTGCTGGCGGCCGTCGAGGAGCATATGACCAGCGGCGGTGTGGTCGATGGTGGCGGCGGTGGGGACGGCGGCCTGTTCAACGGCATCCTCGCCCGCTACCTGGCCCTGGTCGCCGTCATGCTGCCCGGCGACGACGCCGCGCACATCAAGGCCCGCCGCACCGCCGCCGCGATCGTGCGGGCTTCCGCCGTCGCGGCCTGGGAGAACCGGCTGGAGGTGGAGGGCGAACCGCTCTTCGGTCCCGATTGGCGCGAACCGGCCCGACTACCCGGTATCGCGGGGGCGGGTTACCTCACCGCCAATGGCTCGGTGACCGCCTCCCGCACCCCGGAACGCGATCTGTCGGTACAGCTTTCGGGCTGGATGCTGATGGAGGCCGCGTACACCGTGACCGCGGCGGGACTCTGACGCGGTCCGCTCAGATGCCGTGCCGGTCGGCGACGGCCGGGGTGTCGGTCGCGTCGTCCACGTCGAAATCCTCGGCGGGGCGCGCCATCTCCAGCCGGTACTGCCGGATACCGAGCAGTGTGCCCAGGATCAGCCCCACCACCAGCGTGCAGATCACCGCGGGCATGAGCCAGGACATGTCCTCCAGGAAGCTGCCCGCGTAGTAGCCGATGAGCAGCAGCACCGGCGCCCAGATGATCGCGCCGATGGTGGAGGCGACGGTGTACTTGCGGTGATCCATTCCGGCCGCACCCGCCACCAGCGGGCAGAGCGTGCGCACCCACGGAATCCACCGCGCCACCAGCACCGCGAAGAAGCCGTGCCGGTGCAGCAGGGCCGACACCCGCGCGAGGTTGTGGGTGTTGATGTACTTGCCGTTCTTGCGCGCCACCAGATGGTGTCCGGTGCGTTGGCCGAATACGTATCCGACCTGGTTACCGGCGATGGCCGCGATCATGGCTCCCACCGACAGCGCCCAGACCTGCGCCTCTCCGGTGGCGTGCGCGGCCAGCACCACGCCGGCGGTGATGAGCATGGAATCGCCGGGCAGGAACAGCCCGATGATGAGCGCGCACTCCAGGAAGACGAAGGTCAGCACCACCGTCCAGACGAGCAGCGGCCCGGCTGTCTCGAGGGGATCGAAACCGCCCATCGCAAGGTTCAGCGGGGTGGTGGACAAGGGATCAGTGGGTGGGTTCGTTGGTACGGGCGGGTTCCGCCTCGGCGACGACCGCGGCATCGGCCGAGCGACGGCCCAGCAACGCGCGCGCCACGGACCCCACCATCGGCAGCACCGAGATGAACACGATGATCAGGAAGATGGCCTCGACGTGATCCCGGATGAAGGCCACGTTCCCCAGGAAGTAGCCGAGCACCGTGACGCCACCGCCCCACAGGATCGCGCCGACGATGTCGAACGGCACGTACTTGCGGTAGCTCATGGCCGAGACGCCCGCCAGCACCGGCACGAAGGTGCGGGCGATCGGGACGAAGCGGGCCATGATGATGGCCGCCGGGCCCCACTTCTCGAAGAAGTCGTGCGCCTCGGTGATGTACTTCTTCTTGAGGAAACGCCCGTCGGGGCGGTGATACAGCGCCGGACCGAAGCCCTTGCGGCCGATCCAGTAGGCGCACTGGTCGCCCAGGAACGCCGTCACCGCGATGGCGGGCGCGAGGATCCAGATCGACACCGGCGGGTTCGGCTGTGCCGCGAGCAAGCCACCGGTGAACAGCAGCGAGTCGCCCGGCAGTAGCGGGAACAGCAGCCCGGTCTCGATGAAGACGATCGCCAGAATCGCCGGCAGCACCGCGTTCTTCAACCACGACTCCGTGAGGAGGTACATGGGATCCAAGAACTGGGGCATCGCCAGGGTCGTCACGGTGTCAGCAGCGGCCAGCAAGGTCACGGCCACCACAGTACCGGTGATTCGCACATCACACCGAATGTCGAAGCGACATCACAGACTTATCAGGGTTGTGAGGGCAGCCGGTGGTGTGAAAGCCGCCTGTCCTATGGTGTGGGCTGACAGAATTTGTTGTACGCAGCACACACAACGGAGGTCACTGTGCCCATCGCGACTCCGGAGATCTACGCCGAGATGATTGCTCGGGCCAAAGAGAACTCCTTCGCGTTTCCTGCCATCAACTGCACGTCGTCGGAGACCGTCAACGCGGCCATCAAGGGCTTCGCCGACGCGGGTAGCGACGGCATCATCCAGTTCTCCACCGGCGGTGCCGAATTCGGCTCCGGCCTGGGTGTGAAGGACATGGTCACCGGCGCGGTCGCCCTCGCCGAGTTCGCCACCGTGATCGCCGCCAAGTACGACGTCACCATCGCGCTGCACACCGACCACTGCCCGAAGGACAAGCTCGACACCTTCGTGCGCCCGCTGCTGGCCATCTCGGCCGACCGCGTCAAGAGCGGCCAGCACCCGCTGTTCCAGTCGCACATGTGGGACGGTTCCGCGATTCCGATCGACGAGAACCTCGAGATCGCCAAGGAACTGCTCAAGCAGGCCCACGCCGCCAACATCATCCTCGAGGTGGAGATCGGCGTCGTCGGCGGTGAAGAGGACGGCGTCGAGAACGCCATCAACGACAAGCTCTACACCTCGCCCGAGGACTTCGAGAAGACCATCGACGCGCTCGGCGCGGGCGAGAACGGCAAGTACCTGCTGGCCGCCACCTTCGGCAATGTGCACGGCGTCTACAAGCCGGGCAATGTGAAGCTCAAGCCCGAGGTGCTGGCCGAGGGTCAGCGGGTGGCCGCCGCCAAGCTGGGCTTGGGCGCGGACGCGCAGCCGTTCGATTTCGTCTTCCACGGCGGTTCGGGCTCGCTGAAGTCGGAGATCGAGGATTCGCTGCGCTACGGCGTGGTCAAGATGAACGTCGACACCGACACCCAGTACGCCTTCACCCGGCCGGTGGCGGCGCACATGTTCAGCAACTACGACGGCGTGCTGAAGGTGGACGGCGAGGTCGGCAACAAGAAGGTCTACGACCCGCGCTCCTACCTGAAGAAGGCCGAGGCCAATATGGCCGCCCGCGTCGTGGAGGCGTGCAACGACCTGAAGTCGGTCGGTCGTTCCATCAGCGCCAAGTAAGGTATTCCGCGAGCGGAAACTCCGAACGAGGTGAAGCGACGCGTGTGCCGCGGCGGTGTCTGCACCGCCGCGGCGTTTTCGTTGCTCTGCTGCAAGTTGCCCTGACGTAATCCGAGGTGCACGGCATGACTCTCGAGGTGCGGGTCCTCGGACCTGTGCAACTGCTGGTCGACGGCCGGGTGCTGCCGGTCGGCGGACCGAAACCGCGCGCACTGCTCGCCGCGCTGATCGTTAACCGGCGGCGCGCGGTGTCCTCGCAGGCGTTGGCCGACATCGTGTGGAACGACGAGCCGCCGGACTCCTACCAGGCCAGCCTGCAGGTGTTCGTGTCGAATATCCGCAAGACGCTGCGTCAGGCGGGGGTGGACGCGGCCGCCGTGCTGCGCACCGAATCCTCCGGCTACCGCCTGGAGATCCCCGACGACCGGTGCGACCTGGGCCGGTTCGAAACCATTCGCCGCAGTGCCGCCGAGGCCGCGGCGGCGGGCGATCCCGAATCCGCGGGCCGGCTGTACGCGGCCGCGCTGGAGCAGTGGAGCGGCCGCGCCCTCGACGATCTGAGCGGGCTGTCCTTCGCCGACAGCTTCGCCACCGCCATGGACGAGGAGCGGCTGCTGGCCGCCTCCGCCCGCATCGACGCCGAAATCGCCTGCAAGCGCGCGTCTTCGGTGGTGGGTGAGTTGGTCGCCATGACCCAGGCGCATCCGCTGCGGGAGCCGCTGTGGGCGCAGCTCATCACCGCCCTGTACCTGTCCGGCCGCCAGGCCGACGCCCTGGACGCCTGCCGCCGCGTGCGCACCGTGCTGGCCGACGAACTCGGCATCGACCCCGGCCCCGCCCTGGTCGCCCTGGAACAGCGGGTACTGCGACAGGAACCCCTGGACACCATGGAGATCGTCGACGTCGAACGCATGGCCAAGGCCATGACCGAAACGGTCACCGAAACCCCGCGTGCCGTCCGCAGCGGACACCTCCGCCTCGCCGACGGCCGCACCGTCCCCGTCGCCGCCGCCGGCCTCAAGATCGGCCGCATGACCGACAACGACCTGATCCTCGACGACCCTAAGGCCAGCCGCTACCACGCCCACATCACCCCCAGCCGCGCCGGTCTCCTCATCAAGGATCTGCACTCGGCCAACGGCGTCTACATCAACGACGAGGTCATCGACAGCGCCACGGTGCTGTCCGACGGTGACGCCATCCGCATCGGGTCTACGGTGTTGGTGTTCCAGGCGGCGCGGTAGGGGAGCTCGGCTCAGCTGTCCAGCAATTGATGCTGCTGCCCCAGACGGATTTCCGCTGATCTCCACGCGAGGCGGCGTCAGCGCCACTAACATTCACAGGTATGCTGGCATACCATGAAGCGGACAACCGTGAAGCTACCCGACGAGCTTGACGAGCGCCTGCGCCATGAGGCGGCGCGGCGCGGTATCACGGTCGCCGAACTGACGCGCGAGGCGATCACCCAATATCTTTGCGCACCCACCGGTGCGCGGCGACGGTTCGGCGCGGCAGCGGCGGGGCGCAGCGGGCGCTCGGACGTGTCGGCCCGGATCGATGAAATCCTCAGCCGAGAGTGGGACCGATAAGCGCCCTGATCGTCGACGCCGGACCGTTGTACGCCTACGTCGACGCCGACGATGCACACCACGAAGCCTGCCTCGAACTGCTCCAAACACACCGCGGCCCCCTCGTCGTCCCGACCCTCGTCATCACCGAAGCCGCATACCTCATCGCCAGCCGACTCGGAACCGAAGCCGAGGTGCGCTTCCTCGGAGACTTGGCCGAGGGTCTGTTCGTGATCGAGCCCGTCCACGCGGCGGATTGGCTCCGCATCGCCGAACTCGTCGCGAAATACCGAGACTTGCCACTGGGAACTGCTGACGCCTCGGTAATCGCCGCAGCCGAACGCCGGAACCTGACATACATCGCCACCACGGATCGACGCCATTTCTCCGTGGTCCGACCACGTCACATCGACGCCTTCACCCTCTTGCCCTCCCGCTGAGCCACACCGCGATTCGAGCCGTCTTTCCGATCGCACGCCGTGCTGCATGTGAGAAGCCCTCGATCCGCTACTGGATTCGGGGTTTTCGTTGTAAGGGCATGTGCGGCGATCACCGAACCAAGGAGCCGCCATGGATTTCGTATCCGCCGCTGTCACAACATGACCGAATCGGGCGGCCACCTGAAATCCGGTTATGCGGAAGTCAGTGGCCGCGTTTTACAGCGGCCTCAGCTGTCCAACAGGCTGATTCCGCTGACCCAGAACGAAGGGTTCGACATCTCCACGCCGAGGACACTCGTGTAGGTGGCCCGTCGACCCGTTGACGTGACCTCGACGCGTACCTCATCGCCCTCGACGACATCCCGCAGCTGGTCCTCCGTGGTACCGATCATGATCTCGGTCTCCCACGTGGCTTGGTCCGGCGTTGCGCCGCAGACGAGCCGAGCGAGTTCCGCTCCCAGGTCGGGGTCTCTCAGCGTCTCGGCCACCCGCCCGTAGACGACGATCGCGCGGTCCTTGTGGTCGGCTGGGGTCTTCGCGATGAGTTTCAGTTCGCGGTCTGTGATCGTTTCGAAAGTGGTCGGGGCGGTCGGCTCGGTCATCGGCGTGGCCGGTTCGGTTGTCTTTGATACTGAGATCGTGTCGTCGGTTCGTTGGCTGTTGCCGCTTCGTGGCCGGAGTCGGTCCCACAGGCGGCGGCACCGGTGGTGGCGGCGATGGCTAGTGCCACTGTGAGACGGCGGACTGCGGTCATGGATGTTCTCCTCCTCGCGTGCACATGCGGAACCGATGAAGCCAGTTCCGGCCTAGCGGGTCACCGGGAACCGGAGGCCCCCGCGACCCTATCGCGGGGCGGCCGAAAGTGCCTGTTGGCACCGGGATTTCGGCACAAGTACGCAGCGGACATGCCTATGGCCTCCCGTCTTGCGTTGCAGTCGGCCGCAGTTCGAATAACTCTCGACCCGCGAAGTTTCGTTTCCAGCAGATCCGCCGTACCGGAGATTCTGTGAATATCGGATCGTTGTCCAGTCTGCAGGTACTCGATGAGAAAAGGAGGCAGTCAATGGTTGAGATCGTAGCGTTCCGAGTTTCGAATCGTTTACCGTGAAGTATCTTTCGCCACGGCTGGCCTATGGCGGTGACAGACGGCCGGGCGTGCACTGGTGTCGTGATTCGTCACCGACCAACGAGGCGTGCTCATGCAAGGAGAACAATGCCCATGCCCGCCGCCCGCCGCCTCGCCGCCGCAGTCGCCATCGCCGCCGCCACCGCCGGACTCACCGCATGCGGCTCCGAAACCACCACGGACACGACGACAGCCACGCCCACCGAAACAGCCACGCCGACAAGCATTTCGAGCACCTCCGCGATACGGTCACAGGGCCGGGGTCACCACCCGGAGGCCGAAAACCGGTTCGCCCGGTTCCGCAGGTGCGGTGCCGAGCGGCGTCGTTAGGCCAAGGGTGCGGTGGCGGTGGGCTGCGCGGGCGGGTGAGTCGATGGACCGGTGTCTACCTGCGGTTTTGGTGTTTCTCGACGTTGGGTGTTGACAATATCCGCGGCTTAGGTGAGACTATGTGCAGCGCCAGAGCTGCGCCCTCATCCCGAAATGGTCGGGAAATCATCTCTTAGGCAAGCGATTACGATCGCACGCCGTGCTGCATGTGAGAAGCCCTCGATCCGCTGTCGGATTCGGGGGTTTTGTTGTAAGGGCATGTGCGGCGATTACCGAACCAAGGAGTCAAACATGGATTTCGTATCCGACGTTGTCACGACGTGACTGAACCGGGCGGCCGACCGAATTCGGTTGTATGTAATTCGGTGGCCGCGTGCGACATCGGTCTCAGTTGTCCAGCAGGCTGATTCCGCTGACCCAGAACGAAGGGTTCGATATCTCGCCGATAGCGCTCGTATAGCTGGCGGTTCGACCGGTCGACCTCAGCTCCGCACGCACTCGATCGTCTTCCACGATGTTCTTCAGCAGATCGCTCTCAGTGCCGATCATTACCTGTGTATCCCATGTAGCCGAATCCGGTGACGTGCCACAAAGCAGCTGTGCGATATCAGCACCATTTGTCTCGTCCTTCATCGTCTGTGTGACCCTCCCGTACACGATAATCGCGCGGTCCTTATGATCCGCAGGGTTCTTCGCGATGAGTTTCAGTTCCCGTTCGGTGATCGTTTCGAAAGTGGTCGGGGCGGTCGGCTCGGTCATCGGCGTGGCCGGTTCGGTTGTCTTTGATGCTGAGATCGTTGTCGTCGGTTCGTTGGTTGTTGCGGCTTCTTGGCCGGAGTCGGTTCCACAGGCGGCGGCACCGGTGGTTGCGGCGATGGCTAGCGCCACTGTGAGACGGCGGACTGCGGTCATGGATGTTCTCCTCCTCGCGTGCACATGCGGAACCGATGAAGCCGGTTCCGGCCTGGTGGGTCACCGGGAACCGGAGGCCCCCGCGACCTTATCGCAGGGCGGTCGAAAGTGCCTGTTGGCCCCGCGATTTCGGCTCCAAGTACGCAGCGGACATGCCCATGGCCTCCCGTCTTGCGTTGTAGTGGCCTGACGGTCACCGAACCGGAGGCCTCTGTGGCTCTATCGCAGGATGGTCGAAAGTGCCTGTTTTCCCTCGAGTTTCGATTCCGGGCATTCGGTAGAAGTGCCGGAACGCCATACGTGATGGTTCTGTGAATTCCGGATCGTTTTCGAGACCGGAGGTACTCAATGAGAAAGGAGGTAGTCAATGGTTGAGATCGTAGTTTTTCCCGATGTCGAATCGCTTGTCATGACGTATCTTTCGGCACAGTTGGCCGATCGTGGCGACAGCACCCCCGTGGTGCGAACCGTGCCCGAGACTCCGCCCGGCCGAATTGTCCGGCTTTCCAGTTTTTGGGGTGAGGACACCGGGCGAGCGCTGGCGTCGCGATTCGTCACCGTCCAATGCACTGATGCGACGAATGCCGATGCGGCCGCGCTGGCGGAGTTGTGTTTCGCGATCCTGCGCGGCGCGCGCCATGATCCGTCAATTCCCAGCGTCCGCGATGTAGTGGCGGTCGACCGTCCTGCGGATCGTCTGCCCGAGCCCGACCCGTATCGCCCGAACTATCAGTTCACCCTCTCTTTCCTCCTGCGCGGGCAAGCCCAATAGGACTCAGCCCGAATCGCACTCAGTTTCCAGGCCCGGTCCACAATGCCTGAAAGGGGCACAACTATGGCAAGCACTGTCAACAACGTCTACGCGGCCATGCCGAAGGCGACCGGAGCGGTGCTGCGCGCACCGCTCGCCACCGCGGGTCCGACCAGCGCCACCGATGCGCTGGACGCCGCCTTCGTCGACTGCGGTTACATCGGCGAAGAGGGCTTCACCGAGTCGAATACCCGAGAGACCGAGAAGAAGAAGGCTTTCGGCGGCTCCACGGTGAAGGTGCTGCAGACCGATTACACCGCGACCCTGAAGTTCGCCTTCCTCGAGTCGACCAACGCCGACGTGCTCAAGGCCGTGTTCGGCGATGACAACGTCACCGTCGACGGCACCACCGGCGCCATCACCGTTGAGAAGAACAAGAAGGCGCTGCCGCACAATTCGTGGGTCATCGACACCGTCGACGACGCAGTCGGCTCCATCCGGACCTACATTCCGGACGGCCAGATCACCGCCGTCGAGGACATCGTGAAGGTGCACACCGACGCGATCATGTACACGGTCACCATGGAGTGCTTCGAGGACGCCAGCGGCAACAACATCTACGAGTTCATCAACAAGACCGCCTCCTGACGGCCGCGCCCACGCGCGACTCGTAGTTCCCGAACCCGCCCGGTGAGGTCACATCGACCCACGGACCGGGCCTGCCCTCACCGGGCGGGCCTTGAAAAGCCCGGTCCCCCAATCTTTTCAATCACAACGATGCATCGAAAGGTCCGGTCCCATGATGGAGAAGTTCACCTACACCGCGCGCAACGGCAAGAAGATCACCCTGCCGCGCTTCGACAACATTCCGTTCGGCGTGATCCGCAAGCTCCGCAAGGAGGGTGAGACCGAGCAGTTCTTCGGGCTCATCGAAGGAGTGTGCAGCGCGAAGGATCTGACGGTGATCGACGCGATGAGCCAAGCCGAGGTGCGTGAGGTGATGACCGCCTGGCAGCGCGAGTCGGCGGTCGAACTGGGGGAATCCTCAGCCTCCTAGAGCTGTACGAACAGCACGGGGAGGCTGTCGAAGCCGATCTCATCCGAGCCGGTGTCCGCTTGCGCGACGTCGGCTCGAATCGTTTCACCTGGCGCGATTTCGCCGTCCTGATTCGCGAATCCTCCTCCGACAGCGCCCTGTTCCGGGCCATGCATCCCGATAGATACCGGTGGGGGCAGGTCGAGCATCTGCTGGCCGATCTGGTGGATGTGGCGAATCTGCTGCTGTGGAGCAAGACCAAGGACGGCGGCCGCAACCGCAATCGTCCCTCGCCGTATCCGCGCCCGGGGGTGGAGGACAAGACCAAACGACGGGTGCGTGGCACGGCGATCCCCATGGACCAGGTACGGGCCAGGCTGGCCGCCGTCCGGGCCCGCGAACCGGCGTCACCGGAGCAGGCGACGTCGGCGTAATCACTCGAATCCGAGCAGCATTCGGACTGCTCGGCCCGTCCCCCCGGTGAATCTCGGGGCGGACCCACGAACTGAACAGAGGTGTCATGGCCATCGAAGCAGTACGTGACTTCGGCATCGACGTCGCGGTCACCTTGGAACGAGCGCTGACAATGGCGTTCGATGAGGCGTCAGGTGCGGTGGACAGGGGCATGGACCAGCTGTTCGCTTCGGCGCCGGGAGCCTTGAATACCGCGCTGCGACAGAGCTTCAACGGTGCGTCCGGTGTCGTGCACGCGGCCGTGGATGAAGCGTTCGACGGTACATCGAACGCGGTGAACGCCGCCTTCGAGAATGCCTTCAGTGCGGCGACTCCCACCGTGAACAATGCCATCCACCAGGCATTCGATGGCGCGAGCAGCGCGGTGAACGACGGGTGGGAACGGGCCTTCGGTACGTCGCCCGCAGCGGTGAACTCGCTGTTGCTCACCGCGTTCGCATCGGCCGAAGGGGCGGTGCACACCGCCCTGGAGGATGTGTTCTCCCAGGCGTCCGGCACGGTCGACGATGCGCTGCTGAGCGTCTTCGACTCGGCGTCGACCGCGCTGGACACCGCATTGACCGGCACGTTCGCCCGGGCCTCGGATACGTTGAACGGCGCCCTCGTGGGTTTGATGACGGGGGGACCGCAAGGTGCGCTGGCGGGTGCCGTGGACGGGTTGCTCGGTACGACACCGCAGCAGGTGGCCGACGCCGTGCGCGATGTCTTCCAATCGGCACCGGATGCGGTGCGGACCGCGGTCGCCGATGCATTCCGCGCCGCTCCCGGTGTGGTGAACAGTGCGCTGGACGCCACGTTCGTGACAGCCCCACAACGGCTGAGCAATGCTGTGAACGCGGCCTTCGAACCGACCGCCGGTGCCATGAACACGGCGCTGGACGCGGTGTTCGCCGATGCGTCCACCGCCGTCGACGCGGCGGTGGACGAGGCATTCGCGGGTGTCACCGAGACCGCGAACCAGGCGTTGAACACCGCGTTCGACCAAACGCACGACACGGTGAACGGCGCGCTGGAAGGCGCGTTCGCCACCGCCTCCGAGACCGTGAACGGTGCGTGGGCGAGCGTTTTCGGCTCCTCACCCGAGGCCCTGAACACCGCCATGGACGCGGTGTTCGGTTCGACGCAGGAAGCGGTGAACGGCGTCCTGCTCGATGTGTTCGCCTCCGCCCAGGGCACCGTGAACACCGCATTGGCGAGCGCGTTCGCCGGGGCCAAGGGCACCATCAAGGGCGTCGTCGACGACGCCTTCGGCAGTATTCGGGGAACGCTGAACAATGCGCTGCAGGGCGCTTTCGATCAAGGCGCGAACCTCGCGGGCAGCCTGGGCAAGCTCGATCCCAGGCTGCTCGCCGTGCGAACCAGGGCCATGGCCGCCGCCGCCGGAACCAAGGCCATGACCCTGGCGACCACCGCATCGGCCAAGGCCACCACGGTATGGGCGACCGCGAAGAAGGGCGCGGCGGTCGCGGCGCGGGCCTTCAACACCGCGCTGCGGGCGAATCCGCTGGGCCTGATCCTGACCGCCATCACGGCGGTGGTAGGTGCGCTGACCTGGTTCTTCACCCAGACCGAGAGCGGCAAGCAGATCTGGGCTACGGTGTGGTCGGGCATCCAGTCGGCCATGGCCACCGCGTGGCAGTTCATCCAGCCGATCTGGGACGGCTTCCTGGGCGCGCTGGGCCGGGTCGGCGAGATGCTCAACTGGCTGTGGGTCGAGGTGGTGCAGCCGGTGTTCGCACTCATCGGCGCGGCCTTCCAGCTGTGGTGGACCGGCTATGTGCAGCCGATCTGGAACGCGTTCACCGCTGCGCTCGAAGTGGTGGGCTCGGTGCTGAATTGGCTGTGGGAATCGGTCGTGCAGCCCGTGATCGGGCTCATCGCCGAGGCCATCTCGCTGTGGTGGAACTACTATGTGCAGCCGATCTGGAATGCGTTCACCGCTGCGCTCGAAGTGGTGGGCTCGGTGCTGAATTGGCTGTGGGAGACGGTCGTGCAGCCCGTGATCGGGCTGATCGGCGACAGTATCTCCGCTGCGTGGAGTGGGATCAAACCGGTCTGGGATGGGTTTCAGGCGGCCTTGCAGACGGTCGGCGCGGTTTTCCGGGCGATGTGGGAGGAGTACATCAAGCCCGCTTGGGAAACCTTCCAGACGGCGTTCCAATCCGGTTGGGACACAATCAAGAACGCCATCGAGACAGGAGAGGGGTGGTTCGAAGGTCTGCGTACGAAGATCGAGGAGATTATCAACAAGATCTCGGACCTGTGGAACTCGATCAAGATTCCAGAACCGATTGCCAGAGCGTTAGACAGCGTTGGCAGCTTCTTCACTGGGGGGGACGATCAGCCAGAGGGCAAAGCCTCCGGCGGCTACATCTCCGGCCCCGGCACCGGCACCAGCGACTCCATCCTTGCCCGCCTCTCCAACGGTGAATTCGTCATCAACGCCGCCTCCACCCGACGCAACCGCCCACTGCTGGAAGCGATCAACAACGGTGCCGTCCCCGGCTACGCCACCGGCGGCCTCGTCACCAAGAGCGGCCTGATCGAACTCGCCAAGCAGGTGGACGGCAAGCCCTACGAATGGGGCGGAACCAACTGGGGCGACTGTTCCGGTGCGGTGTCGGCCCTCGCGAACTACGTTGCCGGACGGCCTCCGTTCGACACCCGGTTCTGGACGGGCAATCAGGCCGAAGCGCTCGCCCAGCGCGGATTCGAGTCCGGGCTCGGCCCCTCCGGCAGCCTGCGGATCGGTTGGTACACCGGCGGCCCGTACGGCGGCCACACCTCGGCGACCTTGCCGAACGGCGTGAACTTCGAAATGGGTGGCAAGTCCGGCAATGGACAGTACGGCGGTACCGCGGTCGGTGCGAACGCCCCGGCGTACACCAATCACGCTCACTTCGTATTCGACACCGTCAGCGAGCAGAGTCCCGCGTCGCAACCGCCTACGACCGGAGGCGAATCACCCAACCAGAACGTCGATTCCGGTGATAGCGACCTCTCCCCGGCACAGCAGCGCGAGGCCGCTCTGTTCGACGATATCGTCTCGAACTTCCAGAACGCCGGAGACTCGTTCGTCGATGGGCAGCTGAGCGATATCCGGAACGTCTTCGGCGCGCCGAGCCTCGACCAGATCCCGTTGTTCAAGGCCGCCGCCGCATGGAATCAGTCGGTCACCGATTTCACCGACTATCGGACCGAGCAGGCGGAATGGGAAGCGGAGAACGGCCGCACTCCGGCGGGACTGGACGCTCCGATCATCTACGACCCGAATCGTGGACCGGAGCAGTTCCTCGACCTTCCCGGCAGGCTCGCGAATTCGTTCCTGAAATACCTGGTTCCCAGCCGCTACGACAATGGCGGCTGGCTGCAGCCGGGCCTGACCCTGGTAGAGAACAAGACCGGGAAACCGGAGCCGGTGTTCAACCCGCAGCAGTGGTCGCAGCTGTCGGAACTCGCGCAGCCCGGCGGCACTACCGACAACTCGCTCACCATCGAGAACCTGCACACCGGCATGACGGCCGCAGAGCTGCGACGGGAGCTGAACCTCATTCAGAAGGAACGTTCGCTGGGGTTCGTGCGCCGATGACGACGTTCCTTTCGATTCGAAGGATGAACCATGAATGAAGCATTGATCGAGGTGGAGGGCCACAACGGCGAGTGGTTCACGGTGGCCGGTACCGGTGCGGGCGACCGCGGCGTGCACCTGGCCTCGGAGAACGACGGCACCGAGTTCGCGGGACTGTACGACGCGCCGGTGACGACGATCTGGAACTCGACCGCCTTCCAACTCGGCGCCACCTACGGTGGTATTCGCGAGGACAAGTACGACTTCACCCTCGCCTTCCACGTGACCGAAACCGCCGCGAACCCCTGGCGCTACAACGATTCCGCCCTGCGCAAAGCCTTCTCCTACGAGAAACGCTCCAAGCTGTGGGTGCAGGTGGACGATTCCCGGCGCTGGCTGGATGTGCAGCTGGTGTCGAATCCGCGGCTGAAGGTCGGTTTCGATCCGAACGGCCAGCAGTACGGTCTGGTGTTGCTGCCGCTGGCGGCGGCCTATCCGCGCTGGCTGGAGGTCGAGGCCACCGATGAGTTCGTGGCCGCCACCGACACCACCGACGGCTCCACCGAGCTGGGTTCGGTGGTGGTGTCGAATCCGACCGACACCGAGATCTGGCTGAAGTGGATGATCCAGGGCAGCAGTGGAATTCGCTGGACCCTGCCCGATTTCTCGTTCGGCGACGACCGTTTCGACCGGGCGGACGCCGACGCCGATCGCATGATCGCCATGCCCGAACTGCTCGACGGTGAACACGTGCGCGTGGACACCGACGAGATGGGGCTGGAGGGTCAGGTCAACTCGTCGCTGGACACCGCCGTCTACCAGCGGATGAACGGCAAGATGTTCCTCTATCCGATTCCGCCCTACACCCCGGACACCGAACTGCCCGTGGTGGTGAGCGGTGCCCCGGCGGGCGCCGGGGTGCAGGTGCGCTGTCCGCGGCCGTGGACGCGGCCGTGGGGGCTGGAATGAGGTGGCGGCGATGAGCGCGGTGGCGACCATTGATTTCGACCGCGAGTACGTGGCGATTGTGGCGCGGCTGGAGGCCAACCGGCTGGCGCGGACCCGGCCGCCGCTGGTGCGGCTCTGGGACGGCGACTGGATTCTGCGCGGCCGGGTCGCGCACACCTATTCGGCGTCCTTCCAGGAAGTGGACGCCGAGACCGGCATCGGCAAACTCGAGCTGCCGGAGGACTACTACCTGTCGCGCTGGATCATCGATCACGACAATCGGCCGAACAAGAACATCCACGTCACGGTCGACAAGGACGGGGTGCGCTGGTCGGGGCGGATGGAGTCCTACGAGATCGAGAAGAATCCCGAGGGCTTGACGCTGGTGCGGGTGCTCTTCAAGCACGATTACGAGGAGTTCAAGCATATTGTCTGCTGGAGCAATCCGTTCCTGCCCGCCGAGGTACAGTTCCCGCGCCTGTGGTTGATGTTCGGTCCGGCCAAGTGGGCGTTGAAACTCACGCTGCTGGTGAACATCATGCGGTTGGAGTCGTCGGCGTGGATGCTGCCCGACGATCCCATGGACCCCGCGCAGTGGTTCAACTTCGACCAGTCCACCTGGTCGATGGTGGTCAAGCCACTGAAGATCGAAGACGACAATTCGCCCTTCGCGGTGGTGTACTCGCGATTCAGGGATTTTCACACCGTCGCCAAGAACATTCTGGCCGACGGGCAGCTGACGCCGACGTTCCGGCGCTATCTCGACGGTGACGAACCGCCGTGGCCCGGTGCGAATCTGCGGCACGGCTGCCTGGTCATCGACATCGAGGACAAGTCCGGGTGGACGAGTGAAACCTCCTTCGGGGGAAACCTTTTCACCGGTTTGGTGCGGGCGGTGACCAATATCGCCTCCGACGGCTACACCGAGAACATCGATGTCATCGACGACCCCGCGTTCCCCGACGAGTACTACCAGCCGGGGTGGAAGGGCACACTGCCGTCCGCGCCCGGCATCGTGTACCGGGAGACCAAACGCAACGGCATCGTCTCCTCCGGCTTCGTCAGCCGTCCCGCCACCGACGTCCAGGTGGTGACCGGCGGGCACAGCATGCCCGGTGTGAACGAGCTGATCAGCGCCTCGATCCAGATGGCGGGCGACCTGATCGCCGCCATGATCGGGATTCCCCCGGTCGGCGGCGCGGCGGACGCGCTACTGCAACCGCTGTACGAGGACACCATCCTGGCGTGGATGGCGTGGAAATCGCCCGCGCGAGCGCAGCAGCTCGGGTGGTCGCATTACCACGAGGGTCTGGGCAGCGCCTCCGATCAGGCGTACACGCTGTCCTCGATCATCACCCTGCGCGCCAAGCTGTGGGCCACCCGTGAGCAGATCGCGCACCGGCTCGACATCGCCGACGGCGCACCGTGGTTGGTCGGGCAGCGCGGCAAGGGGCACTTCTATGTCGGCGATCGGATCGGGTCCACGGTGAAGGGCGCGCCCAAGGGCAAGATCTACGTCGACCGCGTCTCCGAGGCGACCCTGTCGTGGAGTCGCGATACCGCGCCCGCGTGGGCGATCACCATCGGACAGCGTGAAGCGGAGGACCCGGTCGTCAAGGCGCTGGAGCAGATTCAGGAACTGTTCGGCATCGCCCAGAATCTAGGAGTCATGTAATCGTGCGCTTTCCTACCCAAAATCAGTGCAATATGGGCGATCCCGCGCAGCACCTGCTCTGGGCGCTCGCGCAGGTGCCGATGTCGCGCACACAGCCCATGCTGTTGCAGGAATCCATTGCGCGGGTCATATCGAAACACTTGTACGAGTGTGGATTCCGGCATCATCCGGAACTGCAGGAGAAGAAGCTGCAACTCCCACATCGCGGACAGCAGCACATGCTCAACGGATCGGCCCGGTGGGTCTCGATCGACGAGGTAGATCCCGATCCTGTTGTGCTGCCGGATATGTCGGCGATGACCGTGCACGAACAGGAACATGTCATCAACCAGCTCGAGCAGCTCGGCCGCATCGGAAAGCCCGCTGAGCCTCGAAGCGTCGCGGAGACGACGAATCTGCGGGCCGTGGTCGAACAGACCGGTGCGGCCCCGCACCCATCCGGCGCGCTCGCGTCCACGGAGGGCGAACCATGACCACTCCTGGACAGGGAGCCCCCGACGGCGCCTTCGTCGTCGGCGGCCGATACGGCCAGAACCTCACCGAGGAATCGGCGAAAGCGATCATGAAGGGCGGTGTGGTGTCGTCCTTCGAAAGCGCGCAGGGCGTGGCACACGGCGCATACAACAACCGCATCGACGACCACGCCAACTCCATCACCGAACTCCGAAACGCCTTCGAGCAGTTGGTATTGCAGGGACGAGCGATCGTATACACCCGCAACTCGAGCTACACGCCCTCGCCCGACATCCTGTCGGTGGAGGTGATCATCATCGGTGCGGGTGGCGGCGGCAGCTCCGGCAGCTACGACGCACTGGTGGAGGGCGTCCGGTCCGGCGGAGGTGGCGGCGGTGGCGGCGAAACGCACACGTCGATTCCGGCGAGTCTGCTGGAGAAGAACACCGACGGCAGTTTCAAGCCGATTCGCATTGTCATCGGCTCCGGTGGCGCCGGTGCGAGCCAAGATCGTAACTACGGAGCCAGCGGCTCGGATTCGCTGTTCGGCCCGGAGGTCGGCAGTGACGATCGGGAGTGGTTGCTCGGTGGCGGCGGTCAAGGGGGCCAGTGGGGGGCACCGGGACCGGTCGCGCAGGGCGGCGTCGGGATGATTCCCGGCGGCAACGGCGGACGTGGCGGGGCGGGCAACACGCGGGGTACCGCGCCGACGCCGTCCGTGTCGGCCTACGCGCTGTACGGCGGCGGTGGCGGCGGTGGCTCCGGTGGATCACCCCTGTGGGCCGGTACGGCGGGTGCGGCCGGTGGCATCTCACCCGGCGGAGCGGCCGCTAACCCCGGCTGGGCGGGCCGCTCACCGGCACAGATCGTCGCCACCGGTGGTGGTGGCGGCGGTGGCGGGCACAGCGGCAACTACGGCGGCGGATCGGGTGGATTTCCCGGTGGCGGTGGCGGCGGCAGCGCCTGTGCGGCAAACGGCGCGACGACCGGCGGCGCGGGTGCGACCGGCATCTGCTACGTGATCGAACGGACCACCTGATGGCCACCACGACACGGTTGCTGGTGTTCACGACCAATGACGTCTGGACCAAACCACCGGGATTGAAGGCCGTCGAACTCGTTGTTCGCGGCGGTGGCGGCGGTGGTGGTGACGACCACGGCGGTGGCGGCGGCGCGGCGGTGACGAACACCCACCGCCGGATCTCGGCACTCGAGCTACCGGACAGCGCGGCCGTCATGGTGGGCGTCGGCGGAGCCGCCGGAGCCGACGGCGGCGAGTCGTCTTTCGGTGGCTCCCTCATGGTTGCCGCGGGCGGAATGTCCGGTGCGAACGGAGGTTCCGGCGGACTGTCCTTCATGCGCGGTGGGCAGGGCGGGGCCGCCGGTGCACCGGGTGAATCGGTGACATCGGGTGTCGTTCGCCTGCTCGCGGGCGGTGGCGGCGGTGGTGGCTCCGGCGCTGTCGGCGGCGGTTCCGGCATGGTCGCGCCCGACGGAGCCCGGCCGCCCCTGTGGCAGGCCCGCCAATCCGGCGGCGGTGGATCAGCCGGTCTCCCAGGCGGATTCCCGGCCGGCGGGGGCGGCGCCGCCGCACCCGGCGCGGCCGGGGCAGTGACGATCATCGAGTTCTTTCAGGAGGATTGACTATGGCAACGGCGACACTGCATATCGCCGATCTCGGCGGGTACGCCGGTCCGGCACGCTGTTACCGACTGGACCCCGTCCCGGTTATCAACGGTGCTCCCGCGCCATTCGTGACGATCTGGGTGCAACGCGGCTACGCGCATCAGATGCCCGAGGTGAACGTGGTGCCCGCGACGTCTTCGGGTGCGTGCGCCACGCGTTCGGTCATGGCCGCGCCCGGCTCGTTCACCCTGCACTTCGAGCCGGTCACCGACGAACAGATCGATGGCGCGCACTGGCTGGCTCTGCAAGCGCTGGGCGGCTACACCGTATCCGGCCAGCGCCCGACCGAGCCGGAGGCGTTGTGATGACCATCGGGAACGTACCCATTCATGACCGGCTGATCCTGGTCGAGGGACAGGATCTCCTGCACGAGATCCGGCTGCCCGCCGATGCCCGGCTGGAGGTGGGCACCGCCGTCAAGCTCGTCATCTATGACCGGACCGAGGCGACGCAGCTCGCGATCTGGCCGGCGAGTGTCGACACCGACCGCGTTCGATGGACGGTGACCGCCGAGCAGGCCGACCAGATCACCTCGCCGGGTGCGCGCTTCCGCATCTACGTCGACTACCCGGACGACACCACACAGTGCTGGTACGCCGGTCCGGTGTACCGATACCACTGAACCAGAAAGGCAATCACATGGCGATTTCCGTCGACACCACGCGCCAGGCGCTCGCCGACGCCTACGCGGCGCTCGGCCCGTCCGGCACCGAGGTGTACATCTCATTGCATACCGCCGACCCCCTGTCCACGGGCGAGGGCGAAGTATCCGGCGGCGAGTACGCGCGCCGATCCGGAACCTGGGTACCCGGTTCCGGCGGGGTGCTGTCCATGGCCGCCACCGAGTTCGATGTGCCAGCGGGCACATTCACTCACGTCGGCCTGTGGACCGCCGCGAGCGACGGCCAGTTCCTGGACGGCGCACCGCTCAGCCCGGAGGTCACCCTGAGCGGACCGGGTGTCATCGCGGTGACGCCGCGGTTCACCGTCACCTAGGGGGCATCGTGGCCGACCAATTCCAGCGGCAGCCGCCACCCGGTCGCACCGCGACCATGGCCCGGCCGCCGGACCGTTCGTCCGGTACGGCGGCTCTGCCCGCGGCGACCGTCGCACGACTGCCGTCGGGCCTCGTACACGAGACCGTACCGGGCGGCCGGGTACATCTGTCGGGCGCGGGAACCCTGACCGCGTCCATCGCGCGGCTCGTCGCCCTCGCGGACTTCTCCACTCCGAGCGCGCTCTTCGCGGCCGGGTTGCCGCGGTCGCGTGCCGACCTGGAAACTGTCGCCGCGTTGCGGGTCTCCGGTGTCCGGTCGGATGCCGCATTGACCGTCGCCGGGACGCTCGCCGCCGACAGCACCCTGGTGCGCACCAGCCACCGCGACGATTTCGATCGCGCGGACGGTTCGCTCGGGTC
>NZ_JASFXA010000034.1:0-48544 GCF_030766805.1 Nocardia sp. CC213A
GCCGCCCGCCGGTGGGCGCGCCCGCGAACGACCGCATGACGCGGGCGGTGCGCGGCCCCCACACCCGGACGAATCGCCGGTATGCCTCGGCCTCCCGTTCCCCGCACGCCGCGGCGATGGACGCGCAGGTCCGGTCCACGTCTCGATGGAAGATCAGCGGCGGCTCATGCCCGCCCCCGGGCGGCGCGGGCGCGAAACCCCAGGGATCGCAGTCGATATAGCGCAGCCCGAACCGCTCCAGCTCGAGCTCCTCGATGATCCCGGTGTGGCGCACCATGATGTGCGCCGACGACCCGCGGTCCACCTGATGTCCGGGAAACCGCTCCACGGTGGACACCGCCCCGCCGATCACGGTATCCCGCTCCAGCACCTCCACCGCGTGCCCGTCCCGCGCGAGATAACAGGCGGCGACGAGCGCATTGTGCCCGGACCCGACCACGATCACCCGCACGCCCGCACCCCTCCCCGCGCGAATCCGCCACGTGCCCACCGGATCGCGTGCCGCGTGGTGTGGGTGTGTGCCCGCCGGCTCTCGTGTCGGGCGAGGCCGCTGTGTGCCTGCCGCGTCTGGTGCCGGGTGAGGCCGCTGCATGTCGACCGGCTCTCGTGCCGCGTGAATCGGCCGCGTGTCCGCCGTGTCTGGTGTCGCGTGAGGCCGCTGTGTGCCCGCCGGATCTCGTGCCGCGTGAGGCCGCTGTGTGCCCACCGCGTCTCGTGTCGGGATCCGCCGTGTGCTTGCCGTGTCTCGTGTCGGGTGGAGCCGCTGTGTGCTTGCCGGATCTCATATCGGGTGCAGCCGCTGCGTGCCCACCGCGCCCTGGCGGCCAGGGCGCCGTGACTCGGCTCATGACCTGGTTGTGGTGGCACCGCCATCCTTCGGGGGTACGTGACGCGCTCGCGGTCGTCTCGGCGGGCGTGACCGTCTTCGGCGTGGGGTCGCGGGGGCTGCGGGCGATCGTCACGGGGTGTGACGCGAACGCTGTCCGGTGTTGCGTTCACAGCGGCAGCCGCCGGCCCAGGACGGCGAAACGCCTGGTGTCACCGGAGAAGACGAAGTGGCGCACGATATCGCCGAAGCCTTGGCGGCGGTAGAGGCGCCAGGCGCGGTTGGCCTCCTGGTCCACCTCGGGGGTGGACAGCAGCACCATGCGTTCGGGGCGGTTGGCCAGCAGGCGGGCCAGCAGGGTTTCGCCGATGCCGCGGCCCTGCGCGGCGGGGTGCACATGTAGTTCGGTGAGTTCGAAATAGTCGGAGAGCAGGTCGCGGGCCGCGTATTCGGGCCAGCCGGTGCGCCGCATGCCGGTGTACACCTGCTGATGCCACCACTGGTGCGGCGCACCGCGATAGCCGTAGGCGATCGCCAGTACCGGGGCGGTGCGCAGGTCCAGGCGGCCGTCGTCGTCGGGGAGCAGCGCGGCGACGGCCTGCCAGCCGGGCCGGGTGGTGTGCTCGGTCCACATGGGGGCGCGGTGGTGTTCGGTGCCCGGCGGATAGTCCATGGCCGCGACGTACACCGCGAGGGCGTCGGCGAGCCGGGCGCGCATGGTCGCGGCCGACAGATCGACGACGACGGGCGTGGGTTTCGGGGTGACGGCGGTCATGTGGGGCAGACGCGACTTCCGTGTGCGCTGGGATCCGGTGCGGCGAAGCGCCGGAACTTGTCGGTGGCTCTCTCTATATTCAAACTCAATTGAATCCTTCGAATACCTGTTCGATCTTCGGCGGTGGCCGTCACCGGTCGCACGATGGGCAAGATGCCTGGTGGATCAGGGTATGCGAGAGGGGAGGTACCCGATGACCGGGAAAACTGAACGTCCGGGCCGTCCGGGCCGGGCCGGTGAGCTGTTGCGGCGCGCCGACGGTCTGCTCATGCAGGCGGCGGGGGAGAGGGATCCGGCCGAGCGCTTCCGCACCGCCTATCTGGCGGCCCTGCGCGGCGCGGGCGCGGTGCTCGCGCTGACCGGAGTCGACCGGATGCCGCGGGCGCGTTCGCGCAATGCCTGGGTGCTCATGCAGAAGGCGGCCCCCGAATTCATCATGTGGTCGGACTACTTCAGCGCCCAGTCGGAGACGCGCGCGGCGCTGGAGGCCGGTCTACCACGGGAGATCGACGACGCCAAGGCCGACGAGTTCGCTTCGCGGGTAGGCGCATTCCTGCACGACGTGGACGATCTGCTCGCCGCGGCGGCCAAAACGAGACCCTCCACGGGGTGGATCGCGGGAATGCTGGCTTGAACATCGGCCGAGTAGGTGGTCCGGTTCTGATCGAACTCGTATCATTGGTGGCAGACAGCCGCCAAGGTCGGCTATCCGTCGCTTACCCGGAGGCGACCGCCACTACCTAGTGCCGGGGGAGGTACCGTGCCACTCTCCGAGCACGAGCAGCGCATGCTCGAACAGATCGAGAGCGCGCTCTATGCTGAGGATCCCAAGTTCGCGTCGACCGTACGAGGCGGGCGGCTACGTTCCGCCACCGGCCGTCGCAGACTGCAAGCGGCCGCGCTCTTCGTCCTCGGCCTGTTCCTACTCGTCGCGGGCATTGCCGCCCCGATCAAGCTCGGGGACTTCCCGATCATCAGCCTGGTCGGGTTCATCGTGATGTTCGGAGCGGGCGTGCTGTTGCTGATGGGTGGCCCCCGACTGGGCGCCACCTCCGGCGGCGGCGAGGGCGATCCGACATCGGGTGCGAATCCCGGTGGCGGGCGCGGTCGCCCGAAGAAGGCGGGCGGATTCTCCGCCCGGATGGAAGACCGCTTCCGGCGGCGCTTCGAACAGGACAATTGACGGCCGGGCTTCGGCCCGGCTCGGAAACAAGCGCGACACGCCGCAGCGCCACACTGATTTCGGGTGTGGCGCTGCGGCGTGTCTTGTGCGTGTCGCGGGTTCCCGATACCCAATTCCACGACTCCCCACACCTCCCCACCCGTATTCCCCACCGCGCCCCACGGCTGTCGGATATGCGTGCTATCTGCGGGTTTGCTGACGGTTGTCGGACCGGCGGCACCGTGTGCCGTGTGTGTCGGGGGAACTGCGGCGCAAGTTCCCCACCTCGGTGATAGCTGATGTGACCTGCGAAGTTCGCCAACCGGGGACCGAGATCACCGCCGCTTTCGATTGAAAGTGGGGGAAAGTGGGGTAATGTGGAGCGCGCACTACAGGAGGCCGAACAGACGAGGGGTGATCCGGTAGGAGGTGTCGGGAGTTGTTTCTCGGGACCTATACCCCCCGTTTGGACGACAAGGGGCGACTGACGTTGCCTGCGAAGTTTCGAGACGAACTGGCGGGAGGGTTGATGGTCACGAAGGGACAGGACCACAGCCTTGCCGTGTATCCGAAGGACGAGTTCACCGCCCTCGCGCGGCGAGCCGCGGCCGCGTCTCGAAGCAATCCGCAGGCCCGTGCCTTCGTCCGCGCACTCGCGGCCTCCACCGATGAGCAGCGCCCGGACGGACAGGGCCGGATCATGCTGTCGGCCGAACACCGCCGCTACGCGAACCTGACCAAGGACTGCGTGGTGATCGGCTCGGTCGACTTTCTGGAGATTTGGGACAAGGCGGCGTGGGATTCCTACCTCGCCGAGCATGAGGAGGATTACTCGCAAGCCAGAGACGAGTCGCTGGGCGGGATCTTCTAGCCCACAGCGAGGCGAGTGCCCTGCGGCCTCTGCCCGACGCCGACCCTGACGTACTTCCCCAACGCCAGGTGCGGTGCTTCGGTCAGAGACCACGGGGCATTGGTCACCGCACTGAAGAGTCGACCAACTCAGCAGTGAAGTCCGAATCGCAAGCGACCCGCACGGGGTGTGCGAACGAACGTGAGGCAGGATCCGGGAGGTCTAGGTGCACCGAAACACCGATGGTCCCCGTCACGTTCCGGTCCTCCTCCACCGCGCCGATGAAATCCTCGGTCCCGCACTGCATTCCGATGGCGCGGTCTATGTCGACTGCACCCTCGGCCTGGGCGGCCACGCCGAGTACTTCCTGCGCACCTATCCGAACATCCGGCTCGTCGGACTGGATCGCGATACCGAGGCGCTGACACTGGCGGGTGAGCGACTACGCCCGTTCGAGGACCGAATCACCCTGGTGCACACCAGGTACGACGGGATCCCGGGCGCGCTGGAGCAGGCCGGACTCGCCCCGCGGGGTTCGGTACAGGCCATCCTGATGGATCTCGGCGTCTCCTCCATGCAGTTGGACGAGGCCGACCGCGGTTTCGCCTACTCCGTGGACGCGCCACTCGATATGCGCATGGACCCCAGCGGCGGGATGACCGCCGCCGATGTGCTCAACACCTACAGCCACGGTGATCTGGCCCGGGTGCTGAAGACCTACGGTGACGAGCGGTTCGCGGGCAAGATCGCCTCCGAGGTGCTGCGCCGCCGCCAGCAGAAGCCCTTCACCACCAGCGCCGAACTGGTGGAAGTGCTCTACGCCGCCATTCCCGCCGCCGCCCGTCGCACCGGCGGGCACCCCGCCAAGCGCACCTTCCAGGCGCTGCGGGTGGAGGTGAACCGAGAACTGGAATCCCTCGAAGCGGCGCTGCCCGCCGCCCTCGACGCGCTCGCCCCGGGCGGACGCATCGTGGTGATGAGCTACCAGTCGCTCGAGGACAAGGTGGTCAAGGCGGAGTTCGCCAAGCGGTCCGCCTCGCGCACCCCACTCGACCTGCCCGTCGAACTGCCCGGTATGGGCCCGGAATTCAAGATCCTGACCCGGGGCGCGGAGAAGGCGACGGAGCAGGAGATCGAGGACAACCCGCGGGCCGCGCCGGTACGGATGCGCGCGGCCGAGCGGATCGCTGGGGAGGAGACGACATGACCCGGAGCAGACGACCGCGCGCGGGCACATGTGTGGGAGGGGTGGTGCTATGACGATGACGCAGGGACGTGTGCAGCGTCGCGAGAACCGCCCGGCCCGTCGGGTCAAGGCGGCCGAGCAGGTGAAATCCGGTGCGGCGCAGCGGGCCTACGCCAAGCGGCGCAGTCGCGAGGGCGCACCCGCCCTGCCGCGTACCGGGGAACCGGTGCTGGCGGGCCGCATTCCGTTCGTCGCGACCATTCTCGCGCTGCTCGGTTGCGGGCTGGCGCTCACCCTGCTGCTCACCACCCGCGCCACCGAGGACAGCTACGAACTCGGCGAGGCTCGGCGGGTGAATCAGCAGCTCTCCGATGAACGCGACGCGCTGGCGCGCGACGTAGCGGCCGCCGCCTCGGCCCCCGAACTGGCCTCGCGCGCCCGCGAACTCGGCATGATCCCGGCCCGCGACCCCGCGCGGCTGGTGATCGGTCCGAACGGTGAGGTGATCGTGGTCGGCGACCCGACCCCGGCGGCCGGTTCTCCCGCGCCCCCGCTGAACACGCTGCCGCCCACCCCTGGCACGCCCCCACCGAACCTGTCGCAGGCACAGGGCGAGCGCGTCGTCCCGGTCACCACCACCCCGGCGGCCCCGCCCGCGGCGAACCAGAACCCGGCCATCCAGGCCGCTCCGCAGCCGACCCCGGCCGCTCCGCCGAACCAGCAGCCTTCCACCGCACCCGTGAACGAGGGCGCGCCGCAGCCTCCCGCCGCACCCGTGAACGAGGGCGCGCCGCAGCCTCCCGCCGCACCGGTGAACAACGAGGGCGCGCCCCCGCCCCCGGCCGCCCCGGCCGACCAGCCTGCACCCCAACAGGTTCCGCCCGCTCCGGAGGCCCCGGCCGCGGCGCAGCCCGCCCCGCAGGACCCGGTCGCGTCCGCACCGCAACAGGTCCAGCAGCCCCCGCAGGCACCCTTGCCCGTCACCCCGAATCCGGTGCAGGCCACACCCGCCCCGGCCCTCCAGGGGGTGCCGCGATGACTCGGGTTCGTCGAACGTCCGCCACCGCACCGGTGGACCGCGTGGTCGCACGTCCGGTCACGCGGGTCCGTCGCGGCCAGATCTCGGCGGGATCGACACCGCCCGGGGTCGCCCGGTCGCTCCGTCCGCACGAAGCAGGTGCGCGGCACACCCGCCCGCGATGGTCGGGGCACGCCGTTGTGACCGCTGGGCATACGAATCCGGGCTGTGGCGGTAGTGAGCCGATCCCGCCTGCCGTCGCTGTCGCCGCCTGCGGTGCGGCCGGGTGTGCCAGACTCCGCCGCGATCGCATCGAGCGGAGTGCGCCGCGACCCTACTGCTCGCGCCCGAATCCGAGTACGGGACCGCTTGATTCGCGCCTCGACGGCCTTGGACAGCGAGGCGTCGCGGTCGTGCCGTCGTCCGGGTGCGACCGCACGCTGTCGGATGCGCGGAGCGAGGTGATCGGGTGACGTCGCGGATGTCGCGTGGCCGTGATTCCGGCCGCGGCCGTGCCGAGAACGGCCGCGGCCGCGGCCGTTTCGGTGGTGGGCGCGGGAACGGCGGTGGTGGGCACACGGATTCGGGGAAGCGCGCGACCGGGGCGCGGAACGCGGCGGGGGCCGCGCGCGGGCGCAAGCCGTCCAGACCGCGGCCCGCGCCGGGTGTGGACGCGTCCACCCGGTTCCGGTTCGGTGTGGGGCGGATCGTCATGCTGGTGGCGCTGCTGGTCGCGGCGTTGCAGCTGCTGTGGATCCAGAGTGTGTCCGCGCCACGGCTGTCGGCGGAGGCGGCCAGTCAGCGGACGGTGCATCAGGTCGATGCCGCCACCCGGGGGCCGATCATGGACCGCAACGGCAGATCGCTGGCCTTCACCGTCAATGCCAAGGCGCTGACCTTCCAGCCGGTGCGGGTGCGCAAGGACCTGCAGGAGGCGCACGACGAGAATTCGGCCACACCCGAGCCGGATCAGCGCATGCAGGCCATCGCGAAATACATTCACGACAAACTCGGCACCGCCGCGCCGGAACAGGATCTGCTGAAGAAGCTGCGCAGCGACGAGCCGTTCGTCTACCTGGTGCGGAACGTGGATCCCCGGGTGGCGGCCGATATCAGCCTGAAGTTCCCGGAGGTCGGCACCGAGCGGCAGGATCTACGCGAGTATCCGGGCGGCTCCCTGGCCGCCAATGTGATCGGCGCGACCGGCTGGGACGGGCACGGCCAGATCGGCCTGGAATCGGCCCTGGACGCGATTCTCGCTGGCACCGACGGCTCGCACACCTATGACCGCGGCTCCGACGGCGCGGTCATCCCGGGCAGCTGGCGTGACCGGCAGCCCGCCGTCAACGGCTACGGCGTCGAACTCACCCTCGACTCCGATCTGCAGTACTACGTGCAGCAGCAGACCCAGCAGGCCAAGGAGCTGTCCGGAGCGCAGGCGGCCTCGGCGGTGGTGCTGGACGCGCGCACCGGGCAGGTGCTCGCCATGGCCAATGATTCGACCTTCAATCCGGCCCTGGGACCGCAGCACTGGTCCAGCTCCTCGCTGGGCAACCCGTCGGTGCAGGAGGTGTACGAACCCGGTTCGGTGAACAAGATCGTCACCGCCGCCGCGGCCATCGAATACGGCCTCACCACGCCCGACGAGGTGCTGCAGGTGCCGGGCAATATCTTCATGGGCGGCGTCACCGTCAACGACGCCTGGCAGCACGGCGTCATGCCGTTCACCACCACCGGCATCTTCGGCAAGTCCTCCAATGTGGGCACGCTGATGCTGGCGCAGCGCATCGGCGAGGACCGCTACTACGACATGCTGCAGAAATTCGGCCTCGGCCAGCGCACCGGCGTCGGCCTGCCCGGCGAGAGCGCGGGCGTGGTGCCCTCCCGCGAGCAGTGGTCCGGCTCCACCTTCGCCAATCTGCCCATCGGCCAGGGCCTTTCGATGACCACCCTGCAGATGACCGCCATGTACCAGGCCATCGCCAACGACGGTGTCCGGGTGCCGCCGCGCATCGTGAAGTCCAAGATCGACCCGGACGGCAACCGCACCGAGGAGGAACCGCCCGAGGGTGTGCGCGTGGTGAGCCCGGAGACCGCCGCCACCCTGCGCGAGATGTTCCAGGCCGTGGTGCAGCGCGATCCCATGGGCGTCCAGATGGGCACCGGGGTGCCCGCCGCCGTCGAGGGCTACCAGGTGGCCGGGAAGACCGGTACCGCGCAGCAGATCGACCCCGGCTGCCGCTGCTACTCCACCTCCAGCTACTGGATCACCTTCGCCGGGATGGCCCCCGCCGACAACCCGCGCTACGTGATCGGCCTGATGCTCGACGCCCCGGTGCGCAGCTCCGACGGCAGCGGCGGGCAGTCGGCCGCACCGCTGTTCCACGCCATCGCGTCGTGGGCCCTGCAGCGCGATCGCGTCCCGCCGTCGCCCCCGGCGAAACCCCTGATCCTGCAGGCGTCCTAGGGCTGGAAACGGGTGAGTGCACGCTTCGGACGACCCCGCACCGACTCCGGCGGGTGAGCGAACCGCGCCGCGCCGATCGCCCGGTGAGGCAACACAGGTAACCTGACTCGTCGATCCGTTGCGGTGGCCCGCGACGCGCTCGATCATCGCCCAGCCGTTCATCCCCAGAGAGGAGCTTCGTGCCCGCGCAGTCGCAACCGCGTAGCGGAGGTTCGACCGAGCCGCAGGTACTCCGGCCCGCGGACCCACCGGCGACCAGCCTGCGGTCGGTGGCCGAGCTGACGGGCGCGCGGTTCGCGCCGCACGACCGGCGCTCGGCGCTCGCCGCCGCGGCCCTGGACGATATCCGGGTCACCGGTATCGAGCAGCGCTCGAACGCCGTCCGGCCCGGCGACCTGTTCGCGGGTCTGGCCGGGGAGCGGGCGCACGGGGCGCGCTTCGCCCACGATGCCGTCGCGCGCGGCGCGGTCGCCGTGCTGACCGACGCGGCGGGTGCGGACCTGATCGGCGCGATCGAGGTGCCGGTGCTGGTGCGCGACGATCCGCGCGCGGTGCTCGGTGTGCTGTCCTCGGCCCTCTACGGCGATCCGTCGCGGCGGCTGCGCATCATCGGCATCACCGGCACCTCCGGCAAGACCACCACCTCGTATCTGGTGGAGGCGGGCCTGACCGCGGCCGGGCTGCGCACCGCGCTCATCGGCACCATCGAGACCCGCATCGGCGGCGTGCGCGTGCCCAGCGCCCTCACCACCCCGGAGGCGCCGCAGCTGCACGCCATGTTCGCGGTCATGGTGGAGCGGGGCGTGCAGGCCGTGGTGATGGAGGTGTCCAGTCACGCGCTGGCGCTGGGCCGGGTGGACGGTGTCGAGTTCGCGGTGGGCGCGTTCACCAATCTGTCCCAGGACCACCTGGATTTCCACGCCGACTTCGAGGACTACTACGCGGCCAAGCGCCGCCTGTTCGATCCGGCCTCGTCGGTGGGCGCGGCCACCTCGGTGATCTGCGTGGACGACGCCTGGGGACGGCGGCTGGCCGGGGAGCTCGAACAGCGCACCCATATCGTGACCGTCTCCACCACGCAGCCCGCGCACTGGACCGCCGCCGACGTCACCGCCGGACCGGGTGGTACTCAGAGCTTCACCGCCGCCCGCGGCGCGCTGAACGTGCCGGTGCGCCTGCGCCTTCCGGGTGACTACAACATCGCCAACGGCCTGCTCGCGGTCGCGGTGTGCGAGGCCGCCGGTGTCGATCCGGCCGCGGCCGCCGCCGCGCTGGGCGAGGTGGACGTGCCGGGCCGCATGCAGCGCGTGGACCGGGGCCAGGGCTTCCTCGCCGTGGTGGACTACGCGCACAAGCCCGCCGCCGTGGAATCGGTGATCGCCACGCTGCGAACGTATCTCGCCGAACAGGGCGCGGGCGGCCGCCTGGCCGTGGTGGTGGGCGCGGGCGGGGACCGCGACGCCGGGAAGCGCCCGCTCATGGGTGCGGCGGGGGCGCGCGGGGCGGATCTGCTCATCATCACCGACGACAATCCACGCGGGGAGGATCCGGCCGCCATCCGCGCGGCCGTGCGCGCGGGCGCGGACGCGCTGCCGGAAGGGCAGCGTGGCGAGGTGCGCGAGGTGGGGGATCGGGCGGCCGCCATCGCCGTCGCCGTGGACTGGGCCCGGCCCGGGGACGCGGTGCTGGTGGCGGGCAAGGGACATGAGACAGGGCAGGAGATTTCGGGTGTGAAGTATCCGTTCGACGACCGCGAGGTGCTCGCGGCGGCTCTCTCCGAGAAAACTAAGGACCTGACGGTTTCATGATCGAGATGACACTGCGGGAGATCGCGGATGTCGTGGGCGGCACGCTACACGACTGTCCCGACCCGGAGGTGACCGTGACCGGCGCGGTCGAATTCGATTCGCGCCGTATCGGATCCGGCGACCTGTTCCTGGCGCTGCCGGGCGCGCGGGTCGACGGACACGACTACGCGCGACAGGCCGTCGCCGCGGGCGCGGTGGCGGTACTGGCGGCCCGACCGGTGGGCGTGCCCGCCATCGTGGTCACGCCACCGTCCGCCGCCCCCGACGAGCGAGACGGAGATGCCGAACAGGACGACCGCGGATCGTCCGGTGGCGCGGCACCGGACGACCGCCGCACCAGCCGGGCGCTGGCGCTGGCCGCCGATACCGACGGCTCCGGCGCGGCCGTGCTGGCGGCGCTGGCGAAGCTGGCCCGCACCAGCGTCGACCGGCTCGTCGCCGCGGGTGGCCTCACCGTCGTCGGCGTGACCGGCTCCTCCGGTAAGACCTCCACCAAGGACCTGCTCGCCGCCGTCCTGTCCCCGCTGGGACCCGTTGTCGCTCCGCCCGGTTCGTTCAACAATGAGCTCGGTCACCCCTGGACGGCGCTGCGCGCCGACGCCGACACCCGCTTCCTGGTGCTGGAACTGTCCGCCCGCGGCCGGGGCCATATTCGCGCCCTCACCGAGGTGGCCCCGCCGGGCATCGGCGTGGTGCTCAATGTCGGCACCGCGCACCTGGGCGAATTCGGCAGCCGCGAGGCGATCGCGGAGACCAAGGGCGAACTGGCGGAAGCACTTCCGGCCACCGGGCTCGCGGTGCTCAATGCCGACGACTCGCTGGTGTCGGCCATGGCGGCACGCACCGCGGCGCGCGTGGTGCAGGTCGGCCAGGCCGCCGGGGCGGACCTGCGCGCCACCGACGTGACCCTGGACGACCAGGCACGCGCCCGCTTCACCCTGCGCCGCGGCGACGAGAGCGTGGACGTGACCCTGGCCGTGCACGGTGAACACCAGGTCGGCAATGCGCTCGCCGCCGCCGCGGTCGCCCTGGAATGCGGGGCGGACCTGGCGACCGTCGCCGCGGCTCTCGGTGCGGCGCAAGCGGTCTCGGAACGGCGCATGGACGTGCGCACCCGCGCCGACGGCGTCACCGTGATCAACGACTCCTACAACGCCAACCCGGACTCGGTGCGGGCCGCGCTCAAGGCGCTGGTCACCATGGCCAAATCCGGCGACACCCCGCGCCGCAGCTGGGCCGTCATCGGTGAGATGGGGGAGCTGGGCGAGGAATCGGTGCTCGAACACGACCGGATCGGCCGCCTGGCCGTCCGGCTCGACGTGGACCGGTTCATCGTGGTCGGGGCGGGCCGCCCGGTGCGCGCCATGTTCCAGGGCGCGGTGCAGGAGGGATCGTGGGGCGAGGAGGCGGTGCACGTGCCGGATATCGCCGCCGCCGTCGAACTGCTCGACAGTGAACTGGCACCCGGTGACGTGGTGCTGGTCAAGGCGTCCAAGTCGGTGGGGCTGTGGGCCGTCGCCGAACATCTGACGGCCGCAGCAGGCCCGGATGCGCGGCCCGCCGCTGGTTCTGATGCGCGGCCCGCCGCTGATTCGATTGCGCGGCCCGCCGCTGGTTCGATTGCGCGGCCCGCCGCTGGTTCTGATTCGCGGCCCGCCGCTGGTTCTGATGCGCGGCACGCCGCGGCGGAGGAGGCCGCACGATGACCCAGATCCTCTTCTCGGCCGCCATCGCGCTCGCCGTCTCCATTCTGCTCACCCCCGTCCTCATCTCCATGTTCGCCAAACAGGGCTTCGGACAGGAGATCCGGGTCGACGGCCCGGAGAGCCACAAGGCCAAGCGCGGCACCCCCACCATGGGCGGCGTCGCCATCCTCGCCGGTATGTGGGCCGGTTACCTGGGCACCCACCTGATCGGCATGAGCTACGGCCAGCCCGGACCGTCGGCCTCGGGCCTGCTGGTGCTGGGCCTGGCCACCGCGCTGGGCGGCGTCGGCTTCCTCGACGACTTCATCAAGATCCGCAAGCAGCGGAATCTCGGTCTCACCGCGGCGGGCAAGTACATCGGACAGCTCACCGCCGCCGTGGTCTTCGGCGTGCTGGCGCTGAAGTTCCGCAACGACAGCGGGCTGACCCCGGCCAGCAAGCACCTGTCCTACGTGCGCGACATCACCACCGTGTCGATGAGCGTGTGGATCTTCCTGGCCTTCGTCTGCCTGGTCGTGGTGGCCTGGTCCAATGCGGTGAACCTCACCGACGGCCTGGACGGTCTGGCCGCCGGATCCATGAGCCTGGTGCTTGGCGCGTACATGATCATCACCTTCTGGCAGTGGCGCAACGCCTGCGTCGACTACCCGGAGGCGGGCTGCTACAACGTGCGCGATCCGCTGGATCTGGCGCTGGTGTGCGCGGCCGGTGGCGCGGCGTGCATCGGATTCCTGTGGTGGAACGCGGCTCCCGCGAAGATCTTCATGGGTGACACCGGATCGCTGGCGCTGGGCGGCCTGCTGGCCGGACTGTCCATCACCACGCACACCGAACTGCTCATGATCGTCATCGGCGCGCTGTTCGTGGCCGAGGCGGCGTCGGTGGTGCTGCAGGTCGCGGTCTTCCGCACCACCCGGAACCGGCTGTTCAAGATGGCCCCGTTCCATCACCATTTCGAATTGAGCGGCTGGGCCGAGACGACGGTGATCATCCGATTCTGGATGCTCGCCGGTATGGCGTCCGCGGTTGGTCTTGGCCTGTTCTACAGCGAGTATCTGTCGGTCGGGTAGGTCGAAGGCGATGGTCGAACATTCTCCGAGGGTGCTCCGGTCACCGGGGCCCATGCTCGAATTTCTGCGTGGCCGTGACGTTCTCGTCGCCGGATGGGGGGTGTCCGGGCGCTCGCTCATCGAGCCGCTGCTGGACATCGGCGCACGTCCGGTGGTCACCGACGGCGGTGAGAAGGCCCTGGCGGAGGCCGCCGAACTCGGTCTGGCCACCGCCGCCCCCGCGGATCTGGTGGAACACGGTGCGCTGGACCGATTCGCGCTGGTGATCACCAGCCCGGGCTGGCGGCCGGACTCCCCGGTGCTGGTCACCGCGGTCACCTCCGGCATCCCGGTCTGGGGTGACGTGGAGTTCGCGTGGTGGGTCGATCAGGCCCGCATCTACGGGCCGGTGCGCAAGTGGCTGGTCATCACCGGCACCAACGGCAAGACCACCACCACGCAGATGACGCACGCCATCCTGCGCGCCGCCGGCATCCCCAGCGTGGCCTGCGGCAATATCGGCACCCCCATCCTGGACGCGCTGCGGCGCAATCCCGGACCGCAGGTGCTGGCCGTGGAGCTGTCCTCCTTCCAACTGCACTGGGCACCCTCGGTACGCCCCGAGGCCGGGGTGGTGCTCAATGTGGCGGAGGACCACCTGGACTGGCACGGCGGCCTGGACGCCTACGCCGCCGCCAAGGCGCGCGCGCTCACCGGGCGGGTCGGCGTGGTGGGCCTCGACGATGCCGTGGCCGCCGCCCTGGCGCGAAAGTCCAAGGCGCGCCGCACCGTCGGCTTCCGCGTCGGCGTGCCCGCCGACGGCGAACTCGGCGTGGTGGACGGCAAACTGCTCGACCGCGCCTTCACCAAGGCCGCCATCCTGGCCGAGATCGGCGATATCAGCCCGCCGGGCCCGGCCGGGGTGGCCGACGCGCTCGCCGCCGCCGCGCTCACCCGATCCATCGACGTGGCACCGCAATTCGTGAAAGAGGGCCTGGCCGAGCACAAGGTGGGCCCGCACCGGGCCGCCTTCGTGCGCGAGGTCGGGGGCGTCGACTTCATCGACGACTCCAAGGCCACCAACCCGCACGCCGCGCGGTCGTCGATCCTGGCGCACCCGCACGTGATCTGGGTGGCGGGCGGTCAGCTCAAGGGCGCGGGAGTGGAGGACCTCGTCGAAGAGGTGCGCGAACACCTCGTCGCCGCCGTGCTGTTCGGCCAGGACGCCGAGGTGATCGCGGCCGCGCTCGCGCGACACGCCCCCGACGTCCCGGTCGTGACCGTGGGTTCGGGGGACGATGCAGAGATGGTCGCCACCGAACTCGCCGCGATCGGGCCGGACGCCGTCATGGCGCGCGCGGTGCGCGCCGCCGCCGGATTCGCCCGGCGCGGCGACACCGTGCTGCTGGCCCCGGCCGCCGCGTCGCTGGACATGTTCACCGACTACACTCATCGCGGCCGCAGCTTCGCCACCGCGGTGGCGGACCTGAACGAGAAGGACATCGGGAGCACCGAATGACCGCCACCCGGCCCGCCGCGGCGCAGTCCCCGCGACGGGCCCGGGCCGGGTGGTTCGGCGCGTGGCTGGCCCGCCCGCTGGCCTCGTTCCACCTGGTGGTGAGCATCGCGGCCCTGCTCACGGTGCTCGGCCTGGTCATGGTGCTCTCCGCCTCCAGCGTCGAGGCGTACGCGGTCGGCAAATCGGCGTACTCGCTGTTCATCCAGCAGGCGGCGTTCGCGGCGGTGGGCGCGCTGGCGTTCTATGTGGCGCTGCGGATTCCGCTGCGGGTGCTGCGGCAGCTGTCCTTTCCGGTGTTCGCGCTGTCGGTGGTGCTGCTGGTGCTGGTGCTCATTCCCGGCATCGGCACCAAGGTGTCGGGTTCGCGGCGCTGGTTCGACCTCGGATTCGTCTCCGTACAGCCCTCGGAGATCGTGAAGGTCACCCTGGTGGTGTGGGGCGCGCACCTGCTGGCCTCGCGCCGCGCCGAATACGCCGACGGGCACGTGGGCTATCGCGAGATCCTGATGCCGCTGGTGCCCGCCGGTCTGCTGGTGTGCTTCCTGGTCGTGCTGGAGCCCAATCTGTCCACCACCATCGCACTGGGCATCGTGCTGGCGGCGCTGCTGTGGTTCGGCGGGCTGCCGCTGCGCATGTTCGTCACCATCGCCGTCTCGGGCGTGGCGGCGGCGGGGGTGCTGGCGTTGTCGGCGGGCTACCGCTCCGACCGCATGCGCGCCTTCTTCAATCCCGGTGAGGATCCGCAGGGCATCGGCTACCAGTCCCGGCAGGCGCTGTATTCGCTTGCCGACGGCGGTATCTGGGGTCGCGGCCTCGGGCAGAGCCGGGCCAAGTGGAGCTATCTGCCCAATGCCCACAACGATTTCATCTTCGCCATTATCGGCGAGGAACTCGGCTTCCTCGGATGTGCGCTGGTGCTGGGGCTTTTCGCGCTGTTCGCCTACACCGGGCTGCGCATCGCCACCCGCTCGGTGGATCCGTTCCTGCGGTTGCTGTCCGCCACCGCCACCACCTGGATCACCGGCCAGGCGCTGATCAATATCGGCTATGTGGTGGGGCTGCTCCCGGTGACCGGACTCCAGCTGCCGCTGGTGTCGGCGGGTGGTTCGTCGCTGGCCATCACGCTGCTCATGTTCGGCATCGTCGCCAATGCGGCCCGGCACGAACCCGAGGCGGTGGCCGCGCTGCACGCGGGACAGGACGGTCGGTTCAGCCGCCTGCTGCGGCTGCCGAAGCCGGAGATCTACTCCGCCGGACGCGCCCGCGCCGCCCGCGCCCGCTCGGCGGCCAAACGCTCGGCGAAAGCGGTCAAACCGGGCGCGAAATCGCGACGCGCGCTGCCGCCGAGCGGTCGGGGCGGCGCGGACGCGCGCAGGTCGATAGATTCGGATTCATCGCGTCGCCGTTCGGCCTCCACCGAATCGTGGCGCAGCACCCGGGCCTGGGAGCCCAGCTATCCGATGAGACATGCGAGAGAACGGGGAAATTCGAGGTGACAGGGGAGCGACCGCTCTCGGTGATCGTGGCGGGCGGTGGCACCGCGGGACATATCGAGCCCGCGCTGGCCGTGGCGGACGCGCTGCGGCGAATCGACCCGAATATCCGGGTGACCGCACTCGGCACCCAGCGCGGACTCGAAACGAAACTCGTGCCCGAACGCGGCTATCCGCTGGAACTCGTGCCGCCGGTGCCACTGCCGCGTAAGCCCACCATGGATCTGCTGCGGCTGCCGGGGCGTGTCCGCGCCTCCGTGTCACGGACACGCCAGATCATCGACGCCGTCGAGGCCGATGTGATCTTCGGGGTGGGCGGCTATGTCGCGCTACCCGCCTATCTGGCGGCCGGTCCCGGTCCGCTGCGGCGGCGGCGCAGGGTACCGGTGGTCCTCCACGAGGCCAATGCCAAGGCCGGTATCGCCAACAAAATCGGCGCCCGCGTCGCGGCGCGCGTGCTGGCGGCCGTGCCGAATTCGGGCGTGGCGGCGCGCGGCCGGGCCGACGCCGAGGTGGTCGGCATTCCGGTGCGCGGATCCATCTCCGGACTCGACCGCGCGGGCCTGCGGGCCGCCGCGCGCAGCGAATTCGGCCTGCCCGCCGAGGGGCCGGTACTGCTGGTCTTCGGCGGCTCCCAGGGCGCGCGGACGCTCAACGAAGCGGTCTCGGCGGCCGCGCCGCAGCTCATCGCCGCCGGCATCTCGGTACTGCACGCGCACGGGCCGAAGAACAGCCTCACCCTCGACGACGCCGCCGGGGACAATGCGAAATACGTTGCCGTGCCGTACCTGTCGCGGATGGATCTGGCCTACGCCGCCGCCGACGCGGTGGTGTGCCGCTCGGGCGCCATGACCGTCGCCGAGGTGTCGGCCGTCGGTCTGCCCGCCTTCTACGTGCCCCTGCCGCACGGAAACGGGGAGCAGGAACTCAATGCCCGCCCGGTGGTGGCCGCCGGCGGTGGCAGAATCGTGGCGGACGCGGAGCTGACTCCGAAATACGTGATCGACGAGGTGATACCGCTGCTCATGGATTCCGATCGGCTGACGGCAATGGGGCGCGCCGCGGCGAACGCCGGACATCGCGACGCCGCCGACGTCATCGCGCGTATCGTGCTGGAGGTGGCGGGCCGATGACGGAGGAGACGGCGGCACCGGTCGAACAGCGCACCGACCTGCCCGCGAATCTGCACCGGGTGCACATGATCGGCATCGGCGGCGCGGGCATGTCCGGCATCGCGCGCATCCTGCTCTCCCGCGGCGGACTCGTCTCCGGCTCGGACGCCAAGGAGAGCCGCGGCGTACTGGCGCTGCGGGCGCGCGGCGCGCAGGTGCGCATCGGTCACGACGCCAGCGCCCTGGACCTGCTACCCGGCGGCCCCAGCGCCGTCGTCACCACCTACGCCGCCATCCCCAAGACCAATCCGGAACTGGTGGAGGCGAATCGCCGCGGCATCCCGGTGCTGCTGCGCCCCGCCGTGCTCGCCTCGCTCATGCAGGGGCACCGCTCGCTGCTGGTCTCCGGTACGCACGGCAAGACCTCCACCACCTCCATGCTGGTGGTGGCCTTGCAGCACTGCGGATTCGATCCGTCCTTCGCGGTCGGCGGCGAACTCAACGAATCCGGCACCAACGCCCACCACGGCACCGGCGGCAGCTTCGTGGCCGAGGCCGACGAGAGCGACGCCTCGCTGCTGCAATACGCGCCCGACGTCGCGGTCGTCACCAATATCGAATCCGACCACCTGGACTACTTCGGCTCCGACGAAGCCTACGTGCAGGTCTTCGACGACTTCGTGGACCGCCTGGTACCCGGCGGGAAACTCGTGGTGTGCCTGGACGATCCGGGCTCGCTGGGACTGGCCGAACGCACCGTGGCCAGGCTCGCCGACGACGACCGCGGCATCCAGGTGCTCGGCTACGGCTCGGCCGGAGTGGCGACCGGGGTGCCCGTCGCCGCGCGCCTGCACTCCTGGGAGCCGCGCGATGTGGGCGGTGTGGCGCAGTTCCAGCTCGCCGACGAACCCGCGCCGCGCACGCTCCGGCTCTCGGTACCCGGCCGCCACATGGCGCTCAACGCGCTCGGCGCGCTGCTGGCCGCCCGCGCCGCCGGGGCCGACGTTGGCGAGATCATCCAGGGGCTGGAGGGTTTCGGCGGCGTGCACCGACGCTTCCAGCTCACCGGGCGGGAGAACGGCGTGCGCGTCTTCGACGACTACGCCCACCACCCCACCGAGGTGCGCGCCGTGCTCGGCGCGGCGGCGGAGCTGGTGGCGCAGGAGGCCGCCGACGGGGCGCGGTCGCGGCCCGGGCGAGTGATCGTGGTCTTCCAGCCGCACCTGTACAGCCGCACCGCCACCTTCGCTACCAAATTCGGGGCCGCCCTCGACCTCGCCGACGAAGTGGTGGTGCTCGATGTGTACGGCGCGCGGGAGGAGCCGCTGCCGGGCGTGAACGGGGCACTGGTGGCGCAGGCCGTCACCAAACCCGTGCACTACCAGCCGGATATGTCGCGGGTGGGCCGCCAGGTGGCCGGACTCGCGCGCCCCGGCGATGTGGTGATCACCATGGGCGCGGGCGATGTCACCATGCTCGGCGGCCAGATTCTCGACGGGCTGCGCGCCCGGCCCGCGCACGGGCGGTGATCCGGCATGCGCCGCGGGGGAGTGGACGCCGAAACGGCCGATCCGGTCGATGATCCCGTCGACCCGGACGAGACCGGCCGGCCCGACGACGCGGCCCGCTGGGCCCGGCTCCGGCGCGGTCGCCGGGAGCCCTGGTGGATCCGGGTCCGGGAGTCGCGGCGGGCGCGCATCGGCGTGGCCGCCGGGGTCGTGGTCACGCTGGCGCTCGGCCTGGTCGCCTATTTCTCGCCGCTGCTGGCGGTGCGCACGGTGCGCGTCGACGGCCTGTCGGTGGTGACCGAGGCACAGGTCCTCGACGCCCTCGACATGCCGGCGGGGCGGTCCATGCTCCGCATCGACACCACCGAGCTGGCGCAGCGGGTGGCGCGGCTGCCCAAGGTGCACTCGGTGCGGGTGCAGCGGGTGTTCCCGTCCTCGGTGCGGCTGACGGTGGTCGAACGCACACCGGTGCTCTACTTCGAGGCACCCGACGGCGCCCATCTGATCGATTCCGAGAGCGTGGAATTCGCCATCGAACCGGCCCCGATCGGAGTACCGAAATTGGTCACCGAAACTCCCGGCGGCAACGATCCCGCCACCCGTGCGGCCGTCACCGTGATCAATGCGGTCCCGGTATCACTGCGGCTCGAGGTGGGAGCGATTGTGGCGAGATCGGTTTCGGACATTCAGCTCGAGCTACGCGACGGACGGCGCGTGCTGTGGGGTGGAGCAGGCGATTCCGAGCGCAAGGCGGCGGTGGTGATACCGCTGCTGACACGCGACGGCGAGGTGTTCGACATTTCGAGTCCGAATCTCGTCACGGTAAAGTGAACGATACCCTTTGGGACACCGAAATTTTCGGTGGTCATCCGGAGCGCTTCCGGCTGCCATCCCGGCACCGGAGAGCAACCGTCCACGATACGATGCGAGGCGGGTCGGACGAGTGGGATCACGCAAGATTCTGAATCTCGTTTCGGCGCGCCTGCGCGCGTAACGCGGTGGCTGCGAATAGCGTTCCGCAACAGTCGGATACTTGACATAACGCTAAACCTATGGTTGAGGCTTTATCAGACCGAGACCTTTCGGTACTGGCTTACGGCGAGCATCCGAAGACACCAAGCTTGTTGGATCGAAGGAAGGCGAGAGTCCATGACGCCCCCGCACAACTACCTTGCAGTGATCAAGGTCGTCGGTATCGGCGGCGGCGGCGTGAACGCCGTCAATCGAATGATCGAACAGGGACTCAAGGGAGTCGAGTTCATCGCGGTCAACACCGACGCGCAAGCGCTGTTGATGTCGGACGCGGACGTCAAGCTCGATGTCGGCCGGGAACTCACCCGCGGCCTCGGCGCGGGCGCGGACCCCGAGGTGGGCCGCAAGGCCGCCGAGGACCACAAGGACGAGATCGAGGAGGTCCTCAAGGGGGCCGACATGGTCTTCGTGACCGCCGGTGAGGGCGGCGGCACCGGCACCGGCGGCGCGCCGGTGGTGGCGAGCATCGCCCGCAAGCTGGGCGCGCTCACCATCGGTGTGGTCACGCGGCCGTTCTCCTTCGAGGGCAAGCGCCGCTCCAACCAGGCCGAGGCGGGCATCCAGGCGCTGCGCGAATCCTGCGACACCCTCATCGTCATCCCCAACGACCGGCTGCTGCAGCTGGGCGATGCGGCGGTCTCGCTCATGGACGCCTTCCGCTCGGCCGACGAGGTGCTGCTCAACGGTGTGCAGGGCATCACCGACCTGATCACCACCCCCGGTCTGATCAATGTCGACTTCGCCGACGTCAAGAGCGTCATGTCCGGGGCGGGCAGTGCGCTCATGGGCATCGGCTCGGCGCGGGGTGAGGGGCGTTCGGTGAAAGCGGCCGAGGCCGCCATCAACTCACCGCTGCTGGAGGCGTCCATGGACGGCGCGCACGGGGTGCTGCTGTCCATCGCCGGTGGTTCGGATCTGGGCCTGTTCGAGATCAACGAGGCCGCCTCGCTGGTGCAGGAGGCCGCGCACATCGAGGCCAACATCATCTTCGGCACGGTCATCGACGACTCCCTCGGCGACGAGGTACGGGTCACGGTCATCGCCGCGGGCTTCGACGGCACCGGCCCCGCCCGGCGCATCGAATCCACCATCACCCGGACCGCCACCTCCACCATCGGCTCCGCCCGGGCGGGCGATGTGGCCCCGTCCACCTCCCGCACCTCCGACTACGGTTCGGCCCGCACCCCCGACCCGGTGCGCCCCGACCCCACCCCGGCCCCGGAACAACCGGTCTCCCGCGGCCCGGCCCCCTCCTACGGCTCGCCCCGCCCCTCCTCGATCGACCCGACGGTGGCGCACAACCCCCGCTCCCACATCCAGCCGTCCGACGACGACACCGACGACGACGTGGACGTCCCCTCGTTCATGCGCCGCTGACCCACCACCGCTGACGCACCACCGCTGACGCACCACCGCTGACGCACCACCGCTGACGCACCACCGCTGACGCACCGGTGCCCGCACAGGGGCCGGTGCGTCGGTGCGTTCGGGGGCGTGGCGGCGGTGCACAACCCCCGCTCGCGTATCCAGCCGTCCGACGACGACGTGGGCGTCGCTGTGTTGCTGCGTCGTTGACCCAACCCACCACCGTCGACGCACCTACCTGTGCAGGGGGCCGGTGCGTCGGTGCGTTCGGGGGCGCGGTGATGTTCACGCGCGGTGTCGGTGCGTTCGGGTCGCGGCGAGCGGCCGTGGTGCGCGTCCGGAGTTCGGCAGCCGAACCTTGCACGGCGCTACTCACCCGACCCGGGTGACCACGCGGACTTCCGGATCGGTCGCCACGCCGAGCCGTCGACCCTCTCGTGGGCACCGCCTCCGCTGCCGCGGAGAGTTCGCAGATTGGTGTGTCGCAACCAGGGTCGGCCGGTGCGACGGACGTGATCGAGTCGGCGGCGACAGCGTGTCCGTGCCGGTGAGGGCCGATTGCCGCGGGCACGGTGCGCCGATACCCGCCGCTGCTGTGCCTCGACGGCTGCGGCGCAGCTGTGCCGCGAACGGTCGTGTCGCAGCGTGCCGCGACGGGCCGCAGCGCCGGTCGCCGCATCGTCGGGCGGCGTGGCGCGCCGTGCCGGTGGCGGCGGAGGCGGACGTGGTCCGCGTGTCGCGGCCTGCTAGCCTGGCCCGTCGTTGGGTTGCCAGCGGGTAACGGATTCGATGCGCGGTGCTCGCCGCATGCGGGAGGAGCTTCATGATCAGCACGGTGGGACGGACTGCTCGCTGCGCGATTGCGGTCGCGGCGGTGGGATCTTTCGCCTCCGCCGGGATTGCCCAGGCATCGCCGGGGGTGGAGTTGACCGCCGCGCAGAATCTGGTCGCCAATCCCGCGTTCACCGAGGGAGCCCGGGGCTGGGAGGGGCACATCTACAACGCCCACCTCGGCGGCGGCACCGCCACCGTGCGCGACAGCGGGTACGTGGGCCAGGACGTCCCCGTCGTCAAGGGTGCCGAGTACACCTTCTCGGTGCGGGTCGGCGCGGCCGACGGCGGCGGAGTGCTGGCGTTGGCCCTGGACTCGGCCACCAGCGTGGCCTACGTGAGCCGCGACGTCACCGCCACCGCCCCCACCACCGTCACCCAGACCTTCACCGCCGTCGGCGACACCGCCTACATCGCCTGCCAGGCCACCCGCGGCCCCGGCGGCTGGTGCGGCGACTTCAGCGTCGTCGCCACCGGCAACACCGGCGGCGGCAGCGGTTCCGCCTCCGGCTCGGCGGGCAGCTCCTCCGGTTCCTCGGGTTCGGCCGGCGGCTCCGCGGGCTGACCGGCAGGCCCGCGGCTGACCGGTATCCGGCCCCCCAGACGAAGTTCGCCCAACTCCCGGCACATCGCTGCTGATTTCTCTCGCGTCGGCACACCGCCGCCGACGTGTCGTGTCGGTCCAGCACGGTTGACCCGCACTGTCGGGCGCGTGATCGCTGACTGTCGCGTCGGCGCGTTCTGCTCGCAGACCTGTCAGCTCGGCAGCTCGTCCGGTGACAGCGCCCGCCGGTGGCGCGATCGGACGCGATGTGTTCGTGGTGCCATCATCCAGCCGGTATGTGGCCGCCGGGTTGCCGGTTCACTGACCCTGGAGTGCGTGTTGTCCGTGGACCGGTGGGCGCACTTGCCAGCTTCCGCTCGCACCACCCGGTCCGCCTGAGAGTTCGCGCAGGACCGAGCGTGGCCGAGAGCCGCACGCTGTGGGGCGGCGGGCGTTCGGTCCCGGTGTCGCGTGTCACGTGATGGTCCGCACGCGGCCGCTGGCGCGGGTTGCCCGGTGGTGGCCATTACCCTCGGAGGCATGACTTCTGCTGCACCGGTACTGCGTACTCGGCGGGTGACGACGACACGGGCGGGCGGGTTCTCGAAGGCCCCGTACGACTCGTTCAATCTCGGGGATCATGTCGGCGACGATCCGGAGGCGGTGCGACGCAATCGGTTGCGGCTGGCCGAGAACCTCGGGCTGGCGCCGGAGCGGTTGATCTGGATGGAGCAGATCCACGGGCGCACCGTCACGGTGGTGGACGGGCCGCGCACCGACGCCGTGCCCGCGACCGACGCCCTGGTCACCACGCAGCCGGATCTGGCGCTGGTGGTGCTGACCGCCGACTGTGTCCCGGTGCTGCTGTCGGATGACGAGGCGGGGGTGATCGCGGCCGTGCACGCGGGCCGCATCGGCGCGCGCATCGGCATCGTGCCGCGGGTGCTCGAGGCCATGTACGAACTCGGCGCGAAACCCGAACGCATCGGCGCGTTCCTGGGTCCGGCTGCCAGCGGACGCCGGTACGAGGTGCCCGCCACCATGCGCGCCGACGTCGAGGAGCATCTGCCGGGCAGCGCCACCACTACCGCCAAGGGCACCCCGGGCCTGGATCTGCGCGCGGGCATCCGGCGGCAGTTGGAGGCGGCCGGGGTCGGCGCCGTCGCGGTGGACCCGCGCTGCACCATCGAGGACGACACGCTGTTCTCGCACCGTCGCGGCGCGCCGACCGGCCGAATCGCCGGTGTGATTTGGATGTCATCCGAGGGAGCGGCGGCATGACCTCCGAATCGTCCACCGCCGCAATGGGTATCGAAACCGACGGCGAGACGCGCGTCACGGCGCGCACCGCCGAACTGTCGGCCAACCTCACCACCCTGACCGAGCGCATCGACGCAGCATGCCGGGTGGCCGGGCGGGAACCCGACACCGTACGCTTACTCCCCGTAACTAAATTCTTTCCGGCCTCGGATATCGAAATCCTCTATGGGCTCGGCCGCCGCGAATTCGGCGAATCCCGAGAACAGGAGGCCAGCGAGAAAGTGGCCCAGTTGCGCCACCTGTCGCACGTGCGCTGGGAATTCATCGGGCGTCTCCAGCGCAACAAAGCGAAACACGTTGCACGCTGGGCAAATACCGTCTATTCGGTCGATTCGGACAGGTTGGCGACCGCACTCGACACCGCCGTCACCGCCGCCCTCGAGGCGGGCGATCGCGACACACCCCTGCGCGTCCTGCTGCAAGTCAGCCTGGACGCCGACCCCACCCGCGGCGGCGTCGCCCCCGACGATCTCCCGGCCCTCGCCGACCGGATCGAGGAATCGGCATCGTTGCAGCTCGCGGGCCTGATGGCGATTCCGCCGCTGGGCACCGATCCGGCCGCCGAATTCGCCCGCCTAGCCGACCTGCACGGCCGCCTGCTGGCGACACATCCCCAGGCCAGGGAGCTGTCGGCGGGGATGTCAAACGATTTGGAGGCCGCCATCGCCCACGGATCGACCTGCGTGCGTGTCGGTACCGCGTTGATGGGCGCGCGACCGATAACCTCGCCTTAGCAAAGAAACCTCATCAGTCACATTTGAAACATATGCTTGTGAAGGACGAGGGACTGAGCAGTACTTCAACACCCCAGGCCAGTCGGGGCCGAAGGAAGGTCGACCGGTATGAGCGAGCGTAGCGAGCGAATGATCGACGCAGCCACGAGCGTGCTCGTGCTGGAGCCGAGCGCTAGCGAGGTGGAGGCAGTGAGCGAGCGTAGCGAGCGAGCCGTTGACGCAGCCACGAGCGTGCTCGTGCTGGAGCCGAGCGCTAGCGAGGTGGAGGCATGAGCACGCTGCACAAGTTCAAGGCGTACTTCGGCATGGTTCCGCTCGAGGATTACGAGGACGACTACGTCGACGACCGCGGGGGACACCGGGGTGGCCTCGACGAGCGTGGTGCGCGTCGGCCGCGTCCCCGGGAATACGACCGCGACTACGACCGGTACGCCGACGACCGCTACGACGACGAGCCCGCTTACCCCGAGCCGTCCTACAAGGCCCCGTACCAGCCGGGCTACAGCGTGGCGCGTCGCGATGACTACGCCGACGACTACGCGGACGACCGGTACGAGCCGCCGCGCCGTCCCACCCGCATCGACACCGCCCCGTCCAGCCGCACCCGCAGCCTGGGCGGCGGTGCGCCGATGGTGCGCGGCGCGACCCGCGGTGCGCTGGCGGTGGACACGGAGGCCGAGCGGCGCATGGAAGAGCTGCGGATGGAGGAGCGCCGCATCGAGACCGCGCCGCCGCGCCGGTCCGGGCTCTTCGAGGAAGGCGGCCCCTTGTCCAAGATCACGACGCTGCGTCCGCGCACCTACGCCGAGGCTGCCATCATCGGTGAGCGTTTCCGCGACGGCACCCCGGTGATCATGGACCTGGTCGAGATGAGCAACTCCGACGCCCGCCGCCTGGTCGACTTCGCCGCCGGGCTGGCCTTCGCGCTGCGTGGCTCGTTCGACAAGGTCGCGACCAAGGTGTTCCTGCTCTCACCGGCCGATGTGGACGTATCGGCCGAGGAGCGTCGGCGCATCGCCGAAACCGGTTTCTACAACCAGAAATAACGACCCGATCCGGGTGCGGCCGCACCGCCGCACCCTGCGGGGACACGCCGTGCACGGGGGAGGGCGCGCCGATCCGAGCGGCGCGTATGTTTTGCGGGACACCGATTCTGAGGCAGAGTGAACACGTGGCCCTGATCGCGGTGTTGAACCTAGTCCTGCTCCTGTTCTGGCTGCTGCTGATCAGCCGCGTCATCGTGGAGTTCATCCACGTGTTCGCGCGTGATTGGCGCCCCAGCGGCTTCCTCGCCGTCATCTTCGAGGTGATCTTCACGATCACGGATCCACCGGTGAAACTCCTGAGGCGTTTGATACCGCCAGTGAATCTTGGGGGAATTCGGCTCGATCTGTCGATTATGGTCCTGCTTTTTGTCGTCTTCTTCCTCTACTCGCTCACGGCCACTGGCGGCACCGCGTAGCTGAGATGTGACAGAATGGGCCGAGAAGAAAGCTTGTCTGATCTAGTGCTAGATCTCCGTACGAAGCGTGAAGGGATCCTTCCATGCCGCTGACCCCAGCCGATGTGCACAACGTCGCGTTCAGCAAACCACCGATCGGGAAGCGCGGCTACAACGAGGACGAAGTCGACGCCTTCCTCGATCTGGTCGAGCAGGAGCTCTCACGCCTCATCGAAGAGAACGCCGATCTGCGCCAGCGGGTCGCCGAGCTCGACGCGGAACTCGCTGACGCCAAGAAGAATCGGGGCCCGGTCGCGGCCGTGAAGCAGGCTCCCGCGCCGGAGCCCCCCAAGCCCGCCCCGGCTCCGGCCCCCGCGCCCATGCCGGCTCCCGCGCCCGCCGCCAAGGACGCGCCCTCCGCGGACGCGAATCTGCAAGCGGCCAAGGTGCTCTCGCTGGCCCAGGAGATGGCCGATCGGCTCACCTCCGATGCCAAGACCGAGGCCGAGCAGTTGCTGGCGAACGCCAGAACCAATTCCGAGCGCCTGGTCAGCGATGCACGTACCCGCTCCGAGTCGATGATCGCCGACGCCCGCCAGAAGGCCGAGGCCATGCTGTCGGACGCGCAGACCCGCTCCGACAATCAGCTGCGCCAGGCCAAGGAGAAGGCCGACGGCCTGCAGGCCGACGCCGAGCGCAAGCACACCGAGATCATGGCCACCATCACCCAGCAGCGCAGTGTGCTGGAGAGTCGGATCGAGCAGCTCAAGACCTTCGAACGCGAGTACCGGGTGCGGCTGAAGTCCTACCTGGAATCGCAGCTCGAGGAGCTGGAGAACCGTGGGTCCGCGGTGCCGGTCGACGGTGGCGAGTTCGGCGAGGGCGCGTCCGGCAACGGTGCACTGCTCAAGGGCGGCAAGTAAAGCCGTCGCGACGACGTCCCCCGGTGCTGCGCCGCACGGCCCGCACGGGCCGGGTGGCCACGGGCCGGGTGACACAGCGCAGCGACACCACCGTTTCGGAATTCGCGGTCAGACCAGGGGGTGCCCGTGCTCGTGGTGACGCTCGGCCTCGCGGCGGTCGGATTCGGACTGCTGGTCGCCGCCCTGACCACCGGTTCCGTGGTGTGGGCATGGGCCTGCATCGTGGTCTGTGTGATCGGCGCGGTGCTCCTGCTGGTCAGTGCGCTGTCCATGCGCTCCGACGAGGACGAGACCCAGTCCCGGCCAGGCGGTAAGCACGCCAGACACTAGAGCGCGGGTCCGCGGAATAATCCCTGGACCGCGCTCGCTAGACTTGACACTGCACTACGGCGTCGATCCGGCAATCACCGGGGAGCCTTCGGAAGAACGGCGGCCGCGGCCGCTCAGTAGAACCGAACGGGTGAGCCCGTCACAGCTCGCAACGAGAGGTTCGGCCGTCCCGATCGGGACGCCGCCGGACAAGCGGGGTGGTACCGCGGTGAGAGCGCACCGAGCGCTCGTCGTCGTCCCCGTGCCCCAGGTGATGGCACGAGGAGAGACGGAGCCCGCGATGGCGGACGAGGCCCCTGTAGACAACCCCGCTGTGGACCCCACAGTCACCCGGAACGCGTATCCCCGCGTCGACCTGGGCCGCACCGGCGGCCAGGTGTCCTTCCCCGATCTGGAGCAGCGCGTCCTGGAGTACTGGGCCGCCGACGACACCTTCCGCGCCAGCATCGAGAACCGTTCCGATGCACCGGAATTCGTCTTCTATGACGGGCCCCCCTTCGCCAATGGGTTGCCGCATTACGGACATCTGCTCACCGGCTATGTCAAGGATTTGATCCCGCGCTTCCAAACCATGCGCGGAAAGAAGGTCGAGCGCCGATTCGGATGGGATACTCACGGCCTGCCCGCGGAAATCGAAGCGGAGAAGCAGCTCGGTATCACGGACAAATCACAGATCGATGCCATGGGCTTGGCGGAATTCAATGCCGCGTGCAAGTCCTCGGTACTTCGCTACACCAATGAGTGGCGCAACTATGTGACGCGTCAGGCCCGCTGGGTCGACTTCGACAACGACTACAAGACCCTCGATCTCGACTTCATGGAGTCGGTCATGTGGGCCTTCAAGGCGTTGTACGACAAGGGGCTCATCTATCAGGGCTTCCGGGTGCTGCCCTACAGCTGGTATGAGCAGACGCCGCTGTCGAACCAGGAGACCCGCCTCGACGACGCCTACAAGATGCGGCAGGATCCGGCGGTCACCGTGGATATGGTGCTGTCGGTGCCCGCGGACCATCCGCTGCACGAACTGGACGGCGCGAACGCCCTGATCTGGACCACCACGCCCTGGACGCTGCCGTCCAACCTGGCGATCGCCGTCCACCCCGACGTCACCTACACCCACGTCAAGGGCAAGGACGGCAAGCGCTACCTGCTTGCCGCCGAACGGGTTTCGCACTACGCGCGCGAGCTGGGCGAGGAGGCCGACGGCTTCGAGGTGCTCGGCGAGCAGCTCGGCGCCGCCCTGGTCGACCTGCGCTACCAGCCGCCGTTCGACTTCTTCGTCGGCCACCCGAACGCGCACCGGGTGCTGACCGCCGATTACGTGACCACCGACTCCGGCACCGGCATCGTGCACCTCGCGCCCGCCTTCGGTGAGGAGGATATGGACGTCGCGTCGGCGGCGGGCATCGAACTGGTGCAGCCCCTCGACGCGGGCGGCAAGTTCACCTCCATGGTGCCGCCGTACGAGGGCCTCATGGTCTTCGACGCCAACCCGGTGATCATCAAGGACCTCAAGGCCACCGGAAAGCTGTTGCGGCACGAGACCATCGAGCACTCCTACCCGCACAGCTGGCGGTCCGGGCAGCCGCTCATCTACATGGCGGTGCCGTCCTGGTTCGTGGCCGTCACCAAGTTCCGCGACCGCATGGTGGAGCTCAACCAGGAGATCACCTGGGTGCCCGAGCACATCCGCGACGGCCAGTTCGGCAAATGGCTCGAGGGTGCGCGCGACTGGAACATCAGCCGCAACCGGTACTGGGGTTCGCCCATCCCGGTGTGGGTCTCCGACGATCCGGCCTATCCGCGGGTGGACGTGTACGGCTCGCTCGACGAGCTGGAGCGCGACTTCGGCGTGCGCCCGACCGATCTGCACCGGCCCATGATCGACGACCTGGTGCGCCCGAATCCCGATGACCCGACCGGGAAGTCGATGATGCGGCGCACCCCCGAGGTGCTCGACTGCTGGTTCGAGTCCGGCTCCATGCCGTTCGCGCAGGTGCACTACCCGTTCGAGAACAAGGACTGGTTCGACGGCACCGCGACCGCTGAGTCCACGGCCGGCACCGCCGCCGAGTCCACGGGCGCCGTCGGCCACAACCCGGGCGATTTCATCGTCGAGTACAACGGCCAGACCCGCGGCTGGTTCTACACCCTGCACGTGCTGGCCACCGCGCTGTTCGACCGTCCGGCCTTCAAAACCGTTGCGGCGCACGGCATCGTGCTCGGCGACGACGGGCTCAAGATGTCCAAGTCCAAGGGCAACTACCCGAATGTCAACGAGGTGTTCGACCGCGACGGCTCCGATGCCATGCGCTGGTTCCTCATGGCCTCGCCCATCCTGCGCGGCGGCAACCTCATCGTCACCGAGCGCGGGATCCGCGAGGGGGTCGGCCATGCGCTGCGCCCGCTCTGGAACGCCTGGACCTTCCTGCAGCTCTACGCCTCGAAACCCGGTACCTGGCGCACGGATTCAACGCATGTGCTGGACCGCTACATCCTGGCCAAGCTGGCCCGCACCCGCGAGGTCATGACCGAGGCGCTGGAGGTCTACGACATCGCCGGGGCCTGTGACGAACTGCGCTCCTTCGCGGACGCGCTCACCAACTGGTATGTGCGCCGGTCGCGTTCGCGCTTCTGGGAGGAGGACCGCGATGCCATCGACACCCTGCACACCGTGCTGGAGGTGACCACCCGGCTGGCGGCCCCGCTGCTGCCGCTGATCACCGAGGTGATCTGGCGCGGCCTCACCGGCGGCCGCTCGGTGCACCTGGCCGACTGGCCGGGGGAGACCGAGCTGCCCGCCGACCCGGAGTTGGTCGCGGCCATGGACGAGGTGCGCGCGGTGTGCTCGACGGTGCTGAGCCTGCGCAAGGCCCAGAATCTGCGGGTGCGGCTGCCGCTCTCGGAGGTCACCGTGGCGGCCGAGGACGCGGAGCGGCTCACCCCGTTCACCGATCTGATCGCCGACGAGGTGAATGTCAAGAAGGTCGATCTCACCACCGATGTGGCCGCGCACGGCCGCTTCGAACTGGTGGTCAACGCCCGTGCCGCCGGTCCGCGCCTGGGCAAGGACGTGCAGACCGTCATCAAGGCGGTCAAGGCGGGCGAGTGGACCGAATCGGCCGACGGCGTGGTGAGCGCCGCGGGCATCACCCTGCTGCCCGAGGAGTACACCCAGCGCCTGGTCGCCGCCGAGCCGGACTCCACCGCCGCCCTGCCCGGCAATGCCGGTCTGGTGGTGCTGAATTCGGCGGTCACCGAGGAACTGGAGGCCGAGGGTTGGGCCCGCGACCTCATCCGCGACCTGCAGGAGACCCGCAAGGCCAAGGGCCTCGACGTCTCCGACCGCATCGCCGTGGTGCTGGAGGTGCCCGCCGAGCGGCAGGAGTGGGCGCGGACCCACCGCGATCTCATCGCCGGGGAAATCCTCGCCACCTCGCTGAGTTTCGACGCGGCGGGCGCGGATGCCAGCGAGATCGTGGGCGGCGTGCGGGTGTCGATCACCAAGGCGTGATCGCCCGCGAGCGCTAGGCGAACTCGGGGCGGAGCCGAACGGCTCCGCCCCGAGGTGAGTGGTCCGGCGGCGGTGGCGGCTCGGTGTTTCGAGGTGGGTGGTCGGCGGCGGTGGCGGCTCGGTGTTCCGAGCCGACTGGTCGGGCCGCGGTGTGGCTGAACGGTCGAGTCGCCTCGTCGGCCGGGCTCTCGGTGCCGTTCGGCCTGGCCCGCCTGACAGTTCGACGTGATGATCGTCGCGTCGTGGATCTCCGCCGGTCGCGCTGGCGTTGCTCCGGGCCGGGGCGGTATCCGCGACAGGTTGTGCGCAAAGGTCCGTGTGCCCGCTGGAATGAGGTGCGACCGGGGTCACTATCCTCTCGTATGCGCTGGTAGCGGTATTGCCCGGGCGCTGCTGGACGGTAGCTGTGGTTTGCCGAATCCGCGTCCCGGGTACCCGGTTATTTCGTGTGCGCCGTGCCCTCACGGCGCGGAAACGATATACGCCAATTCGCGGGGGAGAGGAGCTGGCATGACTAGCCGCGATCCGGAACCCAGACAACAGCGCCGTTCGGTGGCCGCGGCCGCCATGGGCAATGCCACCGAATGGTTCGACTACGGCGTCTACGCCGCGGCGGCCACCTACATCACGGCCGCGTTCTTTCCCGGAGACCTCGGAGTGCTGGGCACCATGCTCGGCTTCGCGGTCTCCTTCATGTTGCGCCCGCTGGGCGGCATGGTGTGGGGTCCGCTCGGTGACCGCATCGGCCGAAAAGCGGTCCTGGCCACCACGATTCTGCTCATGGCCGCCGCCACCGGCCTGATCGGCCTGCTGCCGACCCACGCCACCGCCGGGGTGCTGGCCCCCATCCTGCTCATCTCCCTGCGCGTGGTGCAGGGCTTCTCCACCGGCGGCGAGTACGGCGGTGCGGCGACCTATCTCGCGGAGTCCTGCGAGGACCGCCGCCGCGGCTTCCTCGGCAGCTTCCTGGAGTTCGGCACCCTCGGCGGTTTCGTGGGCGGTTCGGCGGTGGTGCTGGCCTGCCAGCTCGCGCTGGGGTCGGACGCCATGTACGAGTGGGGCTGGCGCATTCCGTTCCTGCTGGCCGTGCCGCTCGGCCTGATCGGCTGGTATCTGCGCACCAAGCTGGACGAGTCCCCGGTGTTCACCGAGGTGCAGGAGCAGGAGCATCCGCGCACCGGCCTGCGCGTGCTGCTGCGGGACTACCGGCGTGAGCTGCTGACCCTGGGCGGCCTGGTGATCGCGCTGAACGTGGTGAACTACACGCTGCTCACCTACCAGCCGACCTATCTCGAGAACACCATCGGCGTCGACGAGTCGACCACCACGGCCATGATGCTGATCGGCCAGCTGATCATGATGGTGTCGCTGCCCTTCTTCGGCCATCTCTCCGACCGGGTCGGACGGCGGCCGATGTGGCTGGTGTCGCTGCTGAGCCTGGCGGTGCTCGCCATTCCGATGTACTGGCTGATGGGGCAGGGCATCGTCTGGGCCGTCATCGGCTTCGTGGTGCTGGGGCTGCTGTATCTGCCGCAGCTGGCGACGATCACCGCGACCTTCCCGGCCATCTTCCCGACCCATGTCCGCTATGCGGGATTCGCTCTCGGCTACAACGTGTCCACGGCGATCTTCGGCGGTACCGCGCCTCTGGTGAACGAGGCCGTGATCGAGGGCACCGGCTGGACGCTGTTCCCCGCGCTCTACATGGTGGGCGCGTGTCTGGTCGGCCTGGTGGCCTGGGCCTTCCTGCGGGAGACGGTGGGCGCGTCGCTGCGCGGCACCGAGGTGCCCGAGACCGACGCCGTGCCCGCGGTTCCGGCCCGGGTGGCGGCCGCGCCGTCGGCCTGATCGGCATCCGGGGTGGGCGTCCGTCGCGGCGATCACCCCGGGTTTCCGGCGTTCCGGTGTGGTTACCCGGCTATCGGAGGTGGCGATATGGCCTGTGGACCGAAGTTCGCTGTGACCGTCCGGTACGGAGGCGCCGACCAGGCGGGCAGCAATGGCGATGTGTATGTGCGGCTCGGGGATACCGGGGGCGCGACGGGTGAGGCGGCGGTGCATCTGCCCGGCGATCCCACTCAGATCGGGCGTGAGCAGACATTCCACATCGACTACGGCACCGCGCTCGACGATCTCACCGAGCTGTGGGTGCGCGTCGACTCCGAGGAGTCGACCTGGACGCTGGCGGCCATCGACTGGTTCCAGGTGGAGGATCTCGATACTCATACGCTGTGGCAGAGCACGCCGGTTCCCGAGACCGAGCAGGGTTTCGCCGCCGCGGTGGTACCCGAGGAGACCGGCAGTGCCGATACGGTGCTGACCCGCGGATTCCAATTGCACCGGGAGCCGTCCGCCCGTTACCGGATCACCCTGGAGACCGGGCGGGAACCCGGTGCGGGCACCACCGGCAGCATTCTGGTCCGGCTGCTCGGCCATACCGACTGCCATTTGGTGTGGCTGCCGCTGAACGGGCCCACGGAGGATCTGGAGAGCGGCGCGCGTCGCCGCTACGGCCCGTATACGTACATCGCGCACGATCCGCCGACCGACCTCGAGGTCCGGCTCGGGGGGATGAGCGCCGACTCCGACCGCTGGCAGTTGCTGCGGGTGGCCGTGGAGGACACCGCCACCGGCCGCACCTGGGTGGCGGAACCGGACACCTGGTTCGACTGGACCTCGCCGCAGCAGACATTTCCGCTGTCGGAGAAGGACTAGCTCGGAGAAGGACTGGACGGAGCGGCACCCGGCGGAGCTGGACTCGGCCGAGCAGGACTCGGCCGAGCAGGGCGCAGCGGCGCGGGATCCCGGATAGCTCGCCGGTCGTGCGTGATGTGTCGGCGGGGCGCTACTCGACGACGAGTTCGACCGGGATATTGCCCTGGGTGGCGTGCGAGTACGGGCACACCTGGTGGGTGGCCTCGACCAGCGCCCGCCCGGATTCGTTGTGCAGATGTTCGGGCAGTTCCACCCGCAGCACCACCGACAGGCTGAAGCCGCCGCCCTCGCGGCTGTTGAGTCCGACCTCCGCGGTGACGGCGGCCTCGTCGGCGTCCAGCTTCATGCGCTTGGCGACCAGCTGCAGCGCGCTGGCGAAGCACGCCGAGTAGCCCGCGGCGAAGAGCTGTTCGGGATTGGTGCCCGCGCCGTCGCCGCCCAGCGCCTTGGGGCGGGCCAGGGTGAGGTCGAGGATGCCGTCATCGCTGTAGGAACGGCCTTCGCGGCCGACCGAGGTGGCGACGGCGGTGTACATGGGAGCCATGGAGTCCTCCTAGACAGACTTGTCTGTTCACTTCGATGGCCAGAGTAGACAGATCTGTCTGCTATCGTCAAGGGTATGAGTGCCGCCCGCGATCGACTCCTGGACACCGCCACGCGGCTGTTCTATGCCGAGGGCGTCCATACCGTGGGCATCGACCGGATCATTGCCGAGGCGGGTATCGCCAAGGCCACCTTCTACCGGCACTTCCGCACCAAGGACGATCTGGTGGTGGCCTATCTGGCGCGTGAGTACGAGCGCCAGCGCGCCGTGCTGGAAGCCGTGCCCGACTCCGGAATGGCCGCTGTCACCGTGATTTTCGAGCGGCTCGGCGAGCTGAGCTGTGCGCCCGGCTTCCGCGGCTGCCCCTTCCTCAACGCGGCCGTGGAATTCCCGGACCCCGCGCACGCCGTGCGCGCGGTGGTGGCCGACTACCGGGACTGGTTCCGGCGGCTGGTGCGCGAGCGGTTGGCGGCGGCCGGGCACGACGACCCGGACACCGCCGCCCACTATCTGCTGCTGGTGCGCGACGGCGTGGCCCTCAGTGGCGGTCTCGGCGATCCGGCGACGGTCCGCGCCGGCGTGGAGACCGCCCTGGCGCAGCTCAGGACTCGGGTAGCTCCAACCCCCGCGCCAGCACCGGCCACGACCGCTTGAGCGCGTCCTCCCAGTAGCCCCAGGAGTGCGTACCCCGAGGTGGCAAATCGGCGGTTACCGGGATGTCCAGCTGCCGCAGCCGGTCCACCAGACTGCGGGTGCACCAGTCGGTCGCGGCCTCGATGATGCCGCCGACCACCAGCTGCTGGATCAGTCCGCCGTCATTGGGGCCGAGACTGCGGATATCGCCGGGGGTGTCGCGCGGTCCGGGCAGACCGGTGCCGTTGAACAGGTACAGCTCCAGACCGCGCAGACCCTCGGCGTGCACGTAGGGGTCGTTGGCCACCCACATCGGGTCGTCGGGCGGGCCGTACATGTTGTGCACGTCGCCGCCGCCCGCCGCGACCACCAATTTGACGAACTGCTGGCCGATTCGGTCGCTGATGCGGGCGCAACCGCTGTAGGCCGCCACCGCGCGGTACAGGCCGGGTGCGGCGATGGGCAGCTGCAGAACGCTGGTGCCGGACATGGACATTCCGGCGATGGCGCGAATCTCGTTGGTGCCCAGAGCGCCGTCGATGAGGGGCGGCAGCTCCTCGGTGAGGAAGGTGCGCCACATATTGGTGCCGAGCTGGGGATCCGGTGCGCGCCAATCGGTGTAGTAGGTGAAGCCGCCGCCGACGATCTGCACCACGTTCACGTTCTTGTCGGCGAAGAATTCGGTCGCGTCGGTATTGCGTCGCCACGTGGCCGTATCCTGGCCGCCCCCAGCGCCGTTGAGCAGGTACAGCACCGGCCGGGGCACCGAGGGGTCGGCGGGACGCTGCACCTCCACCACCACGTCGCGGTCCATGGCGGCCGAGTGCACGGTGAGGGTGATGTTGCGGGCGTCGCGGACGCGGTACGAGGAGATGGTGGAGCCGTCCGCGGAAACCGGTGTGGCCATGAGGGTTCCGGTGGTGGTGACCGGGTCGGGCGGTGGCCCCGCCGCGGCAGGGCCCGGCGTGCCGGGCAGTGCGCAGGCGAAAACCACTGTCAGCGCGAGCAGTAGCGCTCGCGCCCTGATACGACGAGTCAACTCAGGGCCCCTGTGGTAGCTGGCGGATGCGGACTCCCGGACCCCCGCGGGACGCCGAAATGCTACTTATGCCCCGATTTCCATGGGGGTGCAATGTCACATTCCGGCCACGGTTTGTGATCGGAGTCTCATGACACGCATGGTGGAGGGTTCGACGACTCGCCGCGCTTCTGGGTTACAACAGAAGAGACGGCAAATGCGTGGTTAATGAGCGTTGCGTGAGCAATGAGCGTTCGGGGAGTGCCGACCGAAGGGCGAGCACGTGCGACGACAAGCGATCCACCGCCTGATCCGGGCCGTTGCGGCCACCATGACCCTGCTGTGCGCCGGTGTGCTCTGGGCGGGCGCGGCCCACTCCGATACCGGAAGCGCCTCCGGTTCCGCCTCGGGCAGCGGCAGCGGCTCGGCCTCCGGCAGCGCGTCGGGTTCGGCGCAACTGCCGCTCGCCAGTCCCCGGGCCATGGTCGCGCTCGGCCTGGCCACCACCCAGACCGGTAAGCCCTATCGGTGGGGCGGCACCGGACCCGACGCCTGGGACTGTTCCGGGCTGGTGCAGTGGGCCTTCCGCAGCGTCGGCATCGACATGCCGCGCACCACGTGGCAGCAGGCCGAGGCCGGGCTGACCGTGCCCGTCGGCGCACTGCAGCCGGGGGATGTGATCGTGCTCAACGGCGACGCCTCGCACGTGGGCATCTACGCGGGGGCCGGGCAGGTCCTCAATGCGCACTCGCCCGGGGTTCCGGTCGGACTGACCCCGCTGTCCGACTTCGACATCTTCTCCGTGCGCCGGTTCTACTGATCGAGCGTCAGTCGCAGAGTCCGCGCAGCAGCGGGCCGTACTCCGGGTGGTTGAGCGCGGAGGCGAACTGGGCGACCAGGTAGTCGGCCGGATTGCCGGTGTCGTACCAGCGGCCGCGGATGACCTGGCCGTAGACCGGGGCGTCGGCGGCGAAGGTGTTGATGGCGTCGGTCAGGTACACCTCGCCGGTGCGGTGGGTGTACCAGTTGTCGACCTGGCGGCGCAGTTCCGCGATGATGCCGGGGGTGACCACGTAACCGCCGATGGCCGCGTAGGAGGAGGGCGCGTCCGCGGGCTTGGGCTTTTCCTTCAGGCCCGAGATGCGCATCAGGCCGTCGCTGTGCTCCTCCTCCACCACCGGCACACCGTAGCGCTGGGATTCGGCGGGGTCCATGGGCATGAGGGCCAGTACCGGTGCGTCGGTCTTCTCGTAGGCATCGATGAGCTGCTGGGCGCGCGGCACCTCGGCGACGAACACATCGTCGGGCCACAGCACCAGCATGGGCTCGTCACCCAGGGTGCGGGCGGCGTTCAGCACCGGGGTGCCGTTGCCATAGGGGCCGTGCTGGTCCAGGTAGGTGATATGGCCGAGGCGGCCGAGTTCGCCGACCTCCTCCACCGCATCGGCGTACGCCTGCTTGCCGTCGGCGCGCAACTGCGCCACCAGGGCGGGATTGGGCCGGAAGTGGTCCTGGATCAACGACTTTCCGGCGCTCACCACGATGGTGATATCGGTGATTCCCGAGGCGACCAGCTCGCGGACCGTGTGCTCGATCACCGGTTTGTCGCCGACCGGGAGCATCTCCTTCGGGATCGCCTTGGTGAGCGGCAGCAGGCGGGAGCCGATACCCGCGGCGGGGATCACGGCCTTGCGAATAGTCATGCCCCGATCATCACACATCCGCGGCGTCGTACCTGTCGGTAGCCGAGCGTAGATTCCTCGATGTGAACACCGCCGCCGAACCGACTGACGGGTACGTTGTGCCTGGTCAGCGGCCCGGGGCGGGATCGGGCAAATCACCCGCAGCACACCGTTCGGTCGGGTCTGACTCCCAGCAGACCGACAGCCACCTCCCAGTCGACGACGGGTCGAACGGTCGCCCGGATCCGCGGCCGGACGGGCCGAAGGGGCCGGGCGCGGTGCCGGAACGGTGCGACGCGGCGGCGGTGCCGCGAGACAGCGCGGCGCATCCGCCCATCGCGCACGCGCCTGCCGCGTCGAGCGTTGCTGCGTCGAGCGTTGCTGCGTCGAGCGTTGCTGCGTCGAGCGTTGCCGCGTCGAGCGTTGCCGCGTCGAGCGTTGCCGCGTCGAGCGTTGCTGCGTCGAGCGTTGCTGCGTCGAGCGTTGCCGCTCACACCGCTGCCGCGCATGTCCCTGCCGCACACAACTCGGCCGCTGGCCTCGAACCGACCCGGCGGGACCGAGGTCAACGGGCCCGCGCGACCCGGCGGTGGGTGCTGCATATCGATATGGACGCGTTCTTCGCCTCGGTGGAGCAGCTCACCCGGCCCACGCTGCGCGGACGGCCGGTGCTGGTCGGGGGCGTGGGCGGGCGCGGTGTGGTGGCCGGGGCCAGCTACGAGGCGCGGGTGTTCGGGGCGCGCTCGGCCATGCCCATGCATATGGCGCGCCGCCTGGTCGGGGTGAGCGCGGTGGTGGTGCCGCCGCGCGGGGCGGTGTACGCGGAGCTGAGCGGGCAGGTGTTCGACGTGCTGCGGGCGCGGATTCCGGTGCTGGAAACACTGTCCTTCGACGAGGCGTTCGGCGAACCCGCGGAACTGGCGGGGGCGACGCCGCAGCGGGTGCTGGAATTCTGTGAGCAGCTGCGGGAATCGGTGCGCGAGCGCACCGGCCTGGTCGCCTCGGTCGGCGCGGGCAGCGGCAAGCAGCTCGCCAAGATCGCCTCCGGACTCGCCAAACCCGATGGGGTGCGGGTGATCTCACCCGAGGAACAGGGGGACATGCTGGCCGCGCTGCCGGTGCGCAAACTCTGGGGAATCGGTCCGGTCGCCGAAAGTCGTTTGCGCACACTGGGAATCGAGACGGTGGGGGCGTTCGCGGCGCTGCCGGAGAGTGAGGCCGCCTCGATTCTGGGCGGCAGCGTGGGCGCGGCCCTGCACCGGCTGGCGCGCGGCATCGACGACCGGCCTGTCGCCGAACGCGCCGAGGCCAAACAGATCAGCGCCGAGACCACCTACGAATCCGACATCGTCAACCTCGCGCAGCTGCGCCCCGCCATCGAGGCCATGGCCGCCGCCGCGTACCGGCGGCTCACCGCCGACGGTCGGGCGGCCCGCACCGTGGTGCTGAAACTCAAGAAGTCCGATATGAGCATCGTGACCCGGTCCTCCACGCTGCCCTACGCCACCGAGGATCTGGCCACCCTCACCGCCGCCGCGCAGCGCTCGGCGCTGGATCCGGCCGAGCTGGGGCCGATTCGCCTGGTCGGCGTGGGTTTCGCGGGACTGTCGGAGATACGCCAGGAATCGCTGTTCCCGGAACTGGACCGGACCGTGGACACCGAATCGGTATCGGAGGAGCCGACTCTCGCGCTGGCCGCCGGGCCGGAGCCGGAGGTGCCGCCGCCCACCCGCTACTACACCACCCAGACCTGGTACCCCGGGGTGGATGTCGAACATCCGGAGTTCGGGCACGGCTGGGTGCAGGGCGCGGGCCACGGCGTGGTGACGGTGCGCTTCGAGACCCGCTCCACCGGACCCGGCCCCGCCCGCACCTTCGCCGCCGAGGACCCCGACCTGCGCCGCGCCGACCCGCTCGGCAGCCTGCGCTGACGGCGTCGGCCGAGGTCGGCGCCCCGCTCACGACGGCGCGGCGGCGCGGCGAATCGACTGTGCGCCTGGCGATAGCCTCGCCGAACTCTGTGGGTTCATTCTGAAATTGCTCCGCACCGGGTTCGAGGAGTTATTTCCGGCCACAGCACTGTTAGCCTGGTGCCTCGTGCAGCGCCGCCGGTCGGGTTATGGGCGGCTGTCACATGGACGAACGGACCTACTCGAACGCAAAGGACGAGCAGTTGAAGCTTCAGAAGACCGGACGTATCGCGGTCGCCACGCTGGCAGTCGTGACCGCACTCGGACTGTCGGCGTGTGGCAGTGGTGACAAGGAGAACGAGGGCACCAAGACCACGACCAAGACCACCACCTCGCAGGTGCAGACGCAGGCGCAGTCCGATCTGCCGCCGGTGCCGACCGTGGCCGACCTCAACGCGGAACTGCAGCGCGGCCTCGACCCGAACGTGCCGAACGAGGAGAAGCTCGAGCTGCTCCAGGGCATCAGCGCCGATCCGCAGCTGCCCACCCGCCTGGTCGAGGCGGTGCAGCAGAACAACGCCACCATCACCGTCACCGGTGTGACCGATCTGGGCAACGGCACCATCACCGCCGACGCCCAGGTGGCGCTCGCGGGCGGCGAGCCGCAGCAGGCGGTCGTGCCGTTCGTCGCCGAGGACGGCAAGTGGAAGGTCCAGAAGGAGTGGATCTGCAACATGATCCAGCTGGCCAACCAGACCTCCCCGGCCTGCGTCTGACGCGCTGACGGCGAAGGGGCCCGGGTCCGCGAAGGGACGCCGGGCCTTTTCTTTCGCTAACATCGCCCTCCGTGACCGATGTGATGGAGCGAGCGGACTCCGATGCCGCCGACAGTACGGAGCCGGGTTCCACCGATCGCAGGGGCGGCTGGGCCCGCCCCGTCGCTCTCCTGGCGGGACTCCTCGCGGTGCTGTCCGCGGTGGCCGTGCCGCTGCTCCCGGTCACCGTCGACGCGGCCACCCTCAGCTGGCCGCAGGGCGACTCCACGCGCGGCGTGGAGGCCCCGCTGGTCTCCTACGCCCCGGTCAGCTTCGACGCCGAGATCCCGTGTGCGGCTGTGGCACAGCTCGTTCCGGACGGCGGGACGCTGGTGGCGACCACACCGAACGGTGCGCCGGACCGGTGGCGGTACGGCTTCCTGGCATGGGTGAGCGCGGCGAGCACCGCCGAGGACGGCACCACCACACCGGCCCGGCTGGAGGCGGTGCTGCGGGATCAGCGACTGGTCAGCGTGCCCGTCGACGAACTCGGCGCGGACTGTGCCCTGGTCGTGCACGCCGGGATGGAACGGACCACGGCCACCCTCACCGGTACCACGGTCGCGCCGGTCACCCTGGACGGCGACTTCCGGCCCCAGCTGGTCGGCATCTACAGCGATCTCGCCACCGCGGCCGGGACCAGCGTCACCGCCCAGGTCGACAGCCGCTTCTCCTCCACCCCCACCGTGCTCAAGCGGGTGGCGATCTGGACCGCCCTGCTGGGGACGGTCGTGGCGCTGTTCGCGCTGTACCGCCTCGACCGGCGCGACGGGCGCTCGCGACGACGCTTCCTGCCGCGGCGGTGGTGGACCTTCTCCCTGGTCGACGGGGCGGTGCTGGGCGCGCTGGTGCTCTGGCATTTCATCGGGGCCACCACGGCGGACGACGGCTACCTGTTCGGTATGGGCCGCGCCGCCATCCCGTCGGGCTATATGGCCAACTACTTCGCCTACTTCGGGGTCCCCGAGAACCCGGTGGGCCTATACCACTCACTGTTCGGTTACCTGGCCTTGATCTCACCGGCCAGCCCGTGGGTGCGGCTGCCCGCGCTGCTGGCGGGCATCATCTCCTGGCTGGTGATCAGTCGCGAGGTCATTCCGCGTCTGGGCGTGCGCATTTCGCGCAACCGGGTGGCGGTGTGGACCGGCGGTCTGGGCTTCCTGGCCGTCTGGCTGCCCTACAACAACGGGCTGCGGCCCGAGGCGGCCGTGGCGGTATCGCTGCTGCTCACCTGGGTGTCGGTGGAGCGCGCCGTCGCGACGCGGCGGCTGCTGCCCTACGCGGTGGCGGCGCTCATCGGGGCGTTCGCCTGCACGGCCGGACCCTCGGGCGTGATCTGCGTCGCTCCGCTGCTGGCCGGTATCAGGCCGATGTGGCGGGCGCTCGACGCGCGGGCGCGTGAGCTGAGCGAACCCGTCGCCCCGGGTGCCGGGTTCGCGACCACACTGTGGACGCGCATCGGCTCCTATCTGAGCCTGATCGCGCCGGTGGCGGCGGCCGGAACCGTGGTGCTGGCGGCGGCCTTCGCCGACCAGACCGCGGCGGCGATGCTGGAAATGCGGCACGTGCACGAACTCGTCGGCCCGAATGTCCAGTGGTACGACGAATATCTGCGCTACCAGTACCTGTTCATGCCCACCATCGACGGCTCGGTGGCCCGGCGCTTCGGCATGTTCATGTTCTGGGCGGGACTGCTGGTGTGTGCCTTCGTGTTGCTGCGTCGGGGCGGCCGGATTCCGTTCACGGCCGCCGGTCCGGTGCGCCGTCTGCTCGGCACCAGCGTCGGCGTCATCCTGCTCATGATGGTCACGCCCACCAAGTGGACTCACCACAACGGTGTCTACGCCGGGATCGCCGGTGCGGTGGCCGTGGTGATCGCGGTGGCCGTCGGTCCGCGCGTGCTGCGCTCGCCCCGCAATCGCGCCCTGTTCGCGGCTATCGTGGCCTTCCTGCTGGCCATCACGTTCTCCAGCATGAACGGCTGGTGGTACGTCTCCAACTGGGGCATCCCCTGGAACGACAAGTCCGTGGTGCTGGCCGGTGTCGGCGTCAACAAGCTGTTCCTGCTGCTGGCCCTGCTGCTGCTCGCGCTCGCCGGATGGTTTCACGTCCGTGCGCCGGAACCCGGTGCCTCGCACCGCATCTCCCGCCCCGTGTGGCGGCTGGTGGCGCTGCCGCCGCTGACGGTGGTGGCCGCCTTCATGGTGCTTTTCGAGGTGGGATCGCTGGCCAAGGGTGCGGTCGCGCAGTACCCGGGATTCTCCCTGGCGAAGTCGAATGTCAATGCCGTGCTGGGCAAGCCGTGCGGTATCGCCGAGGAGGTGCTGGTCGAAACCGACCCCAATGCGGGCATGCTGGCACCGCTGGCCGGTGACGCGTTCGCTACCTTCGCCGCCGACGCGGTCGGCTTCGCCCCGAACGGGGTGGCGACGGATCTGAAGGCCGACGACGAGGTCGACACCAGCGCCATCGTGAGCGCGCTGGACAGTGCGGAACAGGACGACGCGTCCGGAACCACTTCGGCCGCACTGCCGTTCGGCCTCGACCCGGCCACCACGCCGGTGCTGGGCAGCTACGGCACGACCGAGCCGATCGCGAGCCTGACCACCGGCTGGTACCGGCTGCCGGAGGCGAGTGAGCGCACCGGCCTCATCGCGGTCACGGCGGCGGGTCGGATCCGCTCGGTCGACGCGTCCGGCATCGTCACGCCCGGACAGTCGGTCGAGATCGCCTACGGCGTCGCCGATGCGGCGGGCGGGGTGCGGGAGGTGGGCCGGGTCGCGCCGATCGATATCGGTCCCGCGCCGACCTGGCGCAATCTGCGCTTCCCGTTCACCGATATCCCGGCCGAGGCCACCGCGATCCGTCTGATCGCCTCCGATCGGGACGACAACTGGAAACAGTGGGTGGCGCTGACCCCGCCGCGCGTCCCGCAGACGCGCACCCTGCAGCAGGTCGTCGGCTCCGACGCCCCGGTGCTGCTGGACTGGGCGGTGGGCCTGCAGGTTCCGTGCCAGCGGCCCTACGAACATCACAACGGCATCGCCGAGACCCCGCAGTGGCGCATTCTGCCCGACCGCGGTGGCGCCAAGGATACGAACCGCTGGCAGAGCCACGACAGCGGCGGCCCGCTGGGCTGGAGTTCGCTGCTGCTGCGCCCGCAGACCATGGCCACCTACCTGAACCACTCGTGGCGCACGGACTGGGGTGAGCTGCAGCGCTTCACCCGCATCGACGACTCGGCGATTCCGGCGCGGCCGATCGTCACCCCGGAGAACCACTCCGGGCTGTGGAGTCCGGGCCCCATCGACGTGCTGGGCTGGCGCTGACGGTCGACCCGCACCCGTTGCCTCGTCGCGACGGGTGCGGTGGCACAGCGGTGGTCAGCCCAGTTGGGCCATCCGCTTCTCCATCTCCTCCGGGCTGACCTCCTCGACATGGGTGGACACCGTCCAGCGGTGGCCCCACGGATCCTCGAAGGCGGCGGTGCGGTCGCCGTAGAACTGGGTTTCGGGTGCCTGGAGTTCCCGGGCTCCGGCCGCCAGGGCGGCGGCGTGCGCGGCATCGGCGTCCTCGACGTAGGTGTAGAGGTTGACCGGGGTGCCGCCCACCGCCTTGGGATCGCGGAAGCCCATCTCCGGGGCCGGATCACCGACCATGACGACGGAATCGCCGAACAGCAGTTCGCAGTGGGCGATCTTGCCGTCGGGACCCGGCATGCGGAAGCGCTCGGCCGCCCCGAACACCCGCTTGTAGAAGTCGATGGCCTGGGCCGCGCCGTCGATGGCGAGAGCCGGGGAGACCACCGGGTAGCCCTCGGGAATGGGTGTGACATCGGACATCGGAATACCTCCGATCGATGGTGGGTGTGACAGCCCGACTGTAGGCCGGGGCACCGACAGAAAAGCATCGACGGATGCGGTGCCGCGCCGGGTGCGCCAGCGTATCGGGGTGATGGCCTTCCCGCGGAGTGTCAAGGCGGCTTGTCCGGCCGGGGCGTCCGGTCGGGTTGTCCGGTCCATCCGGGAGGTCAGGGACCCGCGATCCCCCGCAGGGCGTTCACCTGGGCGGCGGTCAGTTCACCGAGCCGCCGCGGATCGGGCTCCTCGGGACCGCTCAGGGCCACCTGCACCACGGTGGTGCCGACCAGGGTCACGCTGACCGCGGAGTACAGGGTGAGTCCTTCGCTGGTGGTCTCGACCCGGAAGGCGGTGGAGGCGTCCCCGGCCGTCGGCTGGTCCAGCCCTCCCACCCGGAAGCGCACGACGGTGTCCTCGGCATCGGCGGCGGAATACCGCACGCACTCCCGAAGCAGTGCTTGTGCTTCCGAAAATGCTTGCGCCGCAGCACTGTTCGAGTAGGCGGCGGCATCGACGTCGATACTCGTGAAATTCGGTCCGCCGAAGGACGCCGCCGCGCGTGACACCGCGCCCGGCGTCTGATCGGCAATGGGTGCGAGCACTTTCGCGCACTGCGGGGGATCGGTGTCGCCGAACGCCGCGCTCTCGTCCGGTTCCGGATCGGGCAGGGCGGCGAAACCGGCGGGCAGCCGGTCGATGCCGAGCAGGTCGGCGCGCAGGGCGGCCGCGTCGGGAACGGGCGCGTCGGCCGGTATCGAGGGCGGCGGCACCATCGGTCCCAGCGTCGGCGGCGCGGGTTCGGAATCGTCCGAGCCGCACGCGGATACGGCCAGTCCCGCGACGACCGCGGCCAGGGCCGCCGTCACGGTCCGTCCGCTCATTCGCCCCACTGCACTTCGGTGCTCAGCGTCTGCCGCAGCGTCACCGAGCTGCGCGGATCCTTGTAGGTCTGGTTGCCGCCCACCGTGATCGCGCCCGATACCGGCAGCGGCTTGGTCAGATCCACGGTGATCACGCCCGACCCGTGCATGAGGTAGTCGACGATCTCGAGGGTTCCGGCATTGTTGGGCAGTTCCCACTCCGACACCTTCGGCGTCTGGGTGACCTCGAGCGCGATGGTGAGCAGATCGCCCTCCCGATCGGTGAGGGTCGCGGTGGTCACCTGGTCGAGCGGCACACTGCCCGACACCCGCTGGCGCACCGTCCACACCGCGCCGACGCCCACCGGGGTGCGCGGGAAGGCGATGGACTGGTATACCGCCTGGTAGAACGCCTGCTCCAGGGCGGCGCGGGCCGGATCGGAGGTGGCGGTGTTGGGGGTCAGCCGCAATGCGGTGATGGCCCCGTACTCGCTCATCTCCAGGCCCGCACGCGAACCGTCGGCGGGCCGCAGCGCCTTGGCCAGCACCGGGTCGCTGGAGGTGACATTGCCGAGCACCAGCTCGCAGCCCTGCTCATCGGTCAGCGCGGTGAGCGGAATGGTGACCGCCGGCGGGGAGAAGTCGCGCACCGCCTGGTCGTTGATCTGCTGCTCGATGTGGTGGTCGGTGCGCAGCGTCACCTCCTGGGTGGTGCCGGTCGGGAGGCTGCGCGACAGCATGCCGCGCGGGCTCTCCCCGGCATCGAGGACGGTGGTCACCACCGCCGCGATGGGCACCGTGACCTCCTTGCCGATCCCGGCCGGTTCCGCACCCTCGACATCGACGGTGGCCTCCGAACGATTGCTGCATCCGACGCCGAACGCCGAGAAGGCGACGGCGATCACCACCAGCAGCACGCTGGGGCGGGCGGATCGGATCGCGGACCGCGGTCGGCCGGAGTCTCCGGCGCAGGGTGCGGTGGCGGTCGCCGAGCAAGTGGGAGAAGACAACACCGTCACGTCGAACAGGGTACGGCGCGATCCTGATAATCAGCTGGGTTGTCAGGGGGCGGGTCCCCCACCTGGTTCTCAGGCGGCGCTCGGGTGTGCGACCCGGTGAGCGACGAGGCGGCAATCGGCATAGGGGATGATGGCAGGCGTGAGTATCGACCGGCCGCGCGACACCGGCGCAGACCAATCCCCACCGCCACCCGGCGGCTCCGCCGTGGGCGAGCACACGCCCGACACCCCTGCCGATACGGAGAACGCGCCGTCGAGGGGTGGTTCCGGGGTGTCCGGCGCAGGGGCGGAGCGCGGGGCGGCCGGGGCCGGAGCGGCGCGCGAGAAGGGCTCGGGCACGGCGGCGGGTTCGGGTGTTGCGGTGGGTTCGGACGCCGCTGTGGGTTCGGACGCCGCTGTGGGTTCGGACGCCGCTGTGGGTTCTGACGCTGTGGCGGGCTCGGGTGCCGAGACACACGCGGACGCCGCCACGGGCACGGATTTCGCGACGGGGTCGATTGCCGAAGCAACCTCGGACTCGGCAGATTCGGACACCGCAGCAGATTCGGACACCGCTGCAGGCTCGAATACCACGGCAGGCGCGGATGGCGCTGTTGGTTCGGGCGGCGCTGTCGGTTCGGATGCCGCAGCCGGCGCTGTTGGTCCGGATGATGCGGCGACCGCGGGTCGGCCGCTGCGGTTGCGGACGCTGTTGATCATCGCCGCCGTCCTGCTCGGCCTGGACCTGCTGACGAAGGTCGTCGCCGTGGCGACGCTGACGCCCGGCGAGCCCGTCTACCTCATCGGCGATTGGTTGCGGTTCAGCCTGGTGCGCAATCCGGGCGCGGCCTTCTCCATGGCGACCAGCATGACCTGGCTGCTGACCCTGGTCGCGGCGGCCGTGGTGATCGGCGTCATCCGCATCGGCCGCACGCTGCGGTCGCTGTGGTGGGCGATCGGGCTCGGCATGGTGCTCGGCGGGGCGCTGGGCAATCTCATCGATCGGCTGTTCCGCGCGCCCGGACCGTTGCAGGGGCATGTGGTGGACTACCTGGCCGTCGGCTGGTGGCCGGTCTTCAATGTCGCCGACTCCGCCATCGTGTGCGGTGCGATTCTGCTGGTGGTGCTGACCGTTTTCGGGTTCGAGCCGGACGGCACCCGCGCGCACCGGCAGTCGGCCGAGGAGAACACCGAGGAGAAGACGGTATGAGGGAGACCCGCAGCATGCCCGTGCCCGACGGGCTCGACGGTATGCGCGTCGACGCCGGGCTGTCGCGGCTGCTGGGGCTGTCGCGCACGGCGGTGGCGGCGCTGGCCGAGGACGGCTCGGTGCAGCTCGACGGGGTGGCGGCCGGGAAGTCCGACCGGTTGACGGCCGGGGCCTGGCTCGAGGTCGAGTTCCCGGAGCCCAAGCGGGAACTCACCGTGGAGGCCACCCCGGTGGAGGGGATGAAGATCCTCTACGCCGATGACGACATCGTGGCGGTGGACAAGCCGGTGGGCGTGGCCGCGCACACCGGGGTGGGCTGGTCCGGGCCGACCGTGGTGGGCGGGCTGGCCGCCATGGGCTACCGCATCTCGACCTCCGGGGCGCACGAACGTCAGGGCATCGTGCACCGGCTCGACGTCGGCACCTCCGGGGTGATGGTGGTGGCGCAGTCCGAGCACGCCTACACCCAGCTCAAGCGCGCGTTCAAGTACCGCACCGTGGACAAGCGCTATCACGCGCTGGTGCAGGGCCATCCGGACCCCTCCAGCGGCACCATCGACGCGCCGATCGGGCGGGCGCGCGGCAACGACTGGAAGTTCGCGGTGACCGCCGACGGTCGTCCGAGCGTCACCCACTACGACACCATCGAGGCGTTCCAGGCCGCCAGCCTGCTCGACATCCACCTGGAAACCGGTCGCACCCACCAGATTCGCGTGCACTTCTCGGCCATCCGGCATCCCTGCTGCGGTGACCTCACCTACGGTGCGGATCCCCGCCTGGCCGAGCGCCTCGGCCTGGAACGCCAATGGCTGCACGCCCGCCAGCTCGGCTTCAACCATCCGGCCGACGGCCGCTGGATCGAGATCACCAGCGAATACCCCGCCGATCTCGAACACGCCCTGGATGGGCTGCGCAATGCGTAGTCCGGCCGCGAACCGATGACCGCCCGACCCGCGCGCGACGACGGCACCGATCACGACGGCGCAGGCGACAGCTGTGAGTCCGGTGACCGTGATGTCGGTGGCTCCGACGACGCGGGTCCCGTCGGTGTCGGCCCCGTCGCGGGTGACCGCCCGCCGCACGCGGGCGGCCGCTCCGCGGGTGGCAGCCGCGAGGGTCGGGCCGGTCGCTGCGATGCCGGTGCGAGCGGCGAAGGTAAGGGGTACCGCATCGGCGCTGGCCGTGAAAGTGCCGGTGTCGCAGCCGAAGGCGGCGGCGTCGAAGGCGACAGCGGTGTGAGCGAGGACCGTGTGGGCGACAGCCGGGTGAACGGTGGCCGGGTGGGCGACAGCCGGGTGAACGGTGGCCGGGTGGGCGACAGCCGGGTGAACGGTGGCCGGGTGGGCGACAGCCGGGTGAACGGTGGCCGGGTGGGTGACAGCCGGGTGAGCGGTGCTTCGGCGTCGGGAACGGAGGCGCTGCGAGGTGCGCGCGGTGGGTTCGGGCTGGGCGCTCCGGTTGTGCGCGGGGCCGGAATCGTGGTCGGCGGTGTGGTTCTCGTGGTGCTGCTGCTGGTGCTGGGGTGGGCGCAGCCGCCGGTGCGGTCGGTGGTGACCACCGACCGTCTGGGACCCGATCATGGCGAGCGGGTGTCGGATTACCTGGATCGCGCCCGAGAGTCGCTGCGCGGCAACGACTCCGATCAGCACTGGGCGCTGCTCTCGTTCGCCGCACCCGTCACCGCCGACCGGATTCCCGCCTACACCGACGGCCTGCGCATCGCACAGGTGCTGCTGCACGTCGACATCCCGCGCGTATACACCCCGGTCACCACCATCACGGTGCC
>NZ_JASFXA010000035.1:0-47561 GCF_030766805.1 Nocardia sp. CC213A
TACTGCCGAACAATCACTCCCCAACCCGCACCACAACCTTCCCCACATTCTTCCCGCTCAACAACCCCTGAAACGCCCCCACCACACTCCCCAGCCCTTCGACCACATCCTCGAGATAAGCAACGCGCCCCTCCCGAACCCACCCCGAAACCTCGGAATAGAACTCCCCGAACTGCCCCGAGAACTCCGTCTGAATAAACCCCCGCACCGTCAACGACTTCCGCAACACCAGCGACATCAGCAGCCCCATCCGATCCGGCCCCGGCGGCAGCGACGACGCGTTGTACTGAGCGATCAACCCACACACTGGAATTCGGGCGAACCCGTTGAGACGCGGCAGGACTGCATCGAAGACCGCACCACCGACATTCTCGAAGTAGACGTCGATACCGTCCGGGGTAGCGGCGGCCAACTGCTCCACGAAATCGGGTGCCCGATGATCGATCGCGGCGTCGAAACCGAAATGGTCACGCAGTAGCGCAACCTTCCGCGGCCCGCCCGCGATCCCGACCGCCCGCGCCCCCTTGATCTTGGCGATCTGCCCGACCGTGGCCCCGACCGGCCCGGTGGCGGCGGCGACCACCACCGTCTCACCCGGTTGGGGACGGCCGATGGTGAGCAACCCCGAGTAGGCGGTGAATCCGGGCATGCCCAGGACGCCGAGCGCGGTGGTGAGCGGTGCGGCTTCCGGGTCGAGCTTGCGCAGGTGCTTCACCCGCTCCACCGAATGCGTTTGCCAGCCACCGTATCCGAGCACGTAGTCACCGGATCGCACTGCGGGATCGGCGGATTCGAGCACCCGCGACACCGTCGCGCCGACCATGGTCTCGCCGATACCCACCGGTGGCGCGTACGAGGGTGCATCGCTCATGCGCCCCCGCATGTACGGGTCGAGCGAGAGATACAGCGTCTGAAGCAGGGCTTCGCCCGCCCCGGGCGGATCCAACTCCACCGTCTCGGTGCGGAAGTTCTCTTCGGTGGGCATGCCGGTGGGCCGGGAGGCCAGGACGATCCGAGTGCTCTTCATTCCGCGATACACCTTTCGCCGGGGGAACGATCCCACGGTACGACGGAACACCCGCGATACACAGGCGACGGGCCGCCACCGAGACGGCGGCCCGCCAGAGAGGGTCAGCTCACGTGGACCGGGAAGGACGCCAGATCGTTCTGGGTGAGCACGGGCAGATTGCCGATCTCCTCCACCGGCACCGCCAGCCGCAGCTCGGGGAACCGCTCGAACAGCGCGGGTAGTGCGATGGCGGCCTCCATGCGGGCCAAGGCCGCGCCGGGGCAGATGTGCGGACCGTAACCGAAGGAGATATTGCGGTGGGCGGTCGGCCGGGTGATGTCGAATTCGTCGGCGTCCGCACCGTGCACGGCGGTGTCGCGGCCGATGGCCCGATACGACATGACGACGCCCTCGCCCTTCTCGATCACCGTGTCACCGACGGTGATGTCCTCGGTGGCGAAGCGCATCAGCAGGTGGATGACCGGCCCGTCCCAGCGCAGGGTCTCCTCGATGGCGTTGCGCCATTCGTAGTCACCCGAGCGGATCTTGTCGAGCTGTTCCGGCCGGGTGAGCAGTGCGCGCACGGCGGCGAGAATCAGGCTGACGGTGGTTTCGTGGCCCGCGGCGACCAGGGCCTTGAGATTGCCCACCACCTCTTCCTCGGTGAGCGGTTCACCGCCCTCGTCGGCCTGGATGAAGGCGCTGGTGAGATCGTCGGTCGGGTCGGCCGTCTTGGCCCGCACCATCTTCAGGTAGTAGACGTCCAGCTCTTCGAGCAGCCGTAGTCGCTCCTCGTGCGGTGTCAGCATGGAGAAGAACGCCTTGTACGACTCCAGCAGATACCCGTGGTCTGCCTTGTCGACGCCCATGAGCTCGCTGACCACCCGCATGGGCAGCGGATACGCGAAGACCTGCTTGAGATCCACGACCGCGCCGTCCTTGCCCGCCGCCTCCAGATCGTCGAGCAGTTCGGCGACGAACCGTTCGATCATGGGCCGCAGGGCCTCCAGCCGCCGCGGGCTCAGCGCCTGGGTGGTCTTGATGCGCAGGCGGCGGTGCTCCGCGCCGTCGACGGTGAACATGGAGCGTCCCGCGTCGATCATGCCGATCAGCGGCCACTGCCGGGTGACGACACCGGAATTCCACAGTCCCCAGGCATTGATGTCCTTGACCAGGCGGCTGTCGACCAGCAGCTGGCGGGCGACGCTGTGATCGGTGACCGTCCAGGCGGTGGCGCCCAGCAGGTCGATGCGGGCCAGCGGCCCGGCCGCGCGCAACCGGTCGGTCTCCCCGGCCAGATCACCGATCATGGGGTCGATGGCGATGGGGCATTGACTACTCACGAGAAACCTCCGACAGCACGAACAGGAGTGAAAACCACGGGAAGAGAAGTCATCCCGCGCAGAAACGGCGAGGGTCGCCGCATCAGGTTCTGCGGCGGCACCGCCAAGTCGACATCGGGCAACCGATCGAGCAGTACCTCGATTCCGGTGCGCGCGATGACCTCGGCGATCTGCTGCGCCGGATACGGGCACCGGTATTCGCCGTAACTGAACGCGAAGTGCGCGCTGTTGCCGAGATAGGCCGAGCCCGGTCCATCCGAAATGCCCTGTCGCACATGAGGGTCAGTGTTGGCCGCGCCCAGACCGAGCAGCAGCAGATCCCCGGACCGCACCGTCTTGTCCGCCAGCCGGGTGTCCCGGGCCGCCCAGCGTCCCGCGAGGATCTGCGTCGGGGTGTCCTCCCACAGCGCCTCGTTCATGGCCTGGCCGACACTGCTGCGTCCGCCGCCGAACGCCGCCGCGAACCGGTCGTCGGTGAGCATGAGCCGCAGCGAGTTCACCAGCCAGTCGGCGGTGGTCAGATGTCCGGCGGCCAGGATGGCCTGGAGATCGAGGGTGTACTCCTCGGCGGTGAACGGCTCGGGGTGCGCCAGCATCATCGACACCAGATCACCGGCCGGATGCTGCTGCTTGACCGCCACCAGATTCGCCATGGCCTGGTTGAAGCGCCCGTACGCCGCCTGCGCCTCGGCACCGCTGTCGGCGATGTGCTTCATGATGGTCGCGAGTTCCAGCGCCTCGCTGTCCGGGAAGCCCATGATGCGCGCCAAGGCGAGCACCGGCAGCGGTTCGGCGAAGTCGGCGACCATGTCGGCCTCGCCGCGCCCGCAGAACGAGTCGATCAGCCGATCCGCCAATTCCTCACAGGTGGCGCGCAATTCGAACGGATTGACCGACTCCAGCGCGGGTTCCACCATGGCGACGTGCCGCCGGTGCTCGGCACCGGCGGTGAAGTAGATGGACGGCATGGGCGAGCCGACCATGGGCAGCAGCGGCCAGTCCGGCGGGATATTCGGCCACTGGTTCCACAGCGCGACATTGCGTGGAAACAGCTCCGCGTCGCTGGTCACCTGATGCAGTTCGCGGTAGCCGATCACCAGCCAGGCCGGAATGCCGCCCGGCAGTTCGACAGCCACCACCGGCCCGTGCTCGCGCCGCATCTCCGCGTAGAGCCGGAACGGATCGGTGTGGAAGCGCGGGCCGCTCAGCGGCACGGCGGAATCACGGTGCACCGGGCACCCGCCGGAACGCTCCGGCACGAGGTCGGGCGAGGTCATGAGGCGGTCTCCGGGGTGAGGTCGGGACGCCGAGCGGCCTCGGCGTAGAGGTGCTCGACGAGGGTGATCAGCACCCGCTTGCTGGACTCGCGCGAGCGGGCGTCGCAATTCAGCAGCGGCACAGCGGGATCCAGGTCGAGGGCGTCGCGCACGTCGCCGGGCATGTGCGGATGTCCGCCGAAATCGTTGCACGCCACCACGAACGGGGTGCGCTGATGTTCGAGCCGGTCGATGGCGTACCAGCAGTCGGCGATCCGACGCGGATCCACCAGCACGATGGCGCCCAGCGCGCCGGTGAACAGCCGGTCCCACAGGAACCAGAACCGTTCCTGTCCCGGCGCGCCGAACAGGTACAGCACATGTTCCGCGTCGATGGTGATGCGGCCGAAGTCGAAGGCCACGGTGGTGGTCGACTTCCCCGGCACGCCACCGGGATCGTCCACGCCCACACCGGCATCGGTCATGGTGGCCTCGGTGTCCAGGGGACGGATCTCGCTGACGGAACGCACCAGCGTGGTCTTGCCGACCCCGAAACCGCCGACGATGACGATCTTCAGCCCTTGGCGGGCGGTGCTGTGCAAGGGGGCGTCGGCGCGGGCGGGTCGGGGGTCAAAGCTTGCGGAGTCCAACGAGTACCTTCTCGAGGGTGGTGGCATCCGGCACCGCGGTCCACGGCGAGCCGGGGATGACCGTGCCGGTGTGCGGGTGGCGTACGGTGATCCGGCCCGCGTGCAGCAGGTCCGACAGCAGGATGGTGGCGATTCCGACCGGGATGCGCAGCTCCGCCGCGATTTCCACCACGGCGGTCGGCGCCGTGCACATGCGCAGGATGGCCGCGTGCTCGGATTGCATTCCCGGCGTCGGATCGCATTCGCTCACAACGAGAGTCACGAGATCGAAGGCGTCGGAGTCGGGTCTGCTCCGGCCCCCCGTCAGCGTGTAGAGCCGATCGGGGGAGTCGTCGCGGCCGGGTCTGCTCACGGCAGGCTCGTTCCCCCGCGCGGTGCCGCCGCGAGATGCTCGCCGAGTTGTTCGACCAGCTCGCGCATATTGTGGCCGACCAGCCCGGCATCGGCGTCCTCGGCCGCGATCACCGCGATGTGCGCGCCCATACCGGCTTCCACGATGAACAGGATGCCGCCGTAGAACTCGGTCATGGACTGGCGCACGCCGCTGTGCCCCGCCCCGAATTCCACCGACGCCCCGTGCGAGAGGCTCTGGATGCCCGCCGCGATGGCGGCCAGTTGATCGGCCTTGTCGACGCCGAGTTCCGGGGTGTGACAGATTTTCAGCCCGTCGCTGGACAGCAGCAGCGCGTGCCTGGTGCGCGGGGTGCGGCCGAGTAGCTGTTCGAGCAGCCAGCCGAGTTGTGCGGGCGCGGACGTTGTCATCGATCGGCCTCCAGGGCGGGGGAAGTGGTTGCGGTATCTCCGTTCTCGCGCCCGGTCACGGCGCGCTGGAAGGCCCCCAGCGACGACGGTGACGACGGGGCGGGCGGGACCGCGGCGGATGTCGGAGCGGACAGACCCTCGGGGTGCACCGCGGCCAGGGTGCTGCCCCGGCGGCGCTTGGGGAGTGCCGGTTCGGGGACGGCCGGTGCGATCGCGTGATTCTCACCGGTGCTGTCGGATCGACCGGTGAGTTCCCGCGGTGTCTCGGCGATGGCCGCGGCGATGGTGGACAGTGTGCGGGGCGCCGGTTCCACCCGGGTGGTGAGGTCGCGCGGCACCACGACGACCACCGCGGTGCCGCCGATGGCCGACGGCCGGTACGAGACGGTGAGCCCGTGCTTGCGCGCGAGATGGCCCACCACCGCGAGCCCGAGGCGAGTGCCGGTGAGCGAGGACAGATCCGCGCGCGCGTCGCGCCCGTCGGTTCCCGATACCGCCGCCTCGGCGCGGCGCAGTGCGGATTCGCTCATCACGAGTCCGCTGTCCTCGATGGTGATCACCACGCCCGCGGGCACCTCGGCGGCGTAGACGTGCACCTCCGTGGTGGGCGGGGAGAAGTTGCAGGCGTTGTCGAGCAGTTCGGCGAGTGCGTGCATGACGCCCTCGGCCGCGTGCCCGGCGATGGCGATCTCGGCGATGGCGCGCAGCCGGACCCGCTGATACCCCGCGACACGCCCCATGGCCCCGCGCAGAATCGATTCCATGGCAATGGGTTTGGCCCAGCGACGTCCCGAGCGTGCCCCGCTGAGTACCGCGATGCTGTCGGCCAGCCGCCCGGCCTGGGCGGTGCGATGATCCAGGTGCAGCAGGTCGGCCAGCACGGTGGGGTCCGCGTGCCGATGCTCCATCTCGCGCAGTTCCGCCAGCATGCTGGTGGTCATGGCCTGCATGCGCCCCGCCGCCCCGGCGAACGCGGCCAGCGCCGCGGCCCGGCGCGCCTCGGCGCTTCTGGCCTGCTCCAGGAGTCCGGTCGCGGCCTCGGTGGCCGCGTCGGCGCGCCCCGCGGCCTCGGCGGCGGTGGTCGCGGCGTCCCGCCGGACCTCTGCGGCCTCAGCACGCGCCCGGTCGGCCTCCACCCGGTAGTGGAATGCCGCTGTCACACTGGCGCACACCGTGATCGCCGCCACCAGCACACCGATGGTTATCGGTAGTCGGGCGGCGGTGGGTGCGAAGAACACCGCGGCGGCGCCGAGCACGGTGGTCAGGGTCGCGCAGACCAGTAGCGCCAGATAGGGCTGGCGCGTACCGCGAATGCTGAGTGGGGTCGGTTCGCCGTCCGGGGGACTGGATGATTCTGACAAGTTCCGCACTTCCGCACTCGCGTCGACCACGGGAAACGCATACGGTCTCCGGGCTCTGTACCCCCCTGCCGCAACCACTCAAAAAACATGGCCGACAAGCGGTTTCGAAGGTCGCCAGGATTGTAGCCCCGGATTTCAGCAACCGCTACTCGAGTCTTGCTGGACGGTCGTCCGGGGGTGCGGCGTGCGGATCTACCTGGTCGATCGCGGCACGCGGGCTGGTCGCCAGGTCTCGAGATGACAACTACTCATGAGACAGTTACCTTATGGTTACCTAATTCGACTAGAAGTGATCCACAAGAAATCACTGCGAGTATCGGACGATCGAAGACGCATGACAGACGAGGGAGGTTCCAATGGCAATCAAACAGCTAGCCATCGTTCCGCTGGTGGAGGCCGAAGATCCGGCGTGGCGTGAACTGGCACTGTGCTCCCAGACCGATCCGGACGTCTTCTTCCCGGAGAAGGGCGGCTCCACCCGCGAGGCCAAACTGGTCTGCGGCCGTTGCGAAGTGCAAGGGGAGTGCCTCGAGTACGCGCTCGCCCACGACGAGCGCTTCGGCATCTGGGGTGGCCTGTCCGAGCGGGAGCGCCGCAAGCGCAAGGACGAATTCCGCCGTCGCGGCCATCTGCGCGCCGTCAGTTAGGCGCACGCGCGCGTCACTTGTGCGCGTACTCCCAGTCGATGTCCGCGTCGAGGGCCACGCGGATACGCTGCGCGAGTTCCGGTGTCCACTCCGGTGGCCGGGTGATCGCGGCCCAGCCGTCCAGGACCAGGGTGCCGTACTTGTGGCCGTGCCCGGCCGGAACCTTCTGGGCATTGGCCAGATCGGCGCTGATCTGCCAGAAGGTGACGATGGGCCACCAGCGCACCGACCGTGAGACATCCGAACCGCGCGGTTCGGCGAGCCAATCCGGTCGGGAGAACAGCAGATCCGGCGACCACCAGACAATGGGGTCCGAGGCGTGCTGGAGATACACCACGCGCGGATCCAGCCATTGGGCGTCCGGCCGGTCCAAATCCGCAGCGCTTCCGGCGAATCGAACAACCAGTCCATCGGCGTAGACGGGCAGGATCTCGGGGGTGCCGGGATCGCGTCGCGCCTCCAACGCACTCCAGATGCGATTGGAATTCGGCGGACCCACCCACATCACCCCGTCGACGAGGGTGCGGATGTCATCGAGACCGGTGAACGCCCCTTCGGAACCCTGCGAGCCCAGACTCTCGCCGTAGACGAGCAGTTTCGGCCGCGCCTCCGGCGGCAGCGTGGCCCAGCGCGCGTGCACGGCGTGCACCAGCAGCCGTCCGGCCTCCGTGGCCTTGTCGCGGTCGGACAGAAACGACAGCACGCTCGGCAGATACGAGTACTGCGTCGCCGCGATGGCGGTATCGCCGCCGTACATGTACTCGATGGCCGCGGCCGTGGTCGAGTCCACCCACCCGGTGCCGGTGGTAGTGACCACGACCAGCACCCGCCGGTCGAAAGCGCCGGTGCGGTCGAGTTCGCGGACCACCAGATCGGCCACGGCCTCGGGTGTCGGCGCCGACTCCAGCCCGGCGTAGACCCGAATCGGCTCGCGCGCGGGCTTTCCCGTGACGGCCGTGATGCGCTCGGCCGACGGTGCGTAGGAGACGAACCAGCGCCCCTCGGAACCGAGCGTGTCCCACGGCGCCAGCGACGTCGGACTGCCCGACCGTTCCGGCAGCGCGGGCTGCTGGGCGGCCGCGGAGGTGTGGCCGTTGCGCAGGCTGAAGGCCGAGTTCGCCACCGAGAAGAAGGCTTTCACCAGCACGCCCTGCCACAGCAGTACGCAGAACACCGCGACCAGCACCACCGCGCCGGGCAGGGCGATCGGGCGCGGGACGCGCAGATCGATATTGAGCGCCCGGGTGAGGCGGCGCACCGCCCAGCGCAGCAGCCGGAACACCAGGATGATCAGCGCGACGGTGGCGAAGGCCAGCAGCTCGGTGCGCAGATAGCTCGAGGTGGTGGTCGGCTCCATGCCCATCATCGTCTGGAGGTTGCGCTGCCAGCGGGCCGAGCGCACCAGGATGAGCGCCGCCCCGACGACCACCGCCACCACCGTGCCCGCCTTGAGTAGATCCTGCACGCGCTGCGGCGGATTCATGAGTGTGGCGATCCACGCGCGCTCCGGCAGCCGCGGCCGCACCCAGCGCGTGAACGCCCACTCCAGCACGCAGCCGACGGCATAGCCGATCACGGCGCTCACGCCGCTGACGAGTCCCTGGAACAGCCAGGTGCGCGGGAGCAGCGACGGTGATACCGACCAGGCGAAGAAGATGGCCGCGACCACGACACCGGGGTAGTTCGGCCGGATGGCGCGTTCCGCCGTCAGCAGCGCCGACAGTCCGCGCTCCAGGATCGTCATCCCCAGAGTGTTACCCGCCGATTGCCGTGACCTGGGGCAGCGACACGGATGAGAGGTCGGTCACGCCGGCGCTCCCGCTGTGCGATAGGCCATCGATCATCGCCAAGTTCTGGACGTCTGACTACTTTCGACATGGTTCATGTAGTCCAGTTCAGAGGAACAGCCATGCCCATTATCGATCTCGGTTCCGCCGCCTTGAATCTCGCCAACGTCGTCACCAATATCGCCGCGAACATCACCTACATCCTGCACGCCTGGGGTCTGGCCTGATCCTGATCGGGTGAATCCCGGCGCGCGCGGTTGACGAACAGTGCTATTCGCAAGTCGCCGGAGCGTGTGACAGACTACACACCGCAGGGAACAGTGGGCGGTGTGTGAATGGTGAGTGGCAGGCAGACTTCGGGGCGGGTGATTCCGTTTCCGGGGCGGCACCGCAAGGATGCGGGACCGGCGCCGACGGGGCGATTGCGGCGCGATGCGAAATTGGCGGCCGTACCCGTCGCGTATGCGGGACGGCGCGCGGCCGGCCTGGGTCGGCGCATGCTCGGGCGCACCGCGGCGGAGATCGATCGCGATATTCAGGTGCGCACCGCCGAGCATCTGGTCGACGTCCTCGGCGAATTGCGCGGATGCGCGGCCAAACTCGGCCAGCTGGCGTCGGTGTATCGGTCGGCCGTACCGCTGGTCCCGTTGGAATTCGGGGAGATAGCGGGCACTGCCCTCGCCCGATTACAGGATTCTGCGCCACCGATGCTGCCCGCGCTCGTCCATCAGGTGCTGGCCGAAGATTTCGGCCCCCGGTGGCGGGAGCGATTCCGTGACTTCTCGGATCGACCGGCCGCGGCGGCCTCACTCGGGCAGGTGCACCGCGCCGTCTGGCACGACGGCCGCGAGGTCGCGGTCAAGGTCATGTACCCGGGCGCACAGCAGGCGGTGGCGTCGGATCTGAGCCAATTGCGCAGCGTGACCGGAATCATCGGCGCGGTCATGCCGGGCGCGGATGTGCACGCGGTGGTCGACATGGTGTGCTCCATGGTCGGCGACGAACTGGACTACCACCGGGAGGCGGCGAATCAGCAGCGCTGTGCCGACGCCTTCGCCGGAGACCCCGACTTCCTGGTGCCCGCGGTTGTCGAACACACCGAACACGTGCTGGTCAGCGACTGGGTCGAGGGTATCGCGCTGACCCGACTCATCTCCGGCGGTGTCGCGGTCGACGAGCGCAGCCGGTGGGGACGGCGGGTGTTCCGCTTCCTGGAGATGTCCTATCGGCGCTGCGGTCTGCTCTACAGTGACGTGCATCCCGGGAACTTCCTGATGCTGCCGGACGGCCGACTCGCAGTGGTCGACTTCGGCGCTTGCGCCGGATATCCGCGCGACTTCCGTGCCATCGTCGCCGACATCAGCGAGGTGCTGTTCAACGGTACGCCCGCGGAACTGGACGCCGCCCTGCGCAGGCACGGATTCGTCCGTCCGGGAACCGATTTCGACGCCGAGGAACTGCTGCGCGTGGCCGCGCCGTTCCTCGAGGTGCTGCTGCGCGACGACTTCCGGATGTCGGTCGAGTGGCTGCGCGAGCAGGTGAACGACATCGTGGCCATCCGGCTGTCCAATGTGTTCCGGCAGATGACCCTGCCGCCCGAACTCACCCCGTTGGCGCGCAAGGTCGGCACCACCGTCGGCACCCTGTGCGTGCTGGGTACCGACGGGATGCGCGAGGACTTCCTGACCTGGTGGCCCGAGGTGGCCGCCGCGGTCGCCCGCTACGAGCAGCGTGTCACGGCGGCGCGTTCGGGCGACGGCGACTGAGTTCGGTCATCCCGCCATCATGGCGGCGGTGAACAGCGCGCCGATTATGGCGATCGCCATGAGCGCGACGATCACGCGATTGCCGCGCGTCGGTGGTTCCGCTCCCTGGATCTCGGGGTTCTCGCTCATCGTCCTCATTTCCTCTGCGGTTCGGCGGTGGTACCGGGTGCTCGTACTCCCGTGGCTCCCAACCGGTTTGCAGACCACGGGGTACGGGGTGACCACGCCGATACGGCATGATCTCATCCGCCGCCCGGTCGATGCCGGGGACCCCGAAAATGTTCGCCGTCGTATCCGTGATCAGTAGCGTCCGAACAGTACGGCGGCATTGTGCCCGCCGAAGCCGAACGAATTGTTGAGGGCGAACTCCACATTCATGTGCCGCGGAGTGGAATGAACTACGTCCAGTTCGATTTCGGGATCCTGATTGTCCAGATTGAGCGTGGGCGGCACCACCTGATCGCGCAGCGTGAGCACCGAGATGACGGCCTCCAACGCGCCGACCGCGCCGACCGAATGACCCAGCGCCGATTTCGGCGCGTACACCGACGGATGGCGGCCGATCGACGCCGCGATACCCCGCGCCTCGGCCAGGTCGCCCATGGTGGTGCCGGTGGCGTGGGCATTGACATGGTCGACCTCGCTCGGGCTGACCCCGGCCGTCGCGACCGCGCGGCGCATCGCGCGGGCACAGCCCTGCCCCTCCGGATCGGGGGCCACCAGGTGGTAACCGTCGGCGGTGAGCCCCACCCCGAGCAGCCGGGCCAGCGGGGTGGCGCCGCGCGCCCGCGCGTGGTCCTCCGATTCCACGATCAGCAGCGCCGCCGCCTCTCCGAAGACGAAACCGTCGCGATCGCGGTCGAAGGGGCGCGAGGCCCGCGCCGGATCGTCGACACGGGAGCTGAGCGCCCGCGCCATCGAGAATCCGGCGATGGTCACGGGATTGATATAGCCCTCGACGCCACCGGCGATGACCATGTCCGCCTCGCCGAGCACGATGGAACGCCACGCGTGCACCAGCGCCTCGCAGCCGGAGGCGCACGCCGATACCGGCGTGACGAGACCGGCGCGGGCGCCGACCTCGAGACCCACCACGCCGGATACGCCATTGGGCATGGACATGGGCACCGCGAACGGCGACACCTTCCGGTAGCCGTGTTCCCGCATGGCCGCGTCGGCCGCCACGATGGTGTCCGCGCCGCCGAGGCCGGTGCCGATGCAGACGCCCAGCCGGTCGGCGTCCACCTCGGGTGTTCCGGCGTTCTCCCACAGGCGTTTTCCCATGGCATACGCCATCTGCTGCACGTAGCACATGCGCCGTTTGCGAACCCGGTCCAGACCGGCGGTGGGGTCGTCGACCAGGGTGCCGCCGATGGCATGGGGTAGCTCGTGGCGGGTGATCTCCGGAGAGGTCAGGGTGCTGATTCCGCTCGCCCCGGCCAGCAGGCCCTGCCAGGTGCCCTCGGTATCGGCGGCGATCGAGGTGGTCATCTCCACCGCCGTCACCACGACGTCGCGGAAGCCGCCGTTGCGGGTGGAGAAGCTGTCGAGTGTGTGCATCTGTCCCAGTCCCAACTGTCGATCCCACAGGCTCGAGCACGGCAGGTTCGTCAGGTCGGTGGAGACGTCGTTGTCCGGGATTCCGTGCGGCGTGGGCGACCAATTATTCAGGGCGGCAACGAGATTGCTCGCCGGGGCCAGCGTAGCCGGAAAGCCGGGGAACCGGCAGGGGCGGTGGGTTTCCGGCGGTCAGGCCAGCGCCGCGTCGACGACCACCGCGGCCAGATACGCCTGTCCCGCGACATTGGCGTGCAGCGGCACGGTCGGTGTCTCCGGGCGCGGACCATTGACCCGGCGGACCTCGACCGGTGCGCAGATGTCGTGTCCGGTCGCGGCGTAGTTGTCGGCGAAGCGGGCGCCGTGGGCGCGGGCCAGCTCGCGCAGGGTGTCGGTGAGACGCTGTCCGCCACCGTGGTCGAGCACGCCGAAACACTGTCCGCTCGTGGGCAGATACCGCAGGTAGGTGGTGAGCACGACGGTGGCGTGCGGGGAGCGCCGACGGATCTCGGTGAGTATCGCCCCGATGCGCTCGGTGAGCATGGTGAGCTGGGCGGCGGTGATGACATTGACGTCGAAGACACCGATGTCGTTGCCCCCGATGGTGAGTGTGACCAGGTCGGTGTCGGGCATGAGCGCGTCGAGCTGCGGTGGGTTCACCGCTCCGCCGCGGCCGACCTGCGGCGCAGTCATATTCGCGGTCTTCGCTCCACTGCAGCTGACATCGACGAACTCGCGCACCCGCAGCGTGCGCGCCACGACCGACGGATAGTTGTCGGCGGCGCGGTCGCAGAACCGGGGACTGCCCGGCTGGATTCTGTCGAGCGACCCCACCGCCGCCGCGGAATCCCCGAGTGCGACGTAGGTGTCGAACGGGGGAGCCGCCGGTGTGGCCGCGGCCGCGGTGAACGCCGCCGCGATGCAGATCGACACCGGCGTGATGACTAGGCGACGCAATCGGGCTGCGTGCATATGTCCTCTCTACCGCACCCGCCGGTCGGGTGCGACCACCGTGCGCCCGGGATGTGAACAGCGCGCGGATCATCCCCAACGAACGTTCTCACCCGGCCGGGATCTCGGCCGACTGCTAGATTTCCCGGCAGAAAGGGGATTTCCAATGGGGGAGATGCTGCGAACCGATATCGAGGCCCTGCGCGTCATGGCGGCGGGGGTGCGTGGGGAGGCCGATGCCATCGGTGGCATCGATCCGGTCGGACTGATCGCGACGGTGGGGCGGGCCATGCCGAATTCGGCCATCGGGTCCGCCGCCGTCGAATTGAGTGAACCGCTACGGACGGCGCTGCGCGATATGGCTCGGCAGGTGCGGGGCTTCGCCGATGCGGCCGACCACGGCGCCACCACCTACGAGGCGCTGGATCAGGCGCTCACCGAGCGGCTGGACGGATACCTGCACGGCACCTCGTAGCGGGGGAGTGCCGCCGTGTCGCGAGCGAGCCTGTCCCGGATGCGCGGCTGGGATCCCGCGACCGTGGCCGTCACCGCCGATTCGCTGGCGGCGATGAATCTGCGCATGGCCGAGGCCGTGCGCCGGGTCGGCCGTGATGTCGACGAGGCAGTGGGGCGGTGGCGCGGCGACGCCGCCGCCGCGGCCGCGCTGCGGGCGCTGGAGTCGCAGCTGGCGGCCGGCCATCTGGCGGCGGCCGTACTCGATATCGCCGATGCCTGCGCGGACGCCGGGAATCTCGCGGAGATCCGCGCCACGGTACTCGGCCTCGAGGACGACGCCCACGCTCACGGCTGCGTGGTCGCCGACGACGGTACGGTCACCGCACCCGTGGCGAACACGGGCAATCCCGCGCTTGATCTCGCACTCCAGGCATGTCTCGACACCAAGGCCGCGGCACTCCAGGCGCGGCTGGTGCCGCTGTTGGTGGGCGCCGACGGGCTGGATCGCGAGGTGGCCGCCCGACTCGACGACGCCCGTGCCGAACTGCTCGCGCTGGCGGCGAATCCCCAGGGCGCACGGCCGGATTCGCGCATTATCGATATCCTGGACGGCGCCGCGTTGTTCCCCGACGACCCGTACGCCGTGCACGAGCTGTGGGAATCCCTCACGCCCGCCGATCGCGACGCGCTCGTCGCCTACGACCCGGCCATCGGGAATCGCGACGGCATTCCGGCGGTGGCGCGGGACTTCTACAACCGGCGGTATCTGGCGCGGCTGGAGTCGGCCGCCCACGCCGAACTCGCCTACCTCGACGGGCTGCATCCGGACTGGGCGGCCGGGCGGAATCCGCCCAGTACACCGGCGGAGTGGATACGCCTGCGGGAGTGGGACGCCGCCCGGCAGGAGGCGCACACTCGGCTGGCCGACTATCGGGTGGTTCGCCGGCAGCTCGACGGTGGCGGTGACCCGCCCCGCTATCTGCTGGCGGTCGACGACAGCGGGCGGGGCGCGATCGCCCTCGGCAATCCGGACGCCGCCCGCAACATCGCGACCTTCCTCCCCGGCACCGGCGCGCGGCTGGGCACCATCGGCGCGGGCGTCGACCGCTCCCGTGCGCTGCTGGACGCGGCCACACGCGCGAATCCGGCCGAGCGCAGCGCGGTGATCGCCTGGTACGGCTACCACGCGCCGCCCGACCTGATGGCCGCGCTGCGTCCCGACTACGCCACCGCCGCCGCTCCCGCGCTCGACCGCTTCCTGGACGGCCTGCGCGCCACCCACTCCGGCCCGCCCGCGCACACCACGCTCGTAGGCCACAGTTACGGCAGTACCGTGATCGGTGTCGCGGCCACCGGAGGAGGGTCTCTCGCGGCCGATAGTGTGATTTTCGTCGGCAGTCCGGGGGTACGGACCGACCATGTCACCGAGCTCCGGCTCGACGGCGTGCCGCCCGCGGACAACCCCCGGCACATCTTCGCCACCGCGGCCGCCGCCGATCCGGTCGCCGTCTTCGGTTCCGTGGCGCACGGTATCAGTCCGATCGAACGGGCGTTCGGCGCAACGGTTTTCGAGTCCGCGCCGGGCACCCGGCTGCAATTGCCGTTCCTCACGGTGTTCCCGGGAGAGCCGTGGGCGCACCACGGTTACTGGGATGCGGGCAATCCCGGATTGGTCACCCAGGGCGAGATCGTCGGCGGTGCGTACCCCCGATGACCACGGGTTAAACGTTTACCGACGGATCGCCGCGAGTGTTATTCGTACGATTGACCATGTTATGGTGCGTGTGATCCGGGGCACATCGCCCGTCATGGGCAGAATGTCGCGGGTCGCGATGAGGGAAATTGGAAGGTTCGACGATGTTGGTTACCGCTGGCGAGATTCCGGCGCAAGCGGATTCGTGTGGTGCTGAGCGCGTCGACGTGAACGGTTCGGCGAGGACGTAGATGCGCAGCGACAGCATTCGACGCAAGTTCAAGCTCCACGAGGATCAGCGGCGCGCGAGTGAACTACCCCGGCTCCTGGAGGGGCTGGAGGTGCTCGGTTTCGTACGCGCCGACGAGCTGCCCCAGCAGCTGCTGGACACCCTCGCCGATTTCGGCACCGCCAACCCGGCGCCGAACCAGCGCATCTACGCCGGGACCGCCAAGCCCCGCGTCGACGAGTGGCATGGGGAATTGCTGCGCCGCGCGGGCATCGGTGAGCGGTTCTTCCTGCGCACCGGGCTCGAGTACTTCCCCTGGGCGGACTGCCGGGTAACCGACGGACGCTGGCTCGACGCCGTGCGCTCCGTGCTCGGCCCCGGTCTCGCGTTCATCGCCCACGACCGTCATTCGGCGGCGCTCACCGTTCCGGTGCGGTACGAACTGCTCGGCTATCTGACCGTGCCGCTGGTCGGCCCGACCGACACCAAACCCGCCGAACCGGCCGAGGACAACGAGGCGACCGTCCTCATGTCCCGGATCGAGCCCGCCGAGACCGCGCGGACGGAAGTCGCGGGCGGCTGACACCCGAACCGTGGCGCGCCGGGATACGTTGTTCTCGGTATCCGCGCGACGGAACGGAGGCGCTGCCATGACGACCCTCGACGGACTGCCCGCGCATGTCCTACTGGTCCACGCACTGGTGGTGCTGGTGCCGCTCACCGCGGCGCTGCTCATCCTCTGTGCACTGTGGGTGGCCGCGCGCCGGCGACTCGTCTGGCCGACCGCGGTCCTGGCGGTGGTGGTGGTCGCGCTGACACCGCTCACCATCGACGCGGGCGAGTGGCTGTACACCAGGGTGGGCAGCACGCCCGCCGTCGACGAACACGTCGAACTCGGCCGCGCCAGCCTCTACTACGTGATCCCGCTGCTGGTGGTGGCGCTCCTGCTGCTGCTCTGGCACTGGCGCGAGGAGCGCGGCGCGACCATCGGCCGTCCCGTGGTGAGTGTCCTCATCGTGCTCGCGATCGTCGCCGGGGTCGCGGCGGGTGTGCAGATCTACCGCGTCGGTGAGAGCGGTTCACGCGCGGTGTGGGGCGGCATCACGGCGACGTAGCGGTGAAGGCCGTCGATACGAAAAAACCGCCGTGGCCCGGCGCCCGGTCTGCGGGGCGGGCGCCCGGCCACGGCGGCTCGGCACGGTCAGATCTTGCGGATCACCGTGACAACCTTGCCGAGAATCTGTGCGTCATTGCCCGGGATGGGCTCGAACAGCGGGTTGTGCGGCATCAGCCACACCTGGGAACCGGTGCGCTTGAAGGTCTTGACCGTGGCCTCGCCGTCGATCATGGCGGCCACGATATCGCCGTTGTCGGCCACGTTCTGCTGGCGCACGACCACCCAGTCGCCGTCGCAGATGGCGGCGTCGACCATGGACTGGCCGACCACCTTCAGCAGGAACAGCGACCCCTCGCCGACCAGCTCGCGCGGCAGCGGGAACACGTCCTCCACTGCCTGCTCGGCCAGGATCGGACCACCGGCGGCGATCCGGCCCAGCACGGGCACGTAGGTCGGGATGGGCTGATCGCCGGAATCGGCGGGCTCCGCGCCGACCGGACGCAGCTGGGTCACGCCGGTGGCGCGCACGGCCGTCTCGTCCAGGCCCCGGACATCCACGGCGCGTGGCCGATTGGGGTCGCGCCGCAGGTAGCCCTTGCGCTCCAGGGCGCGCAACTGATGGGCGACCGAGGAGGTGGAGGTGAGGCCGACGGCGTCGCCGATCTCGCGGATGCTCGGCGGATAGCCGCGGTCGCTCACCGAGGTGCGGATGACCTCCAGCACCTTGCGCTGCCGGACGGTGAGATCCGCCCCGGTGCCGGACGCTTCGGTGCTGTCGTCGCCGACCGGTTCGTTGTCACCGTCCACGCCGCCGTGTTCGCTCACCGCCGTCGTCCTCCGTTCCCTGCTGTGTCTCACCGGAATGCTGCTGCACCGGAATTGTGGGTGGCTACCCGGAATTCGTGCTTCGACTGTAGTCCGAGGGCCGCGCTGGATCAAACATCTGTTCGACGCATGTCGCGGAAATGCTGGATTCTGTCGGTGGGGCGTGGTAGAAATTCGAACATCAGTTCTTCGAACACATGAGCGAACATGTTCGGCACATCCACCATAAGCCCACTTCGGAGGTTTGTTCGATGCGCACTGTGGTCAGCGAATTCGACACCCTGGGAAGCGATCTCGGCTTCGACACCATCCCGCGCGCCATCCGCGCCAGCTTCGCGCCCGCGCGTGTCGTGAATGCCGCGTCGCGCCCGGTCGCGGAACGGCGGCCGTGTCGGAATCGGCCGAGCCCCGGTGTCGTGTCCTACGGCCGGGCGCGGATGCGTCGCGACCATGTCGTGATGCGCACCGAACCCGAGGCGATGCGCCGCCGCCCCTCGTTCAGTCGGGTGCGGCGTGCACAGGCCGGGCTCGCGGCGCTGGCCATCGCGGCGCTGGTGAGCGCCATGGCGGTGGCGGGTCTGATCGCGCTGGCGCAGCTGCGTGCCGGTGAGTTCGGCTCGCAGACCGTGCCCGCCGAGATCATGCCCGCCGAGATCATGTCCAGCGAGATCGCGCCCGCCCAGGTGCCGCCCGCCGTTCCGCGCTAGGCGTTCGGCTTCCGCGGCGACTGGGGAAGGTCGCCGCGGGAGTTGGGTCGAATGGGCCACGGGGTGTGGCCGGAATTGTTGATCGCAAACTGAAACGTGTTGCTACGTTCCTCGGGAATGTGACCGCGGCAACAGGGGAATGTGCGATCGATGAGCGGACGTAGCAAGGGAAATCGGCGGACCGGGGCCGTGGTTCGACTGCTGGGCATGGCGACCTGCCTGGCGCTGGGCATGGTCGCGGTACCGGCCACACTCGTCACGGCACCGGCGGCCCACGCCGACTCGGCCTATGCCGCCTACCTGGACCTGCCGCCGGTGAACGGCGACGGGGCCGGCGGTGGCGGGCTGCATCCGGCGCTGCCGCTGGACCCGGAGTCGCTGCGCCTGGCGCTCGACGAGGTCCGCGCGGCGGGTGTGGCACCGCGCCGCTATGCCACGCTGCTGCATCAGTACTGGCTCACGGTCGCCACCCGCCATGCCGATATCGACCTGGCGGCCTGGGACCCCACCCTCGGCGTCGACGCCAATACCCGCACCTTCACCCAGGTGTATGTGAACTATCTGCGGCTCAACAACGAGCATCCGGACTTCTACTGGGTGGGCCTGGCCGGGCTGGCGGGCGGCTCGTTCGCCTCCGGCTTCTTCGATATGAGCGATATGGGTGCGATCGTGAGCGTGCCCGGCGTGCATCAGCTCGGCAATGCCGTGGCCGACCTGCTGCGCACCACACCGCCGGAGCTGCTCGACATCCTGCCCTCGGATATCCGGCTGCTCGCCAGCGCGGGCGCACGGCTCACCGCCGCGGATCTGACCTGGTACCAGACCCGGCTGATGATCATGCAGAAGCACATCTTCATCGACCAGGTGCCCATGCACGAGGCGTACGTGGCCGGGGGCCTGGCCGCGGTGGAGGAGATGTACCGGGCCGGGGTCCTGGACGAGAACGCCATCCTGGCCTGGCGCGGAATCGCGGTCGGCACCCCGGCCGGCCTGGCGGACGCGGCGGTGCGGATGACCGACCGGGAACAGAATCAGATCATCGCCGACCAGTGGGATGTGACCTCCCGGGGGTGGGGTGCCATGGGCCGGGTCATGACCTACGTGAGCACCGTCGCCGGGAAGGCGGCCGTACCCGGCGTGCGCGCCCCCGGCGTCTTCGCGCCCACCACCCTCACCGCCGAGGCGGGCGGGCGCACCATCTCACTGCGCACGCCGCTGCCCGATTTCAACTGGGCCGATCGGGACACGCGCTGGCACTACATCGTCAACGATCTGCTGCCCAGCTACCTGGCCATGGTCGCCGATCCCGCGGTCGCGAGACCGGTTCTGGCCGAGCCTTTCCCGGCCAAGCTGGCGAACGGCCGCCTCCTGGTCAGATTGCCGGATCTGCTCGCCGACGTGACCTCGCAGTGGCAGCTGACGGCCTGATGTCAAGACCGGGCGCACGGTAATTGCGTCCCGCCGGGTATCCTCGGATTGCTGAGGACCCCAGGCATCGACGAAGGATCCGGAATGCATTGCCCGTACTGTCGTCACCCGGATTCCCGGGTGGTCGACTCGCGTGAGGCCGAGGAAGGCACCGCCATCAGGAGGCGACGTGCCTGCCCGCAGTGTGGGCGGCGGTTCAGCACGGTCGAGACCGCGATTCTCTCGGTGGTGAAGCGCAGCGGCGTGAGCGAGGCGTTCAGCCGCGAAAAGGTGATCCGCGGCGTGCGACGCGCTTGCCAAGGCCGCGAGGTCGACGACGACGCCCTCAACCTGCTCGCCCAGCAGGTGGAGGATGCGGTGCGCGCCAAGGGCGCTCCGGAGGTGCCCAGCCACGAGGTCGGCCTCGCCATCCTCGGCCCGCTGCGCGACCTCGACGAGGTCGCCTACCTCCGCTTCGCCTCCGTCTACCGATCCTTCAGCTCCGCAGAGGATTTCGAACGCGAGATCGCCGAACTACGCAAACACCGCGAGGAACAGTCCGTCGGCGCGACCGCTGACTGAACGACCCCGCGTGCCGCTGACTGAACGACCCCGCGTGCCGCCGACAGAGCGACCCGCGTGCCGCTGACTGAACGACCCGCGCGCGGCCGACAGAGCGACCCGCGTGCCGCTGACTGAACGACCCGCGCGCGGCCGACAGAGCGACCCGCGTGCCGCCGACAGAGCGGTCCGGACGCGCGCGGGCTGTCCGTGCTGGGGCGTGGAGTGGGCGAGCGCGGCATATTCCGAACGGCCGCGTCCGCCCGCGCCGCCGCGCCGAACCCCTACCGCCGACCCGCCGGGGCCTTCCGCACCGCCTCGATCGCCTTCTCGATCCGCTTGGCCGACACCGGATACGGCGTTCCCAGCTGCTGCGCGAACAGGCTCACCCGCAATTCCTCGATCATCCACCAGATCTCGACCACATCGCGCCCGCCGCGCCGCCCCTCGGGCAGCGCGTCGACCAGCCGGTCGTAGGCCGCATGCACCCGGTCGAGTTCGACCATCCCCTGCCGATCCCGTGCGGCGGCCGCGGGTAGCGCCTCCAGCCGCAGCCGCGCGGCCGCCAGGTAGCGGGGCAGCTCCCGCAGCCGCGCCCTGCCCCATTCCGAGATGAAACCGGGGAACACCAGGTCATCGAGTTGGTGGCGCACATCCTCGGCGGCTTCGCGATCACGGGTGTCGACCAGGGCCGAGCGCACCCGGTGCGCCTCGGCCAGTACCGGCACGACCAGGCGCACGATCCGCGCCACGGCGGTGCCGAACTCCGGACGCACCCGCTCCACGAGTGCCCGGAACTGCTCGGGACCGCGCACCGGACCGCCCGCGGCGGCAATGAGCTCATCGGCGGCGCAGGCGCGGCAGTCCTCCAGCAGCGCATCCAGCGAACCGTACGGATTCTGGCTCAGCGCAAGCCGATCCGCGGGCGGCAGCCCCGCGGTGACCGCACGCGGCGACGTCGGCAGCGCACCGAGCAGCAGAGTGCGCGTACCGACCCGCATGGCCGCGGCCTGTTCGCCCGGTGAGCTGAGCACACGGACCGCCACACCCTCCGGTTCGGCCACCAGGGCCGGATAGCCGGTGATGGTCTGACCCCCCACCTGGCGCTTGACCGAGGTCGGCAGCTCACCGAGCGATTCCGAGGTCCACACCGTGGCGGGTGCGCGTTCGGCGGCGTTATTGGCCCGCGCCACCGACTTCGACACCTGTTCGGCCAGCCCGCGCTTCAGCTCCGCCAGGTTCTTGCCGCGCGCCACGATCGCCCCGGACTGGTCGACCGCGGCGAAGGTCATGCGCAGATGATCGGGCAGGCCCGCCGGATCCAGCTGTCCGGGCGCGATGGTGACCGATCCGAGCCGCGACAGCTCCCGCGCCAGCCCGGTGCGCAGTGGTTCGGCGCGCGGCGTGAGCGTTTCCAGCGCCGCGCGCGCGTAGTCCGGTGCCGGAACCACCATGCGCCGCAACTGCTTCGGCAGCGTCTTGATGAGCGCGGTGACCAGTTCCTCGCGCATGCCCGGCACCAGCCAGTCGAAGCCCACCGCGCGCACGTGCGCCAGCTGGGCCACCGGAATGTGCACGGTGACACCGTCATCGGCCTGGCCGGGTTCGAACTGATAGGTGAGCGGGAAGGTCAGCTCGCCCTGCCGCCAACTGTCCGGGTAGGCGGTCGGATCCAGCAGTGCCGCATCGTCGTTGACGATGGTGGAGGCGGTGAAGTCCAGCAGGTCCGGATTCTTGCGCTGCTCCTTCTTCCACCAGCTGTCGAAATGCCGCACCGACACCACGTCGGCGGGAATCCGCTGGTCGTAGAAGTCGAACAGCACCTGGTCGTCGACCAGGATGTCGCGTCGCCGGGCCCGGTGCTCCAGATCGGCGACATCCTCGAGCAGATCCCGATTGCGTTGGAAGAAGGCGTGTCTGGTTTGCCACTCACCCTGCACCAGGGCATGCCGGATGAACAGCTCGCGGGACAGCTGCTGGTCGATGCGTCCGAAGTCCACCCGCCGCTGCGTCACCAGCGGCACCCCGTAGAGCGTGACGCGCTCATAGGCCATGGCCGCGCCGCGCTTGGACGACCAATGCGGTTCGGAGTAGGTGCGTTTGACCAGGTCCCCGGCCAGGCGCTCGGCCCATTCCGGTTCGATCCGCGCGGCCATGCGGCCCCACAGCCGGGAGGTCTCCACCAGTTCGGCGGCCATCACCCAGCGCGGCGGCTTCTTGGCCAGCGACGAGCCCGGAAAGATCATGAACTTGGCATTGCGGGCACCCAGGAACTCCCGCGACTCCGCTTCGCGCACACCGAGATGCGAGAGCATGCCGGAGAGCAGTGCCTGATGGATCGAGGTGGTGTCCCAGGGCAGCGCGTCGTCGCCGAGCACCGATCGCTCGCTGCGTTCCTCGACCGTCCAGCCGAGCCCGCGGGTGATGGTGCGCAGCTGCCCGTGTAGGTCCTGCCACTCCCGAATGCGCAGGTAATGCAGGAACTCGTCGCGGCACAGCCGCCGGAACTGGTTGGACGACAGTGCTTTCCGCTGATCCGCGAGGTAATCCCAGAGGCGTAGGTAGGCCAGGAAGTCCGAACCCTCCACGGTGAACCGCGCATGTTTGGTGTCGGCCGCCTGCTGATGCTCCACCGGCCGTTCGCGCACATCCTGAATCGACAGCGCCGCGACGATGCGCAGCACTTCGGGCAGGGTGCCGTTGCGGTGCGCCTCCACCAGCATGCGAGCCATGCGCGGATCCACCGGTAGCTGGGACATATCGCGGCCGACCGGGGTCAGCACCAGTCCGGCGTCCGGAATGCCGGGCCGCGCGGCCGATTCGGATTCGGAGCGGCGGCCGAGCGCGCCCAACTCCTCGAGCAGCGCGATGCCGTCGCGGATGGCGCGGCTGTCGGGTGCCTCCACGAACGGGAAGCTCTCGATATCGCCGAGTCCCAGCGCCGTCATCTGGAGAATGACCGCGGCCAGATTGGTGCGCAGGATCTCCGGTTCGGTGAAGGTGGGGCGCGAGCCGAAATCGTCCTCGGAGTACAGGCGGATCGCGATGCCGTCCGCCACGCGGCCGCAGCGGCCGGAGCGCTGCCGCGCCGATGCCTGGGAGATCGGCTCGATGGGCAGTCGCTGCACCTTGGTGCGCATGGAGTACCGCGAGATACGTGCGGTGCCCGGGTCGATGACGTAGCGGATACCGGGCACGGTGAGCGAGGTCTCGGCCACATTGGTGGCCAGCACCACGCGGCGGCCGGTATGCGGCGCGAACACCTTGTGCTGTTCGGCCGCCGAGAGCCGCGCGTACAGCGGCAGGATCTCGGTGCGCGGCAGCTTCAGATCGCGCAACGAGTCGGCGGTATCCCGGATTTCGCGTTCGCCGGACAGGAAGACCAGGATGTCGCCGTCACCCTCGCGCTGGAGTTCGCGCACCGCGTCGGCGATGGCGTCGGTGGGATCGCGGTCCACGATCTCGGTGTCCTCGTCGTCGGGATCGTCCGAGGTGAGCGGAATCTCCAGCGACAGTGGGCGATAGCGGATCTCGACCGGATACGAGCGCCCCGACACCTCGACGATCGGTGCGGGCGTACCCTTCTCGTCCGCGAAATGTCTCGCGAACAGCTCCGGGTCGATGGTGGCCGAGGTGATGACGATCTTGAGGTCGGGCCGCTTGGGCAGCAGCTGCTTCAGATAGCCGAGCAGGAAATCGATATTGAGGCTGCGTTCGTGCGCCTCGTCGATGATGATGGTGTCGTAGCGGCGCAGCAGCCGGTCGCGTTGGATCTCGGCCAGCAGAATGCCGTCGGTCATGAGTTTGACCAGCGTGCGATCCGACGCCTGATCGGTGAAGCGGACCGTGTAGCCCACCGCGTCGCCCAGCTCGGTGTCGAGTTCGGACGCGATGCGCTCGGCCACCGTCCGCGCGGCCAGTCGCCGCGGCTGGGTGTGGCCGATGGTGCCGCGAATGCCGCGGCCCAGCTCCAGGCAGATCTTCGGCAGCTGGGTGGTCTTACCCGAGCCGGTCTCACCGGCCACGATCACGACCTGGTTCTCGGCGATGGCCTTCGCGATATCGTCGCGTCGCGCCGAGACCGGCAGCTGCTCCGGATAGCGGATGGTCGGCACCGCGGCGCGGCGGGCGGCGACGCGCTGGGCGGCGGCGTCGATATCGGCTTCGAGTTGGCTGAGATCGCCGCCGCGGACCTTGTCGAGCCGCCGACGCAAACGGTGTTCGTCGCGGATCGAGAGATCGGCCAGGCGGGAACGAAGCTCGCGGAAGGTGGCGGCGGTCCTGGTCATTGCGTCAACCAGCGTAGCGAAGCCTGTGCCCGGTTTGCGCGGCGGCGGTGGGCGAGCGCCCGGTCAGGGCTAGCCAGGAGATTGCCGTATGAGCGATTCGTCGTCGTTGGCAGGGTCCACTGTGGGACCATTCACCCATGGTGACCAGTTCAGTGACACCAGTGTGGATTCGTCTGGCGCGGATTGCGTTCGGTCTGCTCGGTCTGTTCGGGCTGATCTGGATACCGGCGCAGAATCTGGGTGTGGCCGACTGGTCGATCGCGAACTACTTCAGCTACTTCACCATCCAGTCCAATGTGATCGGCGTGCTCGCCCTGCTGGTCGGCGGCTTCCTCGATCCGCGATCGCACCGCTGGCAGCTGTTCCGCGGCGCGGCCACGCTCTACCTGGTGATCACCGGCGTGGTCTACGCGGTGCTGCTGGCGAATATCGACGTGATGCTCCAGGACAAGTGGCTCAACGACCTGATGCATCGCCTGCTGCCCATCGTCATACTGGTGGATTGGCTGCTGGTGCCCTCCCGGCTGTCCGTCGGTGCGCGCCTGGTGGGGGTGTGGCTGGTGTATCCGGTGCTGTACGGCGTGTACACGCTGGTACGCGGGCCGATCGTGGACTGGTATCCGTATCCGTTCATCGACCCGCGCGGCCAGGGCTACTGGTCGATGGCGTTCGGGCTGGTGATCCTGGTGGTGGTGTTCGCACTGTTGGCCGTGGCGGTGGCGGCGCTGGGCGGCATCCTCGGCGGCTGGATCGGATTGTCGCGCAACCAGGACGGGAAGGCGGTCAGCTCCGACAGCACCGCGTCCGCGCCGTAGTCGCGCAGCGCCTCGGCGCTGTATCCGCCGGTCGCCACGGTGAGGCTGACAGCCCCGGCGGCCCGTGCCGCGTCGACGTCCCCCGGATGGTCGCCGACATACAGCCAGGCCCCGTGCTCCCGCAGCGCGCTCCCCTTCTCCGCGGCCCACAGCCCACCCCGCACCACATCGACCGGCAGCCCCAGGAACTCCACCGTCGCCACGGTGTCCCGGTGATTCTTGGCCGACACCACCATGGTCCGACCACCGCTGGCACGCACTGCCTCGATGGCATCCCGCGCCCCCGGCATGGTCACACTCGCCGGAACCGCGATCCCCGGATACAACTCCCGATACCGCGCCACCATGGCATCGAGTTCCCCGTCCGGAAACCAGTTCGCCAACTCGACCTCCAGCGGCGGCCCCAACCGCGAGGTCACCAACTCGACATCGATGAACACCCCGCTCTCCGCCGCCAACCGCGCATACACGGCCCCGATCCCCGCCCGCGTGTCCGCCAGCGTCATATCCAGATCGAACCCAACCATCATGGTCATGAGGCTAGTAGTTGCAGATTTGTGCCCGAAATCGGGCAGGAAATTGCACCGGAGGGTCGTGGGGTGGCTATGGTGGTCGCCGTGCCCGCTACCGAAGCTCCGCCGCGTGATCTGGTGCGGCATGTCGCCGGGTCCACCGGGTTGCCGCTGGCGGTGGCGGCCCGGGTGGTCGCCGATGTGATCGCTTATTTCGGTGAGACGACCGAGGAGTATGTGCGGCGGCGGCATGCGGAGTTGCGTGGGCGCGGGCGCAAGAACGCGGAGATCTGGGCGGAGTTGGCCGAGGAGCTGGCCAACCGGCCCGTGCGGGCGGGAGAGCTGACCGAACGGCAGCTGCGTCGCATCGTGTACGGCTGAGCGTCCGCGTCCCTGCGAGCTGATATCCCTGTCCGAGATCCGAAGGAAAGAGCGAGCGTATGTGTGGAATCGTCGGCTACGTCGGCCACAAGGCGGCGACACCGATCCTGTTGGAGGGGCTGCGGCGGCTGGAGTACCGCGGCTACGACTCCGCGGGGATCGCGGTGCTGCACCGGGGCCGGATGAAGGTCACCAAGGCCGCCGTGCGCGTCGACGAACTGCGGGACCTGGTCGGGGACGGCGGGCCGGGCACCATCGGCATCGGGCACACCCGCTGGGCCACCCACGGTGAGCCCTCCGAGGCCAACGCCCACCCGCATTTCGACACCGCCAAGCGGATCGCGGTGGTGCACAACGGCATCATCGAGAACGCCGACGTGCTGCGCGCCAAGCTCACCAGCGCCGGGGTGAACTTCGTCTCCGACACCGACACCGAATGCATCGCGCACCTGGTCGCCGCGCGCCTGGACGCCGGTGCGGCGTCCCTGGAGGATGCGGTGCGCGCCGCGCTCACCGAGGTCGACGGCGCGTACGGTCTGGTCGTGCTCGACCTGCGCAGCCCCACCGAACTGGTGGTGGCCCGCAACGGCAGCCCCATCGTGCTCGGCATCGGCGAGGGTGAGATGTACGTGGCCTCCGATGTGGCCGCCCTGGTCCGGCACACCCAGCGCGTGGTGTTCCTCGACGACGGCGAACTGGCCACCGTCACCGCCGACGACTTCCACACCAGCACCCTGCAGGCGGTGCGCACCGCCAAGACGGCCACCACCGTGGCGGTCGATGACGCCGACTACCGCCTGGGCGGGCACGACGACTTCATGCACAAGGAGATGAGCGAGCAGCCCGACGCCATCCGCCGCGCCCTGCTGGGCCGCCTCGACGAGCGCTTCGCCACCTCCCGCCTCGACGGCCTGCGCCTGGACGCCCGCGAGCTGCGGGCGATCCGGCGGGTGAAGTTCCTCGGCTGCGGTTCGGCCTACTACGCCGGTCAGCTGGGCGCGAGCCTGGTGGAGGAGCTGTCGCGGCTGCCCGCGGACGCCGAACCCGCCTCGGAGTTCCGCTACCGCAATCCGGTGGTCGAACACGACACCCTGTACGTCGCGGTCAGCCAGTCCGGGGAAACCGCCGACACCCTCGCCGCGGTGCAGGAACTCAAGCGCAAGGGCGGCCAGGTGATCGGCGTGGTCAACGGTGTCGGCAGCGCCATCGCCCGCGAATGCGGCCGCGGTGTCTTCCTGCACGCCGGTCCGGAGGTCTCGGTGGCCTCCACCAAGGCCGTCACCAATATGAGCGTCTGCTTCGCCCTGCTGGCCACCCTGCTCGGCCGGGTGCGCGACCTCGGTGTCGCCGACGGCTCCCGCATCGTCTCGGCGCTGAGCGAACTGCCCGACCGGGTGTCCGAGGTGCTGGCCATGGACGCCGAGATCGCCAGTGTCGCAGAGCAGTTCAAGGACGCCACCCGCATGTTCTTCATCGGCCGGGTGCGCTGCTGGCCGGTGGCCCGCGAGGGCGCGCAGAAGCTCAAGGAGATCTCCTACGTCCACGCCGAGGCATATCAGGCCTCCGAGCTCAAGCACGGCCCGCTGGCCCTGATCGACCCGGATATGCCGTCGGTGGTGCTGGTTCCGGACGACGAACTGCTCACCAAGAACATCGCCACCATCGAGCAGATCAAGGCCCGCGGCGGCCCGGTCATCGCCGTCACCAACGCCGATCTCCCGGATGGCTTGGCGGACGCGGTGATTCGCGCCCCGCGCACCACCCGTGAACTCGACCCCATCCTGCTCACGGTGCCGTTGCAGCTGTTCGCCTACCACCTGGCCCGCGCCCTGGGCCGCGATATCGACAAGCCGCGCAACCTCGCCAAGAGCGTGACCGTGGAATAGCCGGGTCAGCGCAGGGCCAGCGCCAGGAAGAAGTCGACGCGGTCCTCGAGCCGGGACAGATCGCGCTGGGTGAGTTCCTCGATGCGCTGGATGCGGTAGCGCAGCGTATTCACGTGCACGTGCAGCACCTCCGAACAGCGGGCCCACGAACCCGACAGCTCGAGGAAGGTCTCCAGCGTGTTCACCAGATCGGCGCGATTGTCCTTGTCGTAGTTGATGAGCGGGTCCAGCAGCCGGACGCGGAACATGCGGCGCACCTCGTCCGGCACGCTGGCCAGCAGCAGCATGTGGGTAGCCAGTTCGTCGTGGCGCACCACGCTGGTCGGCTGCGGGCGTTCGGCGGCCATGCGGCGGGCGTAGCGCGCCTCCTCGATCGCGCCGCGCAGGCCCTCGCCCTCCACCGCGCCGCTGATGCCGACCGACAGCCGACTGCCCTGGAGTCCGGGGCCGAGCGCTTCCACGGCGCGGTGGATGCGGTCGTCGAGCGAGGTGTCGCCGCCGAGGGCCACCAGCACGATCGCCTCGCCGTCGACCACCCCGGCGGCGGGGCTGCGGTCGTGCAGGATCTCCCGCAGCAGCGCGCGCAGTTCGCGCGGGCGCACCGCCCCGGAGTCGGCGGTGGCGGCCACCGCGAGGTACCGGTCGGAGAGTGCGAGCCCGGTGAGTTCCAGCCGCGACACGATGTCGGCCGTCTTGGCGTCGGAGACGATGAGTTCGATGAGCTCCTGCGCGAGGCGCCCCTCGGAGCTCTGCCGGTCGTCCAGCCGCGCCCGTTCCAGCGACACCACGGCGGCCAGTTCCCCGATCAGGGTGCGGCGCTCCTCGTGCCAGTCCTTGTAGTCGCCCGCGAAGACCAGGAACCAGTCGGCGACCCGCGAGGTGCCGTCGGGGTCCACGGCGAACAGTGAATAGCGGCTGCCGTCGACGGTCGACACGTGCGGCAGTCGCCGGGCGGCCAGGAAGGCGGTGCGCAGCGCGGCGGGCGGTGGTGCGGCGGGTCCGGCGATCACCCGCCCGGTGGACGACACCACCCAGCACGGCATGCCCAGATTGCGTTCCACGAGTTCCAGCACCGAATCCAGGCCCTCGCCCGAGACCAGGCGGCGGTGCCGGTCCAGGATGGCCGACAGGTCGGCGGCGCGGCCGGTGGACAGATGCCGGTTGACCTGTTCGGTGACCGTGGCGAAGGCGATGTGTTCGGGCACCCGGAACAGCGGGATGCGGTGCTGTTCGCAGGCCGCGACCAGATCGGCGGGCACCTCGCCGTAGAGCGCGTCCCCGGCGGCCAGTCCCGCCACCTTGGCACGCGCCAGCGCCGAGACGAACGCCTCGCTGTCGGCGGGTTCGCGCCACCACTGCAGGCCGGTGAGCACCAGTTCGCCGCCGGAGAGATATCGGCTCGGGTCGAGCATGTCGGTGGTGACGACCCAGCGCACGAACCGTTCCAACTCGCCCTCGCCGGTGACGAGTCGCAGGCCGAGATCCGTCATGGCCAGCAGGGAATGCAACCGCATGATTGCCGAGGCTAACAGCCAGTGACATCGAGGTTACGGAACTTGGATGTATCTACAAACCGACCGCTGTGAAGCAGGCCACATCTTCGGAGATCTCGTCCCTGCCGCTGGTCACGGCCGCCCTGTGTACTTACCGGCGTAGCTGGTCAAGGGATGGAGGTCGGATGTCGAGTCGCCTGGAATGGCTCGGTTCACTGCCCCTCGAGGAGGCCGAAGCACAGCTGCTCAGCTGCTGTGCCTCCCGGCAGTGGGTGCGCAAGATGGTGGCCAACCGGCCCTACGCCGACGAGGCGAGTCTGCTCGCCGCCGCGGTGGACGGGGTGCGGGAACTCGCGTGGTCCGATGTGGAGGAGGCGCTGTCGGCGCATCCGCGCATCGGGGAGCGGGCCGAGGCCGCCCATCGCGACGGCATGTCCGCCGAGGACGCGCGGCGCGAGGCGCAATGGTCGCGGCAGGAGCAGTCCGACGCCGCCACCGCCGACGACGCCGTCAAGGCCGAACTGGTCGCCCGCAATCTGGCCTACGAGCAGCGTTTCGGCCACGTCTTCCTGATCCGCGCCACCGGCCGCGGCGTGACCGAGATCCTGACCGCCCTGCACCGACGGCTGCACAACTCGGTCGAGGAGGAGCGCGTCGAGGTGCGCGCCGAACTCGCCGACATCACCGTCCTGCGTATCCGAAAACTGTTGGGGCTGCTGTGAGTCTGTCCACCCACGTACTCGACGCGGCCACCGGCCGCCCGGCGGCGGGACTGCCGGTGCGACTGGAAGCCGCCGACGGGACGGTGCTCGCCGAGCACCGCACCGACGCCGACGGCCGGATCAAGGATCTGCCCGCGCCCGGTGCCGGGACGCATCGGCTGGTCTTCGACACCGGCGATATCAGTCCGTTCTATCCGTCGGTGACCATCGCTTTCACGGTCACCGACCCGGCGGAGCACTATCACGTGCCCCTGCTGCTCAGTCCGTACTCCTTCTCCACCTATCGAGGTAGCTGAACAATGTCGATCACGCTCGGTCCCAACCGATACGGCAAGGCGGAAACGCGCGTCGTCCGGGTCACCAAGAACGGCAACAAGCACGATCTGCGCGATCTGAACGTCAGCGTGGCGCTGTCCGGCGACATGGAGGACGTGCACCTGACCGGCGACAACGGCGCGGTGCTGCCGACCGACACCCAGAAGAACACCGTCTTCGCCTTCGCCAAGCAGTACGGCATCGCCTCGCCGGAGGAGTTCGGCCTGCGTCTGGCCCGGCATTTCGTGGACTCCCAGCCCACCATCGACCACGCCCGGGTGGAGATCGAGGAGTACGCCTGGGAGCGGAATGTGGTGGGGCTCAACGCCCATCCGCACTCGTTCGTGCGCTCGGGCCGCGAAACCCGCACCGCCCGTATTCATTACGACGGCAACAAGGCGTGGGTGGTGTCGGGCCTGAAGGATCTGACCGTGCTGAACTCCACCGGCTCGGAGTTCCACGGCTACATCCGCGACCAGTACACCACCCTGCGCGAGACCCGCGACCGCGTGCTGGCCACCGAGGTGGAAGCGCAATGGCGGCACTCCGGTGACACCGCCGAGTGGGACAAGTCCTACGAGATCGTGCGCCGCTGCCTGCTGCAGGCGTTCGCCGACACCCACAGCCTGTCGTTGCAGCAGACGCTGTACGCCATGGGGGAGCGGGTGCTGGAAACCGTCTCCGACATCGTGGAAGTCAAGCTGGCACTGCCCAACAAGCATCACTTCGAGGTGGATCTGACCCCGTTCGGCCAGGTCAACGACAATGAGGTGTTCTGGGCCGCGGATCGTCCGTACGGTCTCATCGAGGGCACGGTGGTGCGCTCGGTCCCTACCGCCGGTCCCGCCTGGGATTGAGGGTAATAGCGGCGCAATGGATCTCCTACGTCCTGAGGATCGGTACGCGACACCATGAGCACACTGATCATCGAAAACGCTTACATCGCACCGGTCGTGGGCGATGAGATCCCGAACGGCCACCTGATCGTCGACGGTGGCCGCATCCGAAGCCTCGGCGCCGGACCGGCGCCGACGGTGGTGGGCGCGCAACGCCTCTCCGCCACCGGCTGCCTGGTGACCCCGGGCCTGGTGAACACCCACCACCATCTCTACCAATGGGCCACCCAGGGCCTGTTCCAGGACGCGACGCTGTTCGAATGGCTGACCGGCCTGTACCGCACCTGGGCGCGGATGGACGCCGACGTCGTGTACGGCGCGGCCACCGCGGCGCTGAGCTGGCTGGCGCTGACCGGCTGCACCACCTCCAGCGATCACCACTACCTGTTCCCGAAGGGGCGCGGCGATCTCTTCGCCGCGGAGGTGCGCGCCGCGCAGGAGGTGGGGCTGCGCTTCCACCCGTGTCGCGGTTCCATGGATCGCGGGCGGTCCGACGGCGGCCTGCCGCCCGACGAGGTGGTCGAGAGTCGTGACGACATCCTGGCCAGCACGGCCGAAATCATCGACACGTACCACGATCCGTCCTTCGACTCCATGCTGCGGGTGGCCGTGGCCCCGTGCTCACCGTTCTCGGTGACCGAGGGCCTCATGCTCGACGCCGCCGCGCTGGCCCGCACCAAGGGTGTGCGGCTGCACACCCATCTCGCCGAGACCCTCGACGAGGAGCAGCACTGCCGCGAGCAGATGGGTTGCTCCCCGGTCGAATACATGGCGAAGCTGGGCTGGCTCGGCGACGACGTGTGGTTCGCCCACGCCGTGCACCTGCACGACGCCGATATCCGCCGCTTCGCCGAGACGGGCACCGGCACGGCGCACTGCCCGAGCTCCAATGCCCGGCTCGGCGCGGGTATCGCGCGGGTGAGCGAACTGCTCGCCGCCGGCGCGCCGGTCGGACTCGGCGTGGACGGCGCCGCCTCCAGCGAACTCACCTCCCTGGCCGGAGAGATGCGCCAGGCCATGCTGTTCCAGCGCGCCGTGCACGGTCCCACCGCGCTCACCGCCCGCCAGGCTCTCGAGCTCGGCACCCTCGGCGGTGCGCGCAATCTGGGCCGCCAGCGCGAGATCGGTTCACTGGAGCCCGGCAAGCTCGCCGATATCGCCGTCTGGCGGGTGGACGGCTTCCGGGCCGCGGTCGAGGATCCGGTGTGCGCGCTGGTGTTCGGCCCCACCCCGCCGCTGGCGCGGCTGCTGGTCGGCGGCCGCACCGTGGTCGAGAACGACGAATTGCGCACGCTGCCACACGACATGGTCGGCCACGCCGGGGTCCTGGCCCGGCAACGGCTGCTGCGACAGCAGTCCCGATGAACCCCCACACCCGACGACCCCACCCGAGCGCACGGAAGGAAACACAGGCCACCGGAGCCTTACTCCGGAGCAGTTGATCAACAGGGGCAGACCGCATTCCACGCGGTAGAGACCCCACAACAGCAACGACCGCATCCTCGGTCCGACGCATTCGGGTCGGACCGCAGGTCGGCTATGCCCTGAGGAGGGCAGCCATGACCCAGATCCAGTCCCCGTCCGGCCGATCACAGCCGGATACCGTCGCCGTCCGGTCCCCACTCGACCGGTTCTTCAAACTGAGCGAACGGCGGACCACCGTTTCCCGCGAAATCCGCGGCGGCATCACCACATTCGTGGCGATGGCCTATGTCATCCTGCTGGTTCCGCTGATTCTCGGCGGCGTCACCGATATCAACGGCGACAAGCTCAGCATCCCCCAGCTGACCACCGCCACGGCGCTCGCCGCCGGGCTCTCCACCGTGCTCATGGGACTGGTCGGCAATGTGCCGCTCGCCCTGGCCGCGGGCCTGGGCCTGGTGCCGGTGGTGGCCTACCAGGCTGCCCCGCACATGACCTGGCCGCAGGCCATGGGACTGGTGGTGCTCATGGGTGCGGTGATCGTGGTGCTGGCCGCCACCGGCCTGCGCACTATGATCATCAACGCGATTCCGCTGGCGCTCAAGAACGCCATCGGCGTGGGCATCGGCATGTTCATCGCCATGATCGGCCTGGTGTCCTCCGGGGTGGTGGGCAATGGCGCGGCGGGCGGACCGCCGGTCACGCTCGGCGTGGACGGACATCTCGAGGGCTGGCCGGTGGTGGTGTTCGCGGTCGGACTGCTGCTCATGCTGGCGCTGTTCGCCCGCAAGGTGCCCGGCGCCATGCTGATCAGCATCGCCGTGGCGACGGTACTCGCGATCATCATCAACTCGGTGGCCACCATCGACCCGCTGGCCTGGGGCACCGTCGTTCCGGAAGCGCCCGAATCCTTGTTCGCCGCACCGGATTTCGGCCTCATGTTCAATGTCGACCTGTTCGGCGGCTTCGCCGAGGCGGGTGCGCTGGTCGCCAGCGTGGTGCTGTTCACCCTGGTGCTGACCGGCTTCTTCGACGCCATGGGCACCGTCTTCGGCGTCTGCGACGAGGCCGGACTGCTGGACGAGAAGGGCAGCATGCCCGGCTTCGGCAAGATCCTGACCACCGACGGCGTCGCGCAGATCATCGGCGGGGCCACCGGCGGCGCGGGCAGCACGGTGTACGTGGAATCCGCTACGGGCGTCGGTGAGGGGGCCCGTACCGGACTCACGAGTGTGGTCACCGGTGGACTGTTCTGCGCGGCCATCTTCTTCACGCCGCTGGCGGCGGTGGTGCCGATTCAGGCCGCCGCGCCCGCCCTGGTGCTGGTGGGCGCGCTCATGATGACCCAGGCCCGCAAGATCGACTGGTCGGACCTGGAAGTGGCCATCCCGGCCTTCGTGACCATCGTGCTCATGCCGTTCACCTACTCCATCACCAATGGCGTCGGTGCCGGCCTGATCGCCTACGTGGTGATCAAGGCGGCGCGCGGCAAGTTCGGGGAGATCCACGGGCTGGTGTGGATCGTGAGCGCGGTCTTCGCCGCCTACTTCGCCATCTCCGGTATCGAACTCGTCCTGGGTGGTTAGTGTTTCACCGCAGGTCGGCCGCCAACGCGCGGCCGACCTGCGCGAGCAGTGGCACCGCCCGCGCCACCAGCTCATCGCTCATCCGCCCGGCCGGTCCGGAGATCGAGATGGCCAGTCGTGCGGGGGCTTCGGGCACCGCGACGGCGACGCAGCGCACTCCCACCTCCTGCTCTCCGTCGTCCATGGCATAACCGTTCTCGGCGGCGCGCTGCAACTGCCGCGTGAATTCCCTGGCATCGGTGACGGTGTGGTCGGTGTAGCGCGGCATGCCGGTGCGCTGCAACAGCTCTCGCACCCGCTCCGGCGGCATTCCGGCCAGAATGGCCTTGCCCACCGCGGTGCAGTGCGGCAGCACCCGGCGGCCCACCTCGGTGAACATGCGCACCGAATGCCGCGAGGGCACCTGGGCGACGTAGACGATCCGATCCCCGTCCAGCATGGCCATATTGGCCGATTCCCCGAGTTCGTCAACCAGCCGCGCCAGATGCGGTCGCGCCTGCGAGCTGAGCATGCGTGCCGAACTCTCGCCCAGTTTGATCAGCTTCGGCCCCAGCACGTACTGCCGCGACGGATCCTGGTGCAGATACCCCAGATCGACGAGGGTGCGCACCAGCCGGTGGATCGTGGGTAGCGGCAGGCCGGAAGCCTCGGCCAACTGCGACAGTCCCATCATGCCGCCCTGGTCGGCCATGGTCTCCAGCAGGCCGAACGCCCGCTCCACCGACTGCACGCCGCCGGAGCGCCCGCTGGTTGAATTCGCCACTGAACCGCCTCGTCGAAGTTTCCGGATGGCGGAAGTTTACCGGGGGAGTGGTGGCGGTAGCCTGAGGGCCATGCGGCTGCGCGCGGAGTTCACCACCGAACCCTTCCACGGCGAAGGGCAGCCGCCGCCGCATGCCACCGAAACCCTCGATGTCCTGCAAAGTGCCGGTCTGGCTTGTGAATTCGGCCCCCTGGGCACGTCGGTATCGGGTTCCGACGAGGCCCTGCTGCCCGCGCTGCGCGATATGCTCGCCGCCGCCTTCGCACATGGTGCGACCCGGGTGACCCTGCAGGTCGAGCGTGTCGATGAGTGAGCGCGCGGCGCTGGACACGAGCCATCCGGTGCTGGTGACGGTGGCCCCACTGCTGGAACGGGTCGGGGGCAGGTTGGTGCCGCCGGAGGAGTGCGCCCCCGATGACGTCCCGCTGGTGTGGGAGGGCGCGACCCTCGCCGGGGTGCGACTGGCCGCACCGGGCGCGGAGACCGATCAGGGCATCAACCGTCTGCTCAGCGATGTTGCGGCCGAATTCGGTGGGCGGCTGGACGATCTGCCGCGCGATGAGAAGCAGCGGGCGGTGCGGTTGCTCGAGGAGCGGGGCGCGTTCAGCTATCGCAAATCCGCCGAGAAGGTCGCCGAGGCGCTGGGCGTCACCCGGTTCACCGTCTACAACTATCTCAACCGCACCCGGTCCTGACCTGGTCGGAGTGTCCTGAATCCCGCTGCACAGCAGCGGGATTCGTCGTTCTCCGGGTAATTGCGCCGGGCCTGGGCGCAGACTGTCACCACCGAACTTCAACAAACTGTTGACGGCAGAGCGTGACCCGTGCCACTATTTCGTTAGTCGGAATTAAACTTCCGCAATACGAGAAAGTGCAGCTCATGGTCGTGCTCGACGAGTTCAACAGTATGGAGGCCGCCTGGCTGCGCCCGGCCCTGCTCGACTGCTGCGATGTGCCCGAATGGGCCGACGCGCTGCTCGACGCCCGGCCCTACCCGGACCTCGACAGCCTGCTGGGTACCGCCGAACAACTGGCCGGAGCGCTGCGCCCCGAGGCGGTGGAGCGCGCGCTCGCCGCCCACCCGCGCATCGGCGAGCGCGCTCCCGGCTCCGGCCGCGGCGCCTCCTGGTCCCGCGAGGAGCAGTCCCGCATCGATGCCGACGTGGAGACCGCCGCCGCCCTGCATTCGGCGAACCGCCTGTACGAGAAGCGCTTCGGCCGCGTCTTCCTCATCTGCGCCACCGGTCTGACCAGCTCCGAGGTACTCGCGGCCCTGCTGTTGCGGCTGGGCAACGACCCGGAGACCGAGGCCGCGGTGGTGGCGGTGGAGTTGCGCAAGATCGCGCTGCTGCGCCTGCGCCGGGTGGTGGTGCCCGCATGAGCGCCGTCACCACCCATGTCCTCGACACCGCCCTGGGGCGGCCCGCCGTCGGCGTGCCCGTGCGGCTGGAACGTGTCGACGGCGATACCCCCGAAGTGCTCGCCATCGCGGTCACCGACGCCGACGGCCGCATTCGCGATTTCGGGCTCGACCGGCTGGACCCCGGCGGCTACCGGCTGGTCTTCGGGGTCGCCTACTACGCCGCGACCACCGGGCAGGACTACTTCCTCTCCGCCGTCGACATCACCTTCACCCCCGCCGACAGCGGCCACCACCATGTGCCGCTGCTGCTGAGCCCCTTCGCCTGTTCCGTCTACAGAGGGAGTTGATCACCGTGGCCATTCAGCTGGGCCCCAACCAATACGGGAAGGCCGAGAACCGGATCGTGCGCGTCTACCGCGACACCGACCGGCACCGGATCCGCGACCTCAACGTCTCCACCTCCCTGCGGGGCAGGTTCGACGACGCGCACATCACCGGCGACCAGAAGGATGTGCTGCCGACCGACACTCAGAAGAACACCGCCTTCGCCTTCGCCAAGGAGAAGGGGGTGGAGGCGGTCGAGGACTTCGCGCTGGTACTGGCCGACCACTTCATCTCCCGCACCCCCGGTGCGGACGGGGCGCGCATCGAGATCGAGGAGTACGCCTGGAACCGCATACCGGTGGACGGCGCGGAGCACGATCACGCTTTCGTGCGCGGCAGCTCCGAGGTGCGCACCACCGTGGTCAATATGGACGGCTACGGCCCGGACCGGTGCACCCACGTGGTGTCCGGGCTGCGGGATCTGGTGCTGTTCAAGTCCACGGGGTCGGAATTCCACGGCTTCTTCGAGGACAAGTACACCACCCTGCGGCCCACCAAGGACCGCGTCATGGCCACCTCGCTGGTGGCCCGGTGGCGCTACGACCACCTGGACGTGAACTGGGACAAATCCTTCGACGCCATCCGTTCGATTCTGCTGCGGCAGTTCGCGGCGGTGCACTCGCTCGCTCTGCAGCAGACGCTCTACAGCATGGGACGCGCTGTGCTGGAACAGCTTCCGGAGGTCGCCGAGATCAAGTTCTCCGCGCCCAACAAGCACCACTTCCTGGTGGACCTGAGCCCGTTCCACGTGGAGAACCCGGGTGAGGTGTTCATCGCCGCCGATCGCCCCTACGGGCTGATCGAGGCGAGCGTGCACCGCGACGACGCCTCCGATCCCGGGGCCGCCTGGTTCGCCGTACCCGGATTCTGTTGAGGAAGTGATGCTTTCGTGAAACTCTTCAACAAGAACCGTACTGCGGGTCCCGAGGACGAGACCTATCCGCCGCTGGCAACTCTCGCCTACGGCACCCAGCACATCCTGACCATGTACGGCGGGGTGATCGCGCCGCCGCTCATCGTGGGCGGTGCTGCCGGGCTGTCGCCGGGGGAGATGGCGCTGCTGGTCACCGCGGGCCTGTTCGTGTCCGGACTGGCCACCATGCTCCAGGCGCTGGGCATCGGTCCGGTCGGCAGCCGATTGCCCATCGTGCAGGGCGTGTCGTTCGTGAGCGTCTCCACCATGGTGGCCATCTCCGAGAGCGGCGGTCTGAGCGCGGTCTACGGATCCATCATCGTGGCCGGTGTGATCGGCCTGGTGCTGTCGTCGGTGTTCGCGCATCTGGTGCGCCTCTTCCCGGCGGTGGTGACCGGCACCATCATCACGGTGATCGGGCTGTCGCTGCTGCCGGTCGCACTGCGCTGGGCGATGGGCGGTGATCCGGGACAACCCGACTACGGGTCTATGTCCAATATCGGTTTCGCGGGCCTGACCCTGCTGGTGATCCTGGTGATCAGCCGGGTCTTCCAGGGCGCGATATCGCGGCTGTCGATCCTCATCGGCCTGGTGCTGGGCACCGTGGTGGCCGTGGTCCTCGGTCGCGCCGACTTCTCCGACGTCGGCGACAGCCCGCTGGTGGCCCTGCCGCCGCTGTTCCCGTTCGGCCCGCCGACCTTCGAGGTCGGGGCCATCGTGGCCATGACCATCGTGATCCTGGTGATCATGACCGAGGCGACCGCGGACATCCTCGCCATCGGCGAGATCCTCGACACCGAGGTCGACACCAAACGGGTGGCGGCCGGATTGCGCGCCGATATGGCCTCCTCGGCCTTCGCGCCGCTGTTCGGCAGCTTCCCGTGCAGCGCCTTCGCTCAGAATGTGGGGCTGGTGGCGCTGACCGGCATCAAGAGCCGGTTCGTGGTCGCCACCGGCGGCTTGGTGCTCATGCTGTTGGGCCTGGTGCCCGTCATCGGCGCGGTGGTGGCCGCCATCCCGGACGCGGTGCTGGGCGGTGCCGCCGTGGTGCTGTTCGGTTCCGTTGCGGCCAGCGGCATTCGGATGCTGGCGCGGGTGCGCTACGAGGACAACCTGAACATGGTGATCGTGGCCGTATCGCTCGCCTTCGGCGTGATACCCATTGCGGCCCCGACATTCTGGGACTCATTCCCGGAATGGATCGGTGTGGTGATGCACTCCGGCATCAGCGCCACCGCCATCGTCGCCGTCCTGCTCAATCTCCTGTTCAACGAGATCACCATCGGCAATCGCTCGGGCGCGTCCGTATTCGCCGCCGCGGCGGATGAACGCGACGGATTCGGCGAGCGAATCGACGACGACATCCGGGACTGAACGCCCGGCTGGACGAATCTACGAAAACAGCCCCGAATCGATTCGGATGTTTGGTGCTCATCGGCCTATCGCGGGCGGTGTGACTCCGGACATACTTTCGGTCATCGGGGGAGGAAGGAATCACGATGCCTCTCATTTTCCTGAATGGCGGAGCCATGCGTGGTGGGCCGCTGAATCATCTGCTCGCGGGCGCACCGTTCGCGGGTGAGGTGAAAACCGCGCCGCACTACCGGTTCTATTCGGTCGGCGACCGGTTCCCGGGCCTGCACCCCGTGTCCGACGGGGGCGCTCCGATTGTCGGGGAATTGTTCGACGCGCCGATGGAGGTGCTGCGTACCAGCCTGCTTCCGGCGGAACCGCCGGAACTGGAGCTCGGCGTGATCGAACTCGAGGACGGCCGTTCGGTGCTGTCCATGGTGCTGCGCCGTCCGCCCGTTTCCTATCCGCAGCTGATCGACATCACCGAATTCGGCAGCTGGACGACTTATCGCGAGGGAAAGAAATGAAATACGGACCCGGAGGCTCGCCCCGGAAATTCGACGTCAACTGTTCGATTCTCTTCACCGACCTGCCGCTGTTGGAACGGCCCGCCGCGGCCAAGGCGGCCGGATTCGACGGCGTCGAATTCTGGTGGCCGTTCGGAGAGAATCCGACCCCGGGCGACAAGGAGATCGACGCCTTCGTGCGCGCCATCGGCGACGCCGGGGTGGAATTGGTCGGCCTGAACTTCATCGATCTCATTCCCGCGGGCCGCGGTCTGGTCTCGGTGCCGGGGGAGGAGACCCGATTCCGCGACAATATCGACGTGGCGGTCGGCATCGCCGAGCGCACCGGCTGCACGGCGCTGAACGCCCTGTACGGCAATCGGATTCCCGGCGAGGACGCGGAGAAGCAGGACGAACTGGCCCTGGAGAACCTCGGCCTGGCCGCCCGCGCCGCCCAGCGCATCGGGGCGACCGTGCTGCTCGAGGCACTCAACTCCTATGAGTCGCAGTCGTATCCGATCGTCTCCGCGGCCCAGGCGGTGCGGGTCATCGAACAGGTCGGCGAGCCCAATGTGCGCTTCCTCTGCGACCTCTACCACCTGGCTCGCATGGGCGAGAACCTGACCTCCGTCATCGACACCTGGGGCCGCTACATCGGCCACGTGCAGATCGCCGACTCGCCGGGGCGCGGCCGGCCGGGCAGCGGTGTCCTCGACTTCGACGGACTGTTCGCCGCCCTGGACGCCAGCGGCTACGACGGCTGGATCGGCCTGGAATACAAAGACCCCGAACTGGATTGGGAGTGGATCAAGTGACCAAGATTGGATTCGTCGGACTGGGCATCATGGGCGGCCCGATGGCCGGGCATCTGGTGCAGGCCGGTCACGATGTCACCGTCTACGATGTCAACCCCACCGCCATCGACAAGCTGACCACCGTCGGCGCGACCGGTGGCGGCGATATCGCGGAGACGGTGCGCGACAAGGACATCGTCATCACCATGCTGCCGCAGGACGAGCACGTGGAGGCGGTGTTCGCCGAGGTCCTGGCGCACGCCGCCGAGGGCACCCTCTACATCGACTTCTCCACCATCACCCCGCGCACCGCCGAGTGGACCTACACCGAGGGCGCCAAGCGTGGTCTGCGGGTGCTCGACGCCCCGGTCTCCGGCGGTGAGCCCGGCGCGGTGAACGCCACGCTGTCCATCATGGTCGGCGGTAGCGAGGACGACTTCGCCACCGCCACACCGATCTTCGAGACCGTGGGCAAGACCTTCGAGCTGGTCGGCCCGAACGGGTCCGGTCAGGTCGTGAAGGCGGCCAACCAGCTGGTGGTCGGCGGCACCTACGCCCTGATCGCCGAGGCCATCCTGCTCATGGAGTCGCTGGGCGCGAATGCCGAGAAGGGCCTCGACGTGCTCGCGGGTGGGCTGGCGGGCAGCCGCATCCTCGAACTCAAGCGCAAGACCATGCTGGAGCGCAGCTTCGCGCCGGGCTTCCGGATCGACCTGCACCACAAGGATATGGGCATCATCCTGGCCGCCGCCCGCCAGGCCGAGGTGCCGATCCCGATGGGCGCGCAGACCGCGCAGCTCATCGCCGCCGCCCGCGCCATGGGCCACGGCTCGCTGGACCACTCGGCCCTGCTGCTGGTTGCCGAGGCGCTGGCCGGGAAGGGGCGGGCGTGACACGGATGCGCACCGTGGACGCGGCCGTCCTGATCCTGGAGAAGGAAGGCGCGACACAGGCTTTCGGGCTGCCCGGCGCGGCCATCAACCCCTTCTACAGCGCCATGCGGGCGCACGGCGGCATCCGCCACGTGCTCGCCCGGCACGTGGAGGCGGCCTCACATATGGCCGAGGGCTACACCCGCGCCCGGGCCGGGAACATCGGCATCTGCGTCGGCACCTCGGGCCCGGCCGGAACCGATATGATCACCGGACTGTATTCCGCCAGTGCGGATTCCATTCCGATCCTGTGCATCACCGGCCAGGCACCGGTGGCGAAGCTGCACAAGGAGGACTTCCAGGCCGTCGATATCGCCTCGATCGCCGCCCCGGTGTGCAAGTGGGCGGTGACGGTGCTGGAGCCCGCGCAGGTGCCCGGGTCCTTCCAGAAGGCGTTCCAGCTGATGCGCTCCGGACGGCCCGGCCCGGTGCTCATCGACCTGCCCCTGGACGTGCAGCTGGCCGAGATCGAGTTCGATATCGACACCTACGAACCACTCGCGGTGCACCATCCCGCCGCCACCCGGGCGCAGGCGGAGAAGGCGCTCACCATGCTGGCCGCCGCCGAGAAGCCGCTGCTGGTGGCGGGCGGCGGCGTGGTGAACGCCGATTCCGCCGAACTGCTGGTCGAATTCGCCGAACTGACCGGCGTTCCCGTGGTGCCGACGCTCATGGGCTGGGGCACCATCCCGGATGATCACCCGCTGCACGCGGGCATGGTGGGTTTGCAGACCTCGCACCGCTACGCCAATGCCACGCTGCTGGAATCGGATTTCGTGCTGGGTATCGGCAATCGATGGGCCAACCGGCACACCGGCGGCGTCGACACCTACACGCGCGGACGCACCTTCGTGCACGTCGATATCGAGCCGACGCAGATCGGGCGGGTGTTCGCGCCCGATTACGGCATCGTCTCCGACGCCGGTGCGGCGCTGACGGTGTTCCTGGAGGTGGCGCGGGAGATGGCCGCCGACGGGCGGCTGCCGGACCGGTCGAACTGGGCGGCGCAGTGCCGCGAGCGCAAGCGCACCCTGCTGCGCAAGACCCACTTCGACGCGGTGCCGATCAAACCGCAGCGGGTGTATCAGGAGATGAACCGGGCCTTCGGCTCGGACGTCCGCTACGTCACCACCATCGGCCTGTCGCAGATTCAGGCGGCGCAGCTGCTGCACGTGTACAAGCCGCGGCACTGGATCAACGCGGGCCAGGCCGGACCGCTGGGTTGGACCCTGCCCGCCGCGCTCGGCGTGGCGACCGCCGATCCGGACACTCCCGTGGTGGCGCTGTCAGGTGACTACGACTTCCAGTTCCTCATCGAGGAATTGGCGGTCGGCGCGCAGTTCAACATCCCGTACATCCACGTGGTGGTGAACAACTCCTACCTCGGTCTGATCCGGCAGGCGCAGCGCCAGTTCGACATGGACTACTACGTGCAGCTGTCCTTCGACAACATCAACAGCCCCGAGGTGGGCGGCTACGGCGTCGATCACCTGAAGGTGGCGGAGGGGCTGGGCTGCAAGGCCATTCGCGTCTCCGAGCCCGACCGCATCAGGCAGGCGCTCGAGGACGCCAAGAAGTTGATGGCCGAGCATCGGGTGCCGGTGCTGGTGGAGGTCATCCTCGAACGGATCACCAATGTGTCCATGGGCCTCGAGATCGACAGCATCAACGAATTCGAGGAACTGGCCGGCTCGGTGGACGACGCGCCCACCTCCATCGCCGCTCTGGAGTACGAAGCGAGCGGGAGCACGGTGTGATCCAACCGCGCGGTGGGGTGAGGAAGGGATGGCAGGAGGGCCACGTGCTGCTGGCCCCCGACAAGTTCAAGGGATCGTTGACCGCCCCGCAGGTCGCCGCGCACCTCGCGGCCGGACTCCGGGCCCTACGCCCGGACGTCCCGGTCGTGAGCGCGCCGGTGGCCGACGGCGGCGACGGCACCGTGGACGCCATGGTGGCCGCGGGTTTCGCTCGTCTGCAGACGGGCGTCACCGGGCCGGTCGGAGATCAGGTGGCCGCCTCGTTCGCGATGAGGGGCGAGACGGCCGTGGTGGAGCTCGCCGAGGCGTCCGGGCTGCGGCGGCTCCCCGACCGGCCCACGGCCGCCACCAGCCTCACCGCCACCAGCGCGGGCACCGGTGAGCTCATGCGCATCGCCGCCGAACGCGGCGCGCGGCGCATCGTGCTCGGCCTCGGCGGCAGCGCCTGCACCGATGGCGGTGCGGGCATGCTCACCGCGCTCGGGGCACGGCTGCTCGACGAGGACGGGCAGCCGGTGCCGCCGGGCGGCGCGGGCCTGCTGCGGCTGGCGCGCATCGACATCACGGACATGATCCGGGTGCCGGTGGTGGTCGCCTCCGACGTGGACAATCCACTGCTCGGCCCGCGTGGCGCCGCCGAGGTGTACGGGCCGCAGAAGGGTGCGAGCCCGGCGGAAGTATCCCAGCTGGCAGCCGGTTTGGCGCGGCTGGCCGAAATCGTCCGTCGCGATGTTGGCGTCAACGCGGCGGAGCGCCCGGGAGCGGGCGCAGCGGGCGGCGTGGGTTTCACGGCCCTCGCCGTCCTCGGCGCCACCCTGCGCCCCGGGATCGAGATCATGTTGGAGCAGCTGGATTTCGACGCCCTGCTCGCCGGTGCGCGGCTGGTGATCACCGGCGAGGGCTCGCTGGACGAACAGACCCTGCACGGCAAGGCCCCCATGGGCGTGGCGCGGGCGGCCGCGCGCGCCGAAGTGCCGGTGCTGGCGGTGTCCGGTCAACGGCTGGTGTCCCGGGAACAGTTGCGCCGCCACGGATTCGATGACGCGTTCGCACTCACCGATATCGAATCCGATCCGCGGGTCTGCATGACGCAGGCGGGCGCACTGCTGGAGCGGCTGGCCACCCGGATCGCCGAAGCCCGTCTGGAGCGCCCCCTGACCCGAAACCCCCTGTAGGAGAACCATGTCGGATTTCACCACCCTGCCGGATCTGGCTCTGCGCAGCTACCGCGCCGGTGTCGTCGCGGCCAGCGACGAATCCTTCGAGGAGCGTGAGAATCTCATCAACCCGTGGGAGCCTCGCTTCTCCGCGGAAACCTTCGGTCCCAAGGGCCAGGAGTACGACGGCTGGGAAACTCGCCGCCGTCGCAGCCCCGGCCACGACTGGGCGATCATCCGCCTCGGCATGCCCGGCATCATTCGCGGCGTCGTCGTCGACACCGCCTGGTTCAAGGGCAACTACCCGCCCTTCGCCTCCGTCGAAGCCTGCCGGGTGTCGGGCTATCCTTCGGCGGCACAGTTGAATTCCACCGCCGACTGGGTGGAGATCGTTCCCCGCACCGCGCTGGGTGGTGATGCCAAACACGAGATCCCGGTCTCCGACGACCGCATCTTCACCCACGTCCGCCTGAACATCCACCCCGATGGCGGCGTGGCCCGACTGCGCGTGCACGGCGAGGTCGTCCCCGACCCCGACCTGCTCGCGGGCCTCACCGTCGACCTGGCCGCGTTGGAGAACGGCGCTCGCGCCCTGTCCTGCTCCAACCTGTTCTATTCGGCGGCCGACAATATGCTGGCCCCCGGCCTGGCCCGCAACCAGGCCGAAGGCTGGGAAACCGCTCGCCGCCGCGATGACGGCAACGACTGGGCCGTCATTCGTCTGGCCGCCCAGGGCACGCCCGAGCTCATCGAGTTGGACACCACCAACCTGATGTTCAACGCTCCCGGCGAGGTGCGGCTGCTCGGCATCGACCACGCCGGCGACGACCCGCTGCCCCCCGCCGACTCCGCCGACTGGTTCGAATTGCTGCCCCGAACAGCCGTGCAGCCCGACACCCCGCACCGTTTCCGGGTGGCAGCCGAGGCCAAACGGCCCGCCACGCATGCCAGGCTGGACATCTATCCGGACGGCGGCGTCGCTCGCCTGCGCATTCTCGGTTCGCTCACGCAATCCGGAACGGATGCCCTGGCCGCCCGCTGGTCCGGCACTCCCGCGTGAGAACCACGGTCGGCCCACAGCGGTCGACCGCACCATCGTGCCGCCCGCCATCGCCTACCCGGCGGGTCCCGGCGATCCGAACAGCCACAGTGCACCCCTGAACGGATCGCGGTACGGCCGCCCGGCCCCCTTCGTACCGGTTACTTCGAGCAGGACCGATGAGGAGGGGGCCGGTGCGTGCGCACGTCATCGGACGGGCAGTGCGGCGGGTGCGGCGTGCCGCTTCGCCCATTCCCGCCACGTGGTGAGTTCGTCCCCGCTCCGGGCGGACATCGCGACGGTGCCTTCCACGGCCCGAATCAGATCGGCCGCCGCCAGCGGGCGGCGGCCGGAGTAGGCATCGAAAAGCCCAGTGACGACGCACTGTTCGATCTGTTGGCCGGAGAAGCCCTCGGATGCTTCGGATAGGTCGCGGAGCAGGGGAGGGGAGAGCGACAGCCCTGCGGCGGGGCCGATGAGACGACGCTCGAGATGAATGCGCCAGATGGATGTGCGTGCGGCCGAATTCGGGAGGTCGACGAAGAACGTCTGGTCGAAGCGGCTCCCGCAGAGGAGATCCTGGGGTAGACCGTCGATGTTGTCCGCAGTGGCGATCACGAACACCGGGCGGGTCTTCTCGCTCAACCATGCGAGGAAGGCGTCGAAAACCGCCGCGCGAGCACCGTTCTCGCCGGATATCATCCGATCGATACCGCTCACCCAGAGTACGCAGGGCGCGGTGCCCTCGACCGTGGAGAGGGACGCGCGCACAGCGCGGTCACCCACTGATCCATCGCACGCGCGGCCGAAGTCCCAGCGGATGAGTGGCAGCCCCCACTCGCCGGCCGTCGCCTTGGCGATCGAGGACTTCCCGCACCCGGGCACACCGGCGAGGAACACCCCCTTGGGCGCGGGCAGCCCGTAATCGGCGGCCTCGGCGCGCCAACAGTCGCGACGACTCAGCAGCCACGCCTCGAGGTTCGCGAGCCCACCCACGTGCTCGAACCGCATATCGGTCCGAACCAGCTCCAGCCCACCGGATCTGCGCACAGCCTGTGCTTTCCCCTCGAGCACGATGTCCACCGCCGACTCCGCGATACCACCGTCCACCATGGCCAGCGTGAACGCCCGTTCGGCCTCGATGAGCGTCATCCCGACCGCCGCCGTGGCGAGCCTGTCGCGCACTGCCTCATCGAGAACGGCGGTTCCGTCTGCCCCCATGCTGTCCAGCAACTCACCGATCTCCGCCGCCGTCGGCAGCGGGAAATCCACCACGGTGACATCCCGCTGCAACTCCGCCGGTATCCGCAGCATCGGGGCGACCACGATCACTGTTCGTGCCGCTTCACCGGATCGGAAGTCCCGCACCAGATCTCGTAGCGCCCGCACCACCTGAGGATCGGCCGGACGCTCATCATCGCCGAGAAAGGCATGCAGATCGGTACAGACGAACACGGCAGACTCCACCACCCGCCGAATCCCTTGCAACATCTGCGCTGGTTCCCGGGTATTGCGCTCGGTCAGCCCACCCGACCGCCGCATTCCCTCCGTAGTCGTCCAGTGCCACAGCGCCCGAGACGGCTCCAATTCCTCCACGGCGGAGCGAATCTCGCCGAGAACCCGCTGTTCCTCGTACGTTTCGATATAGAGCAGCGGGAAACGAGCCTCGAGAAGACGCGTCAGGGTGCGGCGAAACGGGTGCACACCCGCCGATGGTAGTGCCGCCGGGAAACGCTGGCCGGGTATTCGCGACGGGAGTCGCAAAAGCGGTCGGCACCGAACCCTAAACGGGCAATTCGTATGTGAAGACGTGCAGGTCAGATGCTGGTTTCGCTTCTGCTGCAATGGATTTAGCGGTAGAATTGGTGCATGATTCCGGAGGGGGAAACGCGAGGCGGTGATACCGCGGCCGATCTGTCGGCCGCGATGGACACCCTGCTCGCGACCGATCTCACCGGACTGTCCGACACAGCTCTCGTGGAGGTGATGCGGGAGGTGGAATCCGTCCGTTGTCGGATGGCGGCACTGTCGCACCGCATGATCGCCGAAGTCGAGTCCAGGCATCTGTGGGAACGCGCCGGAGCCAAGGGCATGCGCGGCTATCTGATCGACGTGTTGCGGTTGTCGGCCGCCGAGGCCGGGGCGCGGGTACGGGCCTCGGTCCCGTTGCGGCCGCGGTCGTTCTGCGGGGAACCGACC
>NZ_JASFXA010000036.1:0-37929 GCF_030766805.1 Nocardia sp. CC213A
GGTCCGCGTTCGCGCGCGACCTCGGCGAGGTGTGCGCTGCGTTCGCGGGCGGCCCCGGCGTACTCGGGTCCGCGTTCGCGGGCGAGTTCGGCGAGGTGGCTGCCGCGTTCGCGGGCGGCCTCGGCCAGTTCGGGTCCGCGTTCGCGGGCGATCTCGGCCAGGTGCGCGCCGCGTTCGCGGGCGATCTCGGCGATTTCGGTGCCGCGCTCGCGGGCGGTCTCGGCCCATTCCGGTCCGCGTTCGCGCGCGACCTCGGCCAACTCCTGGCCGCGCTCCTTGGCGGTCCCGGCCACCTCCGCACCCTTCGAGGCCGCCACCTCGGCGACGTGGCGGGCGCGAATGGCGGTGTCGTGCAGGCGGTCTCGCACGGCCGGACCGGCGTGGTCACTCGCGCCCAGCGGCAGGGCGGCCGAGACGGCGGCGGCCGTGCGCTGGGCGGCCCGGCGGCCGCGCCAGCCCAGCGACGGCCTGCCCTCGGTATCGGCGCTGGCGATGAGCAGGCCGCCGAGCAGGCTCATATCCTTGAAGAACGCGGTCCGCTTGGCCGCCTTGCGGGTGGGATCGGTCTCCTGCCAGAAATCCTGATTGGTCACCGCCGATGGCACCACGGTCATGGCGAGCATCAGCGAGGCGAGTCGCGGCACCTTGCCCGTGGCGAGTAGCACCCCGCCAGCTATCTGCGCGCCGGCGTTGATTTTCACCAATGTGGCCGGATCGGCGGGCAGTTTCTCGGCGACCCCGGCGAACCGGGATTCACGCTGCTGCTCCAGGAGGGTGTTGGCCGCCTTCACCCGTTCGTCCGGGTGCATGAGCGTGTCGGCCCCATCCGCGAGAAAGGCGGAGGCCAGCAGCGGCCGGGCAAGTCGTCGTAGCAACATCAACGGGCCCCTTGCTTCGGAAATAGGTCACTTTGTCGGTGGGTATCTCCTGCGCCGGAATTCAAACGTACCGGCGGGCAACGCTGTAGCTACCGAGTATAGGGCGGTATCGGGCGCGGATCAGACGTCGAGGCCGTCCTGCAGCGTGGCGATGGCCCCGTCCAGGGTTCTGTGGAGGGCGGACAGTGAGTGGTCGGTGTTCACCACCCAGTGGTCGAGTCCGACGCCCAGGGCGGCGAAGCAGGCCGCGGCGGCGACCTGGGTGCGCAGATCGGCCTCGGCCAGTCCGGCGCGGCGGGCGAAGTGCTCGGCGAGGACGTGGCGGCGCAGCACCGCCCCGGTGAAATTCTCCTGTCGCAGTTCGGGATTGGTGATCAGCACCTGGCGGGCGCGGCGGACGGTTGCGGCCTGTTCGCGCCGCTGTTCGGCATCCGGTTCGTGGACGAGCAGTTCGCGCAGCGCGCCGCGCAGCGCGGTGAGCGCGGACTCCTCGGGCGGTCGCCGGTCCATGGCCGCGAGCAGGAAGGCGACGAGGTCCTCCTCGTGGCCGAACACCACGGCCGCCTTGGACGGGAAGTGGCGATGGAAGGTGCGACGCGAGACCCGCACCGCGTCGGCGATCTGCTGCACGGTGGTCTGCTCGTACCCCTGTCGCTCGAACAGCCGCAGCGCGGCGTCCATGAGTTCCCGGCGCACGCGGGCCTTCTCCTGCTCGCGCAGTCCTACCGATTCCGGCATGTCCCGCCCTTCGTTGTCCAACCCACACTATTTGATGTCACGCCGTGACACTTTTCCGGTTAGCCTGATCGAAGTGTCTCACTGTGACACTATTTGCTCACCGATGCGAGAGGGCCGCGATGACGCGACGCGCAGTACTCACCCTGGTTTCGACGGCGATAGTGGCGAGCGCGCCGCTCGCGGGCAGCGCGGCGGCCGATCCGCCGAGCGCGGCGCACACCTCCGCACCGGGCACCGTCGTCAGCGCCGCGGCCCTGCCCGCCGAACTGTGGATCCCCGGCACCGGATCGGCGCGTCGGCTGACCTACTGGACCCAGGACTCCGCGGGCGCGCCCGCCCTGTCCACCGGCGCGATCTTCGTCCCCGCCGGAACACCGCCGCCCGGCGGCTGGCCCGTGCTCTCGTGGGAACACGGCACGGTGGGCGTGGGCGACGCCTGCGCGCCCTCGACCGCGGGCCGCTCCCAGCGCGACCTGGACTACCTCGGCACCTGGATGGACCAGGGCTACGCCGTGGTCGCCACCGACTACATCGGACTCGGCACCCCGGGCGGACACGCCTACCTGGACGGTCGCGCCGAGGCCAACGCCGCCATCGACATGGTGCGCGCGGCCCGCGCGGTCGATGCCTCGCTGGCCGCCAAGTGGGTGGCCATCGGCCAGTCCCAGGGCGGCGGCGCGACCGTCTTCACCGCCGCGCAGGCCACACGCTACGCACCCGAACTCGACTACCGCGGCGCGGTGGCGACGGGTCCGGCCTCCAATGTGGCCGAGGTCTTCGGCCTGCTCGGCCCGGACAGCGTGCCCGTCCGGTCCGCCGCCCTGACGGCCTACGGCACCTATGTGTTCAACGGTTTGCGCACGGCGCTGCCCGATCTGGACCTGGACAGCTACCTGTCGCCGCTCGGCAAGGAACTGGTGGCCGCCGCCGAAACCCTGTGCTACGCGCCCATGACCCAGCGTGCGGCCGGAGTGGCGCTCGGCGAACTGCTGGCGCGGCCGCTCGCGGAGGGCGATCTCATCGCACGGGCGCGCACCGTGCTCGACGTGCCCATGTCCGGATACGACCGCCCGCTGTTCATCGGACAGGGCACCAACGACACCGATGTGCCGATTCCGTTGACCACCAAGCTCATCGCCGATCTGGAAGCGCACGGCGTGCGTCCCGAGGTGCACATCTACCCCGGCAAGGACCACAGCGCGACCATGGCGGCATCGCTGCCGGACAGCATGCCGTTCGTGGCCCGGCTCTTCGCCTGAGCCGGATCGGTCGCCGGTCGCGCCGGTTCAGCGGCTGACGGCGGTCTCGAATGTCACATGCGACAGCTTCTCGGGATTGCGCACGACGTAGAGCCCGGTGACGAGACCGTCGTCGATCCGCACGGCCACGATGCCGTCGATCGCACCGTCGATGCGCACGACCAGGGCCGGGAAGCCATTGGCCTGCACCGGCTCGACCGTCAGCGTCCCGCCGTGCCGGTCCAGACCACCGGCCAGCAGGCGGCCCACCCGGCGCGCGCCCACCACGGGTCGGGTGATGGCCTGCTTGATGCCGCCGCCGTCGCCCAGCATCACCACGTCCGGGGCGAGAATGTCGAGCAGGCGGCGCAGGTCGCCCGTTTCCACCGCGACCTGGAAGGCGTCCAGCGCGTGCCGGGTCTCGGCGGGGGAGACCACCCCGCGCGGGCGGCGCGCGGCCACGTACGCCCGCGCCCGGTGCGCGATCTGACGCACCGCGGCCGGGGTCTTGTCCACGGCGGCGGCGATCTCGTCGTAGCCCAGGTCGAAGACGTCGCGCAGGACGAAGACCGCGCGCTCGGTGGGCGCGAGGGTCTCCAGCACCAGCAGCATGGCCATCGAGACGCTCTCCGCCAATTCGACGTCCTCGGCCACATCGGGTGAGGTGAGCAGCGGTTCGGGCAGCCACGGGCCGACATAGGACTCCCGGCGGCGGCCCAGCGTGCGCAGTCGGGTGAGCGCCTGGCGGGTGGTGATCCGCACCAGGTAGGCGCGGTCGTCGCGCACCGCGTCCAGGTCGACGCCCGTCCACCGCAGCCAGGTCTCCTGCAATACGTCCTCGGCGTCGGCGGCCGAACCGAGAATCTCGTAGGCGACGGTGAAGAGCAGGTTGCGGTGGGTGACGAATGCCGCGGTGGCCGCATCCGTGCCGTCGGCCTCGTGCATGGTGACTCCTGTCCGTGTCCTCGACCGTATGTCACACACCAGACTCCGCGGCCGCCGCGCACGTGACACGCCGGGGCCGTGATCGCCGCCACGCCTCGCGGCCCTCGGGCCGGATCGCCGCCGCTCTTCGCGGCGCTCGGGCCGGATCGCCGCCGTGCTTCGTGGCGTTCGGGCTCGCCGCCGCGCTTCGGGCTCGCCGCCGCGCTTCGGGCTCGCCGCCGCGCTTCGCGGCCTTCGGGCGGAGATCGCCGCGGCGCTCGGGCGCAGATCGCCCCCACGGCTCATGGCGCACGAGCGGGACGGCCCGTTCGGTCTCGGTGCACCCGTCGTCCGGCCGCGAGGGGGGACGGGATCGCACGGTCGGCCGACTCGCTAGCCGGTGCGCGCCACCTTCACCGCTTCGGTCACCAGCGGCACCTGGAGCGGAAGGCGCAGCAGTACACCGGCCTTGAGCGGTAGCGCGAGCTTCGGATCGCGGCACCAGTCGGCGGCCATCCGGATGTTCGCCGGGAAGACGGCGAGGAAGAGCAGGGCCGCGAGCGCACCGCCGGTGCGGCGGGTGCGGGGTGTCGCGAGCAACCCGGCGATCCCGAGTTCGGCGACGCCGGAGGCATAGGTGTAGGTCCGTGCGCTGCCGGGCAGCGACCGCGGGACGATGGCGTCGAAGAACTTGGGGGCGAGGAAGTGCATGGTGCCGGCCACGCCCAGGAGTACCGTCAAACGTAGGGAAGCGGCCGAGGCCGCCCGCGCGCGAGAATGTGACACATGCGACACCCTGCCATACCGGCTGCTCGGTAGGGGTAGCGGCGGGAGTTCGCCACAGGTTCGGCGGTGTCCGAGTTTGACGGAGGTGGACCCGGGTACTCCACTTTGTCGGGACTGTCCGAACGAACTAGAGGTGTGCGTGGTGGACGCGAAGCCGCGTCCGGCTGGGATTGGGATATGAGTGCGAACCTGATGATCGTGGAGGATGACGACCGCGTTCGCGTGGCCCTGCGGTTGGCCATGGAGGACGAGGGCTATGACGTCGCTGAGGCGGAGGAGGCAGAGGTCGCGCTCAGGCAGCTGCGTGACAACGGAGCACCCGATTTCATGATCGTGGATCTGATGCTGGGCGGTATGGACGGCTTCACCTGCATCCGCGAGATCCGCCGCGACCACGACGTCCCCATCATCGTGGTCAGCGCCCGCGACGACACCCACGACGTGGTGGCCGCGCTGGAGGCGGGCGCCGACGACTTCGTCACCAAGCCGTTCGAGGTCAAGGAGATCACCGCGCGCATGCGCGCCGTGGCCCGGCGCGCGCGGTTCGCCGAACAGGCTGCCGCGGAAGAGGATCCGGATTCCGAACTGGGCACCATGGTGCTCGACGAGCAGGTCGGCAACCCGCTCGTGCTCTCCACCGAGAGCGGGATCGTGCGCCGTGGCGACGAGGAGATTCACCTCACGCTCACCGAGTACCGGCTGCTGTGTGAACTCGCCGGCTCGGCCGGGCGGGTGCTCAGCCGCGGCACCCTGCTGGAACGGGTGTGGGACCGCGGCTTCTTCGGCGATGAGCGCATCGTCGACGTGCACATCCGGCGACTGCGCACCAAGATCGAGCGGGATGCCTCGGATCCGCAACTCATCGTGACCGTTCGAGGGCTGGGGTATCGACTCGACGTCCAGCGGTGATCGCACTCCTGGTCGTCACCGCGGTGGTGGCCCTGGCCGTGGGGCTCGCCCTCGGCATGTGGGTGAGCCGGCGCACCTTAGAGCCGGTGGTGCGCTCGCTGCGCAGCAGCGTGGAGCGGGAACGCCGACTGGTCGGTGACGTCAGCCACGAATTGCGTACTCCGCTGACCACCCTCATCACCAGCGTCGGCGTCTTGCAGCGCTACGAGGCGGATCTGCCCGAGCGCTGTCGCCTGGCCCTGGGGCTGGTCACCGACGAGATCGAACATCTGCGCCGGGTGCTCGACGACATGCTGGCCCTGGCCAGGATGGAGGCGGGGGTGCACGCGGGCGACGCCGATCCGCTGTCGCTGAAAGAATTATTGATTCACACGGTATCCGGGCGAAAACATGCACCCGAATTATTGACGGTCGTGCAGGACAGTATGATTCGCGGCCGGAAATTGGAACTCGAACGTGCCGTGGGCAATTTGCTCGACAATGCCGTGCGGCACGGCGGCGGCATTGTCGGGATCACATTGCGACGGAATGGAGACGAAGCCGTCATCATGGTCGACGATGCCGGTCCCGGAGTCGCCGTCGCGGATCGTAAACGTGTTTTCGATCGCTTTACGACGGTGCGCGCGGGCCGTCGGACGGTGACCGGTACCGGAATCGGGTTGGCTCTGGTGGCCGAGACCGTGTCGGCGCACGGCGGGCGTGTCGAATGTGGTGAACGTCCCGGTGGCGGAGCACGTTTCATTATCCGACTTCCGGTATGTGACACACGCGGGTAACGGGCTCGTCATACGATCGCAATGAAGCCGACCGGTTCATCTCAAGATTCGGCCGCCACTCTGAAATGGTCATGAAGACACCATTCAGCCAATTCCCCGTAACTATCGATCAGCTTCTGGTGGAACCCCCCGACGGCTCCACGTTCACACTCAGATCCCCACGGGTGGAGGACGGTGGCAGTATCTGGCGAATCGCCCGCGATTCCCGCGTGCTGGATACCAATACGAGCTACGCGTACCTGATGTGGTGCCGCGACTTCGCCGGAACGTCCGTCGTCGCCGAAATAGACGGTGACATCGCCGGATTCGTGATCGGCTACTGCCGTCCACAAGCCCCCGACGTACTGTTCGTCTGGCAGGTGGCCGTGGACCATGCCTACCGCGGCCGCGGTCTGGGCGTCGAAATGCTCGACACCCTGATGAACAGCTGTGCCGCCCACGGGGTTTCGACCTTGGAGACCACCATCTCCGATGACAACCCGGCCTCCATCGCGATGTTCAACTCGCTGACGCGGCGCCGCCGGGCCGTCATCGCCGACTATCCACTCTTCGAGCGGGAACACTTCCCCGACCAGCACGAGGCCGAGCGCCTGTACCGCATCACGCCGCCGACCACACTGGAGGAGATCCGATGACCACCACCGAGACGATGACCATCTTCGAGGATCTCGAATCGAACGTGCGCGGCTACTGCCGCTCGTGGCCCGCTCTCTTCGACACCGCCCGCGGCGCGTGGCTGCACGACGAGAACGGTCGCGACTACCTGGACTTCTTCGCCGGCGCGGGTTCGCTCAACTACGGGCACAACAACCCGGTGCTGAAAGAGGCGCTGATCGACTACATCGGTCGCGACGGCATCACCCACGGCCTGGACATGTCCACCGTCGCCAAGCGCGACCTGCTGGACACCCTGCGCCGCACCCTGCTGGCCCCGCGCGGGCTGGACTACAAGGTGCAGTTCCCCGGCCCGACGGGCGCCAACGCCGTCGAGGCGGCGCTGAAGCTGGCCCGCAAGGTGACCGGACGCACCGCGGTCCTCAACTTCACCAATGCCTTCCACGGCATGACGCTGGGTGCCCTGTCGGTGACCGGCAATGCGACCAAGCGCGCGGGTGCCGGTGTTCCGCTGGTGCATTCGACCGCCATGCCCTACGACGGCTACCTCGACGACATGGACGGCCTGGCGTGGATGACGCGCGTGCTGGACGACTCCTCGTCGGGTCAGGACGCCCCGGCGGCCGTCATCGTCGAGACCGTGCAGGGTGAGGGCGGCGTGAACGTGGCCCGCGCCGCGTGGCTGCGCCAGCTGTCGGAGCTGTGCGCCGAGCGCGGCATCCTGCTCATCGTCGACGACGTGCAGATGGGTTGCGGTCGCACCGGCCCGTTCTTCTCCTTCGAGATCGCGGGTATCAAGCCGGATATCGTGACGCTGTCGAAGTCGATCGGCGGCTACGGCCTGCCGATGGCGCTGGTGCTCATGAAGCCCGAACTCGACCAGTGGTCGCCGGGTGAGCACAACGGCACCTTCCGCGGCAACAACCCGGCCTTCGTGACCGCCCGCGCGGCGCTGGAGCACTTCTGGTCCGACGACACCCTGGAGAAGGCCACCCTGGAGAAGGGCGCACGCGCCGAGCGGGCGCTGACCGGCCTGACCTCCGCCTACGACGGCCTGTCCACGCGGGGCCGCGGTCTGGTGCAGGGCCTGGTCTTCGGCGACGCCTCGCAGGCGGGCAAGGTGTGCCAGGTGGCCTTCGAGCGCGGTCTGCTGGTGGAGACCTCCGGCGCGGAGGACGAAGTGGTGAAACTGCTGCCGCCGCTGACCGTCACCCCGGACGAACTCGATCACGGTCTGGAGATCCTGGCGGGCGCCGTGGATTCGGTCTGCACCGGAAAGGCGGCCTGACACATGATCGTTCGCAGCACCGCGGAGATCACCGGGACCGACCGCGATGTGGCGGGGGAGGGATGGCGCAGCAAGCGCATCGTGCTCGGTGGTGACGGTGTCGGCTTCTCCTTCCACGAGACCACCATCGAGGCCGGAACCGTGCACGAGTTCCACTATCTCAACCACATCGAGGCGGTGTGGCTGGTCGAGGGCGAGGGTACGCTCGTCGACCTCGACAACGACGTGAAGTACGAGCTGGGACCGGGTTCGATGTACCTGCTCGACGGCCACGAACGTCACCGCCTCGAAGTGCGTGAGCGGATGCGCATGATGTGCGTGTTCAATCCGCCTGTCACCGGACAGGAGGTCCACGACGAGAACGGCGTCTACCCGTTGGTCGCCGTCGCCGCCGAGTAGGGAGATTGGGAGTCAGGAACGAATGACGCTGTCGGACAACACCGTAATCGATCGCTACCAGACCCGGACCAGCACACCGCGCGCTCACATCGAGCGCACCGATCCCACGGTGTGGGGTCACATCGAGTCCCCGGAACTGGCTACCTTCGAGCCCTACGGCTACTCCGTGATCGATGCGCTGCTCGACCCCGCCGAGGTCGCCGAATTCTCGGCGGAGACCCGGCGTTTGGCGGATGATCCGGACCTGTGGCTCGATGAGCGATTGATCATCGAGAAGACGTCGCGGCGGGTGCGCTCCATCTTCGAAGTGCACAAGCTCAGCAACGCCATCGCGGATCTGGTGCGCCAGAGCCGAATTCGAGGACTCGCCGAACAGATTCTGGGTTCCGAGGTCTACATCCACCAGAGCCGGGTGAACTACATGCCCGGCTTCCGGGGAGCCGGTTTCTACTGGCATTCGGACTTCGAGACCTGGCACGCGGAGGACGGTATGCCCGCCCCCCGCGCGGTGAGCCTGTCGATCGCACTGACCGACAACTACCCCTACAACGGCAGCCTGATGCTCATGCCCGGGTCACACCGCACCTTCGTGCCCTGCCAGGGGGAGACCCCGGCCGAGCACTACCGGGATTCGTTGCGCGAGCAGCAGATCGGTGTGCCCACCCAGGAGGACATCACCAAGCTGGCCAGCACCTACGGCATCAACCAGTTCACCGGTGCCGCAGGCTCGGCGCTGCTGTTCGACTCGAACATCATGCACGGCTCGTCGAACAACATCACGCCGTTCCCGCGCTCGAACATCTTCCTGGTGTTCAACAGCGTGGAGAACACGCTGGTCTCGCCGTTCGCGGCGGAAGCACCGCGGCCGACCTACATCGGCAGCCGGGACTTCACGCCCATCGGCTGATTCATGACGGCATCGCACCCCGCTCGGATCCGGGCGGGGTGCGATGCTGTCTACAGGCCAGGTCGGGCGCGCCAGGTCGGGCGTGCCAGGTCGGCCGCGCCGGGTTCGGCGTTCTAGGTTGGGCGCAGCGTGGTGAGGAAGTCCGCGAAATCGGTGGGCGGGCGTCCGGTCAGCCTCCGCACCGCATCGGTGACGGTATCCAGATCGCCCGCGGCGATGGCCGCGTAGGAGGTCACCCAGCCGTCCAGCTCCCATGGGGGCGCATCGTATTTCGCGCGGGAAGCGTACGCCTGCGCGAGGGTTTCCGGGTCGTAGCGGTAGGGGCGGCCCAGGATCTCGGTCATCTGCGCGGCCGCCTCGGTCAGGGTGAAGGCGCGCGGACCGGTGAGATCGTGGATCGCGCCGGCGTGCCCCTTGCCGGTGAGCACGGCCGCGGCGGCGGCCGCCACGTCCGCGCGCGCGACCGCGGCCACCGCGCCGTCACCGGCGGGTCCGCGGATGACGCCGTGCTCGTCGGCGAAGGCCGGAATCAGGTCCTGGTACAGGTTGTCCCGCAGGATGGTGAACTCCATCCCCGAGGCCCGGATGGCCTGTTCGGTGTACCAGTGGTCGCGTCCGAACGTGAAAGTGCAATCGGGCGCGGCCGCGACGAAGGACAGGTAGACGATGCGCTCGACCCCGGCATCGCGGGCCGCCTGGACCACGGCGACCTGCTGGGCGGCCCGGTCGGCGGATTCGGTCGCGGAGACGAGGAAGAAGGTGTGCGCACCGGCCAGGGCGGTGGCGACGGATTCGGGGTCGGCGAAGTCGGCGCGGGCCGTGGTCGCGCCCGGTATGGCCGGAATCCGGGTGGGGGTGCGGCCCAGCAGCCGGGTGGTCAGGCCCGCGTCGGAGAGCAGGCGCGCCACTCGTCCGCCGATCTGCCCGCTCGCGCCGGAGACGGCGATCACTTCGGTCATGGCCACAGGCTATCGCTCCGCTACCGGCTGGCTCGGGTACCATTCGGGACACGTATGATTCTCAAATGAAGGAGTGCGCGTGACCGCGACGTCGGATCGGCGGAACCGGACCGAGGGCATCCTGCCGAAACACCACGGCAACTGCTTCGGCTGCGGGCCGGACAGCCGGTCCGGCCTGCACATCGACTTCCGGCGTGCCGGTGACGAGGTCACCGGCACGGTCGTCTTCGACGAGTGCCATCAGGGCGCGCCCGGACTGGTGCACGGCGGCGTGGCCTCGGCCGCACTCGACGAGGCGGCGGGCGCGATCCTGCTCGGGCACACGCTTCCGGCGGTCACGGCGCAGCTGAATATCGCTTTCTCCCGGCCGATTCCACTCGGCCGCCCGGTCGCCGTGCGGGCCGCGCTGGACCGGCGCGAGGGCCGCAAGCTGCACATCGCCGCGCGGCTGGAACTCGACGGCGAGACCGCCGCCACGGCCGACGCCCTGTTCATCGTGGTCGAGCCCGAACACTTCCTGGCGCACGGTGCCCGGCCGGGTGATATTCCGGCACTGGGCATCTGACGCGCGCGGCCATCCGCCATCACCCGGCACCCGTCATCCGGTGATGCCGAGCGCACTGCCGGGGCTGAGGTATCGGGCGTGCGGCCGGGTGGAGGTTGGAGGGTGCGGGCAGGTCGGGGGCGGATGTGCAGCCGAGCCGGTGGGCGTCGGGTGCGCAGCCGAGCCGGTGGGCGACAGGTGCGCGGCGGGGCGTGGAAAACGCAGAGCCGCTGTCGCTCAGCGGAAGTCGCGGGTCTCACCGCGCGGGGGGATGCGGTGCAGGGTGACACCGACCGGTGCGCCGTCGAACTCTCCCGTCAGCCGCAGAGTGCTGTCGTGCTGGCGGTAGTCGAGCGTCGAATCATCCAGGCGCAGTCGGGATGCCGCGGCGTCGATGCTCAGCTCGGCGGTCAGCAGCTCGCCGGTGTCGCGGGTCAGGGCCAAGCGCTGGGCGGCGGGGCGGGCGTGCCTCCCTCCGAAATCGCGTCGTGCTCCCGCCGCGCTCCTGGCCGCGGTTGCGGCCGGTCGGCCCCACCAGGGTGGCATACCGCGCCGAGCGGGCGCGTTCGCGAAACGGGCCGGCTCATCCGGTCCTGCGTCGATCTGTGATGTAGCTGACAACTTGCTGTATAAGTAACAGGTGTGCGACAGGTGTTTTACGATTCTGGCCGTCAGTCCAGGTCGGAATTGCGTGCCTTCGGCGCGATGCGGACCCGAGTAACAGGGGGAGCGGAATCCATTGTTGCGTATACCTTCCGACGACCGACCCGATGAACCGCGCCCGCCGACACTGGGCGGCCTGCTGCGCAAACTGCGGGATGATCGTCGGGTCTCCCGGGAACGATTGGGATTTGCCGCCGGGGTCAGTGCCAGCTATATCACGCACCTGGAGAGCGGCGCTCGCGAACATCCCACCAAACAGGTCATCGAGGCGCTCAGCACCTTTCTCGACCGCGTGCACCCCCTCTCCGATGCCGAGCGTCGCCACCTGTTCGATCTGGCCGGACTCCACGACGACACGTTTCCCGACGTCGACGACCTGCGGTCCGGTATCTCCGACGATATGCGCGCCGGCCTGGCGGTGCACGGGCCCAATCCGGCGGCCTTCGTCGACACCCGGTGGAATGTGCTGGCCTGCAATTATTCCTACGCGGCGGCATTCCCGGGGCTGGTCGAGGATGTCAGTATTCTGCGCTGGTTCTTCGGCAATGCGAACTCGCGGCGGGTGATGGTGGAATGGGAGCGGGAAGCCTCGCTCACGGTGGACTGGCTACGCGGTTTGATCGGCCAATCCGGCGATACCGCCTGGGCCGGTGATCTCTTGGAGGAGCTCGGCGCGTACCCGGAATTCCGTGCCATGTGGGCGACGGGTGGGACGACCTATGGACGCGACGATCCCCGTATGCTATTGCGCGATATCGGCTCCGGTGCCGAATATTCGCTGGCGGTGCACATGTTCCGCGTGGATTACGGCCGTCATCCCGGACACATTCAGTTCTTCCTCGGCGTCCGGCGGTGAGCGGACGGCTAGGGTGGAGGGGGCTCATCCCGGAGCATTTCGAAGAGGAGAGATTCCGTGGAGATTCTGGTCAATACCGGTAGGGCTGTGGAAGGCGATCAGGGGCTGCTCGATGCGGCCCGGGAGCGGATCGCCGACGTGCTGGGTCGGTTCGGCGATCGGATCACCCGCGTGGAGGTCTATCTGAACGACGAGAACGGGGACAAGGGCGGCGCGGACGACAAGAAGTGCACGCTGGAGGCCCGTCCGGCGGGTCAGGGGCCGGTGGTGGTGACGCATAAGGCGGCAACCATCGAGCAAGCCTACGACGGCGCGGCCCGCGAGATGGTGTCGCTGCTGAGTTCCCGGTTCGGTCGGCAGCGAGATGTCAAGGGCGGGGAGAGCATTCGGCACATCCCGGCCGAGTGATGTGACTTTATGTAAGTGAAGTCAGGGGCTAGGGTCGAGGTCATGGACAACGCTTTCGCTCGTGAGATGTGGCGGGCGCTCGAACCGCTGCACGCCGTGACCTACTTCGCCGCCGAATGCATCGCCGATCGCAAAAACCTTGGGCTGCGCGGGTACTGGATGGGTTACTTCGGTTCCCGCGCAGCCCCGTTCGGCGCGGTCCGGCCCGGGGTGGTGGAGGCCACCTTCTACAACTTCCACCCGCGCATGGTGCGGCGGGCGATCCCGGACGCCTGGGACTACGCCGATCCGGAGACCATCCTGGTGGACCGGGCACGTTCGGCCGCCGCGGCGCTGACACGGGTGACGCCGGATATCGAGGAGCTGGCCGAGCGGGTGCTGCCCGGTCTGCGGGCCGCGGTGGCCGCCGCCCCGCCCGGCGGACGCGCGCTGTTCGCCGCCAATCGCGATGTGCCCGAACCGGAATCCCCGGTCGCGGCGCTGTGGCAGGCGGCGACGGCGTTGCGCGAACATCGCGGGGACGGTCATGTCGCCTGTCTGCTCGCCGAAGGCATCGACGGCTGTGCGGCGCACGTGCTGTTCTCCGCCGACACCGGGACGCCCGAGCAGCTCTGGCTCGACAATCGCGGCTGGAGCCGGGACGACTGGGAGGCCGCGGCGGCACGGCTGCGCGCTCGCGGACTGCTTGCGGGACAGGAGCTCTCCGACGCCGGTCGTGCGTTGCGCGCCCATATCGAGACTCGCACCGACGCCCTGGCCGCCGACGCCTATCGGGATCTCCCCGACGCCGAGGACATGCTGAAGCTGATCACGCCCGCGGCCCGGCTGGTATCCCGCAGCGGCGCGGTGCCGTTCCCGAATCCCATGGGCGCGCACCCGCTCTGAGCGGTCGAGGCCGCGACAGGCCCGGCCGGTCTGTCCGCCTGCGGGTCTGGTCGGTCTGTCCGGCTGCGGGTCTGGTCGGTCTGTCCGCCTGTGGGTCTGGTCGATCTGCCCGCCCAGGTACCCGGCCGAACAGCCGCCGACGGTACTAGCTGAACAGCCCACCAAGTGCGCCGCCGCTCTGTCCGGCGTCCTGACCGCCGCCCGTGCCACCGATGAGGCCGCCAGGCGGCAGTTCGGACGGCTGCACGATGACGAAGCCGCGGCCGGAGAACGACAATGTCATACCCTCGCCGGTGCTGCGGCCGATGAGGCGGCCCAGGCCGAAGGAGTCGTTGCGCTTGACGCCGGTCTGGAGACTGGAGGACCACGCCACGGCGGCCTGGGGGTCGGCGTAGGTGGGCTGGTCGACCTGGAGTACGACCGGGGCGCCCTCGGTGGTGATGGCGATGCGCCCGCGTCCGGTGAAGACGCAGTTGAAGAATCCGGCATTGCTGGCGTAGCCCGCCGCGCCCTGCACCCGTTTGATGCTGTAGGACAGCGTCGGGTCGAAGGCGAGCACATTGGCCCCGTTGATGGTCAGCCCGTCGCTGCCGTCCAGGTCGATGATGTGCACGTCGGCGGCGGCATTGGCCAGGAACAGATCACCGCGCCCGGACACCTTCATGAGCGGTACGCCCTCACCGGTGAGGCGTTGTTGGATGGCGCGCCCGATACCGCCGGAGCCCAGCGCCTGGAACCGCAGCTCACCCTGGTAGGCGACCATGGATCCGGACCGCGCCAGCACTTCGCCATTGAGGCCGACCTTGATCATCTTGCTGCCCTGCTTCTGAATGCCGAGGCCGGTGGCCTCGGCGAAACCGGGGCTGAACAGATCGCTCTGCATGGGTTGTACTCCTCGGTGCGGTGCAGGCGTGGGGGACGGTTGGGCGGCCGCGGGAGCGTACCCGGGTGCGCTCGGCGGGCCGGGCGGCGGAGTGGTCGGTGGCGGTGGTGCCGGACGATGCTGCGCGGCAGCGGGATTCGGTGCGGGCGGCGGGGTATCCGGCTCGTCGTCGATATTCACCCCGAAGGCGGTGGCGATGCCGGCGAGCCCGTTGTCGTAGCCCTGTCCGACCGCGCGCACTTTCCATCCGTCACCGCGCCGGTAGATCTCCACGCACACCACGGCGGTCTCGGTGGACAGTCCGCCGACGGGGAAGGTCAAAGCCCCCGTGGACGATTGGATGGTGGCGGTCAGCGCGCCCGCACCGCCGAAGTTCGCCGGTCCGCGCCCGTCCAGGCTGGCGGTGACGACGACGGTGTCGACATCGGGCGGCAGCATGCCGGTGTGCACGTCCACCATGTCACCGCGGCCCTGCCCGTGGCGGTAGGTGACGCCCGGCCCGGCCGGTTGGTTGAAGAAGATGAAGTCGCCATCGGATCGCACCCGCCCGTCGGCCGCCAGCAGCAGGGCCGAGACGTCGACCGGCGCGTGGCAGGCCACCGTGACGGTCATGCGGTCGCCGGGTGCGGGACGGTTCTCGCCGCGAGCGAGTGTGGTCATCGCGGGCCGCCTCGAAGGTCCTGCATGGCATTCACGGTCTCCAGTCTGGCGTGACCACGCGTGCCGCGCCAGCAAGGTTGGCTCGGCGGGCGTGCCGTGGGACCGGGCCTTCTCCCGCAAGAGTAGACGTAACTGGTAATAACACCTATCATGCGGTGAGGCTCCGACGACGGTGTACGGGGCGCGACCAGACGAAGCGAGTACCTCAATGACGCGGCATGTCGACGTACTGATCATCGGCGCGGGCCTGTCCGGAATCGGCATGGCCTGCCACCTCGGCAAGGAGGGGACCGGGCGCAGCTATCTGATCCTGGAGCGCCGCACCGCCATCGGCGGCACCTGGGATCTGTTCCGCTACCCGGGCATTCGCTCCGATTCGGATATGTACACCTTCGGCTACGGATTCCGCCCGTGGATCGGCACCAAGGTACTCGCCGACGGCCCACACATCCGGCAGTACATCGAGGACACCGCCGCCGAATACGGCGTCACCGACCGCATCCGCTTCGGCCGCCGCGTGGTCGAGGCCAGCTGGGACAGTGCGGCCGAACTGTGGACGGTGCGGGCGCACGACGAGCGCACCGGTGAGACCGAGATCTACACCAGCAACTTCCTGATCGGCTGCACCGGCTACTACGACTACGACAACGGCTACCGGCCGACCTTCCCCGGTGAGGAGCGGTTCCAGGGCCCGATCGTGCATCCGCAGCACTGGCCCGAGGATCTGGACTACACCGGCAAGCGGGTGGTGGTCATCGGCAGCGGCGCGACCGCCATCACCCTCATTCCGTCCATGAGCGACACCGCCGGGCATGTGACCATGCTCCAGCGCTCGCCCACCTATATCGCCGCCCTGCCCGCCGACGATCCGGTCGCCCTGGGCATGAAGCTGGCGAAGGTGCCCGCCAAGCTCGCCTACAAGGTGGGCCGCGCCCGCAATATCGCCCTGCAGCGGGCCAGCTATCAGCTCTCGCGCACCAATCCGGCGCTCTCCCGCAAGCTCATGCTGGCGGCCGTGCGCGCCCAGGTCGGCCCCGGCATCGACATGCGCCACTTCACGCCCAGCTACGACCCGTGGGATCAGCGGCTGTGCGTGGTGCCCAACGGTGACCTGTTCCGGGTGCTGCGCAGCGGCAAGGCGTCCATCGTCACCGATCGCATCGACACCTTCACCGAAACCGGTATCCGGTTGGAGTCCGGTGACGAGATTCCCGCCGATATCGTCATCAGCGCCACCGGCCTGACCGTGCAGATGCTCGGCGGCGCGACGCTGACGGTGGACGGCGAGACCCTCGCCACCCGCGACCTGGTCGCCTACAAGGGCTCGTTGCTCGGCAATGTCCCCAACGCCATGGTGGTGCTCGGCTACACCAACGCCTCCTGGACCCTCAAGGCCGATCTCGCCGCCGAGTACTTCTGCCGCCTGCTGAACCATATGCGGGACAAGGGATTCACCAAGGTGGTCGCGGTACCGGAGGAGGGCGACAAGTCGGAGGCGTCGCTCATGGGCGGTGCGCTCACCTCCGGCTACATCCAGCGCGGCGACGGCGTCATGCCCCGGCAGGGCACCCGCGGTCCCTGGCTGGTCATCAACAACTACTTCCGCGACCGCGCGCTGCTGCGCAAGGGCGCGCTGGAGGACGGCGTGCTGCGCTTCACCCGTGGTGCCGCCCGGGACGTCGTGGCGGCCACGGCCGAATCCCGTTCCGCCTGATAGCACTTCGAGTCGACCTGATCGCACTTCGAGTCGACGGCCGCCGGGCGGGTTCCGGCGGCCGTTCGCTGTCGGTCACCGGTCGGCGGCGGCCCGGCGGGGGAGCAGGGTCAGCGCCACCGCCTGGATGGCCAGCACGGTACCCACCAGCGCCGTGATCGACACCTCGTACAGCAGGCCGGTGAGCGCGCCGCCCAGCGGCGCGGCCACTCCGCCGAGGGCGGCGTAGAGACCGTAGGCGGTGGCGCGGCGGTGCGGGGGAACCAGATCGGCGACCATGGCGCGCATGGTCGACTCCTGGATGCCGAGGGCCGCACCCCCACAGCAGCGCCCCGAGCAGCATCCACCGGATATCGGCGGCGAAGGCGAATGCCGTTGCCAGTGCGGCGAGTAGCGGCAGGGCGGTGAGCACCCGCGCGCCGACGCGGTCGTAGGTCCAGCCGACGGCCAGCGCGGTGAGGGCGTCGGCGACCATGGCGGCGGCGTACAGCACGGCGACGGCGGCCGTGGTCATGCCACCCGCGGTCACCAGGTGATACGAGAGCACGCCGAACGGTGGAATCGCGCATGGGGGTCTCCGCCTGTCGGTCTGCGCCGATCATGCCGCTGACGCGCGGGTCGTGGTAGCCGTCGCGGGCAATGGAAAAGATCTCTTGTTGATAACAAGGACTGATTCTGATACTCATGGTGGTCGTTCGGAACGCTCGGAAGGAACCGCGCCCATGCAGATCAGCGACCAGGTCGCCCTCGTCACCGGAGCCGCCTCGGGGCTCGGCCTGGCCACCGCGCGACGGGTGCTGGCCGAGGGCGGGCGCGTGGTGCTGTTCGATCTCGCGGACTCCGAGGGGGCGGCGGTGGCACGGGAACTGGGTGACGGCGCGGTCTTCGCGCCGGGGGATGTCACCGAGGAGGCCGACGTGGCGGCCGCGCTGGACGCCGCCGCGACGCTGGGTCCGCTACGCATGGTGGTGAACTGCGCCGGAATCGGGCTGCCGGGCCGAATTCTCACCGGGGACAGCGTGATTCCCGTGCACGCCTTCCAGGTGGTGGTCGACGTGAATCTGGTCGGGACCTTCAATGTGCTGCGGCTCGGGGCGCAGCGGATGGCGCGCCTGGCGGCCGTCGACGGTGAACGAGGGGTCATCGTCAACACCGCCTCGGTGGCCGCGTTCGACGGGCAGATCGGCCAGGCGGCGTACGCGGCCTCCAAGGCGGCGGTGGCCGGAATGACGCTGCCGCTGGCGCGCGATCTGGGTGAGCGGCAGATTCGGGTGGTCACCGTCGCGCCGGGCATGTTCGATACGCCGCTGCTGGCCGCGCTGTCCGAGCAGGCGCGGGAATCGCTGGGGCAGCAGGTCCCGCATCCGCGGCGGCTGGGTGATCCGGACGAGTTCGCCGCGCTGGTCGCGCATATCGTGAGCAATCCCATGCTCAATGGCGGAGTGATCCGGTTGGACGGCGGCATTCGCATGGCCGCCCGCTGAGCCGGCCACCCCGCTGAGCTGGCCTCTCAGCGCCGTGCCAGCTCGCATCCAGCAAATTCTCAGTTCACTGCGGCACGGTGGGTCGCGTGCGCTTACCGAGACATCGAACCATGACAGCCCTGGCCGTGGCGGCGACCGCCGCACTGCTTCCCGTCGCGGCGGCGGGACCCGCCCTCGCGGTCGACGCATCCGCCGCGGTGTCCCCGGCGGGCACCTCGGCGGACGGGTCGCGGATCGTCTCGGTGCGCACCGTCGACGACCGGCATCTGACCCTCCAGGTGTACTCGGCCGCCATGGACAAGAACATCGAGGTCGATGTGCAGCGGCCCGCCGACACCTCGGCCGCCGCGCCGACGCTCTACCTGCTCAACGGCGCGGGCGGCGGTGAGGACAGCGCCACCTGGAACAAGCAGACCGATGTGCTGGGCTTCCTGGCGGCCAAGGACGTCAATGTGGTGCAGCCGATCGGCGGCGGGTTCAGCTACTACACCGATTGGCGCGCACCGGATCCCGCGCTGGGCGTCAACAAGTGGAAGACCTTCCTCACCGAGGAGCTGCCGCCGCTCGTCGACCGTGCGCTGAACACCACCGGGCGCAATGCCATCGCCGGACTGTCCATGGCGGGCACCTCGGTGCTGCAACTGCCCATCGCGGCGCCGGGGCTGTACGGATCGGTGGCCTCCTACAGCGGCTGCGCGCAGATCAGCGATCCCATCGGCTACAACTTCGTCAATACCGTGGTGGCGGCGGGCGGCGGCGATGCGAAGAACATGTATGGCCCGCAGGGTGATCCGATGTGGGCCGCGAACGATCCCTACGTGCACGCCGATCAGCTGCGCGGGGTGAATCTGTTCATCTCCAGCGGGACCGGAATGCCCGGCCGCTACGACACGCTCGACGGACAGTTCGCGTTGCCCGGTCCGGGCGGGCTGGCCAATCAGGTGGTGGTCGGCGGCGGCCTCGAGGCCGCCACCGACTACTGCACGCGCAATCTCCAGGCCAGGCTGAACGAGCTGGGCATCCCGGCCACCTACGACTTCACCCCGACCGGCACCCACTCGTGGGGATACTGGCAGGACGCCCTGGAGAAGTCCTGGCCGGTGCTGGCGGCGGGACTGGGCCTGCCCGCCTGATCACGTCCGCAACAGCGCGAGCAGCGCTCGTCGCACCGCCGCCGCGGCCTCGTCCGGGGCGGCGCCGCGGCGTTCGATCAGGTGGTGGTGGACGGGCCAGGCCGCGGCCGCCTCGATCAGGTCGAGCAGCTGTTCGTCGCGGGTTCCGTCGCGGGTGAGTTCGGGTTCGAACACCCGCGCCAGTCCGTCGCGAATGCGAGTGTCGGCCAAGCGCATTCGATCGTCCACGGCGGCGACGGTGGGGGAGAGCAGTAGGCCGAGCACCCGGGGTTTGCGCTGCAGTGCGAAAACGGCCGCGCTCTGCCGCACCACCGCCTCCACCCGCTCCGACAGCGGCGCGCCCGGGTCCACCGTGGTGATGAGGGCCTCGACGCGCTCGGACTGTTCGTCGGTCAGGGCGACGAGCAGATCCTCCCGGGTCGGGAAGTGCACGAAGATACTGCGTTCGGAGACGCCCGCGCGTTCGGCGAGCGCCTTGGTGGTCGGGGTGAACTCACCCCGCTGGGCCGATTCGAGCAGGGCCGCGATGATCGCGGCCCGGGTCTGCTCCGGGTCGCGGCGGCGTCTGGCGCTGGTCGTCACGGTGTGAGTATATTGCAGTCTCACTGCAATAGCGAAGGGAGCAGTGATGGTCGACGACCACCGAGCCGACACCGACGACACCCGCCGCATCGGGCGCTTCGCGCTGTCCCGGCGCGGCGTACTGGGCGCGGGGGCCGCCGCGCTGATGGCGGCGGGTGCCGGGTCCGCGGCCACCGCCTGCGGCGACGACGCGCGGGCGAGCGCCGAGGAACGGCCCAGCCGGAATCCGGTCGACCCCAGCGACCACGTGCTCGCGCGCCAGCGGCAGGCGCGGGACACCTTGCCGTTCACCGACACCGCCGATTTCGCCGACGCCGACCGCGGCTTCCTGGCCGCGCCGGAATCCGGAGTGATCACCGACGCCGAGGGAAAGACGGTGTGGGACAGCGACTCCTACGACTTCCTGCAGGGCGGCTGCCCCAATTCGGTGCATCCGAGCCTGTGGCGGCAGGGGCAGCTGGTGGTCAAGCGCGGGCTCTACGAGGTGGTGCCGGGGATCTATCAGATCCGCGGGCTCGACCTGTCGAATATGACCATCGTGGAGGGCGATACCGGCATTGTGGTGATCGATCCCCTCATCTCGGTGGAGACCGCCGCGGCCGGGCTCGCGCTGTACCGCGCCCACCGGGGCGATCGGCCGGTCACCGGCCTGATCTACACCCATTCCCATGTCGACCACTTCGGCGGCGCGCAGGGCGTCGTCACCGTCGAGGACGTGCGCGCGGGCCGGGTGCCGGTGCTGGCGCCGCGCGGCTTCCTGGAACACGCGGTGGCGGAGAACGTCTACGCCGGAACGGCCATGGCGCGGCGCTCGGCCTACATGTACGGTGCGGCCCTGCCGCGCGGCGATCGAGGGCAGGTCGGGACCGGATTGGGCATGACGACCTCGGTCGGCACCGTGAGCCTGATTCCGCCGACCCGCGACATCACCCACACCGGGCAGGAGGAGACGATCGACGGTGTGCGGATCGTCTTCCAGATCACGCCCGGCACGGAAGCTCCCGCCGAGATGAACTTCTACTTCCCCGACCGGCGCGCACTCTGCATGGCGGAGAACGCGACCCACACCCTGCACAACATCGTCACGCTGCGCGGTGCCCTGGTGCGTGACGCACACGTCTGGGCCAAGTATCTGACCGAGGCCATCCAGCTGTTCGGGGGCAGGTCCGAGGTGGCCTTCGCCTCCCACCACTGGCCCACCTGGGGATCGGAGCGGATCGTGGAATGGCTGGGGCTGCAACGGGATACCTACGGCTACCTGCACGATCAGACCCTGCGGCTGCTGAATCGGGGGTACGTGGGCGCCGAGATCGCCGAGCTGATGACCATGCCGCCCGCTCTCGAAACCGCCTGGGCGAGTCACGGTTACTACGGCTCGGTCAGCCACAATGTGAAGGCCATCTACCAGCGGTACATGGGCTGGTTCGACGGCAATCCGGCGCATCTGTGGGAGCATCCGCCGGTCGAAGCCGCCACGCGGCACGTCGCCGCCATGGGTGGGGCCGATGGAGTGCTGCGGACCGCGCGGGCCGCCTACGCCGAGGGCGACTACCGCTGGGCGGCACAGGTGCTCGACTACCTCATCGTCGCCGAGCCGGAGCATGAGGCGGCGAAGATGTTGCAGGCCAGCACCTTCGAGCAGCTCGCGTACGGATCCGAGAACGGGCCCTGGCGCAACTTCTACCTATCCGGAGCATACGAACTGCGCAACGGTCCGTTCGGCACCCCGACCAAGGCCGATGCGGCGGGCGTGGCCGCGGCGCTCACCGTGGAGCAGGTGTTCGACGCCGTGGCCCTGCGCGTCGACGGTCCGAAGGCATGGGAGACGAGGCTGGTGACCGACTGGATGGTCACCGACGAGAACCGTACGCACCGCGCCGATCTGCGCAACGGCGTGCTCGTCCACTACGACACCGTCCCCGGTGAACCGGACAGCGTCCCCGCCGACGCCACCTTCACCCTCACCCGCGCCACGCTCGTCGGCGTGCTCACCGGTGCCGTGACCATGATCGATGCGGTGAAGTCCGGCGAGGTACGGGTCGCGGGCGATCCGCTGCGGCTCCAGCAGTTGCGGGACGTGCTCGATACGCCCGACCCGGAGTTCGCCATCGTCACGCCCTGAGTCGCGGTGCCGGGCCGACGGTGCGAGTTCAGGCCCCGTAACGCTGTCGGGCGCGCTCGACGATCGCGTCGAGGCGGGCGTGGTGCGCGCCCTTCCAGTACGGCTGACCGCAGTCCTCGCACTGGGCGAAGGTGTCGTAGGAGTGGTCGGTGTGCGCGGGCAGCAGCGCCCGCACCGACTCCCGATCCGTCTCGCGCAGCGGGCCGTTGCAGGTCGTACAGCGGGTCCAGGGGCACAGCGGCGGCGCGAAGCGGGACAGCACGTCGTCGAGCTGTTCAGCGGGACGGTGGCTGTAGACGTAAGCGCCCGCGAAGATTTCGCGTCGCCGCAGCAGACCGCGATCGCGGGACAGCAGGATGCGCTGCTCGGCGGCCGAGCGGGCGGCCAGCGCCGCGTCGCCGATATCCGGATTCTCGTAGGCGGCGTCCACGCCGAGCAGGCGGAGGCGGCGGGCCAGGGTGCCGAGGTGGATATCGAGCAGGAAGCGCGGGCTCGCGACGGGTTGGGGACGCCGCACCGCGCGCACTGTCACGGTCTGCCCGACGGTCGGAATGTGGGCTGTGGATGCCGGCGTGCCGTCGACCAGGAGCTCACCGACCTCGGTGAGCGGTACACCGAGCGATTCCACCACGTGCCCGAGCGTGGAGACGCCGTCCACGCGCGCCGTCGTCGGCGCGCCGCGCCGGCGGGCGGGCAGGAACGGTCCCAGTTCCGGCGCGAAGTCGACGGTTATCCCCGAGGTGTCCACGCGGTCAGCATGCCAGCGTGGCGGGGACGCGGCCACCGTATTGCGGCGATGCCGACGCGGGGTGCCGATGCCGACGCGGGTGGGTGGCGATGCCGACGCGGGTGGGTGGCGATGCCGACGCGGGGGTGCCGATGTCGACGCGGGTGGGTGGCGATGTCGACGCGGGTGGGTGCCGAGGCGAATGCGGTGGGTGCCGATGCAGAGGCGGTGGGTGCCGATCCCGATGCCGATGTCGCTGGTACCGATGGTGATACAGCCGGTGCTGACGCCGGATGGTGCCGGTGTCGGTTCTCTAGGCGGTTTCGAGGCGGGGCGGGGTCCCCCGCGGATGCCGGGTCGCGCGGTCGTACCGTCGGCGCGCGGGTGCGGATACGGACGGGGCGGGTTCGCGGTATCGCGAACCCGCCCCGGTGTGTGCCCGGTGTCGCCGGTTACGGCACCACCTCGACCAGATCCCCGATATTCAGGTAGTCGTAGAACGCGCGCGCCCCATCCCAGGTCATGCGGATGCAGCCGTGCGACTCCCGCTCGATCGGACCCACGTGGAAGGCGATGTCGCCGTTGTAGAAGATCGCGTAGTGCATGGGAGCGTGATGCATTGTGCTCCAGTGGAACTCCTTCTTGATGAAGACGCGCGTGGCGCCCGGCGGCGTCCGGTAGCCCGCCATACCGTGGGAGATCGGGGTCGGGCCGAAGGTCACCTTGCGATTGTCGATCAACCATGCCTCGTTCGTGGAGAGCCGAACGCAGGCGCGCGCCTCGGGAATCGTGCACGGGGCGGTGATCTCCGCCGGCGGCACGATCGCGGGGACGCCCGGGACGTCGGGCCCACCGGGCCACAGCGGCTCCGCCTGCGCGGGCGCCGCCAGGGCGAGTCCGGCGGAAGCGATGCCGAGATAGACGGCGCATCGCGTGGCCTGACCGATACTGCGGTTACTGCTCATGAAGTCCGTGACCTCTCTACCCGTGCCCCATCGCCCCGAGTGACGCCGGGCGGGGTGATGGGACCATCTCGTCGAGCATTACCACCTGGAGGTGTAGGGGTCATTCTTGCCTGAGCGCCCCGGGAAATGCGGGGAAAACACGCGGTGACGGTCGAATTCGGCGCACTAGCCGTCGTGTCGCCGCAGGAAGTCCACGATGCGCGGCACCACGATGTCGGCGTTGGCGAAGAACAGCCCGTGGCCCAGGCCGTCGAACACCTCGACCTCGGCGGCGGGCACCCGCTCGCGCAGGCGGCGGGCGGCGGCCTCGGCCGGGCGGACGAGCACCGATTCGCTTCCGAACACCCAGAGCGAGGGGATGGTGAACGATCCGAGTTCGGCGTCGGTGAGCACCGTCCCCCAGGGCAGCTGCCGCCGATAGCCGACCGACGCGCGCGCCGCGCGCACATCCAGCTCGGAGACCTCCACCCCGGGCATCAGCCACCGGTTCAGCCGCCGCATGTTCCGCTCCGTCGGCGCGACGGCGAAGCGCATGATCCGCAGCAGCACGCTCCAGCGGATCTTCAGCACGCCGCCGGTCTCCACCAGGGTGACGCTGGCCAGCCGCTTGGCATTGTGCAAGCTCGCCACGGCCGCCTGCCAGCCGCCGTCGGAGTACCCGAGCACATGCGCCCGGTCCACGCCGAGCCCGGCCAGCGTCTCGTCGAGCCAGGTGCCGAAATCGGCCGCCGCGGTGATGGGCGCGGTCTGCACGCTCTTGCCCGGGGTGCCGATGGTGTCCGGGGCGTAGACGACCCGGTCCGCGCTCAACCCCTCGATGACCGGGGCCCAGCCCGCGCCGTTGCCGCCGACGGGGTGCAGCAGGACCAGCGGGGTGGCGTCCCCGGAACCGAATCGGCTGATGTGGGTCGTCCCGAAGGAGGTTTCGACCCGCTGTTCGCCGAACGGGATCGGTGACCGCGCCGCCATCTCGTCGTACACCGCCAGATACGCCGCGCGTGCCCGGTCGTTCTTGAATCGTCCGATCTTGGCCATCGCCACCCCTTCATCGATTTTGATGATATGAACGTACCATAAAAATGGTATGGGCGTACCATGAAGTCTTTCCGGCTCGCACGAGAAGGGGTGGTAGCGGATATGCCTCGGTTGGTCGACCATGAGCAGCGGCGGCGGGAGATCACCGACGCCGTGCGTCGGGTGATCGCCGGACGCGGGCTGGAGGCCGCGACCTTCCAATCGGTGGCGGCCGAAGCCGGGATCTCGGTGCGCCTGGTGCAGTACTACTTCGGGACCAAGAGGGAGTTCCTGCTCGCCACCCACCGGGCGGTGGTCGAGGACGGCGGGAAGCGGTTCGCGGCGGCGCTGGAACAGCTGGCGGAAGGGGCCACACCGCGTGCGGCGACCCGGGCGATCCTGCTGTCGCTGCTGCCCATGGACGAGCGGCGGCGCGCGGACACCGTGGTGCTCGGGGCGTTCAACCAGGCCATGATGTCGGGGCGGGACATCGCCCTGGGCGATCTCGTGGGCGCGCCGAAGTTCCTGGTCGACCTGGTCGCCGCCCAACTGGAGCGCGCACTTCGGCTCGACCCCGATCTACCCGTCGACCCGGAGGTCGACGCGGCGGTGATCGTCATGGCCGTGGGCGGCCTCAGCCAAGGGTTGGCCGGGGGCTACCCGAATCGCGACGAAGCGGTGGTCCTCCTCGACCGGTTGTTGGACCGGTTCTTCGGCCCCGCGGACTGAGGGTTCCGCGACCTGAGCGGCACCGCGGCTATGAACCCGACGATCGGCCGGGCTGTTCCGCGTGCCCCGACGACTGGGGACGGACATCCGGGGCGGCCGTTGTCGGGGCGCGCGCCCTACTTGGGCGGCAGGGTGCGCGCGTAGGCCACCGAGCGCCCCACCCATTCCTCCAGTGCCGCATCGTCTTCCAGTGCGGCGGCGTCGACGCGGAGCCAGTTCCGCATCTCGCGTCCGCCCATCACCATGGTCGCGACGAAGTCGCGGCACAGCAGCTCCGTCGTCTCGGCCGGGTCCACCCGCGCCAGCAGTCCGCCCTGACCGCTGGCGGCGACCGCCATATTGCCGCTGACCATGAAACCGAGACCGCCGAACATCTTCCGTTCGGTCACATCCGGTAGTACGGGGCCGAGGGCGTCCCGTATCCGTTCCGCGAGTACCTCGTCATACGCCATACCGCATTGTGGACCGAGGCACCGACAGATGCGCGCGACCGCCGCGCACGGGGTGCGGGGCTCGGGTTTGCTCGGCGGTCGAAGGCGTCGGTGCCGACCGGTCGCACCTTGTGGCCGGTGGATGCCACCCGTCATGCTGAATCGGGTCCGAGTCCTGCGGCGTCGGTGTCACAGGACGCGATCAGGGGGTACTCGGTCATTGTGATAACCCCGCCGACGGTAGGTGTCGAAGAGGAATTGCTGCTGGTGGATCCGCGCACGGGTATACCCGTCGGCAGGAACGCCGACGTCGCCCGGACCGCCGCGGATCTCGGCATCGATCTGCAACTGGAGCTCACCCGCTGCCAGGTGGAGATCAACACCCGCGTGCACTCGACCACCTCGGAGCTGCTGCGGGAGCTGCGCGAGCTGCGGCGCGGGGTGTCGGCGTGCGCGGAGAAGAACGACGCGCTGCTGCTCGCGGTGGCGGTGCCGCCGACCGTGCCGCCGGACGAGCCGGTCACCGCCACGCCGCGGTACCGGCGCATCGCCGCGAATTTCGGCATGCTCGCCCATGAGCAGGGACTGTGCGGCTGCCATGTGCACGTGGCGGTCCCGGACCGCGAGGCTGCCCTGCGGGTGAGCGACTACCTGCGGCCCTGGCTGCCGCTGCTGCTGGCGCTCACCGCCAACTCGTCCGTGTATCACGGCCTCGACACCGAATACGCCAGTTGGCGCAGCGTGTTGTGGCGGCGCTGGCCCAGCGCGGGTGCGCCACCGCGTTTCGCCTCGGCCGCCGACTACGACGCCGCCGTGGCGAGGATGCTGTCGCTCGGCGTGATCCTGGACCGCAAGATGGTCTACTGGGATATCCGGCCCTCGGCCCGCTTTCCCACCGTCGAGATCCGCGTCAGCGATGTTCCGGCCACCGTCGAGGAGACCGCCCTGCTGGCGACTCTGATCCGGGCCGCCGTCATGACGGCACACCGCCACCTCGAGGCCGGGCGGTGCGCGCCCGCCGTCCCCGATGACGTGCTGCGCGCGGCCTACTGGTGGGCGGCCCGCTCGGGTCTGGACGGTGACGGCATCGATCCGGTGCACGGCCAGCCGTTTCCGATGCGGGAACTGTTGCGCCGCTTCGTCGATCACCTCGCGCCCGCGTTGGACGAGCTCGGCGACCGCGCCTTCGTCGACGAAACCGTTGCCGCCCTGGTGGATCGGGGCAACGGGGCGCGTCGTCAGCGCGCGGCCCTGCGCGTGCGCGGCGACCTCGGTGATGTGCTGGATGTACTGGCCGAGGCCACCCTGTCCACCTGCCGCTGACGAGAATTCGCGCGCGGCAGTGGATTCCACCGTGCCGCGGTCACCCCACCCCGGGGTCGAGTTCCCAGGTGATGCGGCTGCCGATGGCGGCCGCGTAGCGCTCCAGGGTGGAGATGCGCACATCCACCTGCCCGGCCTCCAGGCGTGCCACCGCGGATTGCGAGGTGTGCATGCGGGCGGCGATCTCGGTCTGCGACAGGCGCGCCGCCCGCCGCGCCGCCACCAGATCGGTGAGTAGTCGGCGGCGGTCGTCGGACATGCGCCGCAGCGCCGACTGCCCGGATCCGAGTAGCTCGATGCCTTCGGTCATATCATCCACGGTATCTCTGATATGAGATCGCGCACAGGCGATTTCACTGTCCGCGGCGCAACCAGTCACGCAGGTGCGGCGCTTCGTCCCCGATGGTGGTGGATTCTCCGTGCCCGGTGTGCACCACGGTGTCGTCGGGCAGGATGAGCAGCCGGTCCGCGATGGAGGTGACCAGGGTGGAGAAGTCCGAGTAGGAGCGGCCGGTGGCCCCGGGACCGCCGCGGAACAGCGTATCGCCGGTGAAGACCACGCCGAGGTCGGGAGCGTGGAAGCAGCACGCGCCCGGAGCGTGACCCGGGGTGTGCAACACCCGCAGCGCGGTCCCCGCCACCTCGATCACCGCGCCGTCGACGAGTTCGCCGTCGGGCATCCGGTCGGTGTGGGTGAGCCGCCACAGCACCAGGTCGTCCGGATGCAGCAGGATGGGAGCGCCTGTCTCCCGGGCCAATTCGGGCGCGACCCGAATATGGTCGTCGTGGGCGTGCGTGGCCAGGATGGCCGTCACGCGGCGATCGCCGACCAGTGCCAGGATGGCCGCCACATCGTGCGGCGCGTCGATGACGACGCATTCGTGGTCGTCGCCGACGACCCAGACATTGTTGTCGACATCGAAGGTCTGCCCGTCCAGGCTGAAGGTGCCCGAGGTGACGGTGTGGTCGATACGGGCCACTACAGCATCACCACCGAGCGCAGCACCTCGCCGCGGTGCATTCTGGTGAACGCCTCCTCCACGTCGTCGAGGGAGATCGTCTCCGAGACGAAGGCGTCCAGATCGAAGCGTCCCTGCTTGTACAGCTCGATCAGGTACGGGAAATCACGCGAGGGCAGGCAATCGCCGTACCAGGACGACTTCAACGATCCACCGCGGGAGAAGAAGTCGATGAGCGGCATCTCCAGCGTCATATCCGGGGTGGGTACGCCGACCAGTACCACGGTGCCCGCCAGGTCGCGGGCGTAGAACGCCTGCTTCCAGGTCTCGGGGCGGCCCACCGCGTCGATCACCACGTCCGCGCCGAAGCCGTCGGTCAACTCCCGAATCCGTTCCACCGCGTCCTCGGTGGCCGCGTCCACCGTGTGGGTCGCGCCGAAACCGGTGGCCCACTTGAGCTTCCGCTCGTCGATGTCGACCGCGATGACGGTGGTGGCCCCGGCCAGCCGCGCCCCCGCGACGGCCGCGTTGCCCACGCCGCCGCAGCCGATGACGGCCACGCTGTCGCCGCGGCCCACCGCACCGGTGTTCACCGCCGCGCCGAGCCCGGCCATCACACCGCAGCCGAGCAGTCCGGCCGCGGCCGGGGACGCCGTCGGGTCCACCTTGGTGCACTGGCCGCTGTGTACCAGTGTCTTCTCCGCGAACGCGCCGATGCCCAGGGCCGGGGTGAGCGGGGTGCCGTCGGTGAGCGTCATGGGTCGGTCGGCATTGAAGGTGGAGAAGCAGTACCACGGCTTGCCCTTGCGACAGGCGCGGCAGGTGCCGCACACCGCGCGCCAGTTGAGGATGACGAAATCGCCGGGTTCCACGTCGGTGACGCCCGCGCCCACGGATTCCACCACGCCCGCGGCCTCGTGACCGAGCAGGAAAGGGAATTCGTCGTTGATACCGCCCTCGCGGTAGTGCAGATCGGTGTGGCACACCCCGCATGCCTGCACCCGGACCACGGCTTCGCCCGGGCCGGGGTCCGGCACGACGATCTCGGTCACTTCCACGGGCGCGTTCTGCGAGCGTGCGATCACGCCGCGCACGGTCTGGGCCACGGAGCTTCCCTTCCTGTCACCTGATACGACTCACACCTTCGCATACTCGCATGAGTCCCTGTGACGGCCTGATCGTCGATCCGGCCGCATGGCACGAATTGTCATGCCTGGTCGGTAATTTCCTCCGGCCGCGGTGGTGGGACGGCGGTGGCGGCATCGATCTGCTCGCTGATGTAGCGCAGCAGCACGGTCACGATCGCGGCCACCGGCACCGCCAGGAAGGCACCGACGATGCCCCACAGCGAACCGCCCGCGGTGATCGCCAGCAGCACCACCACGGCGTGCATCCGCATGGTGCGGCTCTGCAGCACCGGTTGCAGCACATTGCCTTCCAGCTGCTGCACCACGATGATGATGGCCAGCACGATGAGCGCGGTGGGGACCCCCTTGGCGACCAGGGCGACCAGCACCGCCAGCGCGCCCGCCACGAACGCGCCCACGATCGGGATGAAGCCGCCCAGGAAGGTGAGCACGGTCAGCACCAGGGCCAGCGGGATGCCGAGGATCACCAGACCGGCGCCGATGAGCACCGCGTCGATCAGGCTGACCAACGCCTGGGTGCGGATGAATCCGCCCAGGGTGTCCCAGATCCGGGTCAGCACCTCCTCGATGTGGCGACCGCTGCGGCTGCCGGTGAGACCGTGCAGCCACGGCATCAACCGGGGGCCGTCCTTGACGAAGAAGAACGCCAGGACGAGCGTCAGGAACAGGGTGACGATGGCGGAGGTGGCCGTGCTGACGCCGGTGAAAACGCCGGTGGCGATGCGCTCGGCGCTGGACTGCAACCGGGACACGATCGCGTCCACGGCCGAATTCATCTGCTCCTCTTGGATATTCAGCGGCGGGCCGCGCAGCCAGTCGCGTACCCGGTTGACGCCCTCGGTGGCCTGATCGGCCAGCGCGGGGGCCTGGTCGGCCACCGACGGCACGAGGAGCGCGATGATGCCCGCCAGCACGCCGAGCAGTCCGAACACTGTGAGCGAGGCGGCCGCGGCGGGGGGCAAGCCGCGCCGGGTCAGCCAGCGCGTCGGCGGCCACAGCACGGTGGCGATCACCACCGCCAGCGTCATCGGCAGCACGGCCACCCACATCTTGGCGGTGATCCAACCCAGCACCCACGCGCCCGCCGCGATGGCGACCAGACACAGCGACCATTTGGCCAGCCACAGCACGCCCCGGCCGATCACATCCCCGCGATCGGGGGCCGAGGCCCTCGGCTCCGCGTCGGGGCAGCGGTCGGCGGTGGGTTCGCCGGTGTGCTCCGGTCGCTCGATGCGCTCGGTCGTGTCCTCGGATCGCTCGCTCATGCCGCCCCCGCGCTGGTGTTCGGCGGTGTCACGAGCGCGGGCTCGGCTGGGGTGCTTGATCGCTCGCTCATGCCGTCGAGTCTGACACGCGACCGGTCGGAATCGGCGGCGGCGCGAGGAGAACTCTCCCGCGAGCGGTGCAGATCACGCGCCCGAGGTTCCGGCCCGCCACCGGCGGTTCGGCCCGCCCGTCGAATGCTCGTCGCCCGGCGCGGTACCGACGCCGCGCGCGGTCGTTCCGGCTCGTCCGCGCAGTGTCACCGCAGGGCGACGGCGGCGGCCTCGGCAATGCTGTCGGCGATGGCCCGCAGTGTGGGGGAGTCGAGCCGCCACTGCTGCCAGTACAGCGGTACGTCGATCACGCCGCGCGGGTCGAAGGCGATCAGGCGGCCGGCCGCCAGATCGTCGGCGGCCTGGATATCGGGCATCATGCCCCAGCCCAGGCCCAGGCGGATGGCCGCACCGAAACCCGTCGAGGACGGAATGTAGTGGCAGGGCGGATCGAGGGGTTTGCGGCTGTGGCGGCGGATGAGCTTGTACTGCAGATCGTCCTTGCGGTCGAACTGCACCACCGGTGCCGCCGCGAACGCCTTGGCGGTGGGGCCGTCGGCGAACCAGGTCGCCACGAAGTCCGGGCTGGCCACCGGCCGGTACCGCATGGCTCCGAGGGGTTGCGCGATACAGCCCTGCACCGGGGTGGCGGTGGCGGTGACGGCGGCCATCACGGTGCCGTCGCGCAGCAGCCGGGTGGTGTGCTCCTCGTCCTCGCGATGGACCTCGAGGTAGACGCCCGCCCGCACGCGGCCCAGGGCGGGCATCACCCAGGTCTGCAGGGAATCGGCGTTGACCGCGATGGGAATCCGGATGGGCGGCGGCGCGGGATGCGCGGCGTCACCGGGTTCGCGGGCCGCGTCGCCGAGTTCGCGCGCGGTGTCACCGGCGAGCAGTTCGATCTGGCGGGCCAGGCGCAGCATGGCGAGTCCGGATTCGGTGGGCTGCACCGGTTTCGTGCGCCGCAGCAGGATGCGCCCGGCCGCGTCCTCCAGCGCCTTGATGCGCTGGCTCACCGCGGACGGGGTGACGTGCAGGCGGCGGGCGGCGGCCTCGAAGGTGCCCTCGGTGACGGCCGCGTCGAGTGCGCGCAGCTGGTCCAGTTGCAGATCCATGATTAGAGATTTTAATGATACGCAAGAATACTTAGCTGGTCTGATGATTGCTGGCTGGCTACCGTCGGGGAATGTGAACGCTTCATCGGCGGCGGTGGCCGCACTCTCGGGTCTCGGTTTCGGGCTGTCGCTCATCGTGGCGATCGGCGCGCAGAACGCGTTCATCCTCCGACAGGGCATTCGCCGGGAGCACGTGCTCGTGGTGGTGTCGGTGGCGGCGCTGTCGGATATCGCGCTGATCGCCGCGGGCGTCGGCGGGGTGGGCGCGCTGGTGCAGTCCGCGCCCGGGGTGCTGACCGTACTGCGCTACGCGGGGGCGATCTTCCTGCTCGGCTATGCGGCGCTCGCCGCGCGGCGCGCCCTGACCGGCGGCTCGCTGGTCGGCGACGCCACCGGCAATTCCATGGCGCTCGGCGCGGCGGTGGCCACCTGCCTCGCCGTCACCTGGCTCAATCCGCACGCCTATCTCGACACCGTGGTGCTGCTCGGTTCCTACGCGAGTCATTTCGCCACACCCGATCGCTGGTTCCTTGCCGCGGGGGCGATGCTGGGCAGCCTGCTGTGGTTCTTCGCTCTCGGCTTCGGAGCGCGGTATCTGGCCCCGCTGTTCGCCCGCAAAACCGCCTGGCGTGTACTGGATTCGGTGATCGCCCTGGTGATGGCGGGACTGGCGGTGGGGCTGCTGCTGAGCTAGCCGCCCGGCCCCGGTCGCTGGCGTGATGCTGGTCCTTACGGGTGATTGCCGCGGTCCGGCGCGGTGCGGAGGCGACCTGTGGCAGACTCGGGCGACAGATGCGCGCCCGGTCGCGGGTCGGCCGGACGCGGAGGTGATGCGGGAGTTGGGATCGCGATGGATCTGAGCGCCATCGAGCGTCGGGTGGCAGCGGATCGGCGGGAGGCCGCGGACCGATCGGCGGAAGCCGAACTGCGACTGGCGGACTCGCTGTACGAACTCGCCACGGCGCTGCTCGCCACGAAGAACGACGAGTCGGTGCGGGACCGATCGCCCGGTGCGCTGGAACCGGCGCAGGAGGCGGTGCACATCCGTTTGCGCTGGCTCACCGCCGGGCGGGTCGACGCGCGTTTCGCGGGCAAGGTGCAGGACGCGCTGCGGCTGTTCGAACAGGCCGCGCGCACCATCGGGCATCGGCAGTTGGCCACGCACACCATTCGTGACGCCTGCAATGCGTATCGCTATGTGGCGCAGACCTATCCGAACGCGGCGGCGGCGTGCGCGGACTCGCTGTCCAAATGCGGTGTGTGGCTGTGTCGGCTCGATCCGGACGCCGCCGTGGCCGCCGGATCCGACGCGGTGCGGATTCGGGCGGCGCTGTTCGCCCAGGATTCCGAGCAGGCCGGTCGGTATCTCGCGAGTCTGGATATGGTGCTGCGCACCTATATGGTCGGACGGCAGCGCAAACCGGCGCTGGCCATGTACCGCGAGCTCTACACCGCGGTGACCTCCCCGGCCATGACCGCCCGGCTGCGCGAGATGCGGATCGAGGAAATCGGCTTCACCAGCAAGACCGTCACGGCGCTGACCAAACTGGACGCGCTCACCCTGGATCGCGCGGGCTACCTCACCCAGCAGCAGATCCTCTACCAGACCTCCGGTGACCTCGCCACCATCGAGGAGATCAACTGGAAGCTGGCTCTAGTGGGGCTGAAACCCCTTGCGCCCGGGGCGCTTCCGGACCTGCCGTCGAAACCGGTGGAGATCGCCGACTCCTTCGGCGCGCTGAGCGTGCGCTGCTCCGACGGCGACGCTCTCGAGCAGGTGCGGGCCGCGGTGCTGGCCGCCTACACCGCCGACGGCGCCCACGTCGTCGACTCCACCGCCTTCCTCGGCGTCAGTCAGCAGCACTGGAGTATTCCCGAGCCGCGATCGAATCCGGAGCAGACCCTCGGCGACGATGTGGTGCTGCTGGAACGCAGCTCCGAGCACTGGATTTCGGTCAAGAGCCTGAAATGGGAGGTCGCGCCGGTCGGACGGCATCCACTGGCGCTGCGGCTGTCCAAGTACTGGCCGGTGGTGAGCGTGACCACCACCGAGAATCTCGCCTACGAGCTGTGCTGGTACGACGACGGCGCGGCCACGCAATACGCCGCCCTCGGTCGCCCGGCCGGTCCGGCAACGCTCGACACCCCTTTGGCTCCTGTGAATTTCGCAGCCCTGGCCGAATACGGCGCGGACTACGCCTCCGAGACACAGGTGCGCGCGGCCTTCGGCAACACCCCGATGTTCGCCAAGCTCACGCGGCTGCCCGCCAGTGGCATCCGCCAAGCCGCCGAGGCCGGACCGCTCACCGATTACGGCGACCACATCCTGTACTTCCGCCGCGACCGCTGACCACGTAGTGATCGGGCGTTCAGCGCCCGCGGGTCGCGGTCGCCGGAGTGCGGCGCTGGTCACCGCGCTCGCCCGGCCGCAACCGGTTGGTCTTCATTCCGCGGAACAGTGATGTGGATCACGTTCTGGTCGTACCCTGTTTCACACCACGAATCGCCGTGGCCAGAAAGGGATACGGATCATGAGCACGACCCCCACCGCCGTCCCCCCGTCACCGCCCGCCGCGGAACCGACCCCGACCCTCGTCACCGGGCTGTGGCGGCGGAAGCTACCGCACTATCCCGACACCGGGCCCCGGTACTGGTACCTGGCCGTCGTGGTCGTCACCTCGGTGGTGCTGTACTACCAGCTGTTCGTGGCGGGCGCGGTGGGCAACGAACTCATCGCCTACTTCGGTCTGACCTTCCGCTACTTCGTCGGAATCTTCATCATCGGAGCCGCTTTCGGCGCGGTGGCCTCGGTGGTGGCCGGGATCATCGACCGCTGGGGCCGCGCGAACATCGTCGCCTGGGGCGCGATCATCTGCACCCTGCTCACCCTGTTCGCCGTGCCCGCGACCACCACCCGGGAATCCTTCCTGGTGGTCTACACGCTGGTCAGCATTGTCGAGGGTGCGGTGCTGGTGGCCACTCCCGCGCTGGTGCGCGACTTCTCCCCGCAGTTGGATCGCGCCTCCGCCATGGGATTCTGGACACTCGGGCCGGTGCTCGGCGCGCTGCTCACCACTCAGATCTCCTCCCGCACCCTGGACGCGCATCCGGACTGGCAGTACCACTACCGACTGTGCGGGGTGATCAGCCTGGTCGTCGCGGTGGCGGCGCTCATCTGGCTGCGGGAGCTCAGTCCGGCGCTGCGCGACCAGATCATGGTGAGCCTGCGGGACCGCGCGCTGGTGGAGGCGCGGGCGCGCGGGCTCGATGTGCAAGGGCTGGAACGCAATCAGTGGAAGCAGATGATGCGCGTGGACATCCTCGGCTCGGCCCTGGCCATCGCGCTGTTCCTGGCGTTCTTCTACACCATCATCTCGTTCCTGCCGGTGTACATGGCCACGAACTTCGGCTTCACCCCGGCGCGGGCCAACGCGCTGGGCAACTGGTACTGGATCGCCAGCGGCGTCGCACTGGTGGGGACCGGCATCATCTCCGACCGGATGAAGGTGCGCAAACCGTTCATGCTCATCGGGGCCGTGGTGAGCATTGTCGGGCTGTTCATGTTCATCCAGCTCACCGATATCGCGGGCACCGACTACTACACCTTCGCCCTGGTCATGGTGGTCATCGCGGTCGGCACCGGCATCGCCTACTCGACCTGGATGGCCGGATTCACCGAGACGGTGGAGAAGGTGAATCCGGCCGCCACGGCGGTGGGACTCGCGGTGTGGGGCGGCATCCTGCGCACGGTGGTCACCTTCGTCCTGCTCGGGCTGCTGTTCGTGGTGACCGCGGCGGGCACCCTGGTCAACCACGGGCCGCGTTTGCAGGAGATCCAGCAGCGCCACAGCGCCGAGATCGCCACCATCCAGACCGTCGGGGCCGACACCATGGCCGAACTCGGCCGTGATCCGGACGATATGGACGCCCAGGTGCGGGCGCTGACCGCACTCACCCGAGCCGACGCAGAGGAGATCGAGACCGCCCTCACGCTCAATGCCGAGTTCCCACAGGAGCTGGCGACGCTGCAGGCGGTCGACACCGCCACGCTCACCGCCGTTTTCGTCGATCCGGACGATACCGCGGCGCGGCAGTCCGCGGTGGAGCAGATCGCCCGCGAGTTCGGCATCCCCGCCGAGCAGGCCGCCGCCAGACTGGTTGCGGCACAGCGGGTGCCGCCGACCGATCTGGCCGTCGCCAGCCGGGTGGGGCCGCAGTTGACCGCGGCGAGCGCGGCATTGCAGGCCGTCGCGGACATTCCCGAGGAAGACCGGGACTACCTGGCCGAACACGGCACCGAGGTGCAGCAGGCCCGTGCGGATTCGCCGGAACAGTGGGAGACCTGGTGGTGGATCTGCCTGGTGGCGCAGGTGATCTTCATTCCGTTCGTATTCCTCATGTCCGGCCACTGGAGTCCCCGGCGCGCCGCCGAGGAGGCCGCCGAACACGACGAGCGAGTGCGGCGGGAACTCGAGGCGATGGGGCAGCGGTAGCGCCAGCCAGAAGTGGCCACACCCATCGGCAACACCCCGATGTCCGCGAAGCTCACACCGCCGCCCGCCAGCCGCATTCGCCAGGCCGCCCAGGGCGGCCAATTCGGTTGTGGTGCAGGTGAACCCCACGGCGGGGTTGCGAGTCCGGACCGTGGGGCCACCCTCTTACCCGCTCCGCCGACGCGCGGACACACCGGAGTGAGCGGGAAGCCTCACCGGTCGTCGGCGGGAATGTGCTGCCACAGCCGCGCGAACCCGCACACGGACGGGTCGCAATCCCGGTGCAGGGACGTCACTGTCGCCTCCTCGAACGATCGAACCGTCATCGGGTCCAGGTCGCAGTCCGCCAACTCGACCGTGCGGGGGTGTGCCTATGGTTTTCGTCAACTCGTCGGTGCGGCGCAGGCGGTGTGATTCCGATACGTTGGTTTGCGGTGGGAGCAATCGGGCGGGAGGTCGCGGCATAGGCTGGATGTTCTGGGTTCTGGGACTGATCGTCGGAGCAATCACTGTTGATCGTGTTGCGGTCTGGATGGAAGGACGAGGCTGGATCTACTGGCGTCACCGGCCCAAGAATGCCGGAGTCGGCGCGAGCGTCCTCGGCCAAATGGAGTCGCTGTTGTCGCCGTCGTATCGGCATGTCGTAGAAGAAGATCAGGCCAGAAGAGTGCTGCGAATCGACCAGGCCGCTGGTGACGGCAATGGGCCCGCTGTGATCGTGGTGCGCGGCGATCGGGATCATTCCCGCTAGGCAACCGTGGTGGACGCAGGCGAATGTCGGTAGGGCTGTTTGGTTTTCAGCGGCGACGCGACCAGCCGCTCGAGTAGTGGTCTTGCGGTGACATCCGAGCGCGTCGGCGGCAACGGGCGCGGGTAGTTCGAGAGCATGCTGCTGCAGTGAGGTGATCTCGGGGCAGCCCCTCGGTAGGTTGGCGGCGGTGTGACCGTGTGGTCTTGTCGGGCTGCGGTCGGTGTGGGGTGGGGGTGCGCCGTTCTGGCGGGCATCGTTCGTGCTGGCCTTCGGATCGAGCACTGACGACCCGCCGAAACCGTCTCGATCCCCACACTGAAAATGTCGATACCACATGGCTATCACCGTTCTGCCACAACAGAATTCACGATAGAATAGGGGCATGAATCCGGAGGGGGACATAGCAGGCGGTGACAGTGCGGCCGGGTTGTCGGCCGCGATGGACACCCTGCTCGCGACCGACCTCACCGGACTGTCGGATTCCGATCTCGTGGCTGTGATGCGGGAAGTCGAGTCGGTGCGGTGTCGGATGGCGGCACTGTCGCATCGGATGATCGCCGAGATCGAGGACCGGCATCTGTGGCAACGCGCCGGAGCCAAGGGCACA
>NZ_JASFXA010000037.1:0-33577 GCF_030766805.1 Nocardia sp. CC213A
CTCATCTGTGCCTGGTACCTCCTCGGATGGGTGGGAACTAGGTGGTCCTGCGGCCCCTGCCCCTCTGGGTGCCAACCTTGTGGCAGGGGCCGCACTACATCTCAGGCCGTCGACTTCGTCCCGACTTGAGACGGGTTGTCCGACAGACAACCTGGGGGAATCCTAGGTCTCGGCACAGACACTTACGAGCACACTTGCTGGAGGACTGGCGGTTACACCTGCTCGTCTGTGTTATCGGCAAATCGGCAGGTAGAAGGCGTAACCGTGTCGTACAAAACGAACGAAATTACTGTCTGCGCTCCGTGCTATGCACAGGAGTTATCCCGCTTCGTGTACCAGCGCCTCCTCGATGCCCTTTCGGTCGCAGGCGATTCGAGAGAACTGGGTCGTGACCTCGCGGAAAATGTCCCTCGATGTCTCGACGGCACAGGTGCCTAAGGCAGCCGCCCACGATAACTTCAGCGGTCCAGAGGAGTGATCCCCGGCCCACCACACAGCGAACCGCCGACCTTGTAATGAAAAGGTCGGCGGTTGGGGTGTCCGTCGAGTCTCAGCTCGCTGCGTTCATCGAGAGTCAGTAGTCGAAGTCGGGATCGACGAGCAGCCGGACCGCGAACAGCACACCGGCGCGGAAGTCGTCGGTGACCCCGTCGCCGTCCTCGTCGTCGAACCGTTGCAGCGCGGCCTGGAGCTCGGGCACCGCGCGCAGGGCGGGGTTGTCGGTGAGTTCGGCGAGCACGCTGTCGTCGGGGTGCTGCCCGGTCCGGCCGCTGCGGTCCTTCCCGAGTCGTCCGAGGAACCGTTCCTCGATCTCGCGAGCGATATCGGTACGGATCTCTTCGCCTGCGTGGCGGCGGATCTCCTGGCCGATCTCGGCCAGTTCGTCAGCCAACTCCATGGCGGTCTTCCTCGTCACTGGGGTGTCCTCGGGGGTGAGAGCGGGATGTAGGAGCGGAGCCTGCCCTTGACGGGTGCCTCCCAGTCGCCGAGGTTCGGACCGTGCGGGCCGAAGAGCGCGGCGATTTCGACCTTGGACAGCGGCGGTCCGACCGGGATGTCCCAGTAGCCGCGGTCGTCGCGCTCCCACTGCCCGTCCGGGTCGACGGCGCGCACGCGTGTCACGGTGCCGTCGACGAGGTAGACGATCGCTTTGAGGTATTTGCGACGGGCATCGGCGATCGGGAACCATTTGCGGTCGGCGTCGAGCTGCACTTTCTCCGAGGCTCCGGTTTCGCCGTAGCGGCGGTTGCTGTGCGGGTCGAGTTTGGTCTTGGAATTGCGGTAGACCATCAGCGCGCAGTCGGTGTACGGGGCGGCGAGCATGCGGTACATGGTGGAGCGGCCGACGCCGAACATGGCCGCGATCTGGTCGACGGTGTGGGTGTCCTCGTCGTACATGCGCTGCGCGGCGTCGAGCTGGTCCTGGGTCAGTGCCGGCGGTCGCCCGCCGACCCGTCCGCGGGCCTTGGCGGCGGCCAGGCCGTCGAGGGTGCCCTCCACGATCAGTTCTCGGTCGTATTCGGCCAGGGCGGCCAGGAAGTGGAAGATCAGCCGCCCGCCCGGGGTGGAGGTGTCGATGCCCTGCTCCAGCACGATGAAATCGACACCGTTCTCACCGAATCCGCGCACCAGCTCCAGCAGGTGCGCGTGGCTGCGCCCGATGCGCCGCAGTCGGGTCACCACCACCTCATCGCCGCGCTGGAGCAGTCCCAGCAGCTCGTCGAGTTTCGGGCGGGAGGCGAGCTTGCCGGAGATCTTCTCGATGAACATGTGCTCGTCGGCGACGCCGGCCGCGCGCAGTGCGTCGATCTGGTGGTCGGTGGACTGGTCACGGGTCGAGACCCGCGCATACCCGTAACGGGTCACAGCAGTAGTACCTCCTGTACGGCGAGGGGTGGCAGGTATCGCCATTGAATACGGGTCACGGTGCTGTCGGGGGTGCAGCCTCGGTGGCTGTCGCAGAAGAACCGCACGAACTGCTGCGGTGTCATCTCCGGGAAGCCTTCGGCCACCACCTCATCGACGGTGATGGTGTCCAGTCGCTCCCGGCGCACCGCCACCACTTCTACGTCGACGATGCGCACCAGCGGCTCCACCCGGCCGTCGGCGCGGCGGCGGCCCATCACCTTGCGGCACAGGGTGAGTCGCTCACCCGCGCGCAGATTCCGCCAGCCCATGCGGCGGGTCACGGTCTTGCTGCGGTCGCGGACCTGGGCCTCGGTCAGCGAGACCGCCATCAATCGCGCCACGATGTCCTCTCAGTACTCGGAAGCTGCTGCGCGGGCGCGGCTGGCCAGCCATGCGGCGGGGTTGTCGGCGCGTTCGGCGAGGAAGTCCAGGGCGCTGTCGTCGATGTCGTCGGTCAGGGTCGCCCACGCGCGTTCGATGTCGGCGGCGTCGCCGATCTCGGACAGGCGGTAGCACAGGGCGCCGAACGCCTCATCGCGCAGGACCGCGCGGGCGACGTCGGCGTTGTCGCCGGTCCAGGTCTGTTCGACGAGTCCGGTGACGAGCTGGTGGAGCTGCGCACGGCGCATGATGAGTCCCCTAAATGCTGATATACCGTTTTTGGAACGTTGATTTACGGATTGACTTTAGAGACTCATTCTATCCGAGATCCGGCCCGCCGCGTGATGGTTCCCGAAAACGATCGTTTTAGAGACAAATGCGCGCGAATTCCGACTGCACTCTCTGGCTCCGGGGTGATCCCCCCCGTTGCAGCGCTCGGACGTCTTTGTCGGCGGCCCGGTCTACGGTGTGGGCGTCAGGCCGGGTCCGGGCTTGAGCATCGGTAGAGCCCTTTCGCCTTGCGCGTCAGCCGTCCACGATCGACCCAGTACCCCAAGGCGTTGCTGGCTTTGGCCGGTGAGACGACGACCCCCTGGGCCGCCAGGCGGCTCACCACGTCGGACACCTTGAAAATCTCACCGGGGGTGAGGACATGCCACAGCGCGCGCCGCAGCGGAAGTGCGGACATCACGGCCGCGGTCGCAGAGTCTGCTACGAGAGGGTCTTGCGAGGTTCTGGACTCGGCTACGAGTTCCTGGCATATCTGCACCAGCCGCAGCGGCACCTGGACCCCGATATCTATCTGGCGGGCTCGGCGCATCGAGTCGAGCAATGCGGCGAGCTCATCGGCCAAAGCATCGCAATGGGTTCGATCCGGCACCAGCGCCCCTTTCCCAGCTCAGATGATGCCAGAGCTGTTGGCGGTTCTGGGGCGTGGTCAGGCCCTTGCTTCCTGTAGGGGTTTGGGTAGAACTCGCCGAATTCTGGGCGGATATGGCCCACACGTTTTGTGTCGGTGGGCTGGCTTATCGTTGTCGTAGTGGCAGTCTCGCGCCTGCCCGCTTCCGACCGCCGCAGCGCCCACGCCGCCCGGGCGGGACGAGGACAAGGGGCTCGGCCTCGCGTGAGATTCTGATCGACTTCGCTTCTGACTTTTGCTGATTCGCGAGTACCGGCGAGGTCGCGTGGGGACTTCGCCGCGGAAAGGGATTGGTCATGACCAGCGACAAGGCACGCAAGGCCAAGGTTCGGGCGCGGATGGCGCGCACCGGTGAGCCCTACAGCGAGGCCGCCCGCCAGCTCGACCAGACCAGCGACCGGGACGCGCTGCGCCAGCTGACCGCTGCGGTGCTTCCCGCACCGGTCGCGGTGATGCAGGCTCGCCATATCGCCGCCGCACGCATGCATCTGGCGACCGCGCGTGGACTCGCCGCCGAGCACGGGGCACCCGGCACCGTCCAACGGTCCGGCCGAGGCGGCGCGGGCCCGCTCGATACCGCCTACGACCAGCTCCGCGAATCGCTGTGGGATCTCCAGGGATACGCCGAACGCACCGCGCTCGCGTCCGGGGCGATCGACGCCCTGCCGGAGGTGATGAAGCCCAACGACCCGGCCGACAAGGCGCTGTACCCGGGCCTGCATGCGTGGTGCGCGAACCCTGGCCGCACGATGCCGCAGCCGGGCGAAGACCCGGACGCCGACCAGGACGACGGCGAGCGGGTGCGGCACCTGCTGCCCGGACCGGCGGTGCCGACAACCCGGCTCGTTCCACCAGGAGTCAGCGGCCTGGACACGGCCAAGGCCACCGATGTCGTGCCCGGCACGCCCGCGGAGCCGATCTGGGAAGCCCAGCGCGTCCTGAGCCGGTACGGCTGTGGCTGGATGTTCCGCGCCGGTGACTCACCCGCAGATCTGGCCGCTGCCCTCGATGGCTGCGACCGGCTCTTCGACGACCTGGTCGGCGCGATCGGTACCGTGCTGGGCGAGATCGCGCGCCGCGACGACGACGGCACCCTGACCGGTGTCGACCGCGATGCTCTCGACCGTGCCCGTGCGGTGACCGACTTCAAGAAGACCAGCAGGTTCCGCGCGGCCTTGCGGTCGGCACGCGAGGCGATCACCGGAGCCCGCGCCGCCCTGCCGAAACCACGCGGCGGCCGGGTACCCGAGGCGCTGGCGCGGAAGATGCACGGCCGCACCAGCGCCCAGATCCGGCACGCGCTCGGGGAGGAAGTGTTCATCAACCGGCAGATCGGCAAAACGCGCGAACCGAACTACACCCGCGCCGACGCCCTGGCCCGCATCCTGGCATGGATGCACGCCACCGGTGCCACCGTCTATGACCAGGCCGCGCACGCCACGGCTGACCCCGCTCGCGCCGAAGGCTGACCCGTTCTCCATCCAGTAGCGCCGAACCGCAAGATCAGTGGTTCGGCGCTACTGCTGCATATCCGCCCGAAATTCGGCGGCTTCTACCGAAACCAGTTCGTCAGCCAAAGGCTGACGAACAATCATTGTCAGCTGTAGACTGACATCATGAGTTCTGGTGAGCGCCCCGAGGATGACCGTTACGCCTACAGCACGAGCGCCCTGGCCCGCTTGGTGCTGTCGGAGCAGATGCGCGAGGTGGCCGATCACGCCGCCTCGCTCGTGCCCACAATCGGCGACCGCGGCTTGCACGGCGGTGAGATGGTGGCAGCAGCCCGCGGGCTGCTCAATATGGCGCAGGAGGCGATGGTCCGGGCCGTGCTCTACGAGCGGTCTCGGCACACGTCATGGGAGACGATCGGCGAGGTTCTCGAGATCACCCGCCAGTCCGCGCACGCGAAGTTCCGCGAGGACGAGCAGGAATGGAAAGAGGCGCTGCAGGAACCGTTCTACGAATCGGCCGGGCCGATCCGGAACCTGCGGCTACCGGAAGCGGCTTTCCAGCCCACCGTCGCCGGGCAGCGTCTCGACAAGTGGGCGGTCAAGCACTGCGACGAAGAGGACCATTCGGTCACCGGCGGACTGCCGACGCTGAGCACGATCGAGGAGATGAACCAGGTACTCGCCGCGCTCACGCATCTCTACAGCGACATGTTCTCTCCTATCGACCAGGAAAAGCACGCCCGCCTGCTCGAGCGTAAGGCCGGCCTGCTCGATCGGATCGCGACCGAGGAAGGCCGACCCGAAGCGGCCCAGCAGGCAGCCGAAGCACGAGCGCGAGCCGCTGAACTGCGCGCTCAGCCCCACTGAGAAATTCCCGTCAGCGCTGTCACAAGAGCCGTACACGTCCCCACCTGAGAAATGTCCGGTTTCGCGACGAAAATGAGGGGGCGCTCCCGAGCAGACCACCTCCGGGACGGGCGGAAATCGAGAAGTCCGTTCCGGGGCGTCATCGGTAGCGCACTCGGTGGCGTGTTCGGTAGCGCGATCAAGACGCGCTACCCCCGCGCCCGCAGACGGCCTGCTCAGGCCCTTATTTCTCGGCTCGGAGCCGCCCAGGTTCCTACCCATTCCGGTAGGAACAGACATACATGCGGCAGCGTGCGGGTCCACGCTCATCTGCTGGGCGGTGTCGGTGAGTGCCCTTATGGTTGGGCACATGACCGACATCGCCCCAGTGGCCGCCAGCGCGCGGGCGGTGTTCGGCGACCCGGGGGTGCACGCGGTCGTCCGGTCCGGGCGCACCGTGCACGCGGTCCAGCTCGGCCAATGGATCGGCGACGAGGAAGTCCCGGAGCTCCTGTGCCGCACCGGGGTGGCCGGATGGTCCCCGACCGCGCTGGAGCCGACCCGCGCGGAGGTCACCTGCGCCCGCTGCCTGCGCCGACTCGGTGGATCCGCGTACTCATCGCGGCAGCTACCACTGTTCGGCGAGGATCAGTCCGACAGCTGACCGGCGATGGTTGGCACAAATGGTCAGTTGACCGGTCAACCCGGTCGGGTCGCACGGAATGGGACAAACGCTCGGGACACATGGACCTCGGGACACCGCCCCGAAAACGGCCCCGGACAGGGGACAGCCCCGGCGTATACGGCCTGCCGGGGCTGTCGGGGTGATGCGTATCGGAGTTATTCAGTCGTCAATGCGAGCGGTGGCGTCGGTGAAGTACCGGATCGCGCCGGAGGCGGTGACCTTCTGCCGCCAGTTGGTGGTGCGGGTGTAGCCGTTGGCGGTGAGCACCTCCCCGAGCGCGTCCAGACTCGCTGGAACCTCCGGGGTGGTGGCCACCGATTCCCACCAGCCCTCGATGCCGCGGCCGGCCAGGCTGCCGGTGGCGGCGTCGTAGAAGACCTCACAGCAGTAGATATCGGCCACGGCCACACCAGCTTCCAGGCGGGCGATCACGTACAGGTCCACGGTCTCGGTCACCGCCCCACCTCCGGGGAGTGCAGCTGCCGCCGACCCGCCGCCCGCGTCGTGACCACCGCCTGCGTCTGGGTCTGGGCCGCCGCGGCACGGTCCGGGCGCTGGGTGCACCCCCGCCCCGGGACGCGGCCGACGTCGGCGGCCTGGCGCTGGGCGATCACGTCGTCGCGGGCGGCGACGAGCTCGGTGATTTTGGTCTGCCACTGCTGCCCACGCTGCGCGGCGGCCTTACCGAGCGTCCCGGCCTCGCGGGCGCGGTCGTCGACGAGACGACGGATCTCGGTACGTTCGGTCTCGTCGATGCCCGCCTTGCCCAGGGCCTGGTCGAGGTAGGCGCGGCGTTCGGCGTAGCGCTCGCGCTCGCGGGCGACACCGTCGGCGCGTGCGCCGCAGGCCACGCTGTAGAGCGAGTCTCCGACCGAGTCCACCGCGAACCGCACGCCGCGGTCCCCGCGATGGCTCATGTCCACCCCGTGGGCGGTGATGCGCTCGGTGAGCGTGTCTTTGGTTGCTCTCGACAGCTCGTTGGCGGGCCTGCTGATGCGGTGGACGTCGGCGTCGGCCTTGGACCGTTCATCAGCGAACAGCAGCTCCGGCAGATGCTGATGGCTTTCGATGCGGCCGGTGTCGATATCGGAGAGCACGGCGGTCAGGTGCGCGCGTTCCATCGCGGCCAGCCCTTTGCCGTCCAGGATCTGGGTGCGCAGCTGCTCGCGCAGGGCAGCGACGCGGGGAATCTGGTCGTGGACGGTGTCCGCGAGGCCGTTGATGTCGGTGCCGAGCCGCTCGGGCTCCTCGACCTGGCCGGCGGCGAGGTAGTCGGCGGTGGCGCACAGATCGTTGACCTCGGCGGCGTAGGTGGTGATCGCTTCCGCGAGGTCGTAGCGGTCGACGTAGCCGGGGAACACCTCCGCCAGGTCGACCTCGCCCCCGCGGGCGATCTCGCGGCCGATCCGGCGGATGTGTTCCTGGTCGGCGGCGGTCATGACCGCGATCTCCGCACTCACGAACGCTGCGGCGTTGGGGTTGTGGGCGAAGGCTTCCAGCAGCCGCGGTACCCGCCCCCGCGCTTCTTCGCCGGGGTCGACGACGGCGGGGCTGGTGAGCAGATCCACGCTCGTGGTGTCCCCGCGCAGGTAGTCGACGACGAAGCCGATCCGGGCCCGGTCCTCGGTGGAGAGCTGCTTGACCGCCGCCAGGTCCACACCGAGCTGCTCGCGGCGGGTGACCAGCAGCTGCGCACCCGGGTCGGCCAGCTCGCGGCTGTCACGCCCTCGCGAAACAGCGTCCAGCACCGCGCCTTTGGCCGTCGGCGGCAGCGCTATGGCGGACACGGCGTCGACCACAGCGGCCTCGCGGGCATGCTGCTGCCACCACTCGACACGGTTCTGCGCGTCGACCGCATCGAAGTCCGGGTCGATATCCACGCGGAAGTTCTCGGCGTCGACGCGCACACCCCACTGGGCGGCGTAGCCGCCGCTAATCTGGCGCAGATGCTTGGCCGCGATCTCGGAGTTGGTGTGCCACACCAGCGCATCGGCGAGCGCTTCGACCGTCGCGGCCGGGTTGTCCTGGCGCCGGGCCTCCAGGCGGGCCTCGGCGCGGGCCTGGGCCGCCTCGGTCGTGGCCAGCATGTCCGCGACCGCCTCCGGTCCAGCCGCTTCCGCCGCGGCCACCGCGTCGGCGATCTGGGCGTCCTGCGCCCTGGCCTGGTTGGTCGCGACGGTGGCGTACAGGTACGCCATACGCTGCCCGTGCCCGGTCGCGGGCACCGTGGCGGGCGTCGGCTGCGTGCCGTCGGCGGCGTCGATCGCGGCGTAGAAGGTGTCCCAGTGCGGATCGTTGGCCAGCTCGCTGCGGTAGGTGCGCAGGTGCGCGTCGAGCCGCTCCTGGGCGCGCACCACCTGCTCGGCGGTCTGATCGTCGGGGGTGTCGGCCGCCTGGTGGTGGGCGTCGGTGAGGGCCGCTTGCAGCTGATCGGCGCGCTGGTGCACCTCGAACAGATCCGTGATCGGGGTGTCGATGGTGTTGTCGGACATGGTGATTCCTTCCTTCTTTTCTGGGTGCTCCCAGGCGGGAGCGGGGTCGGTGGGGGTGGCCATGGCGGTGCGGGAGAAGCCGCGGCGTTCGGCGGCGCGGGCCTGGTGCTCGCGGATGGCCTTGGCGATCGCGGCCAGCTGAGCGGGGGTGGCCGCCCGTTTCGGGACAGCTTTGGTGGCGTCGTAGAGGTAGGCGACCAGCTCACGGCCGTAGCGGCGGCCGACCATCCGCGCCACCGGTTCCTGCCCGCCGGGGCGAAGACCCGCCGCGCGCAGCTGGCGACGGGTCTTCAAATGGGCGGGCGCGAGCCGCCACGCATAGGTGTCGACGGAGTCCGGCACGCTCATCGGCCCTGGCCCTTGCCGCGGTGGTTGATGCGGCGCATGCCCGCGCCGGGTTCGGTACTGCGCGTGGGCCGCGCCTTACCCGGGGTGGGGCGGACTGCGGCGGCGGCGGGGTTGGCGTGCCCGGCGGCAGCGGCCATGTGCTGGGCGATCTGGTCGGGATCCAAGCCCGCGGCGGCGAGCGCGGCTTCCCGGTCGGCGCGGTAGGCGGGACTGTCGTAGGCCGGCTTCTCCGGCGCCCGCGCGGCGGCGACCTCCTCGCGCCGCTCGACCCACCGGTCGGCGATGCGGTGGGCCTGCTTGCCGACGCTGGCGGCGTCCCCGGCGGCCAGGTCCAGGTGCGCGGCGACCCGGTTGCGCATCGGCTCCCCGACTCCGGCCCCGCCCAGTGCGGTGAGGAATCGGTCGCGCACCCCGGTCTGCTCGTAGTCGCTCAGGCTGGCCCGCCCCGACGCCAGCGCGGCCTGACCGTCCATCACCTTCGTCAGGTCCTCCCGCGTGCGCCGCGTGGTGCCGCGCGGGACGGCGTTGGTGTCGAGCAGCTGCTCGATCTGACGGCGGTGCGCGTGGGTGGTGTCGTGGGCGATGCGGGTGGCCCGGTCGGCGTCCAGGGCGGCGGCGGAACGGTCGTCGACGAACAGCATCTCCGGGGTGCGGTGGCTCCCGGCTTCGACATCCCGCAGCACCGCGACGAGCTGGTCACGCTCCAAGGGGTGCAGGTTCGGGGCGTCCTTGACGGCCTTGACGATCGCGGCCTTGTGCTGGGCGGCGTAGGTGCGCATCTTGGTCGCGGTGACATCGTCGAGGCTGTTCGCGCGCACGGCGGCGGCCTCGGCTTGCGGGGCCATGGTCGCGTAGGTGCGCACCGTGGCCGCCAGCTCGTCGCGGTCGACGTGATCGGGCCACAGCCGCGCGAACTCCCCCGCCGGGTTGGAGCGGATGGCGTTGCCGCGGGCCCGGGCCAGCTCCCGATCCTCAGGAGTCAGCACCGCCAGCTCGTCGGCCAGGCGCTCACGCACGCTCGCCGTCGACAACCCGACCCGCAACCGGTCCTGGTACGCCTCCATGAGCCGGTCGACCCGCGGCTTGGCCTCCTCGCCCGGATCCACCAGCGGGCCGCCCATTTTGCGCAGCTCCGTGGTCGGCGACACCGCCACCGGCAGCACCGCCGCCTCACCAGGGGTGACGGTCAGTCCCGGTACTCCGAGGTAGGTGGCGACGAACCGGACCCGGGTGCGCACCGGCTCCCCCACACCCTTGTCGGCCAGCTTCTTGGTCAGCGCCTGCAACGAGGTGGTGGTGGGATTGGTCCGCCATTTCTCGATGTCGGCGTAGAGCTCCTCCTTGACGCTCTGGTCGAGATCCTCACCCGCGACCAGATCAGCGGCCAGCTGCGCTTCAGCCGCCAAGCGCTCCTCCTCGGCCTCGGTCTCACGGCGGGCGGCGGCCTCGCGGTTGGCCTCGATCTGGCGGCGAACCTTCTCGATCATCTGCATCATCAGCAGCCGCATGAAGATGGCCCACTGACCGCTGATGCGGTCGACCTCATCGGAAGACTGGGCAGGGGCCTCGGAGAAGAATCCGGTCTGGCTCACGGTGGGTCCTTTCGGGGATACCGGCGGGGCCGAAGCCGCCGCCGGGGTCGCAGATGACACAGCCGAGACCTCGGTGGTCTCGGCTGCGGGAGTGACAGGAACGGGAGCGGCTGGCTCGGCTGGCGTGTCCGGGCTGGTGAAGGGGTCCAGGTGCGGGATCGGTTCCAGCTCGCCGACCTCGTGCCCGGCGGCGAGGTGGTCGTGCAGGTCCTTGCCGGTCGCGGCCTGCACGACCCGCACGCGGCCCACCAGCCCGGACAGGCTGGCCGCCACCTTCTCCGCGCGGCGATAGCCGGGCGCGTCCTTATCGGCGACGATCACGACCGTGCGCGCCCCGGCCAGCCACGCCGCGTGCTCGGGCTTCCACGCCCCCGCCCCGCCGGCATTGGTGGTCGCCACCAGGTTCGCCGCCTCCGCCGCCAGGACGTCCTTCTCGCCCTCGCAGACATAGACCGTGCGCCCGGACCGCACCGCCTCCAGCACACGCGGCAGCTGGAACGGGATCGGCTCGAAACCGGTATCCGCCCAGCCCGATTCGGGGTTCCAGGCGCGCTGATGGAACCGCTTGCCCCGACCGCCGGTGAACCGGGCCTCGTGCCGGACGATCTCACCGGCGACGGTCCCGTCCTCGCGGGCGTACGGGTAGGTCGCGGTGGTGGTCCACGGCGAGACCTGCTGGCCCAGATCGGGTTTCGGGCGGCTCAGCGGCAGTCCGGCCGCGTCGATCGCACGGTCGGCGGCCGATACGCGGCGGGCCCGCGCCCGCGGCGTCTGCTGATCGCGTGTCGTGCGGTCGGGGCGGCGGTCGAACATGTCGCGCACCGCCAGGCCGAGCTTGTCGAGAACCAGTTCGTTGTCGCATCCGGCGAAGCAGCGCACCACCGTGCGCTGCCCGGCGTCGTCGTATTTGACGCCCAAGCTGGGCCGGTGAGGGCGGCCGTCGGCCTCGTGGGCGGGACAGCAGTAGCGCGTCCACGCCCCCGCCGCCCGGCCCGGGCCCACGGCCTGCTCCAGCGCGGTGGTGATCGTCTCCCACGACCCCCGCGCCTGCGTCTGCTGGTCTCGCGCGCGGGCGCGGGTACGCGCGGGCGCGCGCGAGGACTGGGGGGCTGGCGCGGTCATCCGGGGAACTCCCACGGCCCGTCGACCGGGCGGCGATGCACCGCGCCGGGCGAGGTGGCGGGCACGACGATGCCCGAGCCGCCGGTGAGGTGGGCGTCGTCGTAGTGGCCGTCCTCGAAGATCCCCGCCGGGGCGGGTGTCGTCGGTAGCGCGGGCAGCTTGGCGTTGTGCCCGTCGGCGACCGAGCAGTACTTGAACGGACCCGCGGTGTCGAAGATGCGGTCCATGTGCGGGTCGAAATGCACCAGCCACCACAGCGACTGCTCGACACCCTCGCCCAGGCGCAGCGCCTCGAACGCGGTCCACATCGCCCGGAACCGGGCCACCACCTCGCCGTGCTCCCACCAGCGCGGGCACCACCGCAGCGTCTTCTCCGACCCGCGCACGCTCACCTCACGCCGGTAGAGCGCGGCCACGTAGCCCTCCACGAACTCCGGCAGCGTCGCGTACCGCAGCTGCCGCGGCTCCTCCTCCTCGGTCTCCTCGGCCTGGGCAGCGGTCTCGCCCTCGGGCTCCGGCTCGGATTCGGCGGGTTCGGGGGCGGGGGTGGGGTTGAGGGCGAGTTCGGCCTCGGCGATGGCGGTCTCGCGCATCCCGGCGATGACCTCGGGGGTGAGCATCGCCGCGACCACACCCTCGGCGATCTCCTTGGCCTGGGCAGCGATCTGCGCGGACACCGCCTTGGCCACCGCGCCTTCGAGCAGCTCACCCAGCTCCATCTGCGGAATCACCTGCTCCGCCGCCGCCTTGGGCGCGTTCTCGCCGTCGGCGGCGGGGGTGTTGTTCACGGTGTCGGTCATGCGGTTTTGCCTTCCTCATCAGGGCGGACGACCCGCAGCTGCGGGCGCGCGGGAGCGGTGGGGGTGAGTGCGGCGAGCGCGTCGTGGATCTGATCCGCGTAGGGGCGCTCCATCCAGGGCACGGCGGCGGCGAGGGTGGGGCGGTGACCGGAGGCGAACACCACCGCGCGGCCCTTGGGCAGGGCGGCCAGGTCGCTGGGGGTCAGCGTCGCCTCGGTGACCCGCGAGGTCGACGTCGACCGCGCGCCGTCTTTGCCGTGGCTGCGGCTGGTCGAGGTGACCAGCTCGTAGTGGCCGCCGACCAGCTCGCTGATGTCGCGCAGGAACCCGGTGTCCTTCAGACCCGCGCCGAGGACGAGCACGTTTGTCGCGCTCAGCAGCGCCTGCATGCCCTCAGGCCCCCAGCAGCGCACACCCTGCGCCCAGGACTGCAGGATCGTCATCACGACCATGCCCCGGGATCCGAAGTGGGAGTACTGCTTGGGCAGGTCAGCCCATTTCACGATGTTGGCGGCCTCATCGAGGACCAGCAGCAGCGGCACCGGCAACCGGCCCCCGGGATGCCGCACCCCTTCGGCCTTCCCGGCCGCCGCCACGGCCGCGCACAGCGCCGTGATCAGCGGGCCCGCGCTGCCCTTGCCCTCCTCACTCAGCGCGTAAAGGGTGTCGCGGCTGGTCACGAACTCGGCCACATCGAAGCTGCGCCGCGGTTTCTCGCCGTTGAGGTGCGGGGTGACCCACGGGCGGATCCGGTCGTACTTCAGGCAGGCCGCCATCTTCTTCGCCGTGGAGAACACACCCCCGCGCTGCTTGTCGGGAGCGGTGTACTGATCCGACAGCGCCGCGGACAACAGATCGAAGCCGTGCGCGTCGAGGATCTCGATCGGCTCGAGGTCATCGACCTTGGTCACCCACGCGAACGCCTGCGTGATCGGCCGTTTGCCCAGCGCACACGCCAAAAACAGGCCCGCGAGCAGATCCTCGCCCTCCGGGTCGAAGAAAGCGTCACGCTTGTCGGCCTCCCCGGCGGCGGCGAAATGCCCAGCCAGCTCCGCCGCCCGCTCCTGCGCGCCCGCCCCACCATCGGAGCCGAGGACCCACGCGATCGGATCCCAGTACCAGGAGCAGGGCTCCTCAGCCACGCCCTGGGGGTCGAACACGTGCACCCGGCCCTCGGCGGAGCGTGCGGTCCGGGTCGCGTCGACCACGTCACGCTTGTTGCTGGTGGCGACCACCGCGCCGGGGGCCTCCATCACCGCCGGGATCACCCGGGAAGTGGACTTGCCCGAGCGCGGACCCCAGATATCGAGATGCAGATCCTCATAGGAGGCATACAGCGGCTGCCCACCGGCGACCGCGCGGGCGATCAGCACACCAGGGGCGTCGCTGTCGCGCAGCTGCACCTTCAGCTTGGCGGCCTTGGCGCGCATCGCCGACCAGCTCAACCCGGCCAGTTCCTTACCGCTGGCCATGTAGCGGGCCTGCGAGTCGACCGCCTCCCGCGACACCCGGCCACGTCCCGCCGCCCGCGAGGCGCGGCGGTGGGCGCGCTGATCGCGCAGGTCCCGGCACTTCTCGCACGCCGCCCGCCACGCCCACACCGACCCCGCAACACCAGCGACCGCGCTCACGCCGAGGGTGGCCGCGCCCGCGGTCGCCGCCGACGTCCACGCCAGATCCCCGGTCGCGAACCCCAGCGCGAGACTGATCGGGTTCCACGGCGGGTCCTGCTCCGGCCCGCCGTAGAGATGCTCACCGATCTCCAGAGAGGTCCGCGCCGCCCCGGCCGCGCCCATCGCGACACCGACCGCGATCAGCTCTTTCCACTCCGAAACATCGCCCGAGCCAGGGGCTTTCACACTGCGGTCCACGCCGCACCCCCTACGGTCGCGGGCATCTGGTCCCAGACCTGCCCATCCAGGACGCGACCGTTCTGCTTCGGCGTACGGCCACCCCACTGCTTGAAAAAGAACGGCACACCGGCGGCAGTGCACTGCTCGAGGAGGTTCAGCGCCCAGTGCGGATGCATCGGCCGTGCCGCAGGCCCGGACTCGCCACCGACGATCACCCAGCCCAACGCGGGGACGGGCCGCCACTCCGGCGCGGTGCAGGGGCCGTCACAGGCGCACTCGAACTGCTCGGGATGCTCTGGCCAGCGGCAGCCACAGCCGTGTGGGCAAGGATTCGGGAACAGGAACCGACCGAGGTCGACCTCACCGAGCAGCGGCTCACACGAAACGAACCGGCACGCGGCCGGGGTATCGACCAGGGTCGGGATCCGGATCTCGGCCCACCGCTGATCCTCCGCGCTCACGCCCAGCCACACGTTCGGCAGCGGCCACCACGACGACGCGGCCCGCTCACTGGGCATGCCGTAGTCGCGGACCGCTAGCTCGAACACCTGCTGAGCGAAGTCGGTGCGGCGCATCAGGTTCCGCAGTCGGCCGGGCCGCTTGGTCAGCACCTGGAAGGTGTGCCGAGACGCGGCCAGCATCACCGCGAACACCCGCGCGACGGCATCCTCGGGCACGTCGGCGTGGAACAGGTCCGACATGGAGTTGACGAACACCAGCCGCGGGGACCGCCACCGCAACGGGATCTCCAGCGCCGCCGGATGCACCGTCACCCCGAAACCGGGGCCGGAGGTGCGCGGGTCGCCGTCGCGCTGGTACTTGCCCGACCCCATCGCCTTCAACCGCGCCGCCATCGACAGCGCGTAGCAGTGGTCGCACCCCGGCGAGACCCGGTCGCAGCCGGTCACCGGGTTCCAGGTGGCCTCGGTCCACTCGATCCCGGTCATCAGGCCACCGCCTCGGAGCCGTCGTCGGCGGCGGGGTTGTAGGCGTCGAATGCCTTGCGGGCGGTCTCGTGGCTGATCGCCAGCCGCGCGGTCAGCGCGGTCCACGTCTTGCCCTCGCCGCGCAGCCGGTAGACCTGCCGCTGCAGCTCCGGATCGCCCCACTGCGCGGTGGACCGCTGCAGGATCGGCCGCCCGCCCTTCGCGATGCGGGCGAGCTTGCGGCGGGCGTCGGCCTTGCTCTGCGCCGAGGCGGTCGACTTCGGCATCAGCACCGCCGCGACCACCCCATCGGTGATGCCGGCGGTCCGGCCCCACTGCGCGCACTGCCGCAGTACCGGGCAGCCGCTACACACCCGCTGCGCGGCCTGCACCGCCGCGAGGTCGTCGTGCTCGGGGAAGAACAGGTCCGGATCCAAATCGACGCACGCCCGATCCGGCCAGGTCAGCGACTCGGAACCAGCCTGGGGCGCAACGAATTTCTGCATGACGAACTCCTGGAACGAGAAATCAGAAGAAGGAAAAAGCGAAGAAGTCACCGCGGCTCACCACCAATCGGCGCGGTGACAGTGGCGCGCGGCGCGCAGAACGGATCGCACGGGCCCAGCTCGTAGGTGGTCGGCACCGGCGAGTACTGCGGCGACGGATACGCCGCCACCACGACCAGCAGCACCAACACCGCGACAGCCAGCACGGCGGCGAACAACGCGAACATCGCGCCGACACCGCCGAACCGGCCTCCGCCGATCGGGACCGGCACCCACACGTTGACCACGCGCTCACGCACCCGGGTCACCACGACACCGCCGACCCCAGCGCGGCCGTCGTGGCCTCCACGGCGGTCGGATTGGGCAGGTGGCGGGCGCGGGGCGTACCGAGACGCTCCAGCGAAGCAGCTGTGGTCAGCCGCTCCATGTCCGCGTCGTAGACGTGCATGGACTCGCGATCGAGCAGGTCATCGACCAGCCGCTGCATGCCGTGCAACTCCGCACGCAGCCGCTCCACCTCAGCGGTCAGAGCAGCGACGCGATTAGCGGACAGATCCAGGGCCGGTCCGGCAGGCCGGATATCGAAGGAGGTCGGCAGATGTCGCGCCGACCTGCGGTTTTTGCTCAGAACAGTCATTACGTTCCCTCGCTCGGTTATGTACTATCTGTGAGCTTGGTAATGACTGTAATTACAAAGTCCTGCCGAGGGCAATACTTGTGTTGTCTGTACTTACAGAGATGATGGAGATCATGAGCAGTCCACGACCGCGCTGGCAGGTAGTCCACGACCACCTGCGCGAGCTGATCACCAGCGAAAAGCTCCGCCCTGGTGATCAGATCCCAACCGAGCTGGAGCTGGCCGCGCAGTTCGGATTCAGCAGGCCGACCGTCAACAAGGCTGTCCGGCAGCTTGAACTTGAGGGTCTTGTCACCGCAGCGGTCTCCGGTGTGGGGCGTACGGTCCGCAGCAAGGACCTGATTACCTGGCACCTCACGAAGTTCGAGCTGGGTGCCTACTCCGACGATCCGGTCAACCGCATCGACCAGTGGGAAGCCGACGCTCACTCAGAAGGCTGGGAAACGCGCCAGGTCGTCGCTGGCGCCGATGAGCTGGAAGCTCCGCCCGACGTGGCCCGCTATCTCCAATGCCGTTCCGGCGCACGGCTTCTACGCCGTCGACGGCTGCGCTACGTCCGAAAGCCCCAGGTGCCTGAACAACTGGCCATGATTGCCGATACCTGGACTCCGCTCGATATCGCGAACATGGAGATCGACGGCGTCGCGCCGCTGCGCACCACCACGAATGTGGTCTACCCCGGTGGCATCTACCGTGCGCTCGGATTCCAGCAAGTCCAGTTCAGCGACGAGATCACCATCCGGATGCCGACACCGGAAGAAGCATCGTTACTCGATCAGCAGCCTGGCACCCCAGTAGGTCAGCACTCCCGTGTCGGTATCGACATCACCGGGCGCCGCGTGCGCGTCCTCATCAGCGTGTTCTCCGGCGACGCTCTCCGCCTCCACTACGACCTGCGCGTCCCCGACACCAGACCTCACAACGGGACACCAGGCACACCCGCCTGACCCGAGGAAGGACAAATCCAATGACCGCAAACGATGATCGCTACGACCCGACCGGTGAGGCCGCCATCTGGCAGGCCGCGGCCAACTTGGTCTCTGAAATGAAGAACGACGACAACCCCGAAGGCTGGAACGCTGCTTTCACTCAAGCCGCACGTGCTCTTGAAAGCGAAGCCCGCGGGATTCGCCAGGGCGTCGGTGGCATGTACTACCGCCAAATCAGCGGCAGCAACTACAACCCATTGACCGACTGACCCCACACCCAATCCAACGACGGAAGGCCCCCCTTGAGACACGTGTGGTACGCGGCCTACGGCTCCAACCTTCACGCCGCGCGGCTGGCGTACTACCTAGAGGGGGGCACTCCGCCCGGTACCGGGCATACCTATCCCGGATTTCGTGACCGCACACCGCCATTGAAGTCCATTCCCCTGACTCTGCCCGGCACCGTGTTCTTCACATGGCAGAGCCCAGTCTGGACAGGGGGCGTAGCGTTCTATGCTGCTCAGCCTCAGCCCAGCTGGCCCACCGGCACCGCCGCGCGCGGCTACCTGATCACCGAACAGCAGTTCAGCGACTTGCACACACAAGAGATGTACCGGATCCCCGGCGAGGCACCAGATCTCAGTCTCGACGAGGTTCTTGAGACAGGGCGTGTACAGCTCGGGCCGGGCCGCTACGAGACCCTCGTCCACGTCGACGACTACGACGGATTTCCCGTGCTGACCTTCACAGCGCCCTGGGATCTGAATGAGGTAGTGCTGAACAAACCTTCTGCTCGATACCTAGGCATGCTCGCGGCTGGCCTTCGTGAGGCGCACCGGTGGGACGCTGCCACGATCTACGACTACCTATCCAAACTGCCTGGTGTGCGCGGATTGTGGGCTGCAGAGGAACTCCGCGCCATCACAACACTCGAGGTCAGATAGGAAATCCGGTCCACACCACAAGTGTGTAATTCGCGCGGCGTGTCGACAGGACATTCACGCGAACACCGCGTTATATAGCGGGTCATGAGTACCCGCGGGAAACCGCAACTGGTCGAGATCGAAGAGCAGTTGCTGAAGGCAGTGAAAGAAGAGGCCAAGCGGCGAGGCATCACCTACCGCGCGTTCTTCGAAGCTGGACTCCGCGCAGAACTCGCCAGGCCATCAGTGTCCGGTTCAGCCCATGAGGAGCTTCGCATCGCCTGAACGCAGAACGGGTGAACCGCCCGTCTGAACATTCCCCATAACGCAACGAACCCCCGGCGTCCCAGGCCGAGGGTTCGAAGGTCCAGAAGGACATGTCTTGGTCGACTTGTCTGATGGTAGCGCACGTCCATGCGGCGGTGCACATCAACACGCCATTAGCGGTATCACTAATAACGATCCCTCCGACCTGCAGAAATGCGCAGATCGGCAACGCCGCTCTCACCGCGACACATCAGGGCTTCTCTCTGCCGTCGAGCGGGTGCTGTTTCGGCGGCAGTTCGTGCTGATCGACGCGGACAACGATTCCCCCGCCCGGGTCGACACTCTGGATGAGGCCCGCGCCGCCATCGCGGCCGGGACGGTACCGACCGCCGCTGGGCGGCTCGCCGACGGGCTGCTCGGCTGCGATATCGACGCGGACGACCCGGTGATCGGCGACGCTTGCGCTGAGGCGCTGATCGCCTGGTGTGACAAGCACAGGCTGCCGCACCTGCTGCGCGAGAGCGGTCGGCCCGGTGGTCGCCATGTCATCGCCGTCGTGACGAACGAGCAAGTGCCCGTGAAGGAATGGGCGCGGCTGTGCCGGGACCTGTCGCGCTGTTACCGGGTCGTCGTGCAGGACCGCACCGGTCAGGTCATGCGGTTGGTGACCGCACCGCACCGGATCGGTCTGCCCTCTCCCGTGATCGCGTGCACGCTCACCCCGGCGGCGGTCATGGACGCGATCCGCGTGCGCCGCACCGGCTTCCGGGGCAAGCGCCGGAAGGTCAGCAGCGGCCGGAGCCACACGAGTACCGCCACTGGCCTGGCTGATTCGACCCGTTCGGGCCAGGAGTACGGGCTCACCTGCGCGATGGTGCGCCACGGCTGGTCTCCACAGCAGATCTGGGAGGAGCTGCGCGGCCGGGGCGGCAAAGCCGCTGAGCGTGGGGAGGACTGGTTCCGCCGCTACATGCTGATGAAGGCGGTGACCACCGTGGCCGCCGAAGATCAGGCCAGCGAGGCCGAGGCATGGGCGCGTGCGGTGCGGGCGTGCCCGAGGATCCAGGCACACGGTCGGGACTGGTGGCGGTACTGGTGGCGCCGCGCCCTGGCCGAAGCCGCCACCACGCGCCCCCGCCGTCGAAAACTGCCCGACGTCGGCGACCAGGCGGTCGAACTGCCGTCGGAGACCGCCCGGGAGTTGGAGGCGACGCGCCGCGGCCTGCTGGCGGCGGTGGACTTCTGCTTGCCCAATGTCGATCCACGGCATCGCCGCAGCCTGCACGCGGGGCTGTACGCGCTGGCGTATGCCCTGGTCACCCGGGACGGCTCGATGAGCGTCCGCGCGATGTCGGAATGGGCGCGGCTGGACACCAAGACCGTGCGCACCGTGTTGCGTACCGCCCAAGAGGCCGGCCTGCTGGTCATCCGTCACCACTACGCCGGAGGCGCGTCCGACTGCACCGCCTACGGCCTGGGCCCAGCCGCTCTAGCTGCTGTCACCAGCGAGATCACAGCTGTCCCGGAGGACTATTCCCCCACTACGTGTACGACCCCCGCCCCACTCGGCACCGCCTGCGCCACTCGGTTGCGCCGTCAGCACCGCGCCGAACGTCAGACCTGGCGACTGCGCTGCGACGTCCTGGCGGAACTGGCTCCCGGTGAGCGGCTGGCCACCAGCCGCCATCCTGTCGCGAAGCTCCTGCGTTCGCTCTGGTACCAGCGGCAGTGGTGGAACTCCCTCACCTCGCAGCAGCAGGAGGAGCGCCGCGACAAGCGCCGGGCGATGCTCGGCACGCTCAGCCGGTCCCGACGCTCGGAATGGTTCGACTGGCTGGCCGAACGCGAGGAGATCGTCGCGGCCGCCGACCGCCTCACCGGATCCACTGCGGAGGCTGGCGACACCCGCCTGTTACTCGCCGCTCCCGTGACGATCCACCGCGGCATGCGTGCTCCCCACTGGCGTGCCGACCGAGCCCGGCCGAGCCAGCTGGCAGCGTGACCCCAGTGCGGGTATTGCGGGCCGCCAGAATCCAACCTGACGGACTTTTCCCCGCCGTGGGTACACGAAGGTCGCCCACGACTGGCTGGCGCGTGAGAGAAGCTCTCTGGCCGATTCCGTCAGTCAGATCCCGCGTGCCCGCGTGTGCTCCCGCGCGTCGCGCGCGCAGGCAAGCATCTGACTGACTGATGTTCTTCTACTTAGTGTTCTAACTACTGGTGTTCTTAGTCTGCGGATTATCCAACGTAGGGTGAGCCACCGTTGGATAACCGGACCTTGGTTCCGACCTGCGGTTTTACAGACCGGTCGCGCCGAGCCCCGTGGCGACCCTGTTCACTGGTGAAACCCCGCGTGGCCGCGCGCCCGCGCGCGAGACCCGCCGGGTCAGTCGAGAGTGAGGTCGATCGGTATCCGGATCTCGCCCGACAGCAGGTGCACCGGGATGTCGTAGCGGCTGCATGCTTCCCGGACGTAGTCGGCGAGCATGCCGGGTTCGGTGCCGCGGCCGAGAGCGGCGTCGAGTTCTGCCCGGAGTTCAGCTTGCCGGTCGCGGGCCTTGGCGGCCGCGGCGGCCCAGGCGTAAGCGGCGTCACGGCTACGTTTGCGGCCCCGAGCTTCTTCCCGGTCACGCGCATGCCCGCGGCCTACGCGCGGGCGCGCGTCCGCACGCGAGGAGGACTCCCCGCTCGGCGGGGGTTCCGGTGTTGGCGTCGGGGCGGGTTTGGTGACCGTCGTCGGCGGTTTCGCGGACACCTCCCATCCCTCGTCCTCGGACAGCAGGGACTTGCGGCGTCGGGGCTGCTCGCTGCTGGTCATGCGGCGGCCTTGAGCATGCGCGCCGCGATCGGGGAGAACACGTCTTCCGACAGCACGCGCAGCTTGGTCTCCTTGGCCTCGTCCAGGGCGATTCCGGATTTGATGGCATCGGTGATGCCGACCCACAGCGGAATCTTGTTGTCGATCCAGACCGGGACACCGGGGAAGTGGCGGGCCATGCCCTCGATGATCTCGGCGGCGGCGGCGCGGCCAGAGGTGGTCTCGCGCCACTTGTTCATGATGGTGCCGATGATCTGTAGCTGCTGGTTGTGGTAGGTCCGCACCTTGGCGATGGTCTTGCCGAGCAGCGCCAGGCCGTCGCCGGACCATTCGTCGGCCTCGGTCACCAGGACGACGCCGTCGGCGGCGGTGAGCGAGTTCTTCAGCAGTTGGCCCAGCAGCGACGGCGGGTTGTCGACGAGGATCAGGTCGTAGTCGCCGCGCACCGGCGCCAGCGCTTCCCGCAGCCCGAACTCGCGCCCGTACTCCGCGGCGCTGAGCTTGTTGTCGGCGATGGACAAGCTCGCCCCGCCCGGTGCTAGGTCCACCCCGTTCCAGATCGTCGGCACGATCACCTCGCGCAGCGGAATCTCGCTGTCGGGAATGATCGCGTCGGCGAGGGTGACCTCATCGGCGGCCAGAGGGTCCCGGACAAGGGTGTTGGACACGTTCCCCTGCGGATCCATGTCGACCACCAGCACCTTCGCACCGTGATAGCGGCTCGCGGCGCGCGCCGTGCAGATCGTGCACGTCGACTTGCCCACGCCGCCCTTCTGGTTCGCCAGCGCGACCACTACCGCATCGGACATCGTGTGCTGCTCTCGTCCGGGCGCGCCCCCGGCGGGCCGCCGTTCCGGGACACCATGACACACCGCCGCCGACCCTCGCGAGCGCACACGCTGCCGGGCAGCCGCGCGCTCACCCGAGCGCGCGTGCGCGCGCTCTCGCGTCCCCGATGACCCGAGCACGTGCGACCGCGCGCGCCCTCTTACGCGCGTGCGCGCGTACGCGCGTACAAAGGCCATAATTCGTTTCGTTAAAACGTAATAACGAATAGTTTTTACGTTAAAACATGACGTTATTGTGGTAGGATCGGGGAATGAGAGAGCATTCCGAGACCGCCGAGACCGCCGGGCCCGCCGGGCCCGCCGATTCCGGCGCGGCCGAGCAGCGTGTGTGTCAGTTCCCGGTCGCCTACGACGTGGAGACGGGCGAGTTCGCGGTGGCGGGGCATCCGGTGCCCGCGGCGGCGGGGCGGGGCCGCCCGGCCGACTACTGCGGGCAGGCGCACGTCGACCCGGACGGGACGCTGCGCATGCACGACCGGGCCACCGCGTTCCAGCGCAAACGCGACCTGAAGGCCGAGGCGGCCGGGGCCGCGCCGCGCCGCAAGCCCGCGGGCCGTCCGGTCACGTCGGCGCGAGCGTCGCTGTCGGAACTCCTGGCGCAATTCGAGATGGTCACCACCGCCCACCGCGCCCAACTGGAGGAGATCCTCGGTGCCGCGGCGCGGATCGCGGCCACCGCCGGGGATCCCGACGCCGCCGAGGCCGAAGTCGCCGCCCGCCGCCGCGAGGCCGCCGAGGAAATCCGCGTCGCGACCGCCCGCGCCGAGGAAGCCGAGGCCGACGCCGTCGCCGCGCGGCGGGAGCTGGCGCGCGCCCTGGAGGACAAGGCCCTGGCCGAGGGCGCGGCCGAGGACGCCATCGCCGAACGCGATGCCCGTATCGCCGCCGCCCAGGCCGAGGTCGACGAGGCACGCGCCGCCGCCGACCGCGCCACCGCCGACGCGGAGCAGCAGGTCGCGGAAGCCCGGCAGCAGGTCGAGGCCGCGCGCGAGGATGCACGGACCCGTATCGAGGCGGCCGAGCAGGCGGCTGCGCAGCAGGTGGAGCAGGCCCGCGCCGCCGCGGAGCAGCGGGTCGAACGCGTGGAGCACGACGCGGCGGTACAGGTCACCGAGGCGCACGACGAGCGCGATGCCGCCCTCACAGTGCAGCGACGCGCCGAAGCGGAGGTAGCGGCAGCGAACCAGGCACGCGATGATGCGCTCGCCGAGACCGAGCGACTGCGCACTCAGCTCGCCGAGGCCACGGCCGAGGCGAAGGCTCGCGCGGCCGAATCCCGCACCGAACTCGCCACGCTGCGCAAGGAACTGGCCGAGGTACGGGCCGAGGCCCGCACCGAACGTGAGCAGCTGCGCACCGACCACGTCGCCGACCTCGCCCGCGTCCAAGAAGCGGCGAACACGCGCGCCAGCACGCTCGAACGCGCCCTGGCCACCGCCGAGAAGACCATCAGCCGACTCGAAGCCCAACTCGCCACCCAGAAAGGGAACAGCTGATGTCCGAGCCGAGCGCTGCTACCGAGCGCAGCGTCCACGAACAGATGCATCTCGCCGCGCTGGCGGCGTGCCCGACGAAGAAGGAGCGGATCCACTACGCCTGTGAGCAGCTGGGCAATCCGCGCACCGCGGAAGTGATCGCCTGGCTCAAACGCCACGGCGAGACCGTCTCCCGACCGAACACTGCGACGGTGGTCAACGAGTGGAAGCGTGAACGCGGCCTAGCCGACACCGGGGCCCTGCCCAAGCTGTCGGACGAGCTGCTCGCCGAACTCGACTCCGCACGGTCGAACACCCCCGCCGCTTCGCCGGATCCCGCCAGAGCGAACATCCCCGCCGCGGACACCCCGGTGTTCGATACGGACACCGAGCCGAGCGCGGACAGCGTGGACACCTCGAACGAACACCCCGGCCCGTCGACCGAACACCGTCCGCTCGACGACGCACCGCTATCGGATCCCCCGGAGGTGTTCGAGGTGTTCGATACAGCAGTTGCGGCAGAACCGCGAACACCGGACACGAACACCGAACACGTTGCCGACGCCGACACCGAACACGAACAGGGGAACGGACACATGCGCGTCGCCATCGCTGACACCGAGACCGACATCGCGAACGAACAGCGAGCGGACACGGACGCGACACCGGCCGGACAGCCGTTCTACGACACCCCCGTCGTGTACGCGCCGGCGACCGGACCGTCCGTCGCGACCGCGACCGCCGAGGACACCGCGAACAAGACGCCGCCCGGCGCCGCGGCGTTCTATGTGGTGGCGTTGCTGTCGCTGCTGGTGTCCCTGGATACGTCGTGGCTGTTCTTCAAGGACAACTTGGGCATTGAGAACGTCTGGATCCGCAGCGGCATGTTCGCGGTGCTCGAAGCCGCGCTCATCGCCTGCGGTATCGGCATGGCCGTGAGTGTCCGACGCTCCCACACTCCCGGATCCGCGCAGCTGACCGCCTGGATCCTGTGCGGGTTCGCCGGGTACATGGCCGTCATCGTCGACGGTCCGGTCCTGGGCCTGGCCCGTGTCGGACTCGGTCCGATCCTGGGCATGGTCATGCTGCACCACGCCCTGGGTATCGAGAAGCGGGCCCGCCGCGAACACACCGGTGTGTGGGCGCGGATCGGCCGCGAGATGCGCGAACGGATGCTGAGCCGCCTCGGCCTGGCCGACGACGAACGCGACGCCGCCCGCCGCACCGCCGACCGCGCCGCGCGACGAGTTGCGAAGCTGTCACTGAGCAAGCGGGTGTGGTTCCGCGAGGCCCGTCTCGCCCGGGCTCTGGCGGCAGCGAACGTCGCACACGATCCGCAGATGCGCTCGGTGATGCTGGCCGAACTGGCGACCCGACGCCACGCCGGGGAACTCGCCACCCTCGCCCAGACCTCACCTTGGGCCGAACACCCCGCCGCCTGACCGAACACCGAACGAACACACCGTCCACGTCCCCAGGACTGTTCGCGCGAACACCGGACACCCGGACATCGAACACCCCGGACAGTGCGAACACACCGCCCTTGTCCGGAGCGAACACCATCGAACAGTCGAAAGCGACAGCCCCCGTCGGGCCGTATCCGACGGGGGCTGTCGCGTGTTCGGAATCTACAGGCCGCGGGCGGCCAGGGTGTCATTGAGGGCGAGGGTGGCGTGGATCTGCGCCTGGTTCTGCAGCGCCTGCAGCCGCATCCATAGGACATCGCTTCGCGTGGTCCCCGGCTGCGCCGCCCGCGCGAAGGCGGACATCTGCTTGCCTTCGGCGCGAGCCTGCGTCTGCTCCAGCAGTTCCTGCAACGCCTGGTGCGCCTGCGCCGCCAGCTCATCGGCGCGTTCCGCATGAGATCCGCTCATGCTCACCGACGCTACGGCGACATCTCACCGACAAGCCAGCATCAGCTGAACACACCCCCTCCCACACACTCACTCCAGACACAGCCGCACAGCGCCACACCACCACTCAGCACAACAACCGCACCCACGTCACACCGCGACATCACCACCAAAAGTCCACCCCAATTACTCAGTGATGTCACGACAACGAACCCAACCCACTGATCAAATCCCCGATACACTCATACTAAGCCACAGACGTAGCAAGTTAACACTTACCCAGGGTAAGTGTGAGTCTCCTCGCGGGGCGAGGAGCCCACCCGGGGACGGGTGGTCGCTGCGCTGGGCCGGGTTTTTCCGACGAGTGGGAGGTGGTCGCGGTGGTCGCGGAAGGGTCGTCGGAGGGTGGTGCGCGTCGGTCGCAGAACATCGCGCGGGCGCGGCGTCGTCGACGCCGGCCGAACATCGACGGCCCGAAGCACACCATCGAGGTGGTGCTGTCGGCGGACGAGTTCGCGACGGTGCGCGCCGCCGCAGACGAGGCCGGGATGACGGTGCCGTGGTATCTGGTGCAGTCCGCGGTCAACCCGGTCCCCGCCGCGACGGCGTCGGCGTCGGGGAAGGCCAAGCCGTGGTTGCCGTGGCCGAAGCGGCAGACCTTGGCGGCGTTGTTGGTGTCGGCGACCGGGGCGCTGGACGAGGTTCGGCTGGAGCATCTGGCGAAGATCGGCGGCAATCTGAATCAGATCGCGCACGCGGCGAACATCTCCGGCACCGTCGCCGACGAGGTCCTCGACACCGTCGAGGAGTTGCGGGAGACCCTGGGAGAGTTGCGGGAGCGGGCAGCGCGGATGGAGGAACTGGCGCGGGAGGTGACCCGCCGATGACCTCATCAATGGGACGGTTGCGGTCGCCCGTTATGTACTACGGCAGCAAGGCCCGTATCGCCGAGCAGATCGCGAGCATGCTGCCCGCGCACTCGCACTATGTCGAAGCGTGCGCGGGGTCGTTGTCGGTGCTGCTGGCGAAGCCGCGGGTACGGATGGAGACGGTGAACGATCTCGACGGGCACCTGATGACGTTCTGGCGGGTGCTCCGCGACCGTCCGGAGGAGCTGGAGCGGGCGTGCGCGTTGACTCCGCACGCTCGCGCCGAACACTACGACGCGCGGGTGCTGGACGATGCCGAGATCGACGACGTGGAGCGGGCCCGGCGGGTGTGGGTGATGCTCACCCAGGGACGCAGCGGGGTGCTGCGGACCACCGGGTGGCGGTACGCGCGGTCGATTGAGGGTGGCTTCTGCGGGCCTGCGCGGTTGTCGAGCTACATCGAGCGCATCGCGCCGACCGCGGAGCGGCTGCGGCAGGTGTCGCTGGAATGCCGTCCGGCGGTGGAGGTCCTGCGCGATTACGGGCACGGGCCGCGCACGAACCGGACGCTGATCTACGTCGATCCGCCGTATGTGGGTGGGGTGCGGGCGCGGAACTATCGTGTCGAGGCGACCTCGGCGGCCGCGCATATCGAGCTGGCTGAGGCGGCCCGGGCGGCGTCGGCGACAGTCGTCGTGTCCGGGTACGCGTGCGAGCTGTACGACCGGGAGCTGTACCCGGGTTGGTATCGCTACGAGCTGTCGGCGTGGACCACTCAGGGCGACGGGCGGCGTGACCGCACCGAGGTGTTGTGGTCCAACCGGCCGTTGATCACTGCCGGATCGACGCTGGAGTTTCGTAACAGCGAGACAGCCGACGGGGTCGGTTGTAACGAAACTCGGTGCGCGGCACCAGGGTGCGCGAAGGTTCTCACCCGAGCCTCCACCGGGCGTCCGGCGCGGTTCTGCTCACCTTCGTGCCGAGTCCGTGCCCACCGCGCCAGGCGCTCGCGATGATTCCGAAGATCTCGCGGGGGCAGAAGATCGGCGGTCTGCTGGTCTACCTGTTGGGGGAGGGCGACCACAACGAGCACAAGGACCGGCACATCATCGCGGGTTCGCCGACGGTGATGCGGGCGCAGTGGCTGGCGCACTTCGACGGGCCCGGCGACAACGAGGCGTCGCGGGATGTCGCTCTCGCGGTCGCGCACGAGATCGACATCCCGCGCAAGCTCTACGGCACCCAGGTGCGCATGAAGGCCAAACCCGTCGCGGTCGGCGTCGGCGCGCGGGAGCTCGGCAGCGATGTGGTCGAGCCCGCGGGCAAGGGGGAGAAGTCGCAGATGCGCGACGCCCCGGTCTGGCACTGCGTGCTGAGCTTGTCGCCGGGGGAGGAGTTGAGCGACGAGCAGTGGTCGAGGGTCGTCAACGACTTCATGGGCCGCATGGGTTTCACCGGCACCGCGGATGGTGAGCGGGCTCCGGCGCGGTGGGCGGCGGTGCGGCACGGGCATTCCGGTGAGCACGGCGACGGCCAGGACCACATCCACATCGCCGCGTCCCTAGTCCGCGAAGACGGGTCGAAGGTGTCCACGTTCGACTACGGGCCCGGCAAGGCGAAGGGCGATTGGAAACGTACCCAGGAGGTGTGCGGGGAACTCGAACGCGACTACGGGTTGAAGGTGCTCGCGTCCCGGCACGAGGGCGGTGGCCTGTCGGGGAACTCGCGGGCGGAGACCGAACGCGCCCGTGCCGGGACGGGGGAGACCGAGCGGGAACGGCTGCGGCGGGCGGTGCGCGCGGTCGCGACCGCCGCCGAGAACGAGACCGAGTTCGTGCGCGGGCTGCGCGAGGCCGGGATCGCGCTGCGACCCCGCTACGCCCAGGGCGACACCACCGACGTGACCGGGTATTCGGTGCGGTTCCAGCGCGGCGGCGGCGAAGTCGGGCCGTGGGTCGGCGGCGGGAAACTCGCCAAGGACCTGACCCTGACCGCGCTGCGCGAACAGCAATGGGACGACACCCCTGGCGGGCGCGAGGACGCGCTGGCGGCGTGGAAGAACCGCACCCCCGGCGGATCCGGGACGCCCGGGCGGTCACGCGAGGGTGGGGTCGACGCGTGGAAGCAGGCGGCGACCGACGCCGAGCGGTGGCGCGAACGGCTGGCGCAGGTCCCGCACCACGATCGCGCGCAATGGACGTGGATGGCCGGGCAAGCCGCTGGCGTGTTCTCCGCCTGGAGCGAGACCCTGGAGAAGGACAAGCCGGGGGCGTTCGCGGCGGCGGCGACCGAGCTGACCCGATCGGCGCAGACCCACCGCGCATCCGAGCGCTACCGGCCCCCGCGCGGCACCCACCCGACCGGGTTCGGGGATCTGGCGCAGCTGCTGCTCGCCCACCCGAGCACCTCCCGGCCCCGCAGCCACCGTGACCAGCACGGTGAGGGCGCGGTCGCCGAGATCGCAGTCGTCCTGCTGGTGCTGATGCTGCTGCTGTTGCTGCTGGCCATCGCGGTCGCGGTCGAGATCGCTCGCGCGCACCGGGCCCGCGGGGAACTCCATCGCGCGGTCGCGGTCGAGCACATGACCCGCGAGCACCTGGCCCCGGTCCGCGCGAGCTGGGAGAACGAGCTACAGGCCCGCCGCTTCCAGTTCGACCGCGACGCCGCCGAGGTATTCACCTCCATCGCCGAACGCCGCGCCCGCGGCCGGTCCACCGATGTCGACACCTCCGCATCCAGTCAGCTCGGTGATGAGCGGGTGGCCGCGCTGGGCGAGGCCGCCGAGGCCCTGGTGCCCGGGATCACCGACGCCGAGGCATGGCCCGCGCTGCGCGAGCGCTTGGCCGCCATCGAAGCCGCCGGCGGCGACGCCGCCGGGCAGTTGGCGGCGGTAGTCGCGCAGCGCGAACTCGGATCAGCCGACGACCCAGCGGCCGTGCTGGCCTGGCGCCTGGAACACCACCACAGCGACCAGGAGCCCGCCCCTGCGCATAACGACACCACCGTCGAGAACACCCCGCAGACACAGGCGGGCGCACGCGCCCTGTTCAACCTCCGGCAGGGCCACTCGCCGGATCCAGAACAGGTGGACCAGAGGAAGCAAGAGCAGGAGGAACGCGGAGAGGCGTCGGAGAGGGTTCTGGCCGCCGCGACCGGTCCGCTCACCCCGCCGACCCCGGCCGCTCCCCACGAGGTGCGGCGCCAGTACTACAGCGAACTGACCGAGGAGGAGAAAGCGCGACAGCACATACACGACGCGGTCAGCGCCCAATCCGGGTCGCGGGATCTGCGGCCACGCGGCTGGACCGACGAGCTCCTGGCCGCCGAGCTGGAGCACCGGCGAACCGAGGTCGCCCTGCTGGCCGCCGACCTGGAGGCCCATCGCAGCGACGGCGGCCCACACACTCGCCAGGTTCGCGCCGACAACGCCGAACTGACCGAACAGGCCGAGAAGATCCGGCCCGCCCAGCAGGCCCAAGCCCACGCCGAGCATCTGCGCGCCCAGCAGCAGCGGTTGATCGAACGCAAGAAGCGGGTGCAGCGGCAGCTGGACGAGACCTCACGGCATCGGATGCTCGCTCGGGGCAAGCTGCAAACCCAGATCACCGACCTCGACACCCAGCTGGCCGACCTCGCGCCCGACGTCACGGCCGCCGAGGCCGCGGCCCGCGCGGCGGCCGAGGCGACCGGAGTACCCGACCACGAGTGGGACTCGGTCCTGCGCCAGGCCGACGAGCGTCACCAGCAGTACATGCTCAACCGAGCCCAACAGGCAGACCAGCAGATCTACCGTGACGACAGCTCCTGGCTGCGGCGTCTGCAACGCGACCTCGACGGGGTGGAAGCAGAAGCCGCCCGCCGGGAACAACTCACCCCCGAACAGCGCGAACGTGAGGCGCGGATCCGCACCCAGACCAAGGCCCCCGCACCCGGCACACAGACCTTCTTCACGCGCTGGCCCGGCCACTCGACCGGGACGTCCCACCAGCAGCCAGACATCGGACGCGGCACCGACCGCGACCACGGACCCAGCCGGTAAGGCTGCGTCTACATGGTGAGGTAGCAGGTGAGGTGCGGGGGTGAGGAGCACCCTCCTCACCTGCTACCTCTGGCCCAACCTCACCCTGTACCTCACCCGAATCCGCGGATGGACGCCGCTCGGCGCTGCGGTTTCCGTCCCGCCCCCGGCCCCTCCGTCCGCAGGCTCCCGGTTTCTCGACCACCCTCGCTCTGCGAGCACTCCATCGAGGGTGGTCGAGAAACCGGGGCCGGGGGCGGGACGGAAACCCGTCGGTAATCCCGAATAGCTCGGAATCGGCGAGGGGACGGCGGGCTGGCCGGGTACGGCTGCGGCGGTGGGCGAGGTGGTGGCGTTCGGCGAAAGGGGCTGCCGCGCCAGCTGCGCTGGCTTGCCACCGCATCGCGGCAAAGGGGACAGATCAGGACCGGCCGGGGTGGAGGAGGTAGGCGATCCCGTTGTGTACCGGTGCGGCGGACCCGCCGCTGAGCTGTCCGGCGTCGCGCATATCGCGCACCCGCATCAATACCTCCCGGATCGAGCGGGGCGAGGACAGCACCCGTTCGACGGCCGCCCGCTGCTCGGCGGCGGCTGTCGGGACACGCGGCGGCGGATTGTTCGCGGCCTCGGGATCCACGGGAGCGTGGAACGCCTGCCACAGCTCCAGGACGGTTGGCGCGAGCGCGCGGTGCGCATCGAGATCGACCTCGGGCCCGCGGTGGCGCCACCGGTGCGCGAGGGTCCGCAGTAGGTGCTCGGTCGCGTCCGGGTCGTCGAGGATTCGCGTGATCTGCCGGTTCACCGATATCCGTTCCGGGACGCGTACCTGCTTCTCCCGCACTACTTCGTGGACCTGGATGCCTTCGTCCAGGCCGCGGCGTCGGCAGTCGTCCGAGCACCAGATCCGTGGTCGCCCGCGTGTGTTCTCTGCGACCGGCATTCCGCAGCGCGGGCACGTCCTGGGCTCGTCCATGCACCTCACCCTACGACTTTCGTCGGACGAAAATCCCCGGGGCAACTCACGGAGTGCAGAGGGTGTGTCGGTACGGCACCGCTTTTCGTCGGACGAAAATCCCGGGTTGTCACCGGAGGGTGGAAGAGGTGTGACCGGGCGATTGTCGGTGCGGTGGAGTGCAATAGGCGTCATCCTGGGCAGGGACAGGTGGAAGGGGAGGCGGTCGTTCGTGGTGGAGTTCCGGTATATCTGCACCAACTGTTTGATGGGCTGGCACGAGGTCCCGTACTGCCCGTTCCGGCGCTCGCCGCCGCCGTCGCCGGCCACACCCGGCCAGATGCGCGCCATGCGCCATATCCGTGAGCTGGAGCGCCAGGGCATCCTGCCCGACCCGAACGAGGTCGTGTTCCGGTGGCGGTGGCTGGCCTACATCCTGCTCGGCTTCGCCGTGTTCTTCCTTGTGCTGTTCCTGACCTGACACGCCGGAGGGTCTCTCGGAGGCGGAACCGTGGTCGGTCGTGGCGCGTCCAAACACGGTATGGATGCGGGGGCGAGGGTGATCGAGATGTGGCCGCAACCGGAGGGTGTGGCGCAGCGGTGGGCCGCGGCGCGAGTACGGATGCAGCTGCAGCTGACTTACGGTCGCCCCAGCGACCGGAGGCGGGCACGCATCCTGGCAGCCCGCGCTCTCCTGTAGGGGCTGTTATCCCACTGCGTACTGCGTCCAGACGAAGTTCGCCGTCGCCGCGCCGCAGTCGAACGCCTTGCGCTGGTCGGACATGACGGTGGTGTCGGCGGCGAGGTGTTCGCAGATCTCACGGATCCCCAGGGCCAAGCGCAGCATCTGTTCCACGCACCCGGACAGGTCCGGGCCCTCCCAGGCCATCATCGGATCGTTGTAGGCCCGCGCGGTCGTGCCCGCGTCGAGGGCGAACACCTCGGCCAGAGGCTCGCCGAGGACAGTGCCGAGCACGTCGCAGGCCGCCTTGCACGCCGCAGCCACGGCACGGCACTCCGGAGGAGGCGGCATGTACTGCTCGTAGAGCACCATGCTGGCCAGCCCGACCGCAGCGAACCCGTGATAGCAGCGGCCCAGCCACACCACCGGCGGCGGCGTCTTGAGAGGGACACCATCGAAGCGGCGCGCCGTTTCGACCACGAGCGCCACCAGGCCACCGCGGTCGTTGTGGTGTCCCGGCGGCACCACCGCCATGTCGAGTCCGCTGATCATGCCGCTCACCGTAGACGTGCAGCGACTACGCACACCCGCTCCCGCAACTTCGCGTGTCGGTCTTTGTTGTCGCTGGTCCCGCTACGGTGAACCCGTGGCAGGGGAACGGCTGACCTACTTGCGGGCGGAGCTGGCGCGTATCGGCGAGCAGATCGAGGCAGCCCTTGTAAGCGATCCGGACGCCGACACCACCGACTTCGAGGACCAGGCCGAGCTCGTCCAAGACGAGCTCGACGCGATCCTCGAAGTCATGGGAGCCCAAGCCCAACAGGAGATCCAGGCGCGTCCACCCAAGACTCTTCCGCCGTTGTCGGAGCGGCTGTTCTGACCATAGGGATTGCGGCTATGCCGCCGGGGTGGGCCCGGACGGAGGCGCGTCCGCGGGGGACTCTTCTTCGCCGGGTTCTTGACGGCGACGGAGAAAATACTTGCCGGCCTTGGCGATACCGACTGCCAAGGCCGTGGCACCGGTCACTGTCGCAGCGATCGAGCCGAGCAGATGGCCGACGATCCAGACAACGAGACCGATACCGCCCGCGAAGATAAGCACCATCACGGCCAACCCCAGCAGGGCTCTCCCTGCCCAGTGCCCGCTACTCAACATCACCATCTGGCGATCGAACAAATCCATCCAGCCCGTGGGCGCGGTACGCGAACGCTCCCACGGCAAACAGCGTGTCCCGCACTTCAGGCAGCTGTCATGGGCGTCCGGCGCGCGCTCCAGACCGCCGCTGGAGGACATCTCATTCATGAAAGACCGTTCCTTCCGCCATCTCGAATTGATGCGGGAACGGTAGAAGGTGGGTGTGCACGAGGGCCGCGGGCACGATTTTCCCAGGTCAGAGCGTGCTCCCGGGAAGAGACTGCGGAAGCAGGGCAGGTGCAAAATGGAGTACGTGACAATCTGTCACAGAGGGTGACTAGC
>NZ_JASFXA010000038.1:0-27578 GCF_030766805.1 Nocardia sp. CC213A
AGGGGACCCAACACTGGGTCCCCTTTCGGCGTTTCAGCACCCGGTGCCGCGAGGACGCTCGACGCTGCGTGATTGAATTTGAGTTGGCGGGTCCCCCCGTCAGCCCTCACGCGCAGCGCAGCGCCGCGGCCGGGTACGGCAGGCACAACAGGACTAGAGAGGGATCACCGTGTCGGAGCAGAACGACGGCAGGAAGCCGTTCCGCCGTAGCAGCGGATCGGGCCAGGGCGGTTTCCACCGTTCGGGACGTGATGACGCGGCGGACGATCGACGAGACCGGGACCGCGCATCCGGTCCGCGCCGCGAGGGCGGCTACAACCGTGACAGCTCCGGCCGTGGCGAGAACCGCGGCGGCTTCCGCCGCGAGGGTGAACGCGGGAACTCCCGCCGAGACGACGACGGCGGCTTCCGCCGTGGCGGTGAACGAAACGACCGAGGCGGTTTCCGCGGTGATGACCGCGGCGGTTCGCGCGGTGACGATCGGGGCGGTTTCCGGCGTGACAACGACCGGGGATTCCGTCGGGACGACGACCGCGGCGGTTCGCGCGGTGATAATCAGCGCGGGGGCTACGGCCGCGGCGACGACCGGGGTGGATTCCGTCGCGGTGATGATCGCGGTGGCTCGCGCGGTGACGATCGGGGCGGTTTCCGGCGTGAGAGCGAACGGGGCTTCCGCCGCGATGATGAGCGCGGTGGCCGTCGTGACGATGACCGGGGCTTCCGCCGTGATGACGCTCGGGGGTCGCGCCGCGATGACGAGCGCGGTGGGTCGCGCTTCGGCGGCGACCGGGGCGGGTTCCGCCGTGAGGGCGGCGAGCGCGGTGGTTTCCGTCGTGATGACGACCGCGGCGGCAATCGCGGCGGCTTCTCGCGCGACAACTCCGGGCGGGACGGTGGCCGGGGCTTCGGTCGCGACAACGCCGGGCGCGGGGAGGGTTCCGGACGCGGCCACGAGCGTCGGGGCGATCGAGAAGGCTTCGGCCGCAGCGGATTCGGCGGCGACAAGCGCGACCACGGCGGTTTCAAGGGCCGTGACTCCGCAGGCCGTGACTCCGCGGGGCGTGACGACCGTCGCGGCTTCGGTGGCGGCGAGCGGCGGAACTACGGTCGCGACGACGACCGTCGCGGTGGCGGCCGAGACGACGACCGCCGTGGCCCTGGGCGCGATGACCGTCGCACCTTCGGCCGCGACGAGGATCGGCGCGGTGGTGACGATCGCCGTGATTTCGGCGGCCGCGATGAGGGTCGTCGCGGGGCCGGGTACGAGGGGCGTGGCGGTTTCGGGCGCGCCGGTGATGACCGCCGCGGTGCCGGGCGCGAGGACGAAGGCGGCCGGAATGTCCACCGGGACAGCGCGGATCGTCGCCGCGGCGGCGAAGGTGCCGCCGCGGGTGGTCGCGGAAGCGATCGGCGTCCGGCCCGCCTGGACGAGCCCGCGCTGCCGGAGGACGTGCAGCCCGGCGATCTCGACGGTGCGGTGCGCCGCGATCTGCTGAGTTTGGACAAGAACAATGCCGAGACCGTGGCCCGGCACCTGGTGATGGTCGCTCGCCTGCTGGAGGAGGATCCGGAGCAGGCGCTCGAACACGCGCGGGCGGCGCGGCAGCGGGCCGGGCGGATCGCCGTGGTGCGCGAAACCGCCGGTGTCGCCGCGTATCACGCGGGGGAGTGGGCGGAGGCGCTGTCCGAACTGCGGACCGCCCGCCGCATGTCCGGCGGCGCGGGCCTGCTGGCCGTCATGGCCGACTGCGAGCGCGGCCTCGGCCGGCCCGAACGCGCCATCGAACTCGGCCGCAGCGATGAGGCCCGGCTGCTGCAGGGTGACGAGGCCACCGAACTGCGCATCGTGGTCGCGGGCGCCCGCATGGACCTCGGTCAGTACGACCAGGCCGTCGTCACCCTGCAAACTCCCGACCTGGACCCGAGCCGCACCGGCTCGGCCGCCGCGCGCCTCGATTACGCCTACGCCGAGGCCCTGCTCGCCGCAGGTCGCGAGGAAGAGGCCCTGACCTGGTTCATGAACGCCGCCTCCGCCGACCTCGACGGCGAAACCGACGCCGAGGAGCGCGCCGCCGACCTGGCCGATCCGGACTCCGTCGAATGGGCCAGCAACGCCGCCTTCGCCGATGACGACGAGAACGACCCCGACGAGAACGACTCCGACGAGAACGATTCCGTCGAGAACGATTCCGACGAGGACGGCAGCGTCGCGGAGGACGCCACCGCGGACGAGACCGTCGCGGACGCCGTGGCCGCTGCAACGGGCGACGACACGGACACCGTCGCGGATGCCGAGGCCGCTGCTACCGGCGACGACACGGATACCGCCGCGCTGGCCGACGCCGTCACCGATGCCGAGGCGGCCGCGGACGCTCTGGCCGCCGACTTCGGCGACGACACCGTGCCGGACGACACCGAGCGGTCCGACCGCGGCTGAGGTTTCGTCCCGCGGCGCGGGTGGCAGGACAACGAGAGAGGGGAGCGGCGGAATGCGGCTACGGGATCGGTTCGGTGCGCTGCTGTTGGATCTGGATGGCACGCTGTTTCGCGGTCATGCCCCGATTCCCGGTGCGTCGGAGGCGCTGTCGAGCGAGGGTGCGACCCAGCGGTTGCTGTACGTGACCAACAACGCGAGTCGCTCGGGTGCCAGCGTGGCCCGGCATCTGCGCGAACTCGGTTTCACCGCAACCGAAGACGAGGTGGTCACCAGCGCGCAGGCGGCCGCGCACCTGCTGGCCGCGCGCCTGGCGCCGGGCTCCACCGTGCTGGTGGTCGGCACCGACGACCTGGTGGCCGAGGTGGAAGATGTCGGCCTGCAACCGGTCCGGCGCTTCAATGGCATCGCGCCCGCCGCCGTGGTGCAGGGTCACTCCCCGCACACGGCCTGGGCCGATCTCGCCGAGGCCGCCTACGCATTGCGCGCGGGTGCGCTGTGGGTGGCCGCCAATACCGATGCCACCCTCCCCAACGAGCGCGGATTGGCCCCGGGCAACGGGTCCATGGTCGCCGCCCTGCGGACCGCCTCCGATCGTGAGCCCACGGTGGCGGGCAAGCCGCACGCGCCGCTCATGGAGGACGCGCTGGCGCGCGCCGGAACCCGCTCCGCCCTGGTCGTCGGCGATCGTCTCGACACCGATATCGACGGCGCGCTCACCGCCGGTCTGGAATCGCTCATGGTGCTCACCGGCGTCAGCACGCTGGCCGACCTGAACAGGCGGCCGGACCGGCTCCCCACCTATGTCGCGGAATCCCTCGATGCCCTGAATCATCCCGTGGCCGAACACGATCCGATCGCCGTCGACGGTGGGGACATCGCCGACCGCATCGCCGAACTGCTGTCGTGTCACCCCGGCCGGGCGGTAGCGGTCTCCGTACCGCCCACACCCCGCGACGGCTAGCGGCGGGCGGTGCGCCGACTCGCCTCGGCGGCGGTGAAGCCGAGCCACACGCATCCGGCGAGAACGAGGACGCCGTGCGCGATGCGCACGGCGGGCGGCCCGAAGAACTGCGGCATGAACAGCACGAACCCGGCCGCGAATACCATGGCCGCGTAACGGGCGGCACTGTCCCGCAACGCGCCCGCGACCCACACACTCGCCGCAGCCACCGTGATCAGTCCGATTCCGAACATCGCCGCCGGAATGGGGGCGAACCGGAGTGCGTCGGCCACCGCGAGCAGATCGTCGCGGTCGCCCTCGGTCGCCATCGCGTACAAACCGAAATCCTCGGCACCGTAGTAGGGAAGCGTCAATCCCGTGCCCACCCACATGGCGGCCACCGGTCCGATCCCGATGCGATCGCGAATGCCGAGCAGCCCGAGGGATACGAGCACGAATCCGATCATGGCGCAGACATGTGACACCACCCATAGGGTGGACCCCATGGCGGCGGCCGCGCCCTCCGTCGTGGTCTCGTCGTGCCACGGCCGCAGCACCGGGTAGAGGAGAAACAGCACACCAGCGGCGGTGAGTGTATATCTGGCCATTCGAGAACTCCGACCGATCGGGAAACTGCTGGGGGAGGGCGAATCCCACCCGCCGCCGACACTAACCCGACATTCGCCCAGCGGCAGCGCGACCGCAGCGACTACGGCGTACTGGGCTTGCGTGCCTCGACCAGCGTGCGCGCGGCGTACGCGATGAACGGACCCTCCCGCTCGATCCGCTGGTGCAGGTCGCGCAGCCGATCGCGATAGGCGTCCACGGTGAAGCCGGGCACCATCCAGATGACCTTGCGCAGGAAGTAGATCACCGCGCCGATGTCGTGGAACTCCATGCGCAGCCGCTCCGGCTCACACCGCACGACCTCCAGCCCCGCCGCCCGCGCCGCGCCGGTCTCGGCGTCGGGATGGCGTTCGCCGCGCGCCTGCGGCTGCGGCCCGAGGAAGTATTCGACGAGTTCGAACACACTGGCCGGGCCGACGTGCTGGGCGAAGTAGGTGCCGCCGGGTTCCAGCACGCGCGCGATCTCCGCCCACCAGATGGTGGCCGGATGCCGGCTCGTCACCAGATCGAAGGCGTCGTCCGCGAAGGGCAGCGGCGGTTCGTCCGGATCGGCGACCACCACGACCCCGCGCGGATGCAGCAGCCGGGTGGCCTTCACCAGATTCGGCGGCCACGATTCGGTGGCGACCATGGTCGGCGGAAACGTCGATGCCTCGGCCAGCACCTCACCGCCGCCGGTCTGGATATCCAGGGCGGCGCGCGCCCGCGCCAGCCGCCGCGCCTGCTGCTTCCGGTACCCCCACGACGGGCGCTCCTCGCTGGCGCGGCCGTCCAGCCAGGAGAAATCCCAGCCGTCCACCGCTACCGACTCGGCCTCCGCCACGAGTTCGTCGAAGTCACGTCCCATAACCGTCGATCCTCGCAGTCCGGGGCAAACGATTTTCGCGGCGCGCCCGGTCGGCGACCGGATCGGAGGGATGCGGTACGTGTGTTCGAATGTGAGTTCCGGTAGCGTTGTCGCCACGATGACTACGCCCACGCCACGCCCGCATGCGCCCGTGCCCGGCCCCCGCCCCGGGGCGCCACTGCCCGGTCAGCATCTGCCGGGCGCGAATCAAGCGGACTTCGCCGATCCGGGTCGGGTGCGCGCGGAGGTCGACGAGTTGCTGGCGGAATTGCACGCGGGTGCGCGGGATTCGAGCGGCGAGGGGATCGATATCGCGCGGCGGGCCCGCATCCTCGAGCAGGCGCACGAGGTCTTGGTGCAGGCCCTGGCAACGGTGGACAAGATCTGAGGTGGCCAGGCGCGCACGAGTGGACGCGGAACTGGTTCGCCGCGGATTGGCGCGGTCGCGGGAACACGCGGTCGAGCTGATCTCGGCGGGTCGCGTCCTGATCAATGGAACGGTCGCCACCAAACCGGCGACGGGGGTGGAGACCGCGACCCCGCTGCTGGTGCGGGAAGAGCCCGACGAAGTGCGGTGGGCCTCGCGCGGCGCGCACAAACTGGTGGGTGCGCTGGCGGCGTTCGAACCGCAGGGTGTCACCGTCGCGGGTAAGCGGTGCCTGGACGCGGGCGCGTCCACCGGCGGGTTCACCGATGTGCTGCTGTCGAAGGGGGCCGCGGCGGTGGTGGCCGCCGATGTCGGCTACGGCCAACTCGTCTGGCGGCTGCGCAGCGACGACCGCGTCGAGGTGCACGACCGCACCAACGTGCGGGCCCTGACCCCGGAACTCATCGGGGGCACAGTCGAATTGGTGGTGGCGGACCTGTCCTTCATCTCCCTCGGCCTGGTGCTGCCCGCGCTGGCACTGTGCTGCGCCCCGGGCGCGGATCTGTTGCCGATGGTGAAACCCCAGTTCGAGGTGGGCAAGGAACGCGTCGGGTCCGGCGGTGTGGTGCGGGATCCGGCGCTGCGCGCGGAGGCGGTGCGTGCGGTGGCCACGGCCGCCGCACGGCTGGGACTGCGCACCCACGGCGTGGTCGCGAGCCCGCTGCCGGGACCGTCGGGGAATGTGGAGTACTTCCTCTGGCTGCGCAAGGAGCCGTCCGGCGCCGACCATTCGACCGGGTCGATCGCCGGCACCGCAGCGGACTCGTCCGCGAGTGCGCACCCGGGAGTTCCGTCCGTTCCGGAAGACGGTGCGGGAACCGGTCGCCCGGCCGCGCCCGAGGCGGCGGCTGTCGGTGCCGCCGCCTACGATGCGGTCGAGGAGGAACGGGTGGCGGCGCTGATCCAGCGCGCGGTGGAGGAGGGTCCGCAGTGAGCGGGGAGAGCGGTCGGTTGCACGACGCGAAGACTCGGGAGATCTTGCTGGTCGCCCACCCCGGCCGCGCCGAACTCACCGAGACCGCGCACCGGGTGGCGAAGATCTTCGAGCAGTTCGGGATCGGCCTGCGGGTGCTGGCGGACGAGGCGTACAGCACCCGCTTCGACACCGACGAGCAGGGCCGCCCCGACGGGTATCCGGTGCGTGTGATGGAGCACGGCCCCGAAGCCGCCATCGGTTGCGAAATGGTGCTCGCCCTCGGCGGTGACGGCACCTTCCTGCGGGCGGCGGAACTCGCCCGCGAGGCCAATGTGCCGGTGCTGGGCATCAATCTGGGCCGCATCGGTTTCCTCACCGAGGCCGAGGCCGAGAATCTGGACGAGGCCCTCGCCCAGGTGGTGCGCCGTGACTACCGCATCGAGCGGCGCATGACCATCGATGTCACCGTGCGCGTGGACGATACGATCACCGAACGCGGGTGGGCGCTCAACGAGGCCAGTATCGAGAATTCGGCGCGGATGGGGGTGCTGGAGGTCGTCCTCGAAGTGGACGGCCGCCCGGTCTCGTCCTTCGGCTGTGACGGCGTGCTGGTCGCCACCCCCACCGGTTCCACCGCGTACGCGTTCTCCGCGGGCGGCCCGGTGGTGTGGCCGGAACTCGAGGCGCTGCTGGTGATCCCGAGCAATGCCCACGCCCTGTTCGCGCGACCCCTGGTGGCCAGCCCGGATTCGCGCATAGCGGTGGAAACCGTTGCGACGGGCCACGATGCGATAGTTTTCCTCGACGGCCGACGCACCCTCGCACTGCCGCGAGGCGGCCGGGTCGAGGCGGTCCGTGGGACCGAGCCGGTACTGCTGGTGCGGCTGGATTCCGCACCCTTCGCGGATCGGATGGTGCGCAAATTCCAGTTGCCCGTGACAGGCTGGCGGGGCCGCTCGTCTGCCCGGCTGGGCGCGGAGGAGGAAGCCCGCGTAACCACGCAGCGACCCCGAGCAGGCGACGTCGAACACCGCCGAACGGAGAGCACGAGTGCTGACAGAGATCAGGATTGACGGCCTGGGCGTCATTTCCACCGCCACAGCGCAATTCCATGAGGGTTTGACCTGTTTGACCGGTGAGACGGGCGCGGGGAAGACGATGGTGGTGACCAGCCTGCACCTGCTGAGCGGTGCGCGCGCCGACCCCGGCCGGGTTCGGTTGGGTGCGTCGCGGGCGGTGGTGGAGGGCCGCTTCACCCTCGACGAGGTACACGAGGGCGCCGTCGCCGAAGTGGACGGGGTGCTGGAATCCACCGGCGCCGAACGCGATGACGACGGTTCCATCATCGCCGTGCGCACCGTGGGCAGCGACGGCCGCTCCCGCGCGCACCTGGGCGGGCGCAGCGTTCCGGCCGCGGTACTGTCGGATTTCACGACGCCGCTGCTCACCGTGCACGGTCAGAACGATCAGTTGCGGCTGCAGCGGCCCGATCAGCAGTTGCACGCCCTGGACCAGTTCGCCTCCGACAGCGTCGGTCCGCTGCTGCGCAAATATCAGAAGGAGCGGCGCAAGTGGCTCGACGCCCGCACCGAACTGCTCGAACGCACCGCGCGCAGTAGGGAACTGGCGCTCGAGGCCGCCCGGCTCGAGCAGTCGCTGACCGAAATCGACGCCATCGCACCGCAACCCGGTGAGGACGAACACCTGGTGTCCGAGGTGCGGCGGCTCTCGGATCTGGATTCGCTGCGTGAGGCGGCCGCCACCGCGCACGACGCGCTGGCCGGTCCGGCCGACGCTCCCGGTGAGGGCGGCGGTGCGCTGGATCTGCTGGGCACCGCCCGCGCCCGCATCGAGGCGGCCGAGGATCCGGCGCTGGCGGGGCTGGCCCCGCGGCTCGGCGACGCCATCGCGGTGGTCGTCGACCTGACCACCGAACTCAGCTCCTACCTGTCGGATCTGCCGTCGGACCCCGGTGCGCTCGACACCATGCTGACCCGGCAGGCCGAACTCAAAACGCTGACCCGGAAATACGCCCCCGATATCGACGGCGTAATCGCCTGGGCGAATGAGGCGCGCACCCGCCTGGACTCCCTGGACGTCTCCGAGGAGGCGTTGTCGGCGCTGTCGGCCGAGGTCGACAGCGCGGCGGAGAAGGTGCGCGAGGCGGCGCGCAAACTCACCGCCGCGCGCACCAGGGCGGCGGGCAAACTCGCGACCGCGGTGAGCGCCGAACTGTCCGGCCTGGCCATGGGGCGCGCCAAACTCGAGGTCGTGGTGCGGCCGCTCCCGGCCGCCGCCCAGGATTCCGCGCCGTTGAAGGTGGACGGTTCGGAACTGCATGCCGGTTCCACCGGTGTGGACGAGGTGGAATTCCGGCTCGCGGCGCATTCCGGCGCGCAGCCGCTGCCGTTGAGCAAGAGTGCCTCCGGCGGTGAGCTCTCACGCGTCATGCTCGCCCTGGAAGTGGTGCTGGCCAGTTCCGAGCACGGCACCACCATGGTTTTCGACGAGGTGGACGCCGGGGTCGGCGGCCGCGCGGCCGTCGAGATCGGCCGCCGCCTGGCCACTCTGGCGCGCACCCACCAGGTGATCGTGGTGACCCATCTACCGCAGGTGGCGGCCTTCGCCGATACCCACCTGGTGGTGGACAAGGTGGACGACGGCAAGGGCGTCAACTCCGGGGTCCGCGCCCTCACCCAGGACGAGCGCGTCGCCGAACTGGCCCGCATGCTGGCCGGTCTCGGCGACACCGAGACCGGCCGCGCCCACGCCTGGGAGCTGCTCACCACCGCGCACGCCGAAAAGGTCGGCGCGGCCGACTGATTCGCGATCGGACGGCTGCGGCGTCGCCGCAGGCGGGTGAGCGCGCCGGTGGCCGCACCGAGTTCGCCCACGCGGGGCGATACTGCCGCTGTCGACGCGCCGGCGCGGCTCAGCAGCAGCTCGGCCACCGGCCAGCCCGCGACATTCACCGAGACCCCGTTGCGTCGATACCCATCGAATACCACGTACGCGGCCGCGACCCGGTGGCGGCTCGCATCGGAATCCCGAGCCGACATGGCGAGGCCCGCCTCCGGAGCGGGGACGGGCCGGTCGGAGGCGGGTTCGCCCTACTTCACCGCTTTGCGAGCGCCACTGAGAAAGGCGTTGATCAGGCCCTTCAGACCCAACTCCAGGGCCTTGGCCGGAACGGGCAGGCTGGGCTCGGATTCCATGGTGTAGACCACCCGGGTGCCGCCCGGAGCGTCGGCGAAGGTGACGGTGCCGACATGCCGCTTCACCGGCGCGCCCGCGACGATCTGGTAGACCATGCGCTCATTGGGCACCAGTTCGAGGGTCTCTTCCGTGACGCCGACCGGGCCGAGGCCGAGCTTGTAGCGCGCGCCCACACCGGAGGGGGCGCCCGCGCCGGGCTGGATGAGCGAGATCTGGATGGGCAGGTAGGCTGCCATCGCGTCGCGATCGGCGAAGAGCCGGTAGACGACCTCCCGCGGGGCGGCGATCACGGTGTCGACGGTGGTGCTGGCCATGACGGCATTGTCTCCTTCGGTCGAGCTGCCAAACCGAATCCCCTGAATGTCCGGGACAGCTACGCCCCGGAGCATATCGGTACCTGTGGTCACGGGCACTGTCGCTTTCGGTCATGATGGCGGGACATGGTGGCATCACAGTGACGAATGTGATTGATGGTGCGGCGCGCCTCCACCAATGGTTGAGACTTTCCTGTAACCATCGGGCGTTATGAAGATGCTGGGACTGTTGTCGAAACCCACCGAGACGCTGCCGGGCCTGTCCGGGATCGCCCGGGTCGACCGCAATACCCGACGTCTACTCCAGCGCGTGGGACCCGGGGACGTGGTAGTGCTGGACGAGATGGACCTCGACCGCCTCACCGCCGACCGCCTGGTCGAGGCCGGGGTGGCGGTGGTGATCAACGCCTCGCCGTCCATCTCCGGCCGCTATCCGAATCTGGGCCCGGAAGTGCTGGTGGCCAATGGCATCCTGCTGCTGGACACCGTCACCACCGATGTGTTCAAACGCATCAAGGACGGCGCGAAGGTCCGCGTCGACGACGGCGTCGTCTACAGCGACAAGCTGACCAAGAAGGAGCCCGAGGTCCTCGTCGAGTGCGTGGAACTCACCGAATCCTCCATCGCCGAGCGCATGATCGAGGCCCGCAACGGGTTGGCCGATCACCTGGAGGCGTTCGCGGGCAACACCATCGAGTTCATCCGCACCGAGAGCGGTCTGCTCATCGACGGCATCGGCGTGCCCGAACTCGAACTCGACATGCGCAAGCGCCACGTCGTGGTGGTGGCCGACGGTTCCGATCACGCCGAGGATCTCAAGCGCATCAAACCGTTCATCAAGGAGTACGCGCCCATCCTGGTGGGTGTGGGACGTGGCGCGGACACCCTGACCCGCAACGGATATCGGCCCGACCTCATCGTCGGCGATCCCGAGGAGATCACCGCCACCACCCTCAAATGCGGTGCCGAGGTGATCCTGCCCGCCGATACCGACGGGCACGCCAAGGGTTTGGAGCGCATCCAGGATCTGGGCATCGGCGCGACCACCTTCCCGTCCTCGGGCGCGGCCGCCGATCTCGCACTGCTGCTGGCCAATCACCACGGGGCGTCGCTCATCGTCACCTGCGGCGCCGCCGCCTCCCTGGACGACTTCTTCGACCGCGGCCGCCGCGATTCGAATCCCGCCACCTTCCTCACCCGGCTGAAGATCGGCACCACGCTCATGGACGCGAAAGCCGTTGCCACGCTGTACCGGCAGCGCGGCTCCGGCTGGGCGGTCGCGCTGGTGGTGCTCGCCGCGCTGGTGGCGTTGATCGTGGCGCTGCTGGCCACGCACCTGGGCAATGAGGTGATCGATTCCGGTATCGACGCCTGGAACCGCTTCGAACTCTGGGTTCGCGGCCTTCTCGACCGAAGCAGCTAGGGGACCCATGATTTCGCTTCGCTACCACGCCGTGTCGATCGCCGCGGTCTTCCTGGCCCTCGCCGTCGGCGTGGTGCTCGGCGCTCGCGCGAACGACGGTCTGCTACCCGGAATGGGCGAGGGCGGCGGGCAGGCCGGGGACCTGCGCACCGAGAATGCCCGGCTCACTGAGCAATTGCGGGCCGCCGACGCCTTCCTCGCCGGTGCGGCGCCGAAACTGTTGGCGGGCAGCCTGACCGATCGCGGCGTCGTCGTATTCACCACGCCCGACGCCGATCTCGCGGATGTGGACGCGGTCACCAAATCGCTCACCACCGCCGGGGCGACCGTTACCGGGCAGATCGCGCTCACCAACGCCTTCACCGATTCCGGTGAGGGCGACCGGCTGCGTACCGCCGTCGCCAACCTGGTCCCCGCGGGCGCGCAGCTCGGCACCGGCGCGACCGATCAGGGCAGTCTGGGCGGTGACCTGCTGGGCCTGCTGCTGCTCACCGATCCCGCCAACCGGCAGCCGCGCGGCAGCGATCAGGAGCGCGGCCTGGCGCTGGAGACCCTGCGCGGCGGCGGTTTCCTCGCCCCGGCAGGGGAGGTGCGCCCCGCCGATCTCGCGGTGGTCGTCACCGGTGACGGCGTCCGCGCCGACGAGAACCAGCGCGGCACCATCATCGCTCGCTTCGCCGGTGGCCTGAAGGCGCGCGGGGCGGGTGTGGTGCTGGCGGGTCGCGCGGGTGCGGCCGCCGGGTCCGGACCGATCGCGGTGGCGCGTGACGAAGCCCCCTTGGCAACGGTCACCACCGTCGACAATGTGGACCACGAGATCGGCCGCCTCACCACGGCGCTCGCGCTGACCGAGCAGTTGAGCGGCGGAACCGGCCGATACGGCACCGGCGATCGGGCGACCTCGCTCACAGTCGCGGCCATGCCACGCTGAACTGATAGCTAATCGGTGGCGATCGGTCCGCGCGGCGTGTGAACAGCCCGGCGGATCCGTGTTACCGTGGAGTCCCGTGGGTCAATCACGGATTCCGGCGCGCTCCGCTCATAATACGACGGCCACGAAGCACATCTTCGTCTCCGGCGGTGTCGCCTCATCACTCGGTAAGGGCCTGACCGCTTCCAGCCTCGGACAGTTGCTGACGGCGCGTGGTTTGCGCGTCACCATGCAGAAGCTGGATCCGTATCTCAATGTCGATCCCGGCACAATGAACCCCTTCCAGCATGGTGAGGTGTTCGTGACCGAGGACGGCGCGGAGACGGACCTGGACGTCGGGCATTACGAACGCTTCCTCGACCGCGATCTGTCGGGGTACGCCAATGTCACCACCGGCCAGATCTATTCGTCGGTCATCGCGAAGGAGCGCCGCGGCGAATACCTCGGTGACACCGTGCAGGTCATCCCGCACATCACCGATGAGATCAAGAGCCGCATCACCGCCATGGCGGGACCGGATCGCCAGGGTCAGATCCCGGATGTGGTCATCACCGAGATCGGCGGCACCGTCGGCGATATCGAGTCGCAGCCGTTCCTGGAGGCGGCGCGCCAGATCCGCCACGAGGTGGGGCGCGACAACTGCTTCTTCCTGCATGTGACGCTGGTGCCCTACCTGGGCCCGTCCGGCGAGCTCAAGACCAAGCCGACCCAGCACTCGGTGGCCGCGCTGCGCAATATCGGCATCCAGCCCGACGCGCTGATCCTGCGCTGCGACCGCGAGGTGCCGGAGCCGCTCAAGAACAAGATCGCGCTCATGTGCGACGTCGAGGTGGACGCCTGCGTGTCCACCCCGGACGCGCCGTCCATCTACGACATTCCCAAGGTGCTGCACCGTGAGGGCCTGGACGCCTATGTGGTGCGCAAGCTGGGCCTGCCGTTCCGCGACGTGGACTGGACGGTGTGGGGTGATCTGCTGGACCGGGTGCACAACCCGCGCGAACAGGTCACCGTGGCGCTGGTCGGCAAGTACGTGGACCTGCCGGATGCCTACCTGTCGGTCACCGAGGCGCTGCGCGCGGGCGGATTCGCCGCCAAGGCCAAGGTGAACATCCGCTGGGTGCAGTCCGACGAATGCGATACCGAGGCGGGCGCGCAGCAGCACCTGTCCGATGTGGACGGGGTGCTGATTCCGGGCGGATTCGGTATTCGCGGCATCGAGGGCAAGGTCGGGGCCATCCGCTACGCCCGCACCCACGGCATTCCGCTGCTGGGCCTGTGCCTGGGCCTGCAGTGCGTGGTGATCGAGGCGGCGCGCACGGTGGGGCTCAAGGACGCCAACTCGGCGGAGTTCGAGCCCGAGACCAAACATCCGGTCATCTCCACCATGGCCGATCAGGAGCAGGCCGTGGCCGGGGAGGCCGATCTGGGCGGCACCATGCGCCTGGGCGCGTACCCCGCGGTCCTGGAGCCGGGTTCGGTGGTCGCGCAGGCGTACGGCGAGACCGAGGTGTCCGAGCGGCACCGGCATCGCTTCGAGGTCAACAACGCCTACCGCGACAAGATCGCCAAGAGCGGCCTGAAGTTCAGCGGCACCTCGCCTGACGGGCATCTGGTCGAATTCGTCGAGCTGCCGCAGGACAAGCACCCGTTCTTCGTGGCCACCCAGGCGCATCCGGAACTCAAGTCCCGGCCCACGCGCCCGCATCCGCTGTTCGCGGCGCTCATCGCGGCGGCACTGAAATACAAGGCGGCCGAACGGCTTCCGGTGGAGATCCCGGATACCGCGCCCGCCGAAGCGGGTGAGAAAGTAGCGAAATGACCTCAGCGCACGGCGACTCGGCCCCCGGCACCCACGACTTCGACATCGTCGACAGTCGCACCGCGTACTCCGGCGCGATCCTCGCGCTGCGGCTGGACGAGGTGGCCATGCCGGGCGGGCGGGTCGCCCAGCGCGAGGTCATCGAGCATCACCCCGCGGTGGCGGTGGTGGCGCTCGAGGACGACGACACCGTGGTGTTGATCAACCAGTATCGGCATCCGCTCGGGCGGCGCCTGCTGGAACTGCCCGCCGGGCTGCTGGATCAGCCGGGGGAGGATCCGCTGGAGGCGGCGCGGCGGGAGCTGACCGAGGAGACCGGTCTGGCCGCGCGGGAGTGGTCGGTGCTGGTGGACGTGGCGCTGTCACCGGGGTTTACCGATGAGGCGCTGCGCGTCTATCTGGCCACCGGCCTGTACGAGACCGAGCGGCCCGAGCCGGAATTGGAAGAGGCGGATATCGAGATCGTCCGCATGCCGCTGGACGCGGCCGTGCGGGCGGCCTTGGCGGGGGAGATCACCAATGCCACCGCCGTGGCCGGACTGCTGGCGCTGGTGACCGCGCGGGCGACCGGTGCGCCGCTGCGGGCGGCCGACGCGCCGTGGCCGGACATGCCGACCGCCTTCCTGGCCAGGAAGTCCGCCGAGGCCAGCGAAAAGTAGGCGAAGCCAGCGAAAAGTAGCGAGCGGTCTGCTGTCGCGCCGCCCTGGCGCGACGGCGCCGCCGCACGCGCGGGGCCGGTCGACACCATCTCGGCCTGCCGCTTGAACCGCGTCCGCCAAGGAGGTGGTGGGTCTGCCCGCCGACCGAGCGGTCTTGTCTGGGCGGCGTCGCTGCCGAATCCGTCGGTGCGGACTGCCATGATGGGTCCGTGACTGCCGCCGCGACCACCGCCGAGAACCGGGATCGCGATGCGCTGCGGCGGGAGATCGACGCCTACCTCGACCATCTCACCGTCGAGAAGGGGGCCGCGCGCAACACCCTCGCGGCCTACCGCCGTGATCTCGGACGCTATCGGGAGTTCCTGGCGGCCCGGGGCGTCGCCGGACTGGCAGCGGTCTCGGAGACCGATATCGGGGATTTCATGGTGGCGCTGCGCTCCGGCGATGCCGAACGCCCCCCGCTGGCGGCCAGTTCGGCGGCGCGGGCGCTGGTGGCCGTGCGCGGACTGCACCGGTTCGCCGCGGCGGAGGGAATGACCAGCGCCGATGTGGCGCATCCGGTGAAACCCCCGGCCCCGGCCCGCCGCCTGCCGAAAGCGCTGCCGTACGAGCAGATTTCCCGGCTGCTGGATGCCGCCGGTGGCGATGTCGCAGATGGGCCGCGCGGATTACGCGATCGCGCCCTGCTGGAGTTGCTGTATTCCACGGGTGCGCGCATCTCGGAGATCATCGACCTGGATGTCGACGATATCGATACGGGGGAGCGCGCGGTGGTGCTGCGCGGCAAGGGCGGTAAACAGCGCATGGTGCCCATCGGCCGCCCGGCGCTGGCCGCCGTGGACGCCTACCTGGTGCGCGGCCGCCCCGCACTCGCCCTGCGCGGCAAGGGAAATCCGGCGCTGTTCCTCAATCACCGGGGTGGTCGACTATCGCGCCAGAGTGCCTGGCAGGTGTTGCAGGCCGCGGCCGAACGCGCCGGAATCGCGGCCCAGGTGTCGCCGCATACCCTGCGCCATTCGTTCGCCACACATTTGCTCGACGGCGGCGCGGATGTGCGGGTGGTGCAGGAGCTTCTCGGTCACGCCTCGGTGACCACCACTCAGATCTACACTCTGGTCACCGTCGGAACGCTGCACGAGGTATGGGCGACAGCTCATCCTCGGGCCCGGTAGCCAGTCTGAAGTGCAGCTTTAGGGTGCGTGTCCGAGCCGGGGTCTTGCGTGGACAGGCGGTAGCGTCTATTAGGGACCGTGCCGCACGGGCGGCGGGGTTAGGGCATGAACGTCGAAGGAGCAGCGGACGTGACGAAAGCCGGTGGTGCGGGCCAGCGGATCGAAACCGCCGCGCAGACATTGTGGGAGGCGCCGGACGTGCAACCGGATAACGCGGAACTAGGTCCGACCGGTCGGCCTCTACGCGATATCCCGGAGCCTCCGCCCGTCAACCATCACGGTGACGCGCTCATAGTCGCCATGTGCAATCAGAAGGGCGGGGTCGGCAAGACCACCTCGACCATCAATCTGGGGGCGGCACTGGCCGAATACGGCCGCCGGGTGCTGCTGGTCGATCTGGATCCGCAGGGTGCGCTGTCGGCGGGACTCGGTGTGGCGCACCACGATCTGGACCACACCGTGCACAACCTGCTGGTCGGCAACGGCAAGGTCGGCGTGGACGATGTGCTGATGCGCACCAAGGTCGACGGCATGGATCTGCTGCCCAGCAATATCGACCTGTCCGCCGCGGAGATCCAGCTCGTCAACGAGGTCGGCCGCGAGCAGACCCTGGGACGGGCGCTCGCGCCGCTGCGCAACCGCTACGACTATGTCCTCATCGACTGCCAGCCCTCGCTGGGCCTGCTCACGGTGAACGCCCTGGCCTGCTCCGGCGGCGTGATCATTCCCATGGAGTGCGAGTACTTCTCACTGCGCGGGCTGGCCCTGCTCAACGACACCGTGGAGAAGGTGCGGGACCGGTTGAATCCGGCGCTGAGCCTGTACGGCATCGTTGTCACCATGTTCGATGCCCGTCTGCTGCATTCGCGCCAGGTCATGACGCGCGTGGTCGAGGTGTTCGGCGACCTCGTCTACGACACCGTGATCTCGCGGACCGTCCGGTTCCCCGACGCCAGTGTCGCGGGTGAACCCATCACCACCTGGGCGCCGAAATCCGGTGGCGCGGAAGCGTATCGGGCCATGGCACGGGAAGTCATACACCGGTCGGGCCGTTGAACGATTCCCCCGAGACAGCGCCCGGGCAGGTCACGCCGGGTGTGGATACCGCCGTGCCACGAGACGCGGATCCGCCGGGTGCGGTGGTCGACGACATCGCGGGCACTCCCGAGGACGACCCCGGTGCCGGTGATTCCGATGCCGACGAACCCGGCGACGAACGGGCGACGCCCGCGGAGCGCGATGGAGCGGCATCGGTGGTCGACGACATCGCCGGTGATTCGGATACCGCCGTGGTGTCCGATATCGCGGCATCCGCCGCGCCCGTCGCGCCGGGTGCGGGATCGCCCGATACCGCGGCCGTTCCGGGTGACACGGCGGCCCCCGATGGCTCGGCAGCTCCGGACAGCTCGGATACTTCCGGCAAGTTTCATCTGCGGTTGAGCAATTTCGAGGGTCCGTTCGATCTGCTGCTCCAGCTGATCAGCTCGCGCCGCCTCGATGTCACCGAGGTCGCCCTGCACAAGGTGACCGATGAATTCATCGCCTACACCAAGGCTTTGACCGCGCAGGCCGAGGCCAGTGGGCTGCGCGCGGACAAGGTCCTCGATCAGACCACCGAGTTCCTGGTGGTGGCGGCGACATTGCTGGATCTCAAGGCCGCCCGTTTGCTGCCCTCCGGCGAGGTCACCGACGAGGAGGATCTGGAACTGCTGGAGGCCCGCGATCTGCTCTTCGCCCGCCTGCTGCAATACCGCGCCTTCAAGCAGGTGGCCGAACTGTTCGCCGAGCTGGAAGCCGCCGCGTTGCAGCGCTACCCGCGCGCGGTCTCGCTCGAGGAGCGCTACCTGGACCTGTTGCCGGAGGTTACCCTGGGAGTTGACGCGGCGGGATTCGCCGAGGTCGCCGCGGCGGCCTTCCGGCCCCGGCCGGTGCCCAAGGTCGGGATCGACCACATCCACCAGCACGCCGTCTCGGTCGCCGAACAGGCGGCCATCATCCTGGAGTTGCTGAAGGCCAAGGGCGCGGGCGGCTGGACGACCTTCCACGAGCTGATCGTCGACTGCGAGGCCCCGGTGCAGATCGTGGCCCGCTTCCTGGCGCTGCTCGAGCTCTACCGGGGCCGGAATATCGAATTCGAGCAACCCGATCCGCTGGGCCCGCTGCGGGTCAGCTGGACCGGCGAACCCAGCGCGGCCAAGGAGACCGGCGGCGCGATATACGACACCATCAGTGATGAGGAGTACGGGTGACCGAGGTGACAGACCCCACCGGCGCACAATCGGCCGCCACCCCGGCACCGGATACGGACACACCCGCCGCCCGGGGACCGGAAGCCGACGATCGGGCGCGCGGTGCGGCCCTCGCTGCCGACGATGCCGTCGACGCGGGCACGTCGGAGTCGGCGACGGAGGGAGATACCCGTCACTCCGGCGTAGCGCCCGGCTCGGACGAGTTTCCGGGTGGTGCGCTGTTCGAGGAGCCCGGGGAGTCCGGGGAGTCCGGGGAGTCCGAGCGGCTCGACGAGGCGGAGTTCCGCTCGGCGCTGGAGGCGATGTTGCTGGTGGTGGACGCACCGGCGGCGGTGGATATGCTCGCCTCCGCGCTGGACGACAGCGTCGCGCGGGTGGAGCAGGCGCTGCGGGAGATGTCGGCGGAGCTGACCGCGCGGCGCAGTGGCATGGATCTCAGATTCGTGGGTGACGGGTGGCGTTACTACACGCGGACGGAGTTCGCGCCGTACGTGGAACGTATGCTGTTGGACGGCGCACGCTCCAAGCTGACCCGCGCCGCTTTGGAAACCCTGGCCGTTATCGCCTATCGTCAACCGGTTACGCGAGCGCGAGTGAGTGCGGTGCGGGGCGTGAATGTGGACGGCGTGATCCGGACCTTGCTGGCGCGAGGTCTGATCGCGGAGGCCGGGGCCGACCCGGAGACCAATGGCACCCTGTACGTCACCACCGAGCTGTTCCTGGAGCGGATCGGACTCGCGTCGCTGACCGATCTGCCGCCGTTGGCCCCCCTGCTCCCAGGGGTGGATCTGATCGACGAGATCAACGAGAGCCTGGAGACCGATCCCCGGTACACCAGGCTGAGAAAACCGACCGAGTCGGATATCGACCTCGGTACCGAAGAATGAATCGAAATTAGGACAACGTGAATACACCCGCTCGCCGAGATGGCACACCGGATCGTAGGAAACGTGGTTTCGAACCGCCCCGCGGCGGTTCGGCACGCGGCCGCGGTGAATCCCCCCGCGGCGCCCAGCCGACCCGCGGTGGCAGCACCCGCGGCGCCCAGTCCTGGGACTCCCGAGGCGGCTCCGGCCGCGGCGCGCAGTGGGAGGCGCGCGGCACGGGCCAGGGCCGCGGCCCGGCCGGTCGCGGAACGCCTTCGCGCGGAGGAGATTCGCGCGGCGATCGCACATACGGTGGCGATCGGTCACGCGACGGATCCCGCACTTCCTGGTCGAACAACGACGCCCGCGCCGACCGCTCGCGCGGTGGCGGCTCGCCCGCCGGTCGCGGATACGACTCACGCGGAGGAGACAGCCGGTCCGACTGGAACGCGGGCGGTACGCGCGGCGGCGAGTGGAATCGCGGCGGCAGCGGGCGTGGCGGCGATCGTGATCGCGGTACCGACCGTTCGCGAGGTGGGGCGGCCCGTGGTGGAGCAGGCCCGCGCTTCGGCGAGTGGACTCGCGGCGACGGCACCGACCGCCCCCGGAGCGACCGGAATCGCGGCGTGGACGGTGGGCAGGGGAATGCTCGCGCGGACCGGAATCGAGGCGGGAGCACTCGTGCTGCCGGGTCGCGTGGCGCGGCCCCCGGTGGCTTCCGCGGTGCGGGCGCGCGTGGCGGTCAGGGCGACCATCACCTCGGTGGCAGTCGCGGCCGGATCGGTGGCGGGCGTCCGTTCGCTCCGACCACCGCGCCCAGTGCCACGCCACCCACCGGCAAGCAGAAGAAGCCCAAGCCGCAGCGCGTCGTGGTCACCGGCCCGGTGCTGAACAATGCCAAACCGGCCCGCCGCCAGCATGTCGAGCCCGAAACGCAGGGGCCGAAGAAGCTGCCGTGGGGTGAGGGCGAACGCCTGCAGAAGGTGCTCGCCAAGGCCGGGGTGGCCTCCCGCCGCGCCGCCGAGGAACTCATCGACCAGGGCCGCGTCGAGGTCGACGGTGCGATCGTGCGCGAGCAGGGCCTGCGCATCGATCCGGATCACGCCGTGGTGCGAGTGGACGGCGTGCGGGTGGTGGTCCGCGACGAACAGGTCTACCTGGCGCTGAACAAGCCCAAGGGCTGGCAGTCCACCATGGCCGACGAGATGAACCGCCCCTGCGTCGGCGATATCGTCGCCGAGCGCGTGGTGGCCGGTCAGCGCCTGTTCCACGTCGGCCGCCTGGACGCCGACACCGAGGGTCTGCTGCTGCTCACCAATGACGGCGATCTCGCGCACCGCCTCATGCACCCCTCCTTCGAGGTCTCCAAGACCTACCTCGCCACCGTCGCCGGAGAGATCCACGGCCGCGAGGTCGGCAAGCGCCTGCGCGACGGCGTCGAACTGGAGGACGGCCCGGCCAAGGTCGACCGTTTCCAGGTACTCGAGGTCGGCGAGGGTAAGTCGTTGGTGAAGGTGGTCCTGCACGAGGGCCGCAAACATATCGTGCGCCGCCTGCTGGCCGCGGTCGGCCATCCGGTGACCGCGCTGGTGCGCACCAATATCGGACCCGTCGCACTGGGCGATCAGCGCCCGGGCACGCTGCGGGTACTGGGTCGGGACGAAATCGGGAAGCTCTACGAGGCGGTGTCGTTGTGAACGGTGTGAGGAGTGCGATGGTGGCCGAGGATGCGCTGACGGGTACGGGCCCGCTGGTCGTCGCCATGGACGGCCCGTCCGGCACCGGCAAGTCGAGCGTGTCGCGACGCCTGGCCACCCGCCTCGGCGCCCGCTACCTGGACACCGGGGCGATGTACCGGGTGGCGACGCTGCGCGTGCTGCGCAGCGGTGTCGATCTCACGGACGCCGCCGCCATCGTGGTGGCGGTGAAGGAGCTGCCGCTGTCCATCGGCACCGATCCCAGCCGAGAGGTCATCGAACTCGACGGTGAGGACGTCTCCGCCGAGATTCGCGGCAATGCCGTCACCAAGGCGGTGTCCGCGGTGTCCGCGGTGCCGGAGGTGCGCGACCAGCTGGTCGCCCTGCAGCGCGATATCGCCGCCACCTCGGGCCGCATCGTGGTGGAGGGACGCGATATCGGCACCGTGGTGCTGCCCGCCGCCGATGTGAAGGTCTACCTGACCGCTTCCGCCGAGGCGCGGGCGACGCGGCGCAATGCGCAGAACATCGCCGAGGGCCGCGGTGACGATTTCGCGGCGGTGCTGGCCGATGTGCAGCGCCGCGACAACCTCGACTCCACCCGCAAGGTGTCGCCGCTGCGTCCCGCCGAGGACGCGGTGCTGGTGGACACCAGCGAGCTGAATATGGACGAGGTCATCGACGAGCTGTATCGCGTGGTGCGGCAGCAGATTTCGGCAGGAGGTGCGTAGTGACGCAGGATACTTTTGCCGGAGACGGCGTCTGGGCCGACGAAACCGATTGGGAGCTGGCCGAACTCGCCGGTGAACATGACGAGGCCGAGCAGGTGCCGATGCCGACGGTGGCCATCGTCGGCCGCCCGAATGTCGGCAAGTCCACGCTGGTGAACCGGATTCTGGGCCGCCGCGAAGCGGTGGTCGAGGATGTGCCGGGCGTGACTCGCGACCGCATCAGCTACGAGGCCAACTGGGCCGGGCGCACATTCCTGGTACAGGACACCGGCGGCTGGGAGCCCGACGCCAAGGGGCTGCAACAGTCGGTGGCCCGCCAGGCCGAGATCGCCATGCAGACCGCCGACGCGATCGTCGTGGTGGTGGACGCCACGGTCGGTGCGACAGCCACCGACGAGGCCGTCGCGAAGACGCTGCGCCGCAGCAAGACCCCGGTCATTCTGGTCGCCAACAAGGTGGACGACCAGAAGGGTGAGGCCGAGGCGGCGTCGCTGTGGTCGCTCGGGTTGGGTGAACCGCATATGGTGTCGGCCGCACACGGCCGCGGTACCGGCGATTTGCTCGACGACCTGCTGGCGGTGCTGCCGGAAACCCCGCGTGAGGGCACCGGCGGTACCGGCGGCCCGCGCCGCGTGGCGCTCATCGGCAAGCCGAATGTCGGCAAGTCGAGTCTGATCAACAAGCTGTCGGGCTTCGAGCGCTCGGTGGTGCACGATGTGGCGGGCACCACCGTCGACCCGGTCGACTCCCTGGTCGAATTGGGCGGCAAGCCTTGGCGTTTCGTCGACACCGCGGGGCTGCGCCGGAAGGTCGGCAATGCCAGCGGCCACGAGTTCTACGCCTCGCTGCGCACCAAGTCGGCCCTGGAGGCCGCCGAGGTGGCGGTCATGCTCATCGACGCCTCGCAGCCCATCACCGAACAGGATCTGCGCGTCATCAGCATGGTCGCCGACGCCGGTCGCGCCCTCGTGATCGCCTACAACAAGTGGGATCTGGTCGACGAGGACCGCCGCTTGGCGCTGGAACGCGAGATCGAGCGGGAGATGGTGCAGGTGCAGTGGGCGCTGCGGGTGAACATCTCCGCCCACACCGGCCGCGCCGTCCAGAAGCTGGTGCCCGCCATGGAAACCGCCCTGGAATCCTGGGACAAGCGCATCTCGACGGGCCGCCTGAACGCCTGGCTCAAGGAAGTCGTCGCCGCGACCCCGCCCCCCATGCGCGGCGGCCGTCTCCCACGCGTCCTCTTCGCCACCCAGGCATCCACCCGCCCGCCGACCTTCGTCCTCTTCACCACCGGCTTCCTGGAAGCCGGCTACCGCCGCTTCCTGGAGCGCCGCCTCCGCGAAGAATTCAACTTCGACGGTTCCCCCGTCCGAGTGAACATCCGCGTCCGCGAAAAGCGCGAACGCAAGAAGTGACGCACGAGGGGGTACTGGTGGCGGCGGTCTCTCGGCCGTTGCCGCCGGTTCCCTCGCGGTGGTCAGGTGAAGGGGCGCGGTCGGCGGGGCAGGTGATGCCGGGGGCGGGCAGCGTCAGGTCGATGAGGTACGCGTCGCCCAGTTCGCGGGTGCAGGTGCTGGATGTGGTGTGGCCGTAGCCGTCCAGCCTGACCAGGCGGGCATTGCCGTGATCTGGTGGGCGCGTTCGGCGCGGAACAGCGGAGTGGCCGGGTCGAAGCGCGCGTTCGTCAGGAGCGCGAGGGTGTCGGTGTTCAGGGGTCCTCGGGTCCGGTGTAGCGCTGCGTGCCCGCACGAGGATGAACCGTGCCAGGGTGCCTTCAAGTATCCCAATACTCAGATATGCGCATTTAACTATGTGTGTTCGAAGTGTCGCGACCGGGCTCGTGCCCGCTCCTGAAGGTATAGAGCGAGCCGCGACGAAGGATGTTCGGTGGCGGGAAGCCGGGTCGGGCACCTGCTTCGAAGGCATCCGACCCGGCTGGAACCGGTTGGTGTTCAGCTGATCTCGGCGGTGAGCGGGAGATCCGTCACCGACGTGCCCACGTGGAGGGTGAACGAGCCGGGTTCGGTCGTCCAGCCCGCCTCGGTCCAATGCTCGAAAGCCCGCTGCGGCAGGGCGATGCGCACCGTGTGGGAAGCGCCGGGGGCGACCGTGACGGCCGCGAATCCGGCCAGCCACCGCACGGGGCGGTCCACCGCGCTGTCAGCCCGGGACAGGTACGCCTGTACCACCTGCTTGCCCTCGCGGTCACCGGTATTGGTGACCGTCACCGTGGCGGTCCGGCCGTCCACGGCGAGATCGCCGAGCGACCAGGTGGTGTAGCCGAGCCCGTGACCGAATGGATAGGCCGGAGCCGCAGCGGATTTCAGCCACGCCCGGTAACCGACGTGAATGCCCTCGGTGTAGCGGAGTGTGCCATCGGCCTGCGGTGTCGTCGACAGCACCGGCACGTCGGCCATGCGTGCGGGCCAGGTGGTGGGCAGTCGCCCGCCGGGTTCGGCCGCGCCGGTGAGCACATCGGCGAGGGCGGCCCCGAACTCCTGGCCCGGGAACCAGGACAGCAGCACGGCCGCCACATCGTCGCGCCACGGCATTTCTACGGGCGCACCGGAATTGACCACCACGACGGTGCGCGGATTGGCGGCGGCGACGGCCGCGACCAGTTCGTCCTGGCGGCCGGGGAGGCGCAGATCGGTGCGGTCGAAACCCTCGGACTCGATCTGTTCGGTGGTGCCGACCACGACGACCGCCACATCGGAGGTGCGCGCCAGTTCCACGGCGGCCGCGAATTCCGCCGCGGCGGGACGCTGCGGTCGGGTGATGCCGAAGGTGAGACCGAGAATGACGCCGAGGCCCGGGATGGCGGGTGGCGCGGCGACGGTGATGCGGACGTCGACCTCCTGCCCTTCGGCGAGGGTACGGGTCACCGCGCGCTGGGGTGGGTAGAGGATCGCGCCCACCGGATCGGTGCCCTCGAAGGTGATGGTCTCGTCGAGGGCGGTCTCGCCGTCGAGTTCCAGCCGGGCCTGTCCGAGGGTGCCGACGCCGATCTGCCACGCACCGGTCACGTCGGCGCGCAGCCGCGCCCGGATCTCCAGGGTCGTCGCCGTGGCGGCCTCGTGGTCGCCGAAGAGCATGAGATTGCCCGCGGTGCGGTGCTGGGTGTCGATGACGGTGTCACCGTCGAGGTAGCGCAGACTCACTCCCGGTGTGCCGGTGTCGGGATCGGTGACCAGCTCCAGCGGCACCGGGATCAGCTTCTCCTCGAGTCGAACGCCGGGCGTGTGCCGCACGGTGAGAACGGCTTCGAGGCCCTCGACGGGTGTGGTGGTGTGCGCGGGGATGACGGTGGCGCTGCCGCCGCCCATGAAGCGCGGCAGTTCGGCGTGCGGTCCCAGCAGCGTGACCGTGGTGTCCGGTGCGAGCGGCAGGACACCGTCGTTGCGCACCAGCACCATGCCCGCGGCGGCGGCGCGGCGCACCAGCGCCTGCGCCTGCTCGTCAGTGAATTCGGGTGTGGCCTTCGGTGATCCGTCGAGCGCGCCCACCCGGCGGGCGAAGCGGAGGATGCGCCGCACCTTCTCGTCGATCGCGGATTCTGGTACCTCGCCCTTGCGCACCGCCTCTTCGAGCGGTGCTCCCCAGAGCATGGGCGGTCCGGGCATGGCGATATCGGTGCCCTGGGCGGCACCGGCGGTGGTGCGCACGGCCGTCCAGTCCGATACCACGACGCCGTCGAATCCCCAGCTGCCCTTGAGCGGTTCGTTCAGCAGCGGGTTCTCTGTCATGGTGACGCCGTGGACCGAGTTGTAGGAGTCCATGATCATCCACGCGCCCGCGTCGACGCACCGTTCGAACGGGTACAGGTACAGCTCGCGCAGCGCCCGGTCGTCGACACGCACATCGACGGTGAAGCGGTCGGTCTCGGAGTCGTTGGCCACATAGTGTTTCGGGCACGCGCTCACGCCGTGCGCTTGGACGGCGCGCACGTAGGCCGCGGCCATGCCGGCGGTGAGCACCGGATCCTCGGAGAAGCATTCGAAATGCCTGCCGCCCAAGGGTGATCGGTGCAGGTTGATGGTGGGGCCGAGGACCGCGTACACGTCCTTGCGCCGCGCCTCGTGGGCGATGAGCGCGCCGATCTCGGTGAGCAGTTCGGGATCCCAGGTGGCGGCGAGGGCGGTTCCGGAGGGCAGGCTCACCGAGGGATCGCGTTCGTCCCAGTATTCGCCGCGCACGCCGGATGGCCCGTCGGAGACCGGCATCTCGGCCAACCCGATGTCGGGGTCACCGGCGAAGCGGAACATGCCCGCGCCCGAGATCAGGCGCAGCTTGGCGGGTAGGTCGAGTTTCGCGAGCAGGTCCTCGATGAGGTCGTCCATGCGCATGCCCCGTTCCCTCTCTCGATGGTCGGCAAATATCAGGCTACTGAGCGGTGGGGTGGTCCCAGAACGCCATCAGATCGGCGCACACCTGGGCGGGCCGGTCCTCGTTGGGGAGATGTCCGACGCCGGGGTAGACCGCGCGGCGCGCTCCGAGCGCCGCCGCGAACCGCTCGTGCACCTCGGGATTCCAGAGATCGCCGGTATCGCCGTAGGCCACCAGAATGGGCACTCCCGCCGCGCGCAGCACGGACGGATCGGCCAGTGGCGGCACCTCCATCACGCGCAGAATGCCGAGGATATTGGCCTTCTTGGTGGCCAGAATGCGCCGGTGGAGGAAGTCGATCCGGGTCGGGTCGGCCGCTCCGGCGGCGAAGAGGGCGTCGCGCATCTGTTCCCAGATGAACTCCTGTCCACCCGCTTCGACGGCCTGGGCGACCATGCTGGGCGGCGGAAAGTTGATGTCCGACACCGAGGACGGGCCGGAGGCCAGCAGGGTGAGCGTCCGGAAGCGTTCGGGTCGGGCTACCACCGCGACCCGTGCGACATAGCCGCCGAAGGAGTGGCCGACCAGGTGCACCGGCTCTGGGCCGGAGATCTGGTCCACGACCTTCAGTAGATCACCGAGGAAGTCGTCCATGCGGTAGCCGTCGATCTGGTCGGGTCCGTCGGACTGCCACTGTCCGCGCTGGTCGTAGGCCACCGCGCGATATCCGGCCGCCGCCAGCAGCGGCAGCATGGCGGTGAAGTCCTCCTTGGAACCGGTGAATCCGGGTACCAGCACGACCGTGCCGCGGGCGTGGACGCCGGGTGGCGGCACCGCCTCCCACGCCGCGAGGGTTCCGTACCCGCCGTCGAGGGTGACGGGAACGATATCGGTGGGGGCGTCGGCGGCCTGGCTCATGAGGTCGAGTGTGCCAGCGCATTCATCGCAAACCGAGCGAGCACTCGGGAATGTTATCAAGCTGAGATAATATGGGTCGGGTGGCCGATGCGGATGGGTGACCCGCCCGCCGCTACTGTCGGCGTGAACGGTGGAAGGAGGAGATCATGGCGCAACGCCGCAGCCGCCCGCGTGGCGACGCGCGCCGGGAGCAGATTCTGGACGTGGCGCTGAAATCCTTCGCCGAGAACGGGTTCCGCGGCTCCTCGATCGCCGAGATCGCCGACCTGTGCGGACTGTCCCAGCCCGGCCTGCTGCACTACTTCCCGACCAAGGCCGCACTGCTGGCGGCGGTGCTGGAATACCGCGACCGGCTCGATGCCGAGCGGCTGAAATTCGGTGCGCCGCTGCGCGGTCCGGACGCGCTGCGCCGCCTGGCGCGGCTGGTCGAGCACAATACGCACGTGCCGGGGCTGGTGCAGCTGTTCACGGTGGTGACGGGGGAATCGGTGACCGATGACCACCCGGCGCACGCCTGGGCGGCGGATCGCTACCGCCGGTTGGAGTCGGAACTGGCGCGTGCCCTCGACGCGGGTATCGCCGAGGGCACGGTGCGCGCCGGTATCGACACCAAAGCCGTTGCGCGGCAGGTGTTCGCCATGATGGACGGCCTACAGCAGCAGTGGCTGCTCGATCCCGAGGCCGTCGATATGGGTGCGCTGTTCGGTGACTACATCGAGCAGGTCATCGCGCGTATCGCGGGATAGCCGCGTACCAGTCGAGCAGGGCCGGATCGTCGACGGCGGTGCGGGCCACGACGGAGGCGGGGTCGGCTCCCTGGAGCAGTTTCTTCAGCGGCACTTCGAGTTTCTTGCCGGTGCGGGTGTGCGGGATGGCGGGGGCGGCGATGATCTCGTCGGGTACGTGCCGGGGCGACAGCTCGGTGCGGATCGCGGTGGCTATCCGCTGGCGCAATTCGTCGTCGAGTCGGGTGTTGTCGGTGAGGACGACGAACAGGGGCATCCAGTAGCCGCCGTCGGGTTGTTCGATGCCCAGGACGAGCGATTCGGTGATCTCGGGG
>NZ_JASFXA010000039.1:0-20282 GCF_030766805.1 Nocardia sp. CC213A
GGATTCGACTTCGGCGATCATGCGGTGCGACAGTGCCGCCATCCGACAACGGACGGATTCCACCTCCCGCATGACGTCCACGAGAGCGGTGTCGGACAGTCCGGTGAGATCGGTCGCGAGCAGGGCGTCCATCGCCGCCGACAGATCGGCCGCGGTATCACCGCCTCGCGTTTCCCCCTCCGGAATCATGCACCAATTCTACCGCGAAATCCATTGCCACAGACCAGCAATAGCCATGTGGTATCGAAATCTTCAGTTAACCAACCGGACCCAAAGCATTTTCCGGACAAACCGAGCAAACTCACACGTCGAAATACAAATCGAATTCGAACGGGTGTGGCCGTACGTTGATTTCGGCTATTTCGGTGTAGCGCTTCAGGCGGATCCAGGTGTCGATGAGGTCTTCGGTGAAGACATTTCCTTGGGTGAGGTAGTCGTGGTCGGCTTCGAGACGGTCGATGACGGCTTCGAGGCTGGGTGGGGTTTGGGTTACCTCGGCGGATTCCTCGGGGGTGAGTTCGTAGAGGTCTTTGTCGATGGGGAGAGCGGGTTCGATTTTGTTCATGATGCCGTCGAGTCCGGCCATCATCATGGCGGCGAAGGAGAGGTAGGGGTTGCCGGAGGAGTCGGGGCAGCGGAATTCGAGGCGTTTGGCGCTGGCGCTGGCTCCGGTGACCGGGATACGGACCGCGGCGGAGCGATTGCGCTGCGAATACACCAGATTGACGGGGGCCTCGAAGCCGGGGACCAGGCGTTTGTAGGAGTTCACGGTGGGGTTCGTGAAGGCCAGCAGTGAGGGCGCGTGGTGCAGCAGGCCACCGATGTAATGGCGCGCCAGGTCCGAGAGTCCGGCGTATCCGGCCTCGTCGTAGAACAGCGGGGTGCCGTCCTTCCAGAGTGACTGGTGCACGTGCATGCCGGAGCCGTTGTCACCGAAGAGCGGCTTCGGCATGAAGGTGACCGTCTTGCCGTGCGCCCAGGCGGTGTTCTTCACGATGTACTTGTAGTGCTGGAGGTCGTCGGCGGCGGCCAGCAGGGTATTGAATTTGTAGTTGATCTCGGCCTGTCCGGCGGTGCCGACCTCGTGGTGCCCCTTCTCCAGTTCGAATCCGGCGCGTTGCAGATTCCCGCACATGTGGTCGCGCAGATCCACATCGTGGTCGTAGGGCGCGACCGGGAAATAGCCGCCCTTGGGCCGCACCTTGTAACCGCGGTTGAGAGTGCCGTCCGCGTTGTACTTCGCGCCGGTGTTCCAATCCGCCGACGCCGAATCCACCTCGTAGAAGGCCCCGTTCATGGTGGTGTCGTAACGCACCGAGTCGAAGATGTAGAACTCCGCCTCCGGCCCGAAATACGCGGTGTCGGCGATGGCGGTGCTGCGCAGATACTCCTCCGCCTTGCGCGCCACATTGCGCGGATCGCGACTGTACGCCTCACGGGTGTGCGGATCGTGGACGAAGCAGTCCAGATTCAACGTCTTGGCGGCCCGGAAGGGGTCGAGTTGCGCGGTGCGCAGATCGGGCAGCAGCAGCATGTCGGATTCGTGGATGGCCTGGAATCCGCGCACCGACGACCCGTCGAAGGCGACCCCGTTCTCCACCAGTTCCTCGCCGAACATGGCGGCCGGAATCGAGAAGTGCTGCTGCACCCCCGGTACGTCACAGAAGCGGATATCGACGTATTCGACATTCTCGGCACTGATGAAGTCCAGAATTCCGCTGGTCGTGGGAGTGATCACCGCTGGCTCCTCAAATTCTCGCGGCACCCGTGCAATCTCCCACGATACGGCTCCGACCCGGCCCGTGTACCCGAAACCGCTTGCGGCGCAAGATCATTGGCGTCCACGGTGGTTGACGGCCGGATCGGACCGCGCCACCGCCCACCCCGCCGCCGATTTGGGCATTATGCACAAACCGACCCGTCGGCAACTGCCCGGTTGGCGGTACCGCGACCGTCTCACATGGGGTGTCCTGGAACACATAATCGAGGTCAGCTGTGGCCTCGACCAGGAAATAACCAGAGGTAGGTCGTGAGTTCATCGTCAATCGCGGGCAGCGGCGCGCCGCGCACCCTTTGTGAGGCGTTCCAGTCGGTGGTCGCCGCGTATCCCGACGCGGTGGCGCTGCGCACCCTCGGCGGCGGGGTGTCGCTCACCTGGCGCGAATACGGGGACAGAGTGCGTGCGATCGCGTCGGGCCTGGCGGCGCTGGGCATCGGACGCGGCGACACGGTGGCGCTCATGATGACCAACCGGCCCGAGTTCCATCTGTGCGACACCGCCGTACTGCACACCGGCGCGACCCCGTTCTCCGTGTACAACACCAATCCGGTGGATCTGCTCGTCTACCAGTTCGGCAATGCCGAGAACAAGGCCGTGATCTGCGAGGAGCAGTTCGCGCCCACCGTGCTGGAGGCGGTGGCGAAGGCGGCCACGCAGGGTATTCGGGTCGAGCACGTGATCTGCGTGGACGGCGCTCCGGCGGGCACCATCGCGCTGTCCGCGGTGGAGGCCGCCCACCGCGCGGACTTCGATTTCGAATCCGCCTGGCGCGCGGTCGATCCCGAGGACCTGCTGACCATCGTCTACACCTCCGGCACCACCGGCCCGCCCAAGGGCGTGGAACTCACCCACACCAACTTCATCGAGAACGCCCGCGTCATCGACGAATTCGGCGGCGGTGGCCCCGACGACCGGGTGGTGTCGTATCTGCCGGACGCGCACGCCGCCAACCGCTGGTTCGCGCACTACCTGTCCATGCTGACCGGCGGCCAGATCACCACCGTGCCGGATCTGAAGCAGGTCGCCGAGGCCCTCGCAGAGGTGCACCCGTCGGTGTTCCTGGGGGTGCCGCGAGTCTGGGTCAAGGTGAAAGCCGCTCTGGAGGAACGTTTCTCGGCCGAGCCGCTGCCCAAGCGCAAGCTGGTGGAGTGGGCGATCCGCACCGGCCGTGCCCGCGCCCAAGCCGTCTCCGACGGCCGCACCCCGAGCGCCCTGGACGCCGTGGCCCACCGCGTGGCCGATCGTCTGGTGCTCGCCGCCATCCGGGAGCGACTGGGCCTGGACAAGGTGCGGGTCGCGGTCACCGGCTCCGCGCCCATCCCGCCCGACACCCACGAGTTCTTCCTGGGTCTGGGCCTGCCGCTGTGCGAGGGCTACGGCATGACCGAGTGCACCGCAGGGGCGACGATCTCCCGGCCCGAGCGCATCAAGATCGGCACGGTCGGCCTGCCGCTGCCCGACACCGAGGTGCGGATCGCCGCCGACGGTGAGGTGCTGGTGCGCGGGCGCAATGTCATGCGCGGCTACCGCAAGGCCCCGGAGAAGACCGCCGAGACCGTCGACGCCGACGGCTGGCTGCACACCGGCGATATCGGCAGCTTCGACGGCGACGGCTACCTGCGCATCGTCGACCGCAAGAAGGAGCTCATCATCAGCGCGGCGGGCAAGAACATGTCGCCCACCAATATCGAGAACACCGTCACCGAGAACTGTCCGCTGGCGGGCACGGTGGTCGTCATCGGCGAGGCCCGCCACTACAACACCGCGCTCATCTGCCTGGACCCCGATCTGGCCGCCGCCTTCGCCGAACGCCATCAGCTACCCGATCGCGACGTGGCCGCCCTGTCCCAGCACCCGCTGGTGCGGAAATCCCTGCAAGAGGGCATCGACGCGGCGAACGAGAAGCTCTCCCGCGTGGAGCAGATCAAACGCTTCGCGGTGCTCCCGGAGGTGTGGACCCCGGGCAGCGACTGCCTCACGGCGACCGGAAAGCTACGCCGCAAACCAATAGCTACTCAGTACGCCGCTACCATCGAATCGCTGTACACGACATGAAGGCGGTACCCGAGATGAACGCGGAACAGCCATGCCCCCGCTGACCCGGGACCGGGCGCTGGAGGACCTGTACCGGCGCGCGACCGCGTTCCGGGACGATACGACGGCCGCGCTGCCGCCGTATCGCACCCTGCCCGCACCGCTGGTGGCCGACGGGCTCGAACGCGGCGCCAAACTCAATATCGACCTCTTCTTCGACTTCCTGCGCAGCGGCCGGCTGCCCAGCGAGGACGACACCCGGGAAGTGGTCGAGATCGGCGTGGGCCGGGTCCGCGACGGTGAACCCCTCGAAGAGGTGCTCGATCGCTACCGCATCGGTGCGGAGTACATCTTCTCCAAAGTGCGGGCCGCCGCCCCGGACGCCGAGCGGGAACTGCTGCTCGATGCCGCGCTGCCGCTGCTGCAATACATCACCCTGGTGACCGGCCGCATCGCCACGGCCTGCGTGCACCGGGTCAGCGATCCCCGCTGGGAGCTGCTGGAGCGCCGCCGCGCCATCGCCGACGCGTTGCTCACCGGCCGCGATCCGGTGGAGTGGGCCGACGAACCCGCCATCACGGTGCCGGACTCCTTCCTGATCGCCGTGTTCCGGCTGGGTTCGGGCCGCTCCGCCGAGACCGGCGAACTGCGGCACCGCATCGAGGCCATCCCGGGCGTGTTCCTGCGCCTGGACAGCGGCGGCTGGACCGCACTGCTGCCGCTGCGGCCCGGCGACGACGGCACCGCCACCGCCGCCGCCCTGACCACCCGGCTGCCGGTGCGCCCACCGGGCCGCCCGGCTCCGTTCTGGGTGGGTGTCGCCGCCGCCACCCAGCGCGCGAACATCCCCGATGCCGCCGCCGAGGCCCGCACCCTCGCCGAACTGGGCCGCTGCCTCGAGCGCGCCGACACCCTGTGTCGGCGCGGGCAGTTGCTGTTCGAGTACACCATCGCCACCAGCGGCCCGGCCCGGCCCGGGCTGGCCGCCGTGCTGGCTCCGCTGGATCCGCAGCCGCTGCTCGCCGAAACCCTGGAAGTGTTCGTGGACAGCGGCTTCAACCAACTGGCCACCGCCCGCATGCTCAATATCCACCGCAATACGGTGACCTACCGGCTGGCCCGCGTCCACGAGCTCACCGGCCTGGACCCGCACCGCCCGACCGACGCCATGACGCTGTCGGCCGCCCGCATCGCCCGCCGACTCGAGGCCGCGGACTTCGCGCCCTGAGCTTCGGCGACCCGACGGCCGCCGCTCGGTGTGGCCCCGGGCCGAGTGAGTTCGGCCGATTGCACAAACCGACCAGCCCCGCTCTTGGTTATTGCCGGTAGCAGCGACCGGGAACTGTGCGGTGTGCTGAATCCGACGAAGAGGTCTCCGGTACCGGGTGTGCCCGCACCGCGCGGCGACCTCCCGACTTCCGCAGAGGTAGACCCTTGAGAATTTCGATCCGGCCGCGCAGGGGCGGCCGTCTCGTCACCCTCGCCGCCGCGTGCCTGACCGCCGTCGCCGTGACGGTGACCCTGGCGCCACCGGCCGCGACGGTGCCCGCCGCGGGCCCGGTGCCGACCGCACCGGCGAACTTCGGACTCCCCGACGGCTATCAGCCGACCCCCGAGAAGTACGGTGTCGGTTACGAATTGGGCCATGTGGTGCCGCTCGCCGACGGCACGCGGATCCAGGCCGAGGTGCGCTACCCCACCGATCCGGCCACCGGGCAGCGCGCCGACGGCGAGTTCCCGGTGGTGCTCAACGTCACCACCTACGGCGCGTTGACCAGTGCCCTCACCGCCGCCCTCACCGGCGTGATCGACCAGTTCCAGATCCCGCTGCCCGATCAGTTGCGCGATGTGCGCCGGGTGATCAACCAGGCCACCAGCGCCCAGGATGTGCTGGTGCGGCGCGGCTATATCGAGGTGGTCGCCGATGTGCGCGGCACCGGCGGCTCCACCGGCGCATGGAATCCGGCATCGAAACAGGACGGCCTGGACGGCGCGCAGCTGGTGGACTGGGCGGCGAACCTGCCCGGGTCCAACGGCAAGGTGGGCATGTACGGGTACTCGTTCCCGGCGCTCACCGCACTGCGCACCGCCCAGTCGGTGGGACCGGATTCGCCACTGAAAGCCATTGTGCCCATGGCGATGCCGAACAACATCTTCAACGAGGTGCTCGGTCACGACGGCATGATGAGCCCCATCCTGCTCACCGCCATCTCGTTGCTGGTGCCGTATCTGAGCCTGATCGGCCCGTTCCTGACGGCCGTGGTGTCACCGCAGCAGTTCATTCCTGCACTGGTCGACCACCTGCAGGCGCTGGTCTCCTCCGACAGCACCATCAAACTGCTCATCGAGGCGTACGCGGGCGGGCCGCTGGCCTACGACACCGCCTGGTGGCAGGAGCGCCGCTTCGAGACCGAGATGCACAATCTGGTGGACAAGGGCATCGCCATGTACCAGGTGGGCGGCTTCTGGGATCTGTATCAGGAAGGGCCGCTGCGCAATTACGCGCAGTTGCAGAATCTGGCCGCTGGCCGTGACCAGTTCGCGCCCATGGCTCCCGACCAGCGCGCCGACGGCCGCTACCAGTTGCTCATGGGCCCCTGGTATCACGTGGGGCTGGGCGTCGGACCGGGGTCGCGGCTCGATACCAACATGATCACCCTGGCCTGGTTCGACCGGTGGCTCAAGGACATTCCCAACGGCATCGACGAGACCGAGACGCCGCTGCACGTCATCGACGCGAACAACAATGCCGCCGACACCGCCCGCTATCCGTTCGAACAGGCGACCATCGAGCAGCGCTGGTTCGACGGCGACCGGCTCACCGCGCGAGCGCCGACCGTCGCCGACGCCTCGGATCGACTGGACTACACCGGCATCGACAACATCTGCAACCGGCAGAGCCTGGCCCAGTACACCGGCGGCCTGCTCGACTTCCTGTTCCGGGTGTTCAACGCCTACAACCCGTGCACGGAGTGGGTGCAGGAACCGACGGCGGGGCTGAAGTACACCACCGATCCGGTGACCGAGGCGACCGTGCTGGCCGGACCGGCGAGCGTCACCCTCTACGCGTCCTCCACCGGAACCGATGCGGCGTTCCAGGTGTGGCTCGACGATGTGGCTCCGGACGGCACCGTCGTCAACATCACCGGCGGCTCGCAGCTGGCCAGTCAGCGCACCCTGAACGAGGACAAGACCTGGCGCGGACCGGACGGCACGATCTACGCGCCGGAGCATGTGCTCACCAAGGAGACCGAGCAGCTGCTGGTTCCCGGCGAGGTGACCCGGATGGAGATCAAACTGCGCCCGGCCTTCCACCGCCTGGAACCGGGTCATGCGCTGCGCCTGCGCATCACCAGCGGTACGTTCCCGTCCACCATTCCGATTCCGACGGATCTGCCGCGCCTGCTGGGCACCTCGCAGCAGATCCACCGGGATGCCGTGCGGCCGTCGAGCCTGGTGCTCCCGCTGGCACCGGCGGCGGCGTTCACCCACTGAGCCCGGAGCACCTCCGATGGTGGCGCGTCCGGTCGCCGCGCCCGCGCCACCATCGCGGCCGTCCCGGGCAATAGTCGCCAACCTTGGTCGTCGACGGGTTCGGGCACTGTCCTCCGACCGCCGGTCATGCCACACTGAGGCAGTCGATCATCGGAGGTCAGAGATGCCCGATCCGCGACCGGGGGGACTGCGTCGGCTGTCCCGGCGCACCCCAGCCGATCCCAGCGGTGAGCCGCCGACCCGGTCGGCGGTCCGCAATGCCAAACTCGCGGCCCTGCCCCTCGCCTACGCGGGTCGCCGCGTGACAGGGGTGGGGCGACGCGCCTTCGGCGAACCGGCCCGTGCCGTCGAACTCGACATCCAGGCCCGCACCGCCCAGCACATGTTCGAGGTGCTCGGCGAACTCAAGGGCTGCGCGGCCAAATTCGGGCAGATCCTGGCGCTCTACGAACTCGCCCTGCCGCCCGATCTCGGCGCGCCCTACCGGGAGGCGCTCAGCCGCCTGCAGGACTCGGCGCCCGCCATGCTGCCGCGTGCGGTCACCGACGTGATGGCCGCGCACCTGGGGCCGAACTGGCGGCGGGCCTTCACCGAATTCGAGACCCGCGCTTGCGCCGCGGCCTCGGTCGGGCAGGTGCACCGGGCGCGCTGGCACGACGGCCGCCGAGTCGCCGTGAAGATCATGTATCCGGGTGCGCGCGAGGCCGTCCGGCACGATCTCGAACACCTGCGCCGCATGGCCCCGCTGACCTCGGTCCTGCTGCCGGGGGCGGATGTGCGCGCCCTCAACGACGCGCTGGCCGCCTGCATCCACGAGGAACTCGACTACGAGCGCGAGGCGCGGACCCAGCGCGTCTTCGCCGCCGCCTATGCCGACGACCCGGATTTCGCGGTACCGCACGTGGTGCATCAGCAGGGCGATGTGCTGATATCGGAATGGGTGGACGGGATTCCGCTGCAGCGGTTGCTGGTGTCGGGTTCGCCCGCGGAGCGCGACCGGGTCGGCAGGCTGGTGCTGCGCTTCGTCGTCTCCAGCATCGTGCGCACCGGATTGCTGTACACCGACCCGCATCCGGGCAATTTCCGCGTGCTGCGCGACGGGCGGCTCGGCGTGGTCGACTACGGCGCCTGCTCCCCCGTTCCGGCCGATTTCCCGGCGCTGGTGGGCGATATCGCCGACGCGGTGTTCAACGGCGGACCGGACGATCTGGAGCGGGCCCTGCGGCAGTACGGATTCGTCCCGCCCGGCGGTGGCTTCGACGCCGTGGCGTTCAGCGAACTCGTCGACCCCATTCGTACCCTGTTCCGCGCCGATACGGTGCGCATGACCACGCCGTGGCTGCGTGAGCAGGTCCTGCGCATCACCGTTCTGAGCCTGTCCAATGTCAGCAGGCAGTTGACGGCGCCGCCCGCGCTCACTCCGGTGGGTCGCACCATCGCCGCCACGGCGGGCGTGCTGTGCCAGCTCGGTGCCGGGGGTGCGCTGCGCGCGGAGATCCTGACCCATCTCCCCGAGGCCGCCGACGCCCTCGACCGCGCCGAGCGGGGTGCGGGCATGCGCCCGCGCACCCCCGTCGAGCGGTTCGGCAATTCGGCCTGAATCCGGTTGTGCTACAGGTGCGTCCATTCCGGCCACAGCCGTGACCACGGCTGCTTCGGCCCGGTGTACTTCCAGATGACCACGTCGCGGGTGCCGCCGGGGAACCCTAGCCGGACATCCACCGTGCCGACCGCTTCCGCGCGATCGAAATGATCCCGCATCTCCGGATCGTCACCGCCGACCAGCAGCACGACGGTCGTGTCCGGGGACGGCTGCCCGAAGTAGCCCCAGCCTCGGCTGGGACTGTGGATCGGCGGCAGCTCCGCGCGGTTCCCGAGCTGGTCCAAGGCGCTGGCCTGCCAATAGCTTTCGGTGACGACGGCGGCGTGCGCGCGCTGCTCCGGTGGCAGCTCGTGATACGCGGCGGTCACGGCGGCGGTGAGTTCGGGCCAGCCGAAGGACCCGTAGGTGCCGATGTCCACGGCGGCCGCGGCCGTATCCGCCGGGGGTTCGATATCCCGTGGCGCCCGCCACGGTGTCGCCCACAGGGTGACGAGCACCGACAGGGTGAGCAGCGCCGTGGTGACCGCGATCCCGCTGCGCCGCGCCACCGTGGCGCCGTGCCGCAGCGCGGCGATCCAGCCGAACGCGCCCACGGCCATGACGGCCGCGTACATCCCCGTCGTGTAGTACACCCGACCGCCCACGACCAGAAACACGGCGTAGAGCAGGATCAGCGTGACGCCGAGAAAGCGGTACGGGCGCAACTCCTTCCGGGCCAGCAGCAACCAGGTGCCGTAGCCCAGCAGCAGGACGCCGAGCCACCCGGCCAACATGATCGACAGCGGCACGAACAGCAGCCCGCCGCCGAACACATCCTGTTCCTCGCCGATGACGCGCCCCATCGCGAGCTGCGGCCAGCCGTGCCGGGACTGCCACAGCAGCGCCGGAATCATGCTCACCGCCACCAGCGCGCCGCCCAGCCACAGTGCCGGCCGCCGCACCAGCTCGCGCGGCCCGAATACCACGCTGCTCACCGCCACCGCCAGCCAGAAGATGGGAATGAGCCACTTCACCTGCATGTCCACGGCGGTGACCAGGGCGGCGGCCAGCAGCAGCCGGTCGTCGCGCATCCGCACCCAGCGCACCAGCAGCCAGGTGATGAGCACCCACAGCACGGTATCCACCGCATTGGTGGTGAGCATGGAACCCTGCAACAGCAGGAACGGCGAGCTGGCGTATCCGGCCGCCGCCAGCAGCTGCGCGGCGCGACCACCGCCGAACTCGCGGGCGAGCAGGGCGCACAGCACGACCGCCAGCACGGTCAGGACCAGCGCGGGCAGCCGCAGCGCCCAGTACGAGTCCGGCGCGCCGGTATCCATGAGGCGGGCCAGCACCGGCAGCACCGGTCCCTGGTCCGCATAGGAGAACGCGAGCCGCCGGCCCGCCGCCAGGAAGTACAGCTCATCGCCGAAATAGCCGTAGCGCGAGGTCGAGAAGGCCAGCACCGCGGCCGAGATCGCTGCGACAGCGGCGATCTCACGTCGGGCGAGCGGTGGTAGTCGGTCGGCCGCCACCCCGGGTGGGCGAGCCAGTACCTCGGTCACGGTCGAATCCTCCTGGGATGATCGGTCGGCGAATATCGGGAATCCTTCCGCGCGCATCGAGTCGGCGCGTCATCCGAGAGGGCGCGACCCTGTCATCCGGGAGAATGAATTCCGTTCACTCCGCCAAGCGCGCCTGGACGTAGTACTCCGCCCGCAGCGCCACCAATGCCTGCCGGACGCCGATCGGGGCCCAGCTCGCGGTGGCATCGTGGCCGACCACCGGATCGGTGAGCATGACGGTGCGTCCGCGCGTCTCGAAGCCGAAGGCTCCGGCGGCGCGAATGTTCTTCAGCCAGTCCACATCCCGGCCGTAGGTGAGTGCGATACGGTAGCCGCCGTCGCGGTCGAAGACCGCTACCGGGCTGCGGTAGACGCGCCCGGACTTGCGTCCGACGTGCACCACGATGCCGAATCCCGGTGCGCGGCGGGCCAGTACGCCCAGCACCGGATTGGTGACTCGCCGATTGATCCTGGCCAGAGCCTGTGGCAGCGGCATGGGAATCGTCCTCTCCGACGACAGCGATTGCGTCCCAGAGGCTACGCCGCGCACGCACCGACCGCTCCGGACTCGCCATCCGAATGCGCCGACGCGAGCGCCCAGCCGGTTGTGGGTGCGCGACCGCATCCGCCACCCCGGTCGGCGACGATGAGCGCGGTCAACGGGCCCCAGCGCCGATGTCGCGCCGACGCGGGCGATCCCGCGCGGGCCGGGGCACCTCGACCGGCTATCGTCCCCCGATAGAGGAACGAAAGGCCCCGCGCGGGCGGGTCCGGCGTGGCAACCGGGTGAGCGGCCGCCGCGAATGCGCGGCCGGTCGACGGGCAAGCCTCATCCGGTCGCGATGGGTCGCCGGAACTCGCTCGTTCGGGGCCGTGACGAGAAGGCGGGGCCGCGATGGCGGAGATGATCGCGCTGTACGACGCGGAGGGGCGCGAGGTCGGGGCCGAGGATCGGGCCGTGGTGTACGCCGAGGGACTGTGGCATGCCAGTGCGGGGGTGCTGGTGCGCTCCGGGGACGGGTCGCGGTTGTACGTGCACCGCCGGACCGAGACCAAGTCGGTGTTCGCCGGTATGCACGATTGCCTGGCGGGCGGAGTGGTGGAACCCGGCGAGCGTCCGGAGCAGACCGCCGTGCGGGAGCTGGCCGAGGAGTTGGGCATCGTGCTCGACGGCGGTGCGGAGCCCCGGCCGCTGACGCGCGCGTCCTGGGACGGCGGCTGGGCCGGTCGGCCCATGCGCTGTCATCTGTTCGCCTTCGAGGTGCGCTGGGACGGGCCGATCCGGCATCAGCCCGAGGAGGTCGCCGACGGCTGGTGGTGGACCGACGACCGGTTGCGCGAGCGGCTGACCGATCCGGCGTGGCCGTTCGTCCCCGACACTCGCGTGCTGCTGCCCGATCTGCTGCGCTGAGCGCCCGCGCGCCCGGAAACGGCGACAGCCCACCGGACCCGCGCGATCCGGTGGGCTGTCACGGCTGCGACTACTGGCCGCCGGCGCTGCCCGTGAACAGGCCCTGAACCATCTTGATCAGCACTTCGGCCAGGAAATCGGAAGCGGATCCGGACACGCGTAACTCCTCATCTGTGTGTCTCTGCCAAGTCGGACATCTGAAGCATGACCGATTCACAAATTTCGGACGGCGATTTCGCGCGACTGTGCGCTGGATCACACCCTCAACTCGACGAGGTAACCCGCCCGATCCACGCTGAGAAGGCCCCCGGATTGCGCGTCTGCAACAGCACCCGGCCCGGTCCGGTGAAATCGAAGACGAACCCCTCCCCGGAGGTCAGGGACTGGATGGACCGCCCCGACACCGCCCGCCGGATGGTGAACCGCATGGCCAGGTCGTAGGCCACCACATGTCCGGTGTCGATGGTGACCGGCTCCCCCGGTGCGAGATCGATGACGTCGATCGCCCCGAAGACACCGAGCACCACCTCACCCTGCCCGTGCGCCCGCAGCCCGAACCCGCCCTCACCCCCGAACAGGTTCGCGAATCCACCCCACTTGGCCTCCACGGTCACCCCGTGCGCGTTGGCGATCCACCCGCCGCGATTGATGAAGAACGGCCGGTCCGGGGTGATGGTCAGCGGCAACATATCCCCCGGCAACGCGGGTGCGACATCCACCCAGCCGCCCTCCGGCGGGGCGGTGAAGGTGGACACGAAGAACGACTCCCCCGCCAGCACCGACCGCTTGATCCCGGCGAGGATGCCGCCCTCCGCGCGGGCCTGCAGGGTGACCCCCGCCGAATGTGCCACCATGGCACCGCTTTCCACTCGCATGGGCTCGCCACCGGCGAGGAAGCAGCGCGCGATCGTCGACGACGGGCTGTGCCGCAGTTGAACTTTCATATCCGGCGACGCTAGCAGCGCGAGGTGACCGGACGACGCGGAATCCCGGCGCGTCCACGGATGGGCCACGCCGGGTCGCGCGGCTAGCGTCCGCCCTCGGCCAGTACCACCGGCACCGGCGCGTAGTCGGTGCCGGTGATATCCACGCCCTCACCCTTCAGCAGGTCCAGCGCCCGGGTGACGTAGGCATTGGTGTAGGAGTCGGCATCCGGCTCCCGGGTGAGCACCGTCGCGCCCTCCTGGTTGCGGGTCTGCCGGGCGATGGTGACCGTCTGGTTCCACGCGTCCTCGTCCACCATGCCGATGCCGTCCGGAGAGGGCCAGATGAGCTTGTTGACCTCGTTGATCTGCCACTGCTGATGGCTGGCACCCAGGGTGCTGCCCGCCGCCACGGTGATGTCGCGGCACCGGTCGACATTGTCGCGGCAGAAGATCCAGCCGCGCAGCGAGGCGGCCAGGAATTTCACGGTGAGCTCCTGGTACGCGGTGTCACCCAGCCGCTCGGTATTGGCCCACACCGCGTCCTGGAGCATGGCCACGCCCTGTTCGTTCCAGTCGATGGTGGTGAAATCCGCGGCGGTGTAGAGCTGTCCGGTGGCCGGGTTCCTGGTTTCGAGCAGCTGGGCGTACTCGTTGTAGGACATGGCCTGGGCGGCGGCGATATCCCCGGCGAGGAAGGCGTTCATATCGAACTGCTGCTGGACCAGGCGCACATCCGCGGCCGGGTCGAGTCCGGCCTTGGTCATTCCGGCGAAGAGTTCGAACTCGTTGCCGTAGCCCCAGTTTCCGACGGTCTTGCCGCGCAGGTCGGCGGGGCCGTCGATACCGGCGGAGGCGAAGGCCACCTGTTTGGTGCCCGAGCGCTGGAAGATCTGCGCCACCTCGGTGATTCCGGCCCCGGCCTCGCGGGAGGCGAGCGCCTTGGGCACCCAGGCCACGGCGAAGTCGGCCTGGCCCTGGGCGAGCACGGTCTGCGGCACGATATCGGTGCCGCCGTCCAGGATGTCGACGTCGAGCCCCTGGTCCCGGTAGAAGCCCTGGTCCACGGCGGCGAGGTAGCCCGCGAACTGCCCCTGCTTGAACCACTGCAACTGCAACCGCACCTTGGTGAGTCCGTCGGCCGTCGTGGTGGTGCCGCCCTCGGTGGTGCCGCAACCGGTCAGCGCCGCCAGCCCGACCGCCACCACGGCCAGACACGTGCGCAATTTCTTTACGGTACTTCTCATTTCGATCTCCAACTGATGGTGCGGGGTCGGCGGGTGAGTTGTTCGGCGACGACGACGGCGGCGAGGAAGAGCAGGCCCAGGAGCATGGCGGCGGTGACATAGGCCCAGGCCCGCGGATAGGCGGTATTGGCGGCGGCGGAGATGATGCGGCTGCCCAGACCGTGCTGCAGCCCGCCGAAGTACTCGGCGATGATGGCGGCGATGACCGCACCGGGCGCGGCGATGCGCAATCCGGTGAACAGGTGCGGGAGGGCGGCGGGCAGCCGGATGGCGCGGGTGACCTGCCACGCGGTGGCGGCATAGGAGGTCATCAGGTCCACGTGCACGCGCGGGGCCTGCCGCAGCCCCTTCACCGTGCTGACGTACACCGGGAAGAACACCACGATGGCGGCCACCATCCGGCGCGGCAGGTCGGTGGTGCTGGAGTACAGCGAGTTCAGCAGCGGGGCCAGCGCCACGATGGGGACGGCGGCCGCCGCGGCGGCCAGCGGTCCGAGCAGGCCGTCGACGACCCGGAACCGCACCGCCACGATGGCCGCGGCGATGCCCGCCGCGATGCCGACCAGCAGCCCGATGAGGGCATTGCGGCCGGTGGCGACGGTAGCGTCGACGATGCCGGATCGATTGTCCCCGAACGCTTCCGCAATGGCGCTCGGCGCGGGCAGCAGGAACGACGGCACCCCGGCGGCGACCGTGAGCACCTGCCACAGTCCCAGGATCGCCACGCCCACCAGCAGCGGCGGCAGCCAGGTGCGCATCACCGCTCCCGTCCCGCGTGCCCGTCGTGCAGCGCCGCGCGCACGGCGGCCACCGCCTCGAAGAACGGTTCCGTCGCCCGCACGTCGACATCCTCGGATTCGACGCCGGTGCCGCCGGTGTCCAGCACGTCGGTGATGCGGCCGGGGCGCGGCGACATGACCACCACCCGGTCGGACAGGTACACCGCCTCCGGAATGGAGTGGGTGACGAAGACGACCGCCGCACCGGTCTCCCCGGCGATGCGCAGCAGTTCGCCCTGCATGCGTTCCCGGGTCATCTCGTCGAGCGCGCCGAAGGGTTCGTCCATGAGCAGCAGCGGCGGTTTGCGGGCCAGGGCGCGGGCGATGGCGACGCGCTGCTGCATGCCGCCGGACAGTTCGGCCGGGTAGCGGCGGGCGAAGTCGCCGAGACCGGCCATCTCGAGGAGTTCGGCACTGCGCTCGCGGCGTTCGCGTTTGGGCACGCGGTGCAGCTCCAGCGGCAGTTCCACATTCTCCTGGACGGTGCGCCAGTCGAGCAGGCCCGCCTGTTGGAAGGCGATGCCGTAGTCCTGGTCCAGCCGCGCCCGCCGGGCCGTCTTGCCGTGCACCGTGACGGTGCCGCCGGTGGGATCTTCCAGGTCGGCGATGATGCGCAGCAGGGTGGACTTGCCGCACCCGGACGGTCCGATGAGGGAGACGAATTCCCCGGCCGCGACGGTGAGCGAGACGTCCGCCAGCGCGGTGACCGCACCGGCCGAGTAGACCTTGCCGACCTCCGACAGTGCGACGGCGGCGTCCGGTCGATCGGGTGGATGGGACTGTGGCACCGCCGTGTCGACAGCGGCGGTGGATGGTTCGACGGTCAACGGGTACCTCCTGACGAGCGACCGCCCCCGGCCGGGCGGCTGTAGCGACGCAGCGCCGCTTCCATGAGCGCCACCAGCGCGGCGACCGCGACGCCGAGCAGGGCGGCGGCCAGCACCGCCGCGTACAGGCGCGCGGCGTCACCGGTGGACTGCTGGGAGAAGACGATGATCTGGCGGCCGATGCCGCCCGCGGTGCCGGTGGAGATCTCGGCCACCACCGCGCCGATCACCGCCGCCGCACCCGCCAGCCGCAGCGCGGGCAGCAGATGCGGGACGGCGGCGGGCAGCCGCAGCCGCAGCAGGGTCGCCCACCACCCCGCTGCATAGCTGTGCAGCAGCTCCACCGCCGCCCGCGACGGCGATTGCAGGCCGCGCAGCATCCCGACGGCGACCGGGAAGAACACCAGGTAGGCGGCGATGACCACAATGCTCATCCAGGGCTGCCAGGGCCGCCCGGCGATGGCGATCTTGCCGCCCCACCCGGCGACCAGCGGGGCCAGTGCGATGAGCGGAACCGTCTGCGACAGCACCACATACGGCAGCAGTCCGCGCTCCACCCAGCCGAAGCGCTGCATGAGCACAGCCAGCGCGACGCCGACCACGGTGCCGAGCAGCAGCGCCAGCAGGGCCAAGACGAAGGTGAAACCGGCGGTGCGCAACAGGGTTTCACCCACGGTGCCGGTGCCGTCGGGTTCGGCCAGCACGGTCAGCACCGACCAGGTGTGCGGCAGCGCCGCATCGGTGGTGCGCGGCAGCACGCGCTGCTCGCCGATGCTCACCCCATCGGCCGGCACGATCGCCTTCACCAGTTCCCAGACCGCGGCCACCAGCACGAAGGCGGCGAGCGGGTACAGCACCACGCCCCAGCGTGATCCGTTCGCCGACCGGCCGGTCCCGATCCCACGCCGGCGCGGTGGGCGCACGACTCGCTGGGCGGCCGCCGCGGTGCGACCGCCCTCCGGTAGCGCGGTCACGGCGTACTCGCCGTCGCCACGATCGGTTGCGCCAGCCGCGGCACGATCGACTCCCCGTAGGCGTCGAGGGTGGCGGTCTTGGCGTCGTGCTGGAGGTAGACGGCGAACTGGTCCACGCCCAGCGCCTCCAGCTCCCGCAATCGCACCACGTGCTCGTCGGGGGTGCCGAGCAGGCAGAACCGGTCCACGATGGCGTCCGGCACGAAGTCGGCGTGCGTATTTCCGGCGCGCCCGTGCTGGTTGTAGTCGTAGCCCTGGCGACCGGCGATGTACTCGGTGAGCGCGGCGGGCACCTCACTGTCCGCGCCGTACTTGGCGACGATGTCGGCCACATGGTTGCCGACCATGCCGCCGAACCAACGGCATTGCTCCCGAGCGTGTTTCATGGCCGCCTCCGATCCGTCGGTGACGTAGGCGGGCGCGGCCACGCAGATGGTCACCTCCTTCGGATCACGTCCGGCGCGTTCGGCGGCGGCGCGCACCCGGGCGACGGTCCAGGCGGTGATATCCGGATCGGCGAGTTGCAGGATGAATCCGTCGGCCACCTCGCCGGTGAGATCCAGTGCGCGCGGCCCGTATCCGGCCACCCAGACCGGCAGTCGGGAGGCGTGCGCCCACGGGAACCGCACCATGGTCTCCCCCACCCGGGCACTGCGACCGTTGCCCAATTCCCGGATGACGCCGATGGATTCGCGCAGGGTCGCCAGGGTGGCGGGCTTGCCGCCGAGGGTGCGCACGGCGGAGTCGCCGCGCCCGATCCCGCAGACGGTGCGGTTGCCGAACATATCGTTGAGCGTGGCGAAGGTCGAGGCGGTGACCGTCCAGTCCCGGGTGGACGGATTGGTCACCATCGGCCCGACCACGACTTTGCGGGTGGCGGCGAGGATCTGGCTGTAGATGACGTAGGGTTCCTGCCACAGCAGATGCGAGTCGAAGGTCCACACGTGCGAGAAGCCGTGCGTCTCCGCGATTCTCGCCAGTTCCACCACTCGTGACGCGGGCGGTGTGCATTGCAGTACCACACCGATGTCCATGGGGCACACTCCGTTCCGGATCAGATGAGGTTCTGGGAGAGTTCGCGTTTCACGAACCGGCCGTGGCCCGCCCGGCCCAGATAGTCGCCGTTGTCGACGATCACCCGGCCGCGCGAGAGCACCGTGTCCACATGGCCGTCGACCTCGAAACCCTCGTAGGCCGAATGGTCCATGTTCATGTGGTGGGTCTTGCCCACCCCGATGCTGGTGTGGCCGTTCGGGTCGTAGAGCACGATGTCGGCGTCCGCGCCCGGAGCGATGACGCCCTTGCGCGGGTACATGCCGAACATGCGGGCCGGGGTGGTGCAGCAGACGTCCACCCAGCGCTCGAGGGAGATGCGACCGTCCTTGACGCCCTGGAACATCAGGTCCATCCGGTGTTCGACGCCGCCGATGCCGTTGGGGATCTTGGAGAAGTCGCCGAGTCCGAGTTCCTTCTGATCCTTCATGCAGAACGGGCAGTGGTCGGTGGCGACCGAGGTGACGTCACCGGTGCGGATATAGCGCCACAGCTCGTCCTGATGCCCCTCCGCCCGCGACCGCAACGGCGTCGAGCACACCCATTTCGCACCCTCGAAACCCGGTGCGCCCAACTGTTCCTCGAGCGACAGGTACAGGTACTGCGGGCAGGTCTCGCCGAAAACGTTCTGTCCGTTGCCGCGTGCGGCGGCGATCTGCTCGAGAGCCTGTTTGGCCGACACGTGCACCACGTACAGCGGTGCGCCGGTGACCTGGGCCAGCATGATGGCGCGGTGGGTGGCCTCCTCCTCCAGCTGCCACGGCCGCGAGGTGCCGTGGAAGTACGGTGCGGTGTCACCGCGCTGGAGCGACTGTTCGACCAGCACGTCGATGGCGATGCCGTTCTCGGCGTGCATCATGAGCAGTGCGCCGAGTTCGGCACTGCGCTGCATGGCGCGCAGGATGCGGCCGTCGTCGGAGTAGAACACGCCCGGATAGGCCATGAACAGCTTGAAGCTGGTCACCCCCTCTGACACCAATTCCGCCATGCCCTTCAGGGATTCGGCGTTCACGTCACCGACGATCTGGTGGAAGCCGTAGTCGACGGCGCACCGCCCGGCCGCCTTGTCGTGCCACAGCGCGAGGGTGTCCTGCACCGTCTCACCGGGTTTCTGGACGGCGAAGTCCACGATGGTGGTGGTGCCGCCCCAGGCCGCGGCCCGAGTGCCGGTCTCGAAGGTGTCGGATGCCTCGGTGCCGCCGAAGGGCAGCTGCATGTGGGTGTGCGCGTCCACGCCGCCGGGAATCACATATTTCCCGGTGGCGTCGATGATCTGGGCGCTGGCCGCCACGTCGCCGAGGACGGTGGCGCCGGGTTGCAGGACGGCGACGATGGTTTCGCCGTCGATCAGGACGTCGAGGGGCTGAGAACCGGTGGCCGACACCACCGTTCCGCCCTGGATGAGGATTCGGCTCATGGCTGCACCAGCGGTCCGTAGGCGTCCGGGCGGCGGTCGCGGTAGAAGGCCCAGCGGTCGCGCACCACCTTGATCAGGTCCAGGTCGAGATCGCGGACCACCAGTTCCGGGGCGGCGTCGGAGGCCACCTCGCCCACGAACTTGCCCTCGGGATCGACGAAGTAGCTGGTGCCGTAGAAGTCGTCGTCACCGTAGTCGGCCTCGATGCCGACGCGGTTGATCGCGCCGACGAAGTACTCGTTGGCGACGGCGGAGGCGGGCTGCTCCAGCTTCCACAGGTAGCCGGACAGCCCGCGGGAGGTGGCCGACGGATTGAACACGATCTCCGCGCCGGCCAGGCCCAGCGCCCGCCAGCCTTCCGGGAAGTGCCGGTCGTAGCAGATGTACACGCCCACCCGGCCGACGGCGGTGTCGAAGACCGGCCAGCCCAGATTGCCCGGCCGGAAATAGAACTTCTCCCAGAACCCGTTCACGTGCGGGATGTGGTGCTTGCGGTATTTGCCGAGGTAGCGGCCGTCGGCGTCGATGACGGCCGCGGTGTTGTACAGCAGGCCGGGCTGCTCCTGCTCGTACACCGGCAGCACCATCACCATGCCGAGTTCGGCCGCCAGCGCCGCGAACCGGTCCACCGTGGGGCCGGGCACCGATTCGGCGTAGTCGTAGAACTTGGTGTCCTGGAGCTGGCAGAAGTACGGCCCGTAGAACAACTCCTGGAAGCAGATCACCTTCGCTCCCGCCGCGGCGGCCTGCCGGGCGTAGTCCTCGTGCGCCTTGATCATGGACTCTTTGTCGCCGGTCCAGTTGGTCTGGACCAGCGCTGCTCGAACGATTGCCATGCTTTGTGATACTGCACCGAGAACCAATTCCGCTGTGTTACAGAATGACGGAAACAGTTTCGTGACCGTAAATCCTCGGGGTGGCCGTGTTCGCGCACGGGTCGCCATCGCAGAATGACGCTGTGACAACCGAACTCGGCCCGCTCGACACGACCGCACCCGACCCGGCTGGCGACGGGTTGTTCGCGGGCGTCCACGACCGCACCGCCGCCGGTATCGCCGCCACCGTCGGCGGCCGCATCCGCTCCGGCGCGCTGTCGCCCGGCACCCGGCTGCCCACCGTGCGCGAGGTGGCGCGGGAGCTGAAGGTCTCCCCGGCCACCGTCACCCAGGCGTGGCGGGCGCTGGCGGCGGCGGGC
>NZ_JASFXA010000040.1:0-17806 GCF_030766805.1 Nocardia sp. CC213A
CGAACCGGCTCGCGGCGGCCTGCGGCGGGGCCAGCACGCCCGCGCTGCGGCAGTCGGCGCAACCGCTGCCGCTGACCGCGCGGGAGCGGGAGATCGCCAATCTGGTGGCGGCGGGATTGTCGAACCGGCAGATCGCGGACCGCTTGACGGTGTCGGTGCGGACGGTGGAGGGGCATCTGTACCGCGCCTGCATCAAACTCGATGTCACCGATCGCGAGGCCCTGGCGGAATTGATGCTCGGGTCATCTCCCGGCAAACCTGAGAGCTGACCGGCCCCTCGGGATAATTCAGTCTTCAAGCAGCAGTTTTCCGGTGCACTACCCGAGCAGTTGCGACGCTGTGCGGCATCTCACAACGAGTTGCTATTCATAGCTTTCTTTCAGCTAACATCCCAGCGCAGGTGACCAGCCAGGTTCCCGCCCGATGTCCGCTCCCGAAAGGGGTGCGGGAACCACATTGCCCGTGTCCACGGAGTTCTCCGCTCCGAATGCACGATCAACAGGAAACGAGAACGCTCGCCACGCACGCAGCCGCCACCGCTTCCTGATCGCAACAGAATCAAGACCCTGATGAAGGTGGTGTGTTCGACGTGGCTCGTCGGCATGGACAACTGAAGACCGGCGCGCGCCGCCGCGCACTCGTGGCGGGCGCGATCCCGCTGGCCCTGGCCGTCGGCTGCGCCACCACCGACCAGAACGCCGCGTCCCCGAACACACCGGCCGCCGCCGGTGCGCAGGACGCCACGCCAGCGAACCCCCAGGACGGAACCCCCGGGGGACCGCAGACGGCGCGGACCCCCACCGCGAACCCGCCGAGCGCCGACTCCGGCCGCTCCTCCGGCGACGCCGCACCCCAGCCCGGCCTCGCTGGTGGCACCGCTCCGCGCGCCGCCACCAGCCCGGTCCAGCCCGGCGTCACCGCTCCCGCGACCGACCGCCCGGTCGGCCACACCCCGGGGCCGATCCAGCCGGGTGTCACCACCCCGCCGACGCCCGCACCCGCGCCGAACTACCTCGTGCCCCCGAACTACCGCCCCATCCCGGCACCCGAGGCGGCCCCCGCGATCGACCTGGGCACCCTGCACGCCCCGGTGCCCGTGGAACCGGTGGCCCCCATCGCCCCGCCCCCGCGCACCCTGCGCGTCGGCGCGTTCACCACGCCGGTCCCCGACGACGTCCCCGATGCGGTGCTGAACCCGGTCAACGGCGGCGCGGCCGCCGTCGAGGCGGGCATCGCCACCGGCCTGAACTCGGTGGGCATCCACGCCAGCCGCTCCGACAAGATCGCCGCCGGAACCATCGCGGGCACGGTCGTGGGCGCGGCGGCGGGTGCCGCAGCCGCGGGAATCCCGGCTGCCGTAATCGGCGCGGTACCCGGCGCGGTCATCGGCACCGGCGTGGGCGCGGCCACCGGAGCCGTCATCGGCGGGATCGCGGCGGGCATTCCCAGCGGGGGCGCGGCCTCACCAGCGGGTGCCGGTGCGGGCGCGCTGATCGGTGCCGGTGTCGGCGCGGCGGCCGGTGCCGCCGTCGGCGCGGCGGCCCTCGGCCTTCCGGCCGCGGTCGTCGGCGGCGTCGCCGGTGGTGCGCTCGGTTTCGGCATCGGCAGCGCCTACGGCGCGGTCGTCTGATTCGGCCCCGCCCATCGTCCCCTCGCACCAACGACAAGGGCCACAAAGGAACACGAATGAGAGCAACACTTCGCTCGGTCGCGGTCGCGGCAATGATTGCCGCGGCTGGCCTCCTGAACATGCAGACGTCCGCCGCCACCCCTCCCGTCCCCACACCGGAACCGGGTGGCGTCATCCGGATGGACACCGCCCCGGGCGAGTGGTGGCAGTGCACCGGCTGGAGCCTGCAACCGCCGTTCTTCTACCAGGCCCCGGGCATCATGCAGTTCTCTCTCGGCCCCGAGCCGATCTACCTGCGATTCGCGCCGGGTGCCGATGTCTGGGTCGAATGCGCCGGCACCGGCCTACCGGTCGTCTATTACGGCCCGATCGTCAAGGCTGGTTGGTAATCCCGATGGCGATCAGCTGATCCGCCAGCTCCACGAAAAGGCGTCCGCACCATTGACTTCGGTGCGGACGCCTTTCCGTTCGCTCACCTCACGCGAACTGCGGCTCCCGGATGGCACCCGCCGCGCGGCGGGTGGGCAGGAGGCTGGCGGCCAGCAGGGAGATCCGGCCCCAGGCCAGGAAGGAGACGGCGGCGAAGACCATGCTGACCTGGCCGGGCAGGGCGGCGGGGAGGACCATGAAGGCCAGGGTGATGGCAATCGTGATGGCGGCCATGGCCTTTCGGTCAGCGCGGAGGTAGCGCCGGGTGAGGATGACATTCACGGCCACCAGGGCGAGACCGGAGATGGTCGCTGCGGCCCCGTGCGCCATGCCGTGCCAGGTGAGCGTGTCGGGCTCGCCCATGGGGTAGCCCTTGGCCGGGTCGCAGACGAAGACACCGGCGGCGATCAGGCCCGCACCGAAGACGGCGACAAGACGGGGAATCCAGACCCGGCCGATGCCGTCGGTGAGGGTCCGGCGCAGGCCGAGCGCCCCAAGCACGAAGAGCACGCCGGTGCCGACGAAGTTGGCGATCTGCAACCAGCCGAGGTCACCGAGGGCGAGCTGGCTGATCATGTGCCGACTCAGATCGAAGCCATCACGGGTGAATGCCTGGGCCAGGGCGATGGCGAAGAACACCGGGGTGGCGAGAGCGCCAGCGGTGAGCAGCTTGTCAGTCTTCATCAGATCTTTCTTCGGTAGGTCGGTCGGCGGTATTGCCGTCGAGGTTCCAGACGGACCCGGGAACGGAAATTCATCGGAGCGCCATCTGACGCTGTCCAGATGGAAGGTCAGAGCCAGACGGGTTGGCCGTAGGCGGTGATCTGAGTGGCCTGGTCGTCGCTCGATGCCGACAGGGTGGCGATTGCTCGGATCGAGGTGAGTCCTCCGCTCCCCAACATCCCCAACCCGACCCGTCACCGAACCCGGCCCCGCAACCATCGCCCTCCCCGCAGTCCCCCTCGCCCACACCCCCTCAAACACCAACCCCCTCACCATCGACACCACCCCCGACCAGCGAAGGAGCCAATCCGCCGGGTGGAGGCGGCCACTGGCCCGGCGGCAACGGAGGCGGACTGGAACCGGCACACCCGGACATATCGGGTCCGCCCCCACCGGGGGTGACCCTGGAATGGAACAACGACCACCCTCAGTGGAGCGATGGCAGCCGCGCGATCCCCGATTCGCGGTGGCCCGGCGGCTTCGGCTACCCCAGACCCGACACCTCCCAACCCGACGATGCCCTACCGGTACCCGGTGATGGCCCCGGCGACTCCAACGACAACCAGCACAACCCTGCCCAGGACCACAGCGGCGACAACCCGAGCGGCAACCAAGGCAATGATGGAGAACAGGGCTCCGGGGGGCAGCCAAGCGATGACCAAGGAGGCAACCACCAACCATCCCCGGGCGAAGGACACGGCGAAGGTGCAGACAGCACCGACCCAACCGCCCCACCCGCCGAACCGGACAGCGACAACGAAACCCCCTGGTGGCAAGAGGAACCCGGCTTCTGGGAAGGCCTCGTTCCGGTATACGGATCGCTGCGCTACGCCATCGCATACTTCTCGCAAGGCCGCTGGGGCTGGGGCATCTTCTGGCTCGTCATGGCAGTCCTCGACGTATTCCTGATCAAAGACCTCGCGGTCATCGCATTCAAACTTGTCGTCGGTCTGGGACGACTCCTCAGCGAACCTCTCCTCAAAATCCTGCCCAAACTCGGCGAACTACTGCTCAACGCCATCAAGGCGCTCGGCCGCGCCATCGTTGATCTCGCCAAGGGTCTGGTCGACTTTGCGAAAGCTCTTGGCGGCGCCGTCGCAGCGCTTGGAAAGGTTCTCCTGGATGGCGCCAAGAATATTGGCGGTGCCATCATCGAAGGCGGTAAGAAGATTTGGGACGGAATCAAGGGAATATTTGGTAGACGATCTGGCCCAAGACTCGGCCCCGGAGTTAAAACGATCGACCCTGTACCGCTTCGGGCCACTGATCAGCAACTACAAAAGAAGTTCAAGCATGCAAAAGATTTTGGAGTTGAAGAAAATTGGAACAACAAGACAGCCGCAAAGAACTTCCGAGAAGCGTTGCAATCACACCTCGACGACCCAAATACGCTTCATATAGATGGCTTCTATCATGGAGATCGCGCAATCTTGAACTACAATCCTGAAACCGGTTTGGTTGTCGTCCAGTCGCTGAGTGGCGACTTTATCACCGGCTGGAGGGTCAGCCCTGGTCAGACGGCGAACATCCTCGAAAGAGGAAGGCTGGGAGGAAATTAGAGATGTTTGGTAGAAACTCTGTCGACCGTGCGCTTGCGAATTATGAACGACTCATTGGTGAGTTTGTCTCGGGAGTGATCGACGCGCCGACTTTTGAGTCGAGGTATCTTATGTTATTCAAGAACGAAGCTGCAAAGATTCCATTGAAAGAGTTCGATATCCTCGATGGCCTGTTCGCCGATGTGGATGAATACGTGTCGGATCCAGGCTTGCGAGCCGAGGCGGGGGGGTTAGACGATGAGCAGTTGCGCTCAAGAGCTGCTGCGGCGTACAAAATTCTTTTTCTGGCCAACAAAGAATAGTCGCCGGGCGAGAAATCGATCCCGTGCCAGGTTTGAGGCGGCCATCCGCCGTGACGAGGAAACGCTGGACGTGCAGGTCAAGGCTCATCGGAGCCGCGCCGTGCATCACGCCCGCCATGGCCGCGCCGCGACATCCACGGCATCCCACAAGCCGATGTAGCGCGGCTGCTCGTTGCGGGCCTGTTCCGGAGTCGGGCAGTCGCCGAACGCGACCAACTCGACTCCCGAACGCCCGATGACCCGGATGATGCGCGGCGCTCCCCCGGTCGGCGCGAACGGCTCCCGGAACCACACTGTGGTCAGATCACCGTGCGTGGTGTGGACGAGGCGACGCTGCATGAACCGCATCTCCGACACGCCCCGTGAATGTGCCCACGCCACCAGCAGGCCCATCGCCGCCCACCGCACCGCATCCCAGTAGCGCTGGTCTTCCGGGTGGCTGCGCTCCACCATCTCGAGGTACGGGCGGGGCTGAAACGGACGCACCGGCAGATGTTCTGCGGCAATGGAATTGATCCATACCGGGCCGCCGCGCTCGACGCGGAACGTCACGCGGTCGGGGCCGAGCGCCACCGCGTAGCTCTGGCGGTGGTCCGTGCCGTCGAGCCAGATCAGCCGTCGCTGCTCGGCACCGGTGATCATGACTGCCCCACCCCTGGCGTCTTCAGCGTGAACGCTTCGACCTCATCCGGGGACAGGTCGAGCACCATCGCCGCCGCCTCCGGGGTCAACCCGGCGTCGCGAACCAGCCGGTCCCACAGGATCGCCCGCTTACCGGCAGCGGCGGCGAAGCTGCTGATGGCGGCGCGATGCTCCTCGAACGCCTGCTGCTCATCGACCCCCGAGTCCTTGGCCGTCGATCGATAGTGGCGGGCCGATGCCGCAACGAGCATGCTGCGCGTCCGCTCTACCTCCCGCACGACGGCCCGCGTCGTTTCATGCGGCAGAATGCCTGGTTCGGTCATGCCAGCTCACCGCCCGTCAAGGCCGCCTGCGCGCGAAGCGTGAGAGCGGTATCGATGCGGGGGACCATCTTGCACGCGGTGTCCCGGCGCTTGGGGTGGAGCATGACGGCGTGCTCAGCTTCCAGAACCGACAGGCCCCCTGGGTCAGCCTGGCACAAGTACAGTCTCGCGGTCTTCATGTCACGGCCTCTCGAATCACAAGGCGGGGCAAAGCATTAGGTACCGCCCGGATCGACCTTCATGAGAGGTCCGCTGCGGACGCGGGACCCGCTCGAAGTACGAGCCCTTGCGGCACTTCCGCCGTCCGGACGCATATCAAGCACACACCCGCGCCAGCGGTGGCACAATACGCATGGTGAATATTCACCGGAAGAATCTCGTCTTTCCAGCACCGTGCTTGCCGTGAACCAGAAGCTGATTCACCATGAATCAGCACCCGACTCATAGGGGGTTATGTGTCCACCGCAACCGCATCCGACCCCGCGCTGCCCCGCCGACAGCTCGGTACCTACCTACGAGAACTCAGAAACGAGAACGGCCTCACGATCGCCGAAGCCGCGAAGCTCATGCAGTGGACGCCGTCGATGCTCCAGCGACTCGAAACAGCGAAGATCGACGGCCCCCGAGACGCGGACATCCGGGAACTGTGCCGCATCTACGACGCGGACACCGAGAAGACGGAGGCGCTGATCGGCCTCGCCCATCAAGCCAACGAAAAGTCGTGGTGGCACGAGTACGGCGACGTGATCCGACGCGGATTCGACATGTACATAGGGCTGGAGGGCAACGCTGAAGGGCTCCGGATTCACCAGTCGGATCTGGTGCCGGGACTTCTTCAGACCGGCGACTACGCCCGCGCGATCATCAGCTCCGACCGTGCGGTGGGCGACCACGAGGAAACAGCCCGACGAGTACAGCTCCGCCTTCGTCGCCAGAAGTCGATCATGCGCGCGGGTGGCACACGCGTGGACGCGATTATTGGTGAAGCCACCCTTCGGCGCGTAATGGGCAGCAGAAAGGTGATGATCGACCAGCTCCGCCACCTGGACCAGATGTCCACCAAACCCAACATCAGCCTGCGCGTGCTGCCCTTCTCCGCAGGGTGCCCCGCAGGGGAGCCTCTGGGGTCCTTCGTCATACTGGACTTCAGGGACGACGAGAGGGGACGGCCGACGCAACCGACGGTTGTGTATCTCGAAGGCTTCACCGGCGAGTTGTATCTTGAGAAGCGTCCTGTCGTGGCCCGGTTCCAGAAGGCGTTCGAGGACCTTCGGTCCTCGGCGTTGACCATCCAAGACAGCCGGAACTTCCTCCGGCACATCATCAGAGAGCATGAGCGAGCAGCGTGAACATTGACCAGCCGTTGAAGTGGCGAAAGAGCACCAAGAGTGGCTCGCAGGCCGAATGTGTCGAGGTCGCGGAACTGCCGAACGGCGGTATGGCGGTTCGTGACTCGAAGGACCCCAGCGGACCGATGCTGCGCTTCACCGCCGGCGAATGGGACGCCTTCATAGCGGGAGCGGAGCAAGGCGAGTTCAATCGCCGTAATGCCTAGTAGATTTGCCACAGAAACGACGGGGACCCCCAGGCAAACGCTGGGGGTCCCCGTCGTTCTCCAGGGCTCAGGCCGCCCGCTTCGGCTCCATGATTGACCGGGGGATCTGACACCGCGCGGTCAGAACAGGGTCGGCTCTCCGAAGCCCGGAGTGCGCTCGATCTCCAGCAGACGCTGTTTGGTGGTGAGTCCGCCGTGGGCGGAGAATCCGTGCAGCGCGTGGTCGGCGGCGAGCACCCGGTGGCAGGGGATGATGAGCGGAATCGGGTTGCGGCCCATGGCCTGTCCGACCGCCTGGGAGGCATGGGGCATGCCGACGCGGGTGGCGACCTCGCCGTAGCTGAGGGTGTGGCCGGGGGCGATGGCGCGGGTTACGGTGTAGACGGCGCGGTGGAACTCCGGAATCGTGGTGGTGTCCAACGGAATCCAGCGCAGGTCGTCGAGGTCACCGGCGAGGTGGGCCTGGATGCGGGCGATGGCCTTGCCGATGTCGAAGGTGGGTTCGGCGGGCGCGACCGGCTCGCCGCGATAGGGCCGGGTGATGCGGGCCAGCGTGGCCTCCGCACCGTCCTCGGGTAGCTGGAAGCGCAGCACGCCGACGGCGCTCCAGGCGATGGCGCAGGGGCCTATCGCGGTATCGAAGAGCGCCGCGGCGAGCGGACGTTCCGGGTAGGGCATAGTGCCAGTGTGCACAGGGTGACCGACATATCCGTCTCGACCATCAGAGATTCGAGCATGCCAGTTTTTAAGACTGGACTGCCGACTCATGGCGCGTCCGCGCGGCGTTCAGATCGACGAACTGCCGCTGATCGTCATAGTCACCGGCCGACCAGTCCGCCATCGGGGCATGCGGCCGATACCGCGTGAGCAGGCGATCCCAGCGCTCACCGGGGGCGGGGGCGAAGTGGTAGACGAGCCAGCCGAAGCAGCCGACCACCGCGATGGAGAACAGCAACGAGGTCATGGCCCAAGAATGAAGCCAGTTGCACTTGAATCAAATATCCACTACCCGGATACTGGCCTGTATGGCGACACGAGTGATCGGCGCGGCCAGCCTGGCGCGAGACCTGGGACGGTGGCGGCAGGACGAGCCCGGAGCCCGGGGCGCGGAGGGCGACGGCCCGGCCGAGTCCCGGCCCGGCGGCGAGTCCGATACCGCCCGCCGCTCCCCCCGGCCCGCGTATCTGGCGCTGGCCGAAGGGATACGGCTGCTCATCCACGACGGCCGCGCCCCACTCGGCATCGCGCTGCCCAGTGAGCGCGATCTGGCGACCACCCTCGGCGTCAGCCGCACCACCGTCACCTCCGCCTACGCCCTGCTGCGCGAGCACGGCTACCTCATCAGCCGCCAGGGGTCGCGCAGCACCGTGGCGCTGCCGCCGACCGTGGTGCACGACGGCACCAAACCGGCGCGCAGCCTGCTGGCCATGATGGCGCAGCCGGAGCTGCCGACCATCGATATGACCTATGCCGCCATGTCCGCGCCACAGGAGATGAAGGATGCGTATTCCTTTGCCCTGCAAGGACTGCCCACCTACCTGGGCACCCACGGCATGGACCCGGTCGGCATGCTCATGCTGCGCGAGGCCCTGGCCCGCCGCTACACCGAACGCGGGCTGCCCACCGACCCCGAGCAGATCCTGGTCACCCTCGGCGCGCAGCACGGGCTGCGGCTGCTGCTGAACGTGCTGACCACCCCGGCGGAACGGGTGCTCATCGAACACCCCACCTATCCGAACGCCATCGAGGCCATCCGCGATGTGGGGGCGCGTCCGGTGCCGGTGCCGCTGCTGCCCGACGGCTGGGACCTGGACGGAATCCGCAGTGCGGCACGGCAGACCGCCGCCAGCGTGGCGTACCTGGTGCCGGACTTCAACAATCCGACCGGACTGCGGCTGGACGAGGCGGGCCGCACTGAACTGGCAGCCATTGCCCGCGACACCCGGATGACGGTGATCGTCGACGAATCCATGGTGGACCTGGACCTCACCGGCGGCGAGCCGCTGCCGCCCGCGGCCGCCTTCGCCCGCGGCGCGGAGATCGTCACCATCGGCTCGGCGTCCAAGTCCTTCTGGGGCGGCCTGCGTGTCGGCTGGGTGCGCGCCAACCAGTCACTCATCACCAAGCTGCTTGGCACCCGCTCCACGGTCGATCTGGGCACCCCGGTGATGGATCAGCTGGCCACCGTGCATCTGCTCCAGAACGCGGATGCCATTCTCGCGCAACGCCGTGAGCAGTTGCGCTCACGCCGCGCGACACTGTTGGAAGCGCTCGCCGAGGAGCTCCCCGACTGGCGGCCCACCACCGAGGGTGCGGGCGGCATGTCGCTGTGGGTGCAACTGCCCACCCCGGTCTCCACCGCCCTCGCCGCGACCGCCCCCAACCACGGCGTACTACTCGCCGCCGGACCGCGTTTCGGCGTCCAGGGCGCGTTCGAACGTTTCCTCCGCCTCCCCTACACCCAGGAGGAAACGGATCTGCGGCTGGCCGTGAAATCCATTGCCGCGGCCTACTCGGCGTTGACGCCGCACGCCGCCGACCCGCTGGCACCGCTGACCCCGCTCTACTGAACGGCGGCGTAACCCGGATCGCAACAGCGCCCGCCCACCGCGGATGCGGCGGGCGGGCGCTGTGCGGACGTGCGACGCGGCTCGGTCAGCCCAGCACGTCGTGGCGGACGATGGTCTGGTCGCGGCCCGGGCCGACGCCGATGCAGGACACGCGCGCTCCCGAGAGTTCCTCCAGGCGCAGCACGTACGCCTGGGCGTTGGCGGGTAGCTCCTCGAAGGTGCGGGCCCCCGAGATGTCCTCCCACCAGCCGGGCATCTCCTCGTAGATGGGCTTGGCGTGGTGGAATTCGGTCTGGGTGGTGGGCATCTGTTCGACCCGCTCGCCGTCGATCTCGTAGGCCACGCAGATCGGGATGGTGTCCAGGCTGGAGAGCACGTCGAGCTTGGTGAGGAAGTAGTCGGTGATGCCGTTGACGCGGGTGGCGTAGCGGCCGATCACCGCGTCGAACCAGCCGGTGCGGCGGGCGCGGCCGGTGGTCACGCCGACCTCGCCGCCGGTCTTGGCCAGATACGCGCCCGATTCGTCGAACAGCTCGGTCGGGAACGGGCCGGAGCCGACGCGGGTGGTGTACGCCTTGAGGATGCCCAGCACCGCGCCGATCTTGTTCGGGCCGATGCCGGAACCCACCGCCGCGCCGCCGGAGGTCGGGTTGGAGGAGGTGACGTACGGGTAGGTGCCGTGGTCGACGTCCAGCAGCGTGCCCTGCGAACCCTCCAACAGCACGGTCTCGTCGTTCTCCAGCGCCTGGTTGAGCAGCAGCCGGGTATCGGCGATGCGGTGCTTGAAGCCGTCGGCCTGCTCCAGCACCTCGTCCACCACCTGCTGCGGGTCCAGCGCGCGGCGGTTGTAGATCTTCACCAGCACCTGGTTCTTGAATTCCAGTGCGGCCTCGACCTTCTGGGTGAGGATCTTCTCGTCCAGCACGTCGGCGACGCGCACGCCCACCCGCGCCACCTTGTCCTGGTAGCAGGGGCCGATGCCGCGGCCGGTGGTGCCGATCTTCTTGTTGCCGAGGAAACGTTCGGTGACCTTATCGATGGCCACGTGGTAGGGCATGATCAGGTGCGCGTCGGCCGAGAGCAGCAGGCGGGAGGTGTCCACGCCGCGCTCTTCCAGACCGGCCAGCTCCGCCAGCAGTACACCCGGGTCGACGACCACGCCGTTGCCGATGACGTTGGTCACACCGGGGGTGAGAATGCCGGACGGGATCAGATGCAGCGCGAAATTGTCACCGTTGGGAAGTACCACGGTGTGACCGGCATTGTTGCCGCCCTGGTAGCGGACAACCCACTGCACCCTGCCGCCGAGCAGATCGGTTGCTTTGCCTTTGCCCTCGTCGCCCCACTGGGCGCCGATCAGCACGATTGCCGGCATCAGGAGTCTCCTACGGGATCGACACGCAGCGTCGGTGACACTGCAGCTACCCGCCGTCACAAGGCGGTGGCCGGACGCACAGTCTAGTGGATACGGGCATACCCCCAGGTTCCCGCCCCGCCCGCCGTGACGAGGAGCGAAGCGGAGGCAACTGAACAGGACTATGGTGGCATCGGTGCGGACCGGCAGGCGCTCGGTCCGAGACGCGGCGAGGCGAGGCGAATTGTCAGGTCCGAGGAGGGTGTACGGCAGTTGAGTACCCATGTTCTCCGCTGCAACGGTGCACCGGTACCGATCGCATTGGCATCGCTGCCGATGGTGCAGACCGCCGCCATTCCCGATCCCGCCGCCCTGGACGAGATGCTGCCGGTGCTGGCCGCCGACAGCCTGCCCCGCCTGATCGTGCTCGGCGAGGACGCCGGACTGGCCGCCGTGCTCACCCACCTCATGCGCACCGAACGACTCCATGTGGAGATCGGCTACGTGCCCGTGGACCGCACCTACGGCTCACGCGCCTACCAGACCGGCACCGGCAACGCCGCCGCCAAGAAGGCCCTGGAGGGCTCCGCGCGCGAAACCCCGCTCATCCGCGACGACACCGGCAAGGTGCTCATCGGCCGCGCCAGCATCGTGGGCCCGAGCGGTGAGAAGCTGGAGGGCGAAGCGTACGTGGACGACACCCGCCTGTTCACCGGCAAGGCTGCGGCGCTGCACGTTTCGCCCATGCTGGAGATGCCGGGACTGCACGCCACCGTGCAGCGGGGGCTGCGCAAGCGCAAATGGGTGGCCGGTCGCGCCATGCAGTTGGGCACCCGTGGCGCGCTGGTTGTCCGGGACGGCGTGAGCAGCGACAACACCGTGCGGCGATCCACCTTCTACCGGCACCACGAGCCGTGGCTGCTGGTGCGCTAGGAGTGCGATGAACTATCCGCAGTCGGTGGGGCGCAGGTCCGGGTCGGTGCGGCCGAGCCCGGTATTCCTGCTGTTCGTGGGTGTGACCGTGCTGGGCGGGGTGCTGGCCTGGAACGGGGACGCATCGTCGATGCGGGCTCGGCTCGGCGTGTTCATCCTGGTGGTGGCGGGCTGGATCGTATCGGTGTGCCTGCACGAGTTCGGCCACGCGTACACCGCGTGGCGGGCGGGCGACCGCGAGGTCGAACTGCGCGGCTACCTCACCCTGAACCCGTTGAAGTACAGCCACCCGCTGCTGTCCATCGTGTTGCCGCTGATCTTCATCGCCATCGGCGGATTCGCACTGCCCGGCGGTGCGGTGTACGTGCACTCGCACAACTTCAGCCCGCGCACGCAGCGGATTCTCAGTGGTGCCGGCCCCGCGGTGAACCTGGTGTGCGCGGTGGTGCTGCTGCTGGTCATCCGCCTGTTCGGCAGCTCCGATTCGCACGAGGTGTTCTGGTACGGGCTGAGTTTCCTGGCCTTCCTGCAGATCTTCGCGACGGTGCTCAATCTGCTGCCGGTGCCGGGCACCGACGGCTACGGGATTCTGGAGCCCTCACTCAGCTACAAGACGCGCCGCTCGCTCGACCAGATCAAGCCGTACGGCATCCTGCTGCTGGTGGCCATGCTGTTCGTGCCGGAGATCGGCGCGGTGTTCTTCGGCACGGTGCGGACGCTGTTCGAACTCTCCGGCATTCCGGCGGGCTGGGCGGGCAACGGCTTCTCGCTCACCCGCTTCTGGATGTAGGGCGGGCCGCACCACCCCTCGAGGTACGGCCCACGACGAAACCCTAGGAACGGGCGACGATATCCACGCGAGTAGCCGACTACTCGAAGATCAACAGCGACGGCCCCCGGGCGAGTGCGTAGGCCGCGCCCCGGCGGGTGATGTCAATCGACCGGCGTCACATAGGGATTGGCCACGGTGGGCGGCAGCAGGGCGATGGCCGACAGCCGCTTCATGCCGCAGACCTCCATGAGATCGACCACGATCGAACGGAGCTGCGCGAACACCACGTGCGCGGAGATACCCGCGTCGGCCACCAGATCCTTGGTCGCGCCCTTGGCCACGGTGCGCAGCACCCGGGTGGCCTCCGCCGGATCGGGTTGTTCGCCCGGATCTGCGAGCACCATGCGGCGCACCACCTCCACCGCCTCACCGAGCTTCTCCACCTCGGTGACCAGGCGCGGGTCCAGGATCTCGTCGTCACGCACCGAACTCAGGGCGCGGCGCAGCAGTACGCGGGTATTGCGAACGGCATTGTCGAGCGGGTCGGCGGCGGTGCGCAACTGTTCCAGGCGCGGTTTGGCGTTCCAGTACAGCGGGGACAGCCGGATCACCTCCTCGCTGCCCTTCAGGGTGTCGCGCAGGCTGTCGATCTGCGGCTGGGTGCCGCGTACCGCCTGTAACGCCTCCTTCACCTTGGCGGCGTCATGTTCCAGCAGGCCCGCGCCGCAGTCCATCAGACTGGAGTGCATCACCTCGAGGATGTCGGCGGCCTGCTGCCGGGCGCGGCGCACCGGATGCAGCGGAATCGCCGCCACCACAACGATTCCCACCAGACCGCCGACCAGGGCGTCGATCATGCGCAGCGAGCTGCCGCCGGTGTGCGGGGGCAGCAGGGTCGCCACCAGCACCGCGGAACTGGCCGCCTGCGCGGTGATGATGCTGCCGCTGTCGAGGAACACCGCCGCCGTCATGGCGACCGCGACCACCAGGGCGATCTGCCAGACGCCGGTGCCCACCCAGGAGATGAACAGGTCACCGATGCCGATGCCGACCGCGACGCCCACCATGAGTTCCACCGCGCGGCGCATCCGCGCGCCGAAGGAGACGCCGGTGGAGATGATCGCGGCCATCGGCGCGAAGAAGGGCTGCGTATGGCCGATCACATTGTGGGAGATGAACCAGGCCAGCCCGGCGGCCACCGCGCACTGCACGATCGGCAGCCACGAACTGCGCACCCGCTTGGTGGCGTTGCGCAGTTGCGTGGCGCTCGACTCGCGCGCGGTGGTGAGCTTGCCGCCCAGTGCACTGCTCAAATCGGCGTCAGTCCAGGCCGAGTTCGGCCGCGGCCCGCGGGTCGCAGTCTTCGAGGAGGTCCAGGCAGCGGGCGTACTCGTCGGTTTCGCCGATGGCACGGGCGGCGCGGGCGAGAGCGCCGACGGCACGCAGGAAGCCCTGGTTCGGTTCGTGGTTCCACGGCACCGGACCGAAACCCTTCCAGCCGTTGCGGCGCAGCAGGTCCAGGCCGCGGTGGTAGCCGGTGCGGGCGAAGGCGTAGGCGGCGATGACGTCGGCGTTGACCGTGTCACCGTCGGGATCGGTCACCGATTCGCCGCGTTGCAGGGCGTCCTCGGCGAGCTGCGCCCACGCGAGGGAAACCGTCGGATGCGCCGCCGCGACCCGCACCGGGTCCTGGCCGTCGAGCAGCGCCTCCTCCACATCGGAGTTATCCGGGAGTAACACCGGCTGGGGCCCGAGCAGATCACCGAAGGAGGTCATGCCGATCATTGTGCACCGCCGGTCGGATTGCTCAGTAGGCTGACCTCGAATCACCGTTCCGCCAAAGCGAGGGGTAGCGCGTGTCCGACTCGAACGCCGACAAGCAACCACAGGGCCAGGGAACCGACTCCCGCCCGGAGAACACCGGTAGCGGCGCGGGCACATCTGCGGAGCGGAGCGGGGGCGCGCGCGGCGAGGCGGTGGGGAACCTGGGCGGCGCGGACCGGCCCGACCAGGGCGACATCAGCCGGGGCGACGCGGGCGATGGAAGCCGGGCCACCCCAGGCGACGCGGGCCAGGCCGTCCAAGGCAGTTCCGGACAGCGTGGCGAGGGCAGCGCTGACCTCGGTATCGGGGACGATATCGGCCAGGGCATCCGAACCGGTACCGATCCCGGCGCTCGCGACGGCGAACAACCCACGCTGAACGCAGGTCAGCATGGCCAGGCGGATATCGATCAGCACGCGCCGGGCAGCGCCGGGCAGCGTGCTCAGGACAGCGCCGATCGTGGCGGCCGGGACGATGTCGGCCGGGACGTCCGCCCCGATGCCGGTCATGGCGCTCGAGGCGTCGATGGCCGGACCGACGCCCGGCCGGATGGCTCCGACCAGTCCGACCTTCGGACCGAGGCCATGCGGCGCGGCGAAACCCCCGCCGCCGCTGCCGGTTCGACCGCGAGCCCGGGCGGCGACCGAGCTTCCGGTCCAGCACCGGGCCGCCCGCTCGGCGCGGCACCGACCGGTCGCCCCGGCCCGCCGCCCGGCCAGCCCGGCGGCCGCCCGTCCTTCGCCACCATCCACTACGACGAGCCCTCCCGACCCGCCGGTCCCCCACCCCGGTCCGGCGGCCCCGGCATGCGACCGCCCCAGCCGAGCGCCCCCGGCAACGGCCCAGGCGGCCCGCTGCCGGGTGGACCGCGCAACACACCGTCAGGCACCACAGGTGCAGGCTCCCCCGCCGACACCACCATGCAGTACCCCGCCATGCCGTCGGACCACGGCCAGACCCGCCCCGACGCCCCGGGGACCCCGAACCAGCCACCCGCCCCCGGCGGACAACCCGGCCCACGCGACGGCAACCCGAACTTGCGCGGTGGGCAGCCGGACCGGCGGGTCGGACGATCGGACCCGCGCGACGGCAACCCGAACCCGCGTGGCGGGCAGCCGGACCCGCACGGCGGACGACCGGATCGCGTCGGACCGCCCGGCCTGCGTGACGGCGGCCCGAGTTCACGTGGCGGGCAGCAGCTTCCGGTGACCGGACGGCCGGACCCGCGTAGTGGACAACCGGACCCGCGCGACGGGCGACCGCAGCCACCCGGCGGGCAACCCGCCCCGCGTGGCGACAAACCGAATCCGCGCGGCGGGCAACCACAGGCCCCCGGCGGACAATCGGCCCCTCGCGGCGGGCAGTGGAATCCGCGCGGCGGACAACAGGATCCGCGCGGCAGCCACCCCGGCCGCCCACCGCAGTCCGGCAGCCGCCCCGGCATGCGCGATACGGTCCCGGGCGGCCCCGACGCCGTGTCACCGCTCGCCGGAATCGCCCAACCCCTGGTCTCCACGCCGGACCCGCAGCCACACCGCGAGTCGGGACACGGCGACCGGCCCAATCCCGGCGACCGGTCCGATCCACGACGCCCCGACCCGTCCCCGCCGGCCCCTGCCGGAAGCGTTCCGTCCCAGGACGACTCGGCACCGGCCGGGCCGCAGCGCGCATCGGAGCAGGGTTCCGCACCGGGCGACTCCCCGGAGCGTGCGCAGGAGAATTCGTCAGGTGACGCGGGTGCGCGGCCAGGTTCAGCGCAGCCGGGCTCCCCGCGGGACGTCTCCGGACATAGCGATTCCGCACAACGCGGTTCGATGCCGGGCGCTCCCGTACCCGGTGGCCCCGGACAAGGTGGCCCCGGACAAGGTGGCCCCGGCGGTCCCGCACCGCGGGGTCCCCGGGAAACGGTGCGGGGCGACAGCGCACCGAACGAGGCACGCGAACGTGGAACCGCTCCGGGCGGCCCCGGGCAGTACGGCGACTCGCCCGCTGTGGCGGCGCAGGGCACGTCTCGGCCGGGCGTCGATGCGGAAGACGCTCCCACACAGCGTGAATCGATCCGCGGCGGCGCGGGGCAGGCCGGTTCGGCATCGCGAGGCCCCGGTGCGTCGGAAGCGGGCGACAGCGCATCGAACGACGCGCTCCAGCGTGGAGCCGCTCCGGACGGCCCTGTGCGAGACGCTGGCGTCCGTGGTGATTCCGAATCCGACACCCCGACGGAGCGAGTGATGCTGTCGGACGGGTCCGGGCACGCCGAGGGCGGGCGGGATGCGTCCGGGCACGGCGGGCCCAGGAGCGAGAGCCCGACGGTGCGGTTCGCACAGGGTGGTTCACGATCCGGCGCCGAGGCGGGCGGCAACACGAAGGGCGTTGGCGCACAGTCCGGTTCGGCGAGTGCGGCTGCCGACGGTGTGGCGAGCGGACCTGGCGGATCGGCACAGGCCCGGGGCGGCTTCTATGCGGGGGACCCGGCGGGACCGGACAGTTCGGCGCGCGGCACCGGTGGGGTGGGCTCCGGGACCAACGCGGCCGCCGGGGCGGGGGCGGGAGCGCAGGGTGCCACTCGGGACACGGATATTCCGGGACCGGCGGACGTGCCCGCGACGACCCAGCGCGGGGATGTGCGCGTGGATGGCCGAGCGGACGTGACTGAGCACAGCGCGGGCGCGGGTGCGACTGCCGGGGTGGCGGGCGCACCGGGTGGGGTGGCGGGCACACCGACCGAGCCGGGCGTCGAAGGGGCGGTTGCGCAGACTTCCGGCGCTCGCGGTGCGGACTCCGACGAACCCGCCGCGGACGCGACCGGGGAGACGGGACCGGATGCGGAAACCGTTGCCATCCAGCAGGTTCCGGAGGGGGCCGAGGACAAGACCACGGCTATGCCGGTGGTGCCTCGGGAACAGGCGGTGACCGAGAAGATTCAGACGGGGCGGCCGGGACCGCTGAGCAAGCCGAGTACGCCGCGTGGGAATGCGGGGCCGCGGAAGGCGGGGCCGCGGGGGCAGGCGGGGCCGGGGGCGGAGAATCTGGATGAGACGCGGCCGTCGCCGCCGCATCGGCAGCCGCCGGTGCCGCCGCGAAAGGCGAGCGCGCCGTCGCCCGCCGACTTCCAGCCGACCATGCCGGGGCGGCCGTTGAACGCGCCCCGGGCGACCGCTCCGGGTGGGCCGCGGCCACCGCGGCCGGTGGC
>NZ_JASFXA010000041.1:0-10749 GCF_030766805.1 Nocardia sp. CC213A
CGCGGCGAACGGATCGCGGGTTCGGCGCGCGGCCGCACCACCTCGCGCCGCCGGTAGTCGACCACGGCGCCGCCACCCGCCTGGCCGAAAGTACCGATTTCCTGACCGCAGCTGTGTCCCGTCGCGGCCGTGACCGCTCCTACGGTGGAGCGAATCGGCAGCGACGGCGAAAGGTGCGGGCAGCGTGGATCTCGACGGCATGGGTGACGGCAAGGGTTTCGACTACGACGTACTCGTGATCGGTTCGGGGTTCGGTGGCAGCGTCACCGCGCTGCGGCTGACCGAGAAGGGGTACCGGGTCGGCGTACTGGAGGCCGGGCGACGCTTCGCCGACGACGAATTCGCCCGCACCTCCTGGCGGCTGCGCCGATTCCTGTGGGCCCCGAAACTCGGCTGCTACGGCATCCAGCGGCTGACCCTGCTGAAGAACACCTTCATCATGGCGGGGGCGGGCGTCGGCGGTGGTTCGCTGGTGTACGCGAACACCCTGTACGAGCCGCCCGCCGCCTTCTACGCCGACCGGCAGTGGGCGCACATCACCGACTGGCGCGATGAACTCGCTCCGCACTACGACCAGGCCAAGCGCATGCTGGGCGTCACCGTCAACCCGGCCACCACGCCCGCCGACCGGGTGCTGCGCGAGGTCGCCGAGGAGATGGGCGTGGGCGACACCTACCGTTCGACACCGGTGGGAGTGCTGTTCGGCGGCAAGGGAATCCGGCCGGGCACCGATGTGCCCGACCCGTTCTTCGGCGGCGTCGGCCCGACCCGCCGCACCTGCACCCACTGCGGCGAATGCATGACCGGCTGTCGCCACAATGCCAAGAACACCCTCGTGAAGAACTACCTGTACCTCGCCGAGGCCGCCGGTGCGGCGGTGCATCCGCTCACCACGGTGGTCGACGTGCGGCCGTTGGAGACCGGCGGCTACGCCGTGGCGACGGTGCGCACGGGCCGCTGGCTGCGCACGCGTCGGCGGGTGTTCACGGCCGAGCAGGTGGTGTTCTCCGCCGCGGCGCTCGGCACCCAGCGGCTGCTGCACCGGCTGCGCGATTCCGGTTCGCTGCCGCACATCTCACCGCGGCTGGGCTATCTGTCGCGCACCAATTCCGAGGAGTTGCTGTCGGTGCGCACCCGTCGCCGGGGCTCGGACTACACCCGTGGTGTCGCGATCACCTCGTCGATCCATCCCGACCCCGACACCCATGTCGAGCCGGTGCGTTACGGCAGAGGCAGCAACGCGCTGGCGCTCATGGTCACCGCCATGGTCGGCTCCGACGACGGCACGCCGAACTGGCGGCTGTGGCTGCGGGAGATGCGTCGCGGGCCACGGGATCTCGCCACCATGCACAATCCCCGGCGCTGGTCGGAGGAGATGATCGGCCTGCTGGTCATGCAGTCGGTGGACAACTCCATCACCACCTACACGCGGCGCGGGCTGTTCGGCCGCCGGATGACGACCAGACAGGGTGAGGGCGAACCCAATCCGAGCTGGATTCCGGCCGGACACGAGGTGGCGCGCCGGGTGGCCGACAAGATCGACGGTATTCCCACCGGCTCGATGAGCGCGGTGGCCGGTATCCCCATGACCGGACATTTCATCGGCGGCTGCGCGATCGGCGATTCCCCCGAAACCGGTGTGGTGGACCCCTATCACCGGCTCTACGGTCATCCGGGCCTGCACGTGATCGACGGTTCCACGATCTCGGCGAATCTGGGCGTCAATCCGTCGCTCACCATCACCGCCCAGGCCGAGCGCGCGATATCGCTGTGGCCCAATCGGGGCGAGGCCGATCCCCGGCCCGCCCCGGGCGCGCCCTATCGGCGGGTGCGACCGGTGGCCCCGGCACATCCGGTCGTTCCGGCGGCGGCACCGGCCGCCCTGCGGCTGCCGATCGTGGAGATCACCGGAGATCCGCAGCGCGCCTGAGGATCTCCCCTATCACAGCGCCACCGCCGCCGCGTGCAGCCGCGCCAGCGTCGCCTCGTCCGGCCACCGGCGCAGTTCGAAGCGCGGGGGATGCAGTCCCGGAATCGGCACCAACCCCAGTAGCTGCACCACGGTATCGAACGGCACCGTGCACACCAGGTCGATCTCGCCGTCGGCGTCCATGCGCGCGAAGTGCACGTAATCGGCTTCGGGCAGCAGGTATTCCACGTCCTCGCCCACGATGGTGGAGGTGACCGGGCCGTCGTCGGTGGACTGGAACATGACCGCGCCGACCATGGCCGGTTCGACATCGCTGAGCGGCTCCAGATCGAGGTCCTCCTCGAATTTGGCGGTGAGGATCCGGGTCTGGATGCCGTATTCGGTCACCGCCAGGCCGCTGCGGGCCCGTCGCGCGTACTCGGGGACCGGTTCCGGACCGGCCTGGTCGTAGGGCACCACCATGCCGTACTCGTCGAGGGTGTACCCCTGCGGTGAGATGGGCCGGGCCGCCTCGCCGTACTGCTGTTCCACCATCTCGAAGACGGCGGGCAGCAGTTCCGGATCGTCGGGCACCACGAGCAGGGTGTGGTCGTCGGGGATGAACGCCACCGGGCGGTGCTCGCCCCCGGCGTAGCCGGCCAGCCAGCCGGGCAGCAGCAACCAGGAGCCGAAGTAGGCGTCCCCGTCGTCGACGAAGCGCAGCAGATTCAGTTCCTCCGGTGATCCCGGACGGGCCAGCTCCGCGAGATTGTCGCGCGCGGCGGCGAATACGGTCTCCGGCTCGACACCCCAGTCCCGCACCATGTCGAGCGTCACGTAGGCGCGGGTGCGGGGCAGGTCGACCACCACCGTCTCGTTGACGAACGGGAACGCGGGGCGGCTCAGCGGCGCGCTCATCCGGTCGAAGTCGTCCAGACCGTAGGTGACCGGCCGCAGCACGGCCCGCAGCAGCGGGCGCACCTGCGCCCAATCCTCCGGCGCCTCATCGGAACTGGTCATGGCGGCCACGAAGTGGGCGATCCGTTCGGCGCGCTCGGCCGCCTCGTATCCGGCACACTCCCGGAAGATATTGCCCAGGTACACGATTCGGTCACCGCTGTGCCGAATCGAGAACTCGTCCGCGAGGTACTCCGCGTCCGTCACCCCGTGTGCCCGCAGACTCCCCAGCACCGCCTCGGCGAACCGCTCCTGCTCCATCCCCGCGCTCTCCCCATCATTCGTCCGTGCCGATCGCAGTCCGATTCTGCCGCCACCCACCGACAGCCCGCGCCGCCGTCAGCAGACGCAGCGCGAGCAGGAGTGCGGCGGTTCCGATCACACCGTAGACGAGCCACGCGATGTCGGGGGCCCACAGCACGATCCGGCCGAGCTCGACACCCAGCCGATCGGGGAGCGCCAGCGCCGTGCCGTAGAGCAGTGCCGCCGGACCCGCCACCCAGGCGGCGGCCCCGAACGCGCGACGCCACCGGCCACCGGGCCGCACGGGCCGGGCGAGGGCGCGCGCCGCGAATCCGACCGCGATGACCAGCAGGGCGAGGAGGGTGATCAGGACCCCGAGGGCGAGCGCGTAGGTCCGGTCGGGCGGCCGCGGGGTCGCCGCGCCGCCGGAGAGCAGTTGCGCCAGCCCGAATCCGGTGTCCAGCAAATGTGATTCGTGCAGAATCCCGTAGGCGTCGACGAGCATCACCACGGCCCGCTCCCGCTCCGGCAGCAGGATCACCTGCGCGAAGTAGCCGGGAGCCGCGCCGCCGTGCCAGATCGCTGGCGTGTCGGTGCCCGCCAGCGTCCGGCTACGCCAGCCGAGCCCGTAGGAGTCGTCCGCACCGGTCCGCACCGCCGGCCGGAACATGGCTTCGCGCTGGTCCGCGGTGATGCCGCCGCCACCGAGCGCGGCGCGGGCGAACGCGGCGGCGTCGCCGAGGGTTCCGCCGAGGTATCCGTAACCGACGCCCGCCGGGTCGTAGCCGGTGGCGAAGGCCACGGGTCGGCCGAAGACGAACCGATGCCCCCGGGGTACCCGCTGCGCCTCCGCCGCGCTCGTCACGGCCGCGCTCATGCCGATCGGTTGGAGCACCCGTTCGTCGAGCACCCGCGCGAACGGCCTGCCGGTGACCGCCTCCACCACCGCAGACAGCAGCAGGTAGTTGGTGCTCGAGTAGTGGTGGCGCGTGCCCGGCTCGCTCACCAACTCGGCGTCGGCCAGGTCCGGCAGCACATCCCCCGGTCGACGATCCGGATCGGTGCGATCGGTGTAGCGGGTCGTGGTGGCGAGGCCACTGGTCTGTTCGAGCAGGTGGCGCAGGGTGATACGGGCCGAGCGGGTGGCGTCCCGGAGCCGGAACGACGGCAGGTATTCGGTCACGGGCGCGTCGAGGCGCAACTCCCCGGCCGCGGCCATGGCGGTGATGAGGGTGGCGGTGACCGGTTTGGCGACCGAGCCCCACAGGAACGGCGTCGCCGCGGTGATCTCGCGGCCGTCCCCGTCGTGCCCGAAGGTGCCGGTGTGCACGGTCCCCGATTTCTCCACCACGGCGTAGGCGAACCCCGGCAGATCGGCCTGGCTCATCCGGGTGCGCGCGAAATCGTCCATGCGTGAGAACAGGTCCGCACCGCCGGAGCGTTCCGGTTCCGTAGGGGCGCAACCGAGCAGCAGCGCGAGGACCGGCAGCAGCCACGCCGATCGCCGTAGCAATATGTTCATATTGGAACGGTAACCATATGACGGTATGATTGTCACGTGCCACGTTTCGCCGACCACGATCAACGCCGCGAGCAGATGGCCCGCGCCTTCCAGCGCCTCCTGGCCGACGACGGCCTCTCCCGCGTCACCTTCGCGCGCGTCGCCGCCGAGGCGGGCATCTCGGTCGGACTCATCCAGCACTATTTCGCCGACAAGGACGCCTTGCTGCGGTTCGCCTACGCCGACTGCCTGCGCCGCATCGACGCCCGCATCGCCACCCGCATCGAGGCGGGCGAGGCGGCGCGCGAACCGATTTCGACCATGCTGCTCGACTGTCTGCGCGAACTGCTGCCGGTCGACGCGGAGCGGACGACCGAGTTCCGAGTGGAGCGCACCCTCTGGACCGCGGCCTTCACCGACGAATCCCTCGCCGCGATCGCCGCCCGGGCCACCGCCGACACACACCGGCGCATCGCCGCCGCCATCGACAACGGCAAGCACTGCGGCGAGGTCGACACGGCGGCGGACAGCGCCGCCGCCGCCACCATGATCCTGGCCACCACCCGCGGCCTGGCCGATGCGCTCGGCCTGGCCCCGCCCCCGGGCGCGCACGCGGTGGACGCCGCGCTGCGGCCGCCGCTGTCTCTCGTATTCACCGGCGAATGCCGTTATCACGAACGATGATTCACGCCGTGGGCGGCGGTTTTCGCCCCGCGTCGTCGCCGGTTGGCGGGGGTACGGAACAATCGAGACGGTTCCACCCGATGTGACACCGGTTCCACGGATGTGGAGGTAGTGGTTTGTCGGATCGTGCCAAGGTCCTGACCGGGATCGCCCTCACCGCGGTGCTCGTGGCGGCCGCGGTGCTGCTGGCGGTGCGGCAGCCCGAGACCGGGCGGGACGCCGCCGCCTGTCCCGATACCGCGGGATCCGCGTGGTCGCCGTCGAATACGGAGGTCGACGCGGGTATCGATCGGCATCCGTTCGTCGGCAACGGCTACCTCGGGCTGCGGGTGCCCACGCGCGGCGGCGGCTATACCGCGACCACCGAGATGACCGGGTGGCCGCTGTACACGCCCGCCTACGACGGCGCGTTCGTGGCCGGGCTGTACGCCCACACCCCGGGGGTGGCCGACGACCGGGAGGTCGTGGCGGCCGTGCCGAATTGGTCCGGGCTCACCGTCGAGGCGGGCGGGTACACCTACGACGCCACCACCGCCGCCGCGCAGCTCTCGGATTTCAGCCAGACGCTGCACCTGCGCTGCGGCGCGGTGCGCACCGAGGTGCGCTGGACCGCACCGGACGGCCGGGCCACCGACCTGGTGTACGAGGTGCTGACCAGCCGCACGGACCAGCATGTGGGCGCGGTGCGGCTGACCCTGGTGCCGCACTGGTCCGGGGAGCTGACGGTGACCGACGTGCTCGACGGCGCCGCGGCGCGGCGCGTGCTGCCGACCGGTGGCGCGGCGTCGAGCGGGAATGCCCAGTGGGTCGGATTCCGCACGGCGGGCACCGATGTCGATGGGGCGGTGGCATCCGTCCTGCGCGCCGATACAGACGCCGACGCCACGGGTCGGCTGGCCGAACTGACGGCGACCCAGCGGCTCGACCGGGAGGTCCGGGCGGGCCACCGCTACGAGTTCACCAAATTCGTCGCGGTGGACACCGCGCTCACCGCCCCCGATCCCGGGGCAGCCGCGCTGTCCGCCGCACGGCGGGCGGCGGAGACGGGTTGGTCGCGGCTGCTCGCCGATAGCGCCGCCGCGTGGCGGCAGCTGTGGCGCGGCGATATCGAGGTGCCCGACCGGCCCGATGTGCAGAACTGGATTCGCGGCGCGCTGTACTCGCTGTACTCCGCCACCCGTGCCCGCCAGCACGACAGCGTCTCACCCGTCGGCCTGAGCAGCGACAACTACGGGGGCGCGGTGTTCTGGGACGCCGACATCTGGGTGTTCCCGGCGCTGCTGCGGTTCGCACCGGACCTGGCGAAATCCATTGTGGAATACCGTTATCGCACCCTGGACGCGGCACGGGCGAATGCCGAGCGGCTCGGCTACCGGGGCGCGTTCTACCCGTGGACCAGCGCCAGCCGCGGCGATCTCGCCGAATGCCACAGCTGGGATCCGCCGCACTGTTTCACCCAGATCCATCTCCAGGGCGATATCGCCTTCGCGGTGTGGCAGTACTTCCGGGCCACCGGCGACGCCGACTGGCTGCGCGCCCGCGGCTGGCCCATGCTGTCCAGCCTGGCCGAGTTCTGGAGCTCCCGGGTGACCCCGAATCCGGACGGCAGCTATTCCATCCTCGATGTCGCCGGACCCGACGAGTACAGCAACGGCGTGCGCGACGGCGTCTACACCAATGCCGTGGCCGCCCTCACCCTCCGCAACGCGACCCGCGCCGCCGACATCCTCGGACTGCCCGCCATCCCGGAATGGACCGTCGTCGCCGACCGGCTGCGCATGCCGTTCGACGAATCGCGGCGCATATTCCTGCAATTCGACGGCTACACCGGCGCTCCCGGCAAACAGGCCGACACCGTGCTGCTCATCCACCCGCTCGACTGGCCGATGCCGCCGCAGGTCGCGGCGGCGGTGCTCGACTACTACGCGCAGCGCACCGATCCGGACGGACCGGCCATGACCGATTCGGTGCACGCCGTCGACGCCGCCGCCATCGGGGTGCCGGGCTGCGCCGTCGACACCTACCTCGAACGCGCGGCGCGCCCGTTCGTGCGGGCGCCGTTCGGACAGTTCGCGGAGGCGCGCGGCGAGAAGGCCGGTGCCGCCGATCCCTTGGCGGGCGCACCGGCCTTCACCTTCGTCACCGCCGCGGGCGGCTTCCTCCAGATCTTCACCGACGGCCTGCTCGGCTTGCATGCGGACATCGACGCGATCACGATCGACCCGACGCTGTCACCCCGGCTGGGATCCGAGGTGATGATCCGTGGAATACGGTGGCAGGGGCGCACATTCGACGCCCGGATCGGCATGGACGACACCCGACTCACCCTCACCGACGGGGAGCCGTTGCGGGTGCGGACGCCCGACGGCGCGCACACGCTCGGCCGCGACCGGGAGCTGACCGTGGTCACCCGCCGCCCGGACCGCTCCCCCACCGACAACCTGGCCCGCTGTGCGCCCATCACGGCGAGTTCGGCCGAACCGGGCCGCTACGCCAGCGCCGCCAACGACGGCAGCACCGCCACCGGCTGGGCGGCCGACGGCAACCACGCCACCCTCATCGTCGACCTGGGCTCCACGCATCCGATCGACCGGGTGGTCGTGCGGTGGGCGGAGCCGCCCACCGACGTCACCGTCGAACTCTCCGCCGACGGCGACCGCTGGATTCCGCGTACCCCCGCTCCCGATTCCGGCGACATCGCCGACACCGAGGCTCGTTACCTGCGGTTATCCGTCACCGACGCGACGCCGGACCTGCCCACCGGCATCGCCGAGCTGGAGGTGTTCGCACCGCGCTGAGCGCGGCGTCTCACACCCGCGCCCGGTCCACCACCGGCAGACCGAGGTCGGTCACCAGTCGCCGCACCCGCTGTTCGATGGAGTCGCGGATGGCCCGCACCTCGTCCAGATCCCGGTCGGCGGGATCGGGCAGCCACCACTGTTCGAAGCGGTGACCGGTCAGAATCGGGTCGGCGTCGCCGCAGCCCATGTCGATCACCACATCGGCGGCCCGCACCAGATCGTGAGTCCAGCGCCGCGGGTACTCCCCGGAGATGTCGATGCCCCGCTCCGCCATGGCCCGCACCACCAGCGGATTGACCGCGGAACCGGGTTCGGAGCCGCCGGAGCAGCCGGTGGCGCGATCGCCGACCAGCCGGTTGAAGAATCCGAGCGCCATCTGGGAGCGCCCCGCATTGTGGGTGCACACGAACAGCACGGTGGGACCCGCGGGGGCGTCGGAGGTAGGTGTCGGGGCGTTGACGGGACCGTCTGTCATCTTCCCCTCCTCTGGGTGTGGAGACCTGGGCCGGGCGCATGGCTGCGGCCGGGCATCCTCCGCCAGAATACGATCGTTTTCATGAAGGTTCTCGGCGCGTGCCCGCTCGATTGCCCCGACGCCTGCTCCTGGGAGGTGACGGTGGCCGACGGTGTCGCGGTCGGCCTGCGTGGAAACAAGGCGCATCCGGTCACCCGCGGCGCGCTGTGTGTGAAGGTGAATCGCTATCTGGAGCAAGTCGATTCCCCCGATCGGCTGCGTCATCCGCTGCGCCGCGTCGGCCCCAAGGGCGCGGGCCGGTTCGAGCGGATCGGCTGGGACGAGGCGCTCGACGAGATCGCCGACGCAGTGACACGGATCACCGAGGAATACGGTGGCGAAGCGGTGTGGCCGTTCCACGGCACCGGCAGTCTCGGCTACATCCAGGGGCTGGAGGGCTTCGCCGGGCGGCGGTTCTTCAATGTGCTGGGAGCCAGCCTGCACGATCCGACCATCTGCTCGGTGGCGGGCGGGACGGGACTGAAGTACACCCTCGGCACCTCCGGCGGCATGGATCCGGAGGACTTCGTCCATGCCCGGCTGATCCTGCTGTGGGGCACCAATCCGCTCACCTCCGGTCATCACCTGTGGAAGTTCATCCAGGACAGCGGCGCGTACACGATCGCCATCGACCCGGTGCGCACCCGCACCGCCGAGCGCTGCGACGAACACCTCGCCCCGCTGCCCGGCACCGATGCGGCGCTGGCGCTGGGACTCATGCACGTCATCGTGTCGCTGGGCGCGCAGGACGACGCCTACCTCGCCGAGCACACCGAGGGCTGGCCCGAATTCCGTTCCCGCATCGCGGAATACACCCCGGAGCGGGTGGCCGCGATCACCGGGCTGCCGGTGCGGCGCATCGTGGCGCTCGGGGAGCGGATCGCCCGCACCCGGCCCACCGCCATTCGCGCCTCGCAGGGCATGCAGCGCCACGACGGCGGCGGTATGGCGCTGCGGGCGCTGGCCTGCCTGCCCGGCGTCACCAGGGATTGGGCGATGCGCGGTGGCGGACTGCACTATTCGACCAGCGGGCATTTCCGGCTGCGGGACGCGGAGCTGCGGCGCATGGATCTGCTGCCGCATCCGGTGCGCACACTGTCCTCGACGCGGCTCGGCGAGGCACTGCTCGACACCGATGATCCGCCGGTCAAGGCGCTGTTCGTGATCGGCGCCAATCCGGTCGGGTCGAATCCGGATCAGCGCCGGGTGATCGAGGGGCTGCGGCGGGAGGACCTGTTCACCGTCGTGCTCGAGCATTTCGCCACCGACACCGTGGATTACGCCGATATCGTGCTGCCCGCCACCATGCAGCCCGAACATCTGGATGTGCTCGCCGGATACGGCCACCTGTACCTGGTGTGGAACGAGCCCGCGGTGGCTCCGCCCGGTGAATGTCTGTCCACCACCGAGACATTCCGCCGCCTGGCCCGGCGGATGGGCATGACCGAACCGGCGCTCTACGACTCCGACGAGGAGTTGGCGCGGCAGCTGTTGCAGGATCACGATATCGAGCGCTTGCGCGCCGAGGGATTCCTGAAGGTGGACAAGGGGCCCGTACCGGCGGGCAAGCTGAGCTTCGTCTCCGAGCGGGCGGTGCGCGCGGGGCACGAGCGGCTGCCCGATTACACGCCACCGGGCGATCCGGGCGACGGTCTGGTGCTGATTTCGGCTGCCTCGCACTACTTTCTGAACAGCACGTTCGGCGCGAATCCCGAATTGCGGCGGCGGGCGGGCGAAGCCACGGTCGCCGTCCATCCCGAGGACGCCGCGGCCCGCGGACTCAGCGACGGCACACCGGTGCTGGTGTCCAATGCCCGCGGCGGTTTCGAGGCCGTCGTCGCGGTCACCGATCGGGTGCGGCCCGGTGTGGCCGCCACCACCAAGGGCCGCTGGGCCAAGTTCTCCGGCGGTGCGACGGTGAACGCGACCATCGCCGAACGGGATGCGGACTACGGCGGCGGCGCGGTGTTCCACGACAATCGCGTGCGGATCACGCCGCGATGAGGCTGCCGGAGCTACCCGATCTGCCGGTCCGCGCGGCCCTGCCCGGGATCGTCGAGACGGTGCGGGAGCGCGGGACAGCGGTGCTGGTCGCGCCGCCCGGCACCGGGAAGACCACGCTGGTGCCGCTGGCGCTGGG
>NZ_JASFXA010000042.1:0-5139 GCF_030766805.1 Nocardia sp. CC213A
CGTGTGTTGTTTCAGATACCGCACAGTGGACGCGTAGCAGCTTTGTTGGTAAGTCCTCGGCCTATTAGTACCAGTCACCTCCACACGTTACCGCGCTTCCAGTTCTGGCCTATCAACCCAATGGTCTGTTGGGGGCCTTACCCCCTCGAGGGGGTGAGAAACCTCATCTTGGAACAGGCTTCCCGCTTAGATGCTTTCAGCGGTTATCCCTTCCGAACGTGGCCAACCAGCAGTGCTCCTGGCGGAACAACTGGCACACCAGAGGTTCGTCCGTCCCGGTCCTCTCGTACTAGGGACAGCCTTCCTCAAGTTTCTAACGCGCGCGGCGGATAGAGACCGAACTGTCTCACGACGTTCTAAACCCAGCTCGCGTGCCGCTTTAATGGGCGAACAGCCCAACCCTTGGGACCTACTCCAGCCCCAGGATGCGACGAGCCGACATCGAGGTGCCAAACCATCCCGTCGATATGGACTCTTGGGGAAGATCAGCCTGTTATCCCCGGGGTACCTTTTATCCGTTGAGCGACACCGCTTCCACATGCCGGTGCCGGATCACTAGTCCCGACTTTCGTCCCTGCTCGACATGTCTGTCTCACAGTCAAGCTCCCTTGTGCACTTGCACTCGACACCTGATTGCCAACCAGGCTGAGGGAACCTTTGGGCGCCTCCGTTACATTTTGGGAGGCAACCGCCCCAGTTAAACTACCCACCAGGCACTGTCCCTGAACCCGATCAGGGTCCGAGGTTAGAGGTCCAATACGATCAGAGTGGTATTTCAACGACGACTCCCACAACACTAGCGTGCCGCTTTCACAGTCTCCCACCTATCCTACACAAACCGTACCGAACACCAATACCAAGCTATAGTGAAGGTCCCGGGGTCTTTTCGTCCTGCCGCGCGTAACGAGCATCTTTACTCGTAATGCAATTTCGCCGAGTCTGTGGTTGAGACAGCAGAGAAGTCGTTACGCCATTCGTGCAGGTCGGAACTTACCCGACAAGGAATTTCGCTACCTTAGGATGGTTATAGTTACCACCGCCGTTTACCGGGGCTTAAATTCTCAGCTTCGCGCATTACTGCGCTAACCGGTCCTCTTAACCTTCCGGCACCGGGCAGGCGTCAGTCCGTATACATCGTCTTACGACTTCGCACGGACCTGTGTTTTTAGTAAACAGTCGCTTCTCTCTGGTCTCTGCGACCCCGACCAGCTCCCACCGCAAGGGTGTTCACCAGCCCGGGTCCCCCTTCTCCCGAAGTTACGGGGGCATTTTGCCGAGTTCCTTAACCACAGTTCTCTCGATCGCCTTAGTATTCTCTACCTGACCACCTGTGTCGGTTTGGGGTACGGGCCGTGTACCAACTCACTAGAGGCTTTTCTCGGCAGCATAGGATCACTGAATTCGCCTCAATCGGCTACGCATCACGTCTCAGCCTGTACGAGTGACGGATTTGCCTATCACTCGGCCTACACGCTTACACCAGGTATTCCATCACCTGGCCCAGCTACCTTCCTGCGTCACCCCATCGCTTGACTACTACAATCAGGGTCCCGTGCAGCCCCCTCCAGCCACCCGAAGGTGGTCTATTGGGTTTTGGACGGTTAGCACAACTGATTCGCCATTGGGCGCGGGTACACGGGTACGGGAATATCAACCCGTTGTCCATCGGCTACGCCTGTCGGCCTCGTCTTAGGTCCCGACTCACCCTGGGCGGATTAACCTGGCCCAGGAACCCTTGGTCATTCGGCGGACGAGTTTCTCACTCGTCTTTCGCTACTCATGCCTGCATTCTCACTCGCGCAGCCTCCACGGCTAGGTCACCCTGCCGCTTCCCTGGCTACACGACGCTCCCCTACCCAGCCACACCACTGCCCCGAAGGGGATGTCCATGTGTGACTGCCGCGGCTTCGGCGGTGTACTTGAGCCCCGCTACATTGTCGGCGCAGGATCACTTGACCAGTGAGCTATTACGCACTCTTTCAAGGGTGGCTGCTTCTAAGCCAACCTCCTGGTTGTCTCTGCGACCCCACATCCTTTTCCACTTAGTACACGCTTAGGGGCCTTAGCCGGCGATCTGGGCTGTTTCCCTCTCGACTACGAAGCTTATCCCCCGCAGTCTCACTGCCACGCTCTCACACACCGGCATTCGGAGTTTGGCTGACTTCGGTAAGCTTGTGGGCCCCCTAGGCCATCCAGTAGCTCTACCTCCGGCGTGAAACACGTGACGCTGCACCTAAATGCATTTCGGGGAGAACCAGCTATCACGGAGTTTGATTGGCCTTTCACCCCTACCCACAGCTCATCCCCTCAGTTTTCAACCTAAGTGGGTTCGGGCCTCCACGACGTCTTACCGTCGCTTCACCCTGGCCATGGGTAGATCACTCCGCTTCGGGTCCATAGCATGCGACTCTGGGCGCCCTATTCGGACTCGCTTTCGCTACGGCTACCCCACACGGGTTAACCTCGCCACATACCGATGACTCGCAGGCTCATTCTTCAAAAGGCACGCCATCACCCCACCCGAAGGAGGGCTCTGACGGATTGTAAGCGCACGGTTTCAGGTACTATTTCACTCCCCTCCCGGGGTACTTTTCACCTTTCCCTCACGGTACTAGTCCGCTATCGGTCACCAGGTAGTATTCAGGCTTATCGGGTGGTCCCGACAGATTCACAGCAGATTTCACGGGCCCGCTGCTACTCGGGTGCCCATCACATGAGCCGAGAAGTTTTCGTCTACCGGACTCTCACCGTCTACGGTTGGCCATCCCAAACCAATTCGACTAACAACTCGGTTTCTCACTCATGCTCCTCACGGCAGTAAGAAGAAGATGGGTCCCACGACCCCGCATGGACAACGCCTGCCGGCTATCACATCCACACGGTTTAGCCTCATCCGCTTTCGCTCGCCACTACTCACGGAATCACTGTTGTTTTCTCTTCCTGTGGGTACTGAGATGTTTCACTTCCCCACGTTCCCTCCACACACCCTATATATTCAGGCGCGGGTAACACGACATCACTCGTGCTGGGTTTCCCCATTCGGAAATCCTCGGATCTCAGCTCGGTTGACAGCTCCCCGAGGCTTATCGCAGCCTCCTACGTCCTTCATCGGCTCCTGGTGCCAAGGCATCCACCGTACGCTCTTACACACTTACTAACAAAGATGCTCGCGTCCACTGTGCAGTTCTCAAACAACACACAAGCCCGACCTTTTACCCAGCACCAGCCGCAACCCATGTTGCGCGGTATGACTGAAGATCAGTCTCGTCGTTATCTTGCCTGGAAAGAACGTCTGTTCTTTCAGGACCCAACAGTGTGTCGATATATCCACCGCGATCCCGGACTCGGCCGGAACCTTGATGCGATGAAGCTTGTCAGCGTTCCACCCATGAGCTCCGCCGGACTACATGCGAGTCCGAAACGGTCTCTGCCAGAACAACTTTCCCACCTGTGTGGGCATGCCTGGAGAAGTGCTCCTTAGAAAGGAGGTGATCCAGCCGCACCTTCCGGTACGGCTACCTTGTTACGACTTCGTCCCAATCGCCAATCCCACCTTCGACGGCTCCCTCCCACGAGGGGTTAGGCCACCGGCTTCGGGTGTTACCGACTTTCATGACGTGACGGGCGGTGTGTACAAGGCCCGGGAACGTATTCACCGCAGCGTTGCTGATCTGCGATTACTAGCGACTCCAACTTCACGGGGTCGAGTTGCAGACCCCGATCCGAACTGAGACCGGCTTTAAGGGATTCGCTCCACCTCGCGGTATCGCAGCCCTCTGTACCGGCCATTGTAGCATGTGTGAAGCCCTGGACATAAGGGGCATGATGACTTGACGTCGTCCCCACCTTCCTCCGAGTTGACCCCGGCAGTCTCTCACGAGTCCCCGCCATTACGCGCTGGCAACATAAGATAAGGGTTGCGCTCGTTGCGGGACTTAACCCAACATCTCACGACACGAGCTGACGACAGCCATGCACCACCTGTACACCGACCACAAGGGGGCGCCTATCTCTAGGCGTTTCCGGTGTATGTCAAACCCAGGTAAGGTTCTTCGCGTTGCATCGAATTAATCCACATGCTCCGCCGCTTGTGCGGGCCCCCGTCAATTCCTTTGAGTTTTAGCCTTGCGGCCGTACTCCCCAGGCGGGGTACTTAATGCGTTAGCTACGGCACGGATCCCGTGGAAGGAAACCCACACCTAGTACCCACCGTTTACGGCGTGGACTACCAGGGTATCTAATCCTGTTCGCTACCCACGCTTTCGCTTCTCAGCGTCAGTTACTTCCCAGAGACCCGCCTTCGCCACCGGTGTTCCTCCTGATATCTGCGCATTTCACCGCTACACCAGGAATTCCAGTCTCCCCTGAAGTACTCTAGTCTGCCCGTATCGACCGCAGGCGCGCAGTTGAGCTGCACGTTTTCACGATCGACGCGACAGACCGCCTACAAGCTCTTTACGCCCAGTAATTCCGGACAACGCTCGCACCCTACGTATTACCGCGGCTGCTGGCACGTAGTTGGCCGGTGCTTCTTCTACAGGTACCGTCACTCGCGCTTCGTCCCTGTCGAAAGAGGTTTACAACCCGAAGGCCGTCATCCCTCACGCGGCGTCGCTGCATCAGGCTTTCGCCCATTGTGCAATATTCCCCACTGCTGCCTCCCGTAGGAGTCTGGGCCGTGTCTCAGTCCCAGTGTGGCCGGTCGCCCTCTCAGGCCGGCTACCCGTCGTCGCCTTGGTAGGCCGTTACCCCACCAACAAGCTGATAGGCCGCGGGCCCATCTCGCACCAGTAAACCTTTCCACCACAAACCATGCGATTCGCGGTCATATCCGGTATTAGACCCAGTTTCCCAGGCTTATCCCGGAGTGCGAGGCAGATCACCCACGTGTTACTCACCCGTTCGCCGCTCGTGTACCCCGAAGGGCCTTACCGCTCGACTTGCATGTGTTAAGCACGCCGCCAGCGTTCGTCCTGAGCCAGGATCAAACTCTCCGTTGAAGACTCTCGAAACACCCGAAGGCGAATCAGAAGAATAATCGAACCAGAGTCCGAAAACCTAGCAAAACAATCGCCAGCCGGAAAATAGCTGACTTCAATGTCCGACACCCACACGGGGGTGTAAGCGCCGGAACCAAAA
>NZ_JASFXA010000043.1:0-1365 GCF_030766805.1 Nocardia sp. CC213A
CGGCCCGAACGAGCCGACCAGGTCACCGGCCTTGATGCCCAACTCTTGGGCGGCCTTGGTCACCGCGACCACGAATGGCACCTTGCCGTCGGCATTGCCGAGCAGCACCACCACGGCGGGCTGGGTGCCGAAGCGGCCCTTGATATCGGAGACCAGGGTGCGCAGATCACCCGCGCCCACGCCCTCGGGCGCGGCCTCGGCCACCAGCAGCACCTCACCGATCCGCTGCGCGGCGTCGACGAACGTCCCCGCCGACGACAGCACCGCGGCCATCTTGGTGCGCTCGAGTTCCTTCTCGGCCACCTTGAGCCGCTCCACCAACTGCTCCACCCGCGCGGGCACCTCCTCCGAGGGCACCTTCAACGACGACGCGACACCGGCCAGCAGCGCCCGCTCCTTGGCCAGGTACTTGTACGAGTCCAGGCCCACGAAAGCTTCCACGCGGCGGATACCGGAACCGACCGACGACTCACCGAGCACCGTGATCGGACCGATCTGCGAGGAATGCGCCACGTGCGTACCGCCGCACAGCTCCATGGAGAACGGTCCGCCGATCTCCACCACGCGCACCTCGTCGCCGTAGTTCTCGCCGAACAGCGCCAGCGCGCCCATCTGCTTGGCCTTGGGCAGATCGGTGACGAAGGTGTTCACCGAATAGTCCGCGCCGACCGCGTCATTGGACACGGCCTCGATATCGGCCTTCTGCTGCTCGGAGAGCTGACCCTGCCAGTTGAAGTCGAAACGCAGATAGCCGGGCTTGTTGAGCGAACCGGCCTGCACCGCGTTGGGACCGAGCACCTGCCGCAGCGCGGCGTGCACCATGTGGGTGCCCGAGTGGCCCTGGGTCGCGCCGCGCCGCCACGCCGGATCGGCCTGGGCGAGCACGATATCGCCCTCGGTGAGCTGCCCGGCCTCGACGGTGGTCTTGTGCACCCACAGTTTCTTGGCGATCTTCTGCACATCGTTGACGCGCACCTTCACCCCGTGTGAGGAGGTGATGGTGCCGCGGTCGGCGATCTGACCGCCGGACTCGGCATAGAGCGGGCTGCGGTCCAGGATCACCTCGACATCGGTGCCCGCCTCGGCCACCGGCACCCGCACGCCGTCGGCGATGAGCGCGAGAACCGTTGCCTCCGAGGTCAGTTCGTCGAAACCGGTGAACTCGGTCGCGCCGCGGTCGACCAGCTCCTTGTAGATGGACAGGTCGGCGTGGGCGTGCTTGCGCGCGGCGGCGTCCTCCTTGGCGCGCTGGCGCTGCTCGGCCATGAGCGAGCGGAAGCCCGCCTCGTCCACCTCGAGCCCGGCCTCCGACGCCATCTCCAGGGTCAGATCGATCGGGAAACCATAGGTGTCGTGCAGGGTGAA
>NZ_JASFXA010000044.1:0-1330 GCF_030766805.1 Nocardia sp. CC213A
CGCTGGCGCGCAGCATGTCTTCGCGTTCGACGACCTTGACCCGTTCGCGGCCTTCGGGTTCGCCCAGGGCGCGTTCGTGGGCGTCGAGGCGGTACCAGCCGGCCCAGGTGGTGAACGGGATGCCCTTGTCCTCGAGGAACGCGGTCACGGCCTCGGGGTCGGGATTGGCGGCGGGGGTGAAGTCTTTGGCGTCGTCGAGCAGGCAGGCGATGGTTTCGTTGGCGTCGCCCTTGGTGTGGCCGATGAGCCCGACCGGGCCGCGCTTGATCCACCCGGTCACATAGGTTTGCGGCAGGTAGCGGGCCGCGCCGTCGGCGTCCTCGTCGACGAGCACGCGCCCGGCCTCGTTGGGCACGGTCCCGGCCTGGTCGTCGAAGGGCAGCTGCGGAATGTTCTGCGACAGGTAGCCGACGGCCCGGTATACGGCCTGGATGTCCCAGTCCTTGTACTCGCCGGTGCCCTTGCAGTTGCCGGTGCCGTCGAGCTGGGTGCGTTCGGTGCGCAACCCGACGACCTTGCCGTCCTCGCCGAGGATCTCGGCGGGGGACTCGAAGAAGTGCAGGAACAGCTTGTGCGGGCGGTCACCGACGTCGCGGATGGCCCACTGCTCGAGGGTGTTGCAGATCATGTCGACCTGCTTGGAATGCCGTCGCGCGGCCTCGGAGCCCTCGTCGTAGTCGATGTCGGAGGGGTCGACGATGACCTCGATGGTCGGCGAATGGTCGAGTTCGCGCAGTTCCAGGGGGGTGAACTTGGCCTGGGCGGGGCCGCGGCGACCGAACACGTGCACCTCGAGGGCCTGGTTGCCCTTCAAGCCTTCGTAGACGTTCGGCGGGATCTCGGTGGGCAGCAGTTCGTCGCCGGTCTTGGCCAGCACGCGGGCGACGTCGAGGGCGACATTGCCGACGCCGAGCACGGCGACCTTCTGCGCGTCCAGGGGCCAGGTGCGGGGTACGTCGGGGTGCCCGTCGTACCAGGAGACGAAGTCCGCGGCGCCGTAGGAGCCGTCGAGGTCGATGCCGGGGATGTCGAGGGCGCGGTCGGCGTTGGCGCCGGTGGAGAAGATGACCGCGTCGTAGAAGCCGCGCAGGTCGTCGAGGGTGATGTCGACGCCGTAGTCGATATTGCCCAGCAGGCGGACCTGGGGTTTGTCGAGGACCTTGTGCAGGGCGGTGATGATGCCCTTGATCCGCGGGTGGTCGGGCGCGACGCCGTAGCGGATCAGGCCGAAGGGGGCGGGCATGCGCTCGTAGAGATCGATGCTCACCCCGTCGAACCCGGCGGGGGCATCGGATTTCATCAGCGCGTCGGCCGCATAGATACCAGCCGG
>NZ_JASFXA010000045.1:0-1253 GCF_030766805.1 Nocardia sp. CC213A
TCAGTAGCGGTAGTGCTCGGGTTTGAACGGGCCCTCCACGTCCACGCCGATGTACTCGGCCTGGTCCTTGGTGAGCTTGGTCAGGGTGCCGCCGAGGGCCTCGACGTGGATCTTGGCGACCTTCTCGTCGAGCACCTTGGGCAGGCGGTAGACCTCGTTGTCGTACTCCTGCGGCTTGGTCCACAGCTCGATCTGCGCGATGACCTGGTTGGAGAAGCTGTTCGACATGACGAACGAGGGGTGTCCGGTGGCATTGCCCAGATTGAGCAGACGCCCCTCGGACAACACGATGATCGACTTGCCCGAATCCGGGAAGGTCCACAGGTCGACCTGCGGCTTGATATTGAGCCGGGTCGCGCCGGAACGCTCCAGGCCGGCCATGTCGATCTCGTTGTCGAAATGGCCGATATTGCCCAGGATGGCCTGGTCCTTCATCGCCTTCATGTGATCGAGCAGGATGATGTCCTTGTTGCCCGTGGAGGTGATCACGATATCGGCCTCGCCGATGGCCTGCTCCACGGTCACCACGTCGAAACCGTCCATCAGCGCCTGCAGCGCGTTGATCGGGTCGATCTCGGTGACCTGCACCCGCGCGCCCTGACCCGCGAGGGACTCCGCACACCCCTTGCCGACATCACCGTAACCGCAGATCAGCACCTTCTTGCCGCCGATGAGCACATCGGTGCCACGGTTGATGCCGTCGATGAGCGAGTGGCGGGTGCCGTACTTGTTGTCGAACTTGGACTTGGTGACCGAGTCGTTGACATTGATCGCCGGGAAGGACAGCTCACCGGCGGCGGCGAACTGGTACAGCCGCAGCACGCCGGTGGTGGTCTCCTCGGTCACACCCCGCACCGACTCCGCGATCGCGGTCCACTTGCCCTTGTCGGTCTCGAACCGCTCCCGCAGCAGGTTCAAAAACACCGTGTACTCGGCGGAGTGGTTCTCGTCGGCGGGCGGGACCACACCGGCCTTCTCGAACTGCGCGCCGCGCAGCACCAGCATGGTGGCGTCGCCGCCGTCGTCGAGGATCATGTTCGCGGGCTCGTCGGGCCAGGTGAGCATCTGCTCGGCGGCCCACCAGTACTCCTCCAGGGTCTCGCCCTTCCAGGCGAAGACCGGGGTGCCCTTGGGCTCGTCCACGGTGCCGTGCGGGCCGACCACCACGGCCGCGGCGGCGTGGTCCTGGGTGGAGAAGATATTGCAGGACGCCCAGCGCACCTGCGCGCCCAAATCGACCAGGGTCTCGATCA
>NZ_JASFXA010000046.1:0-1181 GCF_030766805.1 Nocardia sp. CC213A
TGGTGCCGTGGTTGCGGGGTGGTCGTACCGATATCGAGAACCTGACGTTGGTGTGCGATCGCTGCCACGCCCAGATTCCCGAGGATGTCGAGGATCCGACGGGGTGGGCCACCCTCGGACGCGGCTACAGCCACGGCATCGCCGGTGGCAACAGCAACAGCAACGGCAACGGCAACGGCGGCAACAGCAGCGGCAGCGACGACGGCAGCAGCGGCAGCCGCAGCGGCAATATCGGCGGCGGCAGCATCGGCGGTATCGGCGGCGGCCTCGGTGGCGGCGGCAACCGTGGCGGTGGTGTCGGCAGTGGCCGGTATCCGGGTCGTGTCGTGTGGGCACCCCCGACGCGGATCGATCCGGGTCGGGTTCCTCGGGTGAATCTGCATCATCATCCGGAGCAGTGGCTCACCGGTGCCTCGGGTGGGCAGTCGCCGCCGACGCTCAGCCAATCGGCATCCCCAATGCTCGGCCAGCCGATGTCCGCTGCGCTCGCACGGTCGACGCCCTCGGTGGTCGGCCAACCGACACCTCCAACACTGAGTCAGCCGGTGTCGGGTCGGCCGTCGCCTTCGGTGGTGGGTCAGCCGTCGTCGCCGGTGCCGGGTCAGCCGTCGCCTTCGGTGGTGGGTCGGCCGTCGTCGCCGGTGTCGGGTCGGCCGGCGTGTCCGGTGGTCGGCGAGCCGACGCCTCCGTCGTTGGGTCACCCGGCGCCCCCGGTGAGCGGCCGCCCTCCGACGCCTCGAACGAAGGGGCAGCAGACGCCCCCGACGCTCAGCCAGCCGAAGCCCTCGGCCGTCGATCGGCCGATGCCTCCGCCGTTGGGTCGACAGGGTGCGGGTGCGTGTGATCGCCCGTTCCCGCGACGGATCGACCGAAACGCCACCGACCACCACGACCGCTCAGATCATCACGCCCGCACGGTGCCCCCGCAAAACGCCCAGCGGCCGGACCCGACCCGAGGCGATCACTTACGCCAATAACAACCACCCCGGTAACAACCATCTCGAGAACGCAACCCCAGCCAGTCCGTCGGCTGGGATAGAAGCGCGCGGCACCCGACCCGGCGTCAGCGCAAGCCAGGTAAGACACCCAACGCCACCACACTCATCTCTTCACATCTCTGCGGCAACACCCCGAACCCGACACGACCGCCGACACCTCAACACATGGACAAGGCCGAAACC
>NZ_JASFXA010000047.1:0-933 GCF_030766805.1 Nocardia sp. CC213A
GCCCGCAAGGCCGCCGCCTGGCGGATCGCCGACTCCACGAACGCGGTCTGTTTGCTGGTCGAACATTCCCAGCCCACGATCCGCCCCGCGAAGGCATCGACGACGAACGCCGTGTAGACGAAACCCCCACTCGCCAGCCGCACGTAGGTGAAATCGGCGACGACCAGCAGATTCGGGGCCCGAACCCGGAAGTTGCGGTCCACCAGGTCCGCCGCTCGACTCCCGGCCGGATCGGCCTCGGTGGTGCGAATTGCCTTGCGTCGCACCACACCCCGCCACCCGTTGACGCGCATCAACCGCTCCACGGTGCAGCGGGCCACCGGGATTCCCTCGCGTTGCAGATGCCCCCACATCTTCTCCGCACCGTAGAGCGATTCGGGTTCGCGGCGACCGTGCTCGTCCGGCTCGTAGTAGCCGGCCAAGATTTCGGTGATCGCGGTGTCCCACAGTGCCCGTTTCGACGGCGGCCGCGACAGCCAGGCGTAGAAGGTTCTCGGGGCGATCTTGCAGCCGTGCGCGGTCAGCGCACGGCAGATCGGAGCGACCCCGAACCGAGCCCGATGCTCGGCAATGTACGCGCAGACTACTTCTGTCGCGGGTCGCTCGCCCGCGCGAAGAAACTTGTTGCTGCCGAGAGGATGTCGATCGTCTGCTCCAGCTCGGCGATCTTGCGTTTCTGCTCGCGGATGATCCGGGCCGCCTCGGTCGACACACCGTCGGAGCGACCCTCGTCGACCTCGGTCTGACGAATCCACTTCCGCAGCGTCTCAGCGGTCATCCCCAACCGGGACGACACGGCCTTGATCGCGGCCCACTCGGTCGGGTAGTCCTCACGATGATCGACGACCAGCCGGACTGCCTTGGCCTTGGTCGCCTCGTCGTACTTCGATGGCATGATCTGCCCATCCTCTCAAGGAAAGAGGTGGGCACGGA
>NZ_JASFXA010000048.1:0-878 GCF_030766805.1 Nocardia sp. CC213A
AGGGCTTCGACGGCTTGGTAGATGTCGGCGGAGCCCATGCGGATGCCGTTGCGGTTCAACGTGGAGTCGGAGCGGCCGTGGACGATGACGCTGTCGTGGTCGGTGATGGTGATCCAGTCGCCGTGGCGCCAGATGCCGGGGTAGGTGGTGAAGTAGGCGTCGTGGTAGCGGGAGCCGTCGGGGTCGTTCCAGAACCGGACGGGCATGGAGGGCATGGGGGCGGTGATGACGAGTTCGCCGACCTCGCCGCGCACGGGGTGGCCGTGCTCGTCGTAGGCGGCGACGGCGGCGCCGAGGTAGGGCACCGACAGTTCGCCGGGCCAGACCGGGACGGTGGGGACGGCGCCGAGGAAGGCGGACACGACGTCGGTGCCGCCGCTGATGGAGGCGACGGGGATGTGGTCGCCGAGGTGGTCGCGTAGCCACAGTGAGGAGGACGGGGGCAGCGCGGAGCCGGTGATGCCGATGCTGCGCAGGGCGGTGAGGTCGTGGTCGCGGGCGGGGTGGGTGTCGGCTTTGGCGCAGGCCAGGACGTAGCCGGGGCTGGTGCCGAGCACGGTGGTGGCGGTGGTGGCGGCCAGGTGCCAGAGGGTGTCGGTGGCCGGGTGGGTGGGGCTGCCGTCGTAGCAGACGATGGTGGCGCCGGCGAGGAGTCCGGCGATCTGGAAGTTCCACATCATCCAGGAGGGGCTGGTGTACCAGAAGAAGGTGTCGTCGGGGCCGAGGTCGGTGTGCAGGGCGATGGCTTTGAGGTGTTCGAGCAGGACGCCGCCGTGGCCGTGGACGATGCCTTTGGGTTTGCCGGTGGTGCCCGAGGAGTACAGCACCCACAGGGGGTGATCGAAAGCCACCGGCTCCGTGACGAATTCACGCCCCTT
>NZ_JASFXA010000049.1:0-851 GCF_030766805.1 Nocardia sp. CC213A
TATGATGCACCGCACACATCGTCGCCGGAGCCTCACACCCCGGACGCGTACAGCCCCGATCAGCGGCGATACACGCCAACCGCTGCCACGACGACGCCAACCGATACTTCCCCCGCCCCAAATGCAACGGGAGTCCTTTGCCGTCGAACAGCATCAACAACGGATAGCTGCCCTCGGCCATCCGCAACGCGTCCCGAACCGACATCACCGATCCCGACGCGGTGTGGGCGTACCCGGCCCCGGCCTGCAGGTCGGTCACACTCATCGTCAACACCACCGACACCGGCACACCCCGATGACTCCCGAGGTTCTCCGGACCACCCCCAGCAGCCAGGAACGCTTTCACCGCGTCGTGGTTACGCTGCCCGGCACTACGCCGATCCCGCCGCGCCGCCGCTTCCACTGTGTCTTTGTCGACGGCTGCGGGTCCCATCCGGGGGCTGTAGGGATCCTCGGGATTACACATCCCCGGCCGCGCCCACTTCGCCAACACCACATCCAACAACGCCCGCAACTGCGGATCCAGCACGCCCTTGATCTCGCTCATACCGTCCACGCGTTGTTTGCCCACCCACAGCTCGCGGCGTCGGGCGCGGTCGTCGTCGCTGGTGAGGACCCCGTCCGGGTCCAGGCACGACAGCAGCACGTGCCCGACCTTGCTCACGTACTCCGGCGGCATCTGGCTCGCCGCGCGGGCGAGCTGCTGTTCGGCCTCGGCCTGCGTCTCGACGGGCACCGCATTGGGGATGCGGTCCATCACCCGCATGATCACCCGCGCGTGCTCCGGCGACACCACACCCTCGGCCTGCAGGGTCGCGGTGGTCGGCAACAACGCCGGACCAGGTTCCCCA
>NZ_JASFXA010000050.1:0-351 GCF_030766805.1 Nocardia sp. CC213A
ACACGTGCTGTTGTCGTGTCTGGACCCGGACGGGGTCCTCACCAGCGACGACGACCGCGCCCGCCGCCGCGAACTCTGGGTGGGCAAACAACGCGTGGACGGTATGAGCGAGATCAAGGGCGTGCTGGATCCGCAACTGCGTGCCCTGCTGGATGTCGTCTTGGCGAAGTGGGCGCGTCCGGGCATGTGCAACCCCGAGGATCCCGACAGCCCCCGGATGGGGCCGGGCGCGGTCGATCAGGACACGGTGGAGGTGGCGGCGCGGCGGGATCGGCGTAGTGCCGGGCAGCGTAACCACGACGCGGTGAAAGCGTTCCTGGCGGCTGGGGGTGGTCCGGAGAACCTGGGGTC
>NZ_JASFXA010000051.1:0-351 GCF_030766805.1 Nocardia sp. CC213A
GCACGTGCTGCTGTCGTGTCTGGACCCGGACGGGGTCCTCACCAGCGACGACGACCGCGCCCGGCGGCGCGAGCTGTGGGTGGGCAAACAACGCGTGGACGGTATGAGTGAGGTCAAGGGCGTGCTGGATCCGCAACTGCGGGCGTTGTTGGATGTGGTGTTGGCGAAGTGGGCGCGTCCGGGGATGTGTAATCCCGAGGATCCCGACAGCCCCCGGATGGGGCCGGGTGCGGTCGACAAGGATCTCATGGAGGTGGCGGCGCGGCGGGACCGGCGTAGTGCCGGGCAGCGTAACCACGACGCGGTGAAAGCGTTCCTGGCGGCCGGGGGCGGTCCGGAGAACCTGGGGAG
>NZ_JASFXA010000052.1:0-332 GCF_030766805.1 Nocardia sp. CC213A
CTCTCGGCCTGCCGGACGGCCAGGGTGTTCAACGACATCGCCAGGTTTGGGAGGAATGCCGCCGGGTTCGTGTCGACCAGTCGTCGGTAGTGGCCGACCGCTTCGACGATGGAGGTCAGTGCCGCCTCCCGGTCACCGATTTCGGCCTGCCGGACGGCCAGGGTGTTCAACGAACCCGCCAGGTTTGGGAGGAATGCCGCCGGGTTCGTGTCGACCAGTCGTCGGTAGTGGCCCACTGCTTCGACGATGGAGGTCAGTGCCGCCTCCCGGTCACCGGTCTCGGCCTGCCGGACGGCCAGGGTGTTCAACGACCCCGCCAGGTTTGGGAGGTC